>NZ_JAIWNC010000023.1 GCF_020216025.1 Jidongwangia harbinensis | reverse complement strand
TGGTGTCGGTGACGGGTGCGTTGTCGACGACCAGGATGCGGTAGCCGGGGTAGTCCTGGGTGAGCAGGCTGTCCAGGCATCGGGCCAGGGCGTCGGGTCGTTCCCGGGTGCAGACCACCACGGTGATGTGCGGCGCGGTGGCGAGGACCTCGCGGCGGCGGGCCAGGAACGCCGGCTCGCGGTCCGGGGTGATGCCGTCGACCGGCAGGGCGGTCAGGCCGTACCCGGCCAGCTTCGGCGCCAGCGCGGTGCCCAGTCCGACGTTGATCGCGGCCGCCACGTCCGCGGGGCGCAGACCCTTCGCGGGTACGTCGACGAGCACCGTACCCAGGGGTTCGGTGAACAGCCGGACCAGCATCCAGGCCCGGCGTACCCGCCGGCCGTCGGCACCGACCGCCGGGACGGTGGGCAGCGGGTCGGCCACGTCGATGTCGTACACCGCGGCCGGCCGGACCGCACCGGTGGGCTCGATGGCGGGCGCGCTGAGCATCGTCTCCGCGCGCGGTTCGGGTGTCCACACGTCGCCGTTGATCATCGGGTCGCCTCCAGCACCGGGCGACGCTCGGTGCGCCGCGTCGACACGGTCTCGACCGCGCCGCCGAATCCGGCCGCGGCGACACCGGCGAGCACACTGCCGGCCTTGAGCGCGTGTGCCACGCCCCGGCCGCGCGACGCCGCGGCGAGGTTGCGGCCCACGGCCCGGGGCAGCGAGCGCAGGTAGTTCCGCTCGGCGCCGAGGCTGTCCGTGGTCTTGTTCAGGCCGGCCATCTGCACCTTGCCGCGCCCCTCCGCGTAGCACCGGCGCAGGAAGAACGAGAAGGTGGAGCGGGACGCCGGCACCTCGTGGCGGATGACCGCGCCGGGTACGTACATCCAGTGGCCGCCGCCGGCCGCGCTCATCCGGATGCACAGCTCGGTGTCCTCGGGCCGGTTCTGCCCGCCAAGCTTGCCGAAGCCGGTGCGGAACCCGCCGACGGCCATGAACGTCTCGCGGCGCACCACCATGCTCGCCGACCAGACGTTGCGGATCGGGGCGGTCTCGGTGGGCATCCCCTGGTACGAGCCGCCGACCGCCCAGAGGAACTCCTCGGGCATCCAGCGCGGAGCCGGTCCCTCCCACGCCGGGCTGATCCCGCCGCCGGTGCCGACCACCTTGGGGTCGGCGAACGGCGCGACGAGGGCACCGAGCCAGTCCGGCTCGGAGATCACGTCGTCGTCCATGAACGCGATCAGCGCGGTGTGGGTGTGGAACGCTCCGGTGTTGCGGTTGCCGGACACGCCCTTGGCGTACTGGTTCTCCAGCACGGTGACGCCGGCCAGGTCGCGGCGGGCCCGGCGGTACAGGGCCGGGTTGTGGTCGACCACGACCACCACTTCGGCTGGCGTGTAGACCTGCGCCTTGGCGCAGGCGACGGTGCGTACGAGCGACGACCAGCGGTCCTCGGTGTGGGTCGGGATGACGATGCTGACGGACGGTCGGTGGGTGTGCACGGGCGGGAGCTCCTCGGCAGATGGTCGGGGGACCGGCGATGCGGGGTGGGTCAGTCCTCGAGGGCGGCGCGGGCCTGCAGCCGCTTCTTGACGTCGTCGGTGCGGCGGGTGCCGACCTCGTGGAAGGCGCCGCGGTTGACGTGCGCGCCGGTGGAACGCGGGTCGGCCGGGTGGGCGTTGGCCGCCGGGGTGTTCCGGTTGATCTGCTCGAGGCGGACCGTTGCGGCGTCCGCGTCGGCGTCGGCGGCCGTGCGCTGGCGGACGACCACGGTGCCGTCACGCCGGGCGGTACGGCGCTGACGGCGCATCCGGCCGTACTCGCTGAAGATGGTCCGCAGCACCCGCGCGCCGTCGCGGAAGGTGTTCAGGTTGGTCTCGCCGTGGATCCGGCGGTGCTCGATGCTGCCCACCTCGCCGACCTTCAGGCCGTCCACCGCGGCGCGGATGTTGATCATCGTCTCGATCTCGAAGCCGTCGCCCCAGAGCTTGCTGCCGTCGTCCGGCCGGGGCAGCGTGGTGTCCGGCAGCTGCAGTGACGGGACCACGTGCCGCCAGAACGCGTTGTAGCCGTAGCAGAGGTCGGTGAAGCGCGTTCCGAAGAGGACGTTCACCACCATGTTGAGCCCGTCGTTGCCGAGCTTGCGCAGCGGCGTGATGTCGTGGCTGTGGCCGCCCTTGTCGAAGCGCGAGCCCTTGACGAAGTCGTCGCCGGCCACCAGCTTCGCGATGAACAGCGGGATCTCGGCCGGGTCGGTCGAGCCGTCCGCGTCGATCATCACGATGATGTCGCTGGTGCAGGCGGCGAAACCGCAGGCCAGGGCGTTGCCCTTGCCGGTGCGGGTCTGCTGCACCACGACCACGTCCGGGCGCAGTTCGCGCGCCACGGCGACGGTGCGGTCCATCGATCCGCCGTCCACCAGGACCACCTCGTCGATGCCCTCGGGAAGGCCCGCGAACACGTGCGGAAGGTTGCGCTCCTCGTTGAGGGTGGGAATGACGACACTTACGGTCGGTGACGACAGGCCGTTACCCGGCGTGTTGCCAGATGGCGAAGAACTCTGCATGTCATTCCCTTCTCAGGAGGCGGAGGCGACAGATTCGGAGGTTTCCGGGGACGAAAACGCAAGTCGCTCGCTTCTGCCGTCAAATCTAGCCAGCGGCTACGCAGGGTCAACTAACCGAAGGGACAGCGTGACAGCGTCCGTGCGGTGTACCGGCGCCATCCGTATGAGCAGGGGCTAATCACTCGGTCAACAGAAGTGGCCGTAGGCACCGCCGGTCACGTTTGGTAATGGACATTGCCCCGCAGTCGCTTGTTGAAAGGACGGCAGGGTGATTGCGCCGCATTGCGGCGCACCGCCCACTCAGATGGGACATTCTCTAGATGTCGGATAACTACCCGTGAAATATGTCACTTCACAAGTAGTTACGCATCGTAATCCTTGGGGTGCAGGTCGGTTATATCCATCGGGGGACCACAGACCTCGTTGATCGATGTTTCAATTACTGACATCATCGGCCTGCCGGCCGACTACCAGAACGTGAGGTGATCATTACCGTGGGTGAAGCGTTGACGCGGGCCGACGCGCTCTGTGTCTGCGGCCATCCGCGGCGCGCGCACGAGCATCTGCGCCGGGGAAGCGACTGCACGTTCTGTGGTGTGGAGGCCTGTGCGCGGTTCCGGCGGCGCCGCTGGTGGCACCGCGCCGGCTGAGGTTCGCGGGGTTAGGGACGCCCGGACGGGGAAATCGACCGTGAAGCAATGCCTACCTGTTCTGTAGGCTCACTGTTACATCACGGAGAACGGACCCTGCCCCGAGGAGACACCCGTGCCACTCCCGGACTTCCTGATCGCCGGCGTGCCCAAGGCCGGCACCACCGCGCTGCATGCCGCTCTGGTGCGCCATCCCGACCTGTTCCTGCCCGCCGTCAAGGAGCCCAAGTTCTTCCTCTCCGACGGCGCCCCGCCGAGGAGCGGGGGCCCGGGCGACGTGCAGACCTACCAGGAGCACGTCTGGCGCCAGGCCGACTACGAGGCGCTGTTCGACGCGGCGCCCGCCGGAGCCCTCCGTGGTGAGGCGACGCCCTTCTACCTGTACGACCGCGCCGCCCACCTCCGGATCAGGAAGCTGCTGCCCGGCGTACGGCTGATCGTGCTGCTCCGCGATCCGGTGGATCGCGCCCACTCGAACTGGACCCACCTGTGGAACGCGGGTCTGGAGCCGGAGGCCGACTTCCTCACCGCGTGCGACGCCGAGGACGCGCGCCGGGAAGCCGGTTGGGCGGCCTTCTGGCACTACGTGGCGCTCGGCCGGTACGGCGAGCAGATCGAGCATCTGTACCGGGTGTTCGACCGCGACCGGGTGCTGCTGCTGCGCTACCGCGACCTGAAGGACGCGCCGGCCGAGACGCTGGACCGGGTGTGCGCGTTCCTCGGTGTGCGGACCGGCCTGCTGACCTCGATCCCGCGGGAGAACGTCAACCGGCACGTGGTCGAGGACACCGCGGTGAACGGGGTGCTGCGCGGGCTGCTGCGCGCGGGCGGGCAGTTCGGCCACCGGTTCCCGGTGCCCCTGCGCCTGGCCGCCCGCGGGCCGCTGCTCACCCTGCTGCACCGGAAGACCGGCACCCGGCCGGTGACCACCCCACAGGAGCGGGCCGCGCTGCTGCCGTTGTTCGCCGACGACATCGCGCTGCTGCAGGACGTCACCGGGCAGAGCTACGACGACTGGCTGTCGGTCGACCGACACACCAGTCGCGCCTAATTCCCATCTAGCCCATAGATAATGCAAACTTGGGCGGATACTCTTCGCGCGAACGCCACCGTCACGAAACGGAGCCGCCTTGTCCACCGGAACCTTTACCCTGCCGCTGCCACGCTGGGACGACTCGGTCGTGGTCGTCGATCCGCCCGGTGACGAACCGGGGGCGTGGTCCGGTGCGCCCAGCACGGTGGTCGCCGACGGTGACGTCTACCTGGCCTACCGGGTCCGGCTACCGATCGGCGCCGGGCGTGGCATCGCCAACGTCGTCGCCCGGTCGCGGGACGGGCTCACCTTCACCGTGGTCGCCGAGGTGACCAAGGAGCGGTTCGAGGCGGAGTCGCTGGAACGGCCTGCGCTGGTGCGTACCCCGGAGGGACGGTGGCGGCTGTACGTCAGTGCGGCCACTCCGGGCACCAAGCACTGGCGCGTCGACCTGCTCGAGGCGGACACGCCGGAAGGGCTCGCCACCGCGCCGGCCCGGACCGTGCTCGCCGGAGACGAGACGGTGGCGGTCAAGGACCCGGTGCTGCACCACGACGAGTACGGCTGGCACCTGTGGGCGTCGGTGCACCCGCTGGAGTCGTGGGACGACGCCGACCGGATGACCACCCGGTACGCCACCGGCCCCGACGGCGTGCACTGGACGTGGCGTGGCACCGCCCTGGCCGGCCGTCCCGGTGAGTGGGACGCCCGCGGCGTGCGGGTGTCCTCGGTGCAGGTGGACGGCGACACCGTCCTGGCCGCGTACGACGGCCGCGCCACCGCGGGGGAGAACTGGGAGGAACGTACCGGGGTGGCGCACGGCACCCGGCTGCCGGACGGCACGTTCGGCCCGCTCACCGCGGCCGGCGACGAACCGCTGGGCAGCCCGCACCCGCCCCACGGCCTGCGGTACCTGAGCCTGGCCACGCTGTCCGGCGGTCGCCGGCGCCTGTACTACGAGGCCACCCGGGCCGACGGGGCCCACGAGCTGCGCAGCGAGCCGGCTTGATCTTTGAGAGCCGGGTCACGCCCGGCGGGGGCGGCCGGATCGGCGTGTTTCGCTTCGCCTAGCGTTCGACATGCAGACCCGGTGCCCCGCATCACGCGGCATCGTTGATGGCGGAGCCCGTCCCACAAGGACGGGCTCCGCCATGTCCGTCCCGGGCCGGGTTTCCCCGGACGGGCTGTGGGAACTGTGCTCCGGTCGCCCCGTCGCCGTCCGGAAGGCCCGGTTCCCATGACCACCGCCACCTCCGCGCGCTCCCCGCTGGACCAGACCGCGGCGTTCCTGGCCCGGCACCCGGATCCGGCCGGGCGTTTCCTGGCCGTGGTGGCCGGCCCGGGCGAACCGCTGGCCGGCGTCGCCCGGTCCGTCGAGCGCTCGGCGGCCGCCGGCCCTCATGTCGGACCGGCCCACGCCCGCACCGGAGCCCGCCGCACCGACCTCGCCCGCGACCGGGCCGGGGCCGGTGGGGAGCGGGCCGGACCTCCGGCCGGGCCGGAGTCCGACGATCCGGGCAGCCGGTTCGTGCTGGTGCTGGACCGTGACCGGGGGACACCGGCCGGCCTCATGCGCGTCGCCGGCGACGGGCCGGTCTGGACGTTCACCCCGGCCGTCGTGCTGCCGCGGTACCGGGGCAAGCGGTCCGGCCTCACCGTCAGCACGCTGCTCTACCGGACCCTGATCCGGCTGGCCCGGGCCGAGGGCGCCGCCCAGCTGACCACCGTGATGGACCGGGCCGCCTACCGCGCGGCACGGCTGATCGGCCTCCCGCTGCAAGCGGCGGAGGAGCCGTGGTCCGCCGACACGTTCCACCTCACCGGCGACGTCGCCCGGTTCGAGCGGTCCCTCGCCGAGCAGGCGGCCCGGTTGCGGCGCGCGGCGCGGCCCGGTGGCGCGGAGGTACGCCGCACGGATCAGCGCACGCTCGCCGAGCGCCGCATCGGTGCCGACATCGCACGCCGGCTGGCCACCGGCGACGGGCTCGACGACAAGATCCTGCTGTACCCCTGAGGCGCCCGGGTGACGTCCGGGCGGCGCCGGTTTGTGCCCGCGTACCACCGGGTAGGGATCTCGGAACGCCGGGCGGGGGGCTCGGTGCGAGGAGTGGGGTGGCTATGCGGACGCTGGGCGGGCGGTACCAGCTCGTGCAGCGCATCGGCATCGGCGGCATGTCCGAGGTGTGGCGTGGGCACGACCGGGTGCTCGACCGCCCGGTCGCCGTGAAGATCATGGCTCCGGCCGTCGCCGGCACGCTCGGCGAGGTCTCCGGGGTGGATCTGGTCCGCAGCGAGGCCCGGTCCGCGGCCCGGCTCGCGCACCCGAACGTCGCCGGGGTCCACGACTTCGGCACGTCGCCGGGCGCCGACCGTGAGGTGCCGTACATCGTCATGGAACTGGTCGAGGGACAGACCCTGAGCGACCACCTGGCCGCCGGCCCGCTGGACTGGCGGATCGCGGTGCGGGTCTGCGCCGAGGTGGCCGCGGCACTGGCCGCCGCGCACGCCGAGCACGTTGTGCACCGCGACATCAAGCCGGCGAACATCATGCTCACCCCGGCCGGGGCGAAGGTGCTGGACTTCGGCATCGCGGCCGCGATCGGCACCCCGGAACCGGACCCGGACGGACCCGTCCTGGGTACGCCCGCGTACGTCGCCCCGGAACGCTTCGACGGCCTGCCCGCCACCCCGGCCACCGACATGTTCTCGCTGGGTGTGCTGATGTACCACTGCCTTTCCGGGCGGCTGCCCTGGCACGCCGAGACCAACACCGAACTGGTGCAGTCGCAGCGCTTCCGGGTCCCCGATCCGTTGCCGCCGATCGACGGGCTGGCGCCGGAGGTGCTCGACCTGTGCTCGCGCTGCCTGCACAAGGAGCCGGCCGAACGCCCGACCGCCCTGGTCGCCGCGCTGCTGCTCGCCGAGGCGGTGGACGCGCGGGTGTACGTACCCCTGACCGATCCCGGCGCGGTGCGCCCGCGGCCGCGGGTGTCCGCCTGGGACCAGCGCGCCGCGGAGGCCCCGACCTCGATGGCGCTGCCGGCCGAACCGGAGGACCTCACGGTGCCGGCCGACCGCCCCGGGCGCCATCGGGCGGGTTAGGTTCTCCTGGGTCAGCCGGTCCGAGGAGGGCACCATGGGCATCATCCACATCGACCTGTTCGCGACGCTCGACCTGGTCGGCCAGGCGCCGGGCGCTCCGGGGGAGGACCCCGACGGCTTCCCGTACGGCGGATGGCAGGCGCCGCTGTTCGACGAGACGGTCGGCGAGCACGTGACGGCCGGCATGCGGGGCATGGACGCCCTGCTGCTGGGCCGGCGCACCTACGACATCTTCGCCGGTTTCTGGCCGGACCAGGAGGACGGCGTCGACGGCGGGATCGCCACGCTGTTCAACCGGATCCCGAAGTACGTCGCCTCGCGCGGCAACCCCGACCTCGGCTGGGCGGGCTCCACCCAGCTCCGGCCCGACCTGGCCGGTGCCGTACGCGAGCTGCGCGACCGGCACGAGCACATCCACGTGATCGGCAGCCTGAACCTGGTGCAGACGCTGCTGCGGGAGCGCCTCTTCGACCGGCTCGACCTGTGGATCTTCCCGCTCGTGCTGGGCGTGGGCAAGAAGGTGTTCGACGGCGGCGCCGTGCCGGCCAACCTGACGCTGCTCGAACCGCCGGTGACGTCGGCCAAGGGCGCGGTGCTGCTGCGGTACGGCCTCGCCGCCGGCACCCCGGCCACCGGGGACATGGCCCGCGACGACCGAGGCGCCCCGGCCTGACCTCGAGGCGTCCGGGCGCACGAAGCCGGGAGGACGGTTGTGCCGGTCTCCGTCCTGTCTTATTGTCCTACTGTCATAGGTAAACAGGTTTGGGGTGCTGGTGATCGAGTTTGTGCTGGACGGCCGCTCCAAGACGAACACCTACCTGCAGCTCGTCGAGCAGGTCAAACAGGCGTTGCGGGTCGGACTGCTCGGGCCCGGGGACCAGCTGCCCAAGGTGCGTGATGTCGCGCAGTCGCTGGCGATCAACCCGAACACGGTGTTGAAGGCGTACCGCGAGCTGGAGATCGAAGGGCTCGCCCAGGGGCGGCCGGGGGTCGGCACGTTCGTCACGCGCACCCTCGCCGGCGACTCGCTCGCCAATCAGGCCGACCTGCGCCTCGAGTTCCTCGCGTGGCTGCGCAAGGCGCAGGCCGCCGGGTTGACCGACGAGGACGTCAGTGCCCTCGTCGACACGACGATCCGCGCCGTCCGGCAGGCCGACGCGCTGCAGGGCGGATTCTCGTGAAAGGACACCAGATGGAGCACGTGCTCGAGGCCGACAACCTCGGCAAACGGTACGGGGGACGGTGGGCACTGCGGGACTGCACGCTCCGGCTGCCGGCCGGGCGGGTCGCCGCGCTCGTCGGACCGAACGGGGTCGGCAAGAGCACCCTGCTGCACCTGGCGGTCGGCCTGCTGCGGCCCGACGCCGGCGCGGTGCGGGTCTTCGGCGCCGCGCCGTACGAGAACACCGCCGTGCTGGCCGAGATCGGCTTCGTCGCCCAGGACACGCCGGTCTACCGCGACTTCACCGCCGACGAGTTGGTGCGGATGGGCGGCAAGGTGAACCGGCGCTGGGACGCCACGCTGGCCCGGGCGCGGCTCGCCCAGCTCGGCATTCCCCCTCGCCGGCCGGTGGGCCGGCTCTCCGGCGGGCAACGTGCCCAGGTCGCACTGGCCCTGGCCCTGGCGAAGCGGCCCCGGCTGCTGCTGCTGCTCGACGAACCGGTCGCGAGCCTCGACCCGCTCGCCCGGCGGGACTTCCTGCAGTCGCTGATGGGCAGCGTCGCCGAGACCGGCACCACCGTGCTGCTCTCCTCGCACATCCTCGCCGACCTGGAACGCGCCTGCGACCACCTCGTCGTCCTGCAGGACGGCAAGGTGCGGCTGTCCGGCGACGTCGACGACATCGTCGCCGAGCACCGGCAGCTGGTCGGCCCCCGTCACCTCCCGCTCGACGGAGTCGGGACCGTGGTCCGCGCCCGGCACACCGACCGGCAGTCGACCCTGCTGGTCCGCACCGACCGCCCGCTGCGGGATCCGTCGTGGACGGAGCACGAACTGAGCCTGGAGGACCTCATCCTCGCCTATCTCGCCGACCGCGACACCCCGGCCAACCACGAGGCGTGGGGAGTGCCGGCATGATCTGGCTGACCTGGCGGCAGCACCGCAGGCAGGCCCTGTTCACCCTGCTCGGCCTGGCGGTCCTGGCGGCATTCGTCGTCCCGACCGGCCGGTCCATGCGGCACGCGTTCGACCGGTTAGGTCTGGCCGACTGTGTGACCACCGCCGGCCCCGGCTGCGAGTCGGGCCTCGACACGTTCTCCGGCACGTACGGCCCGCTCGTGCTGGTCAGCGTGCTGCTGTTGGTCGTACCCCTGCTGATCGGGCTGTTCTGGGGCGCCCCACTCATCGCCGCGAGGTCGAACACGGCACCCACCGGATGATCTGGACCCAGGGCATCAGCCGCCGCCGCTGGGCCCTGGTCAAATGCGGCCTGCTCGGCGGTGCGGTGACACTGTTCGCGCTCGTCTACGGCCTCGGCATGTCCTGGTGGTACCAGCCGCTCGGCCTCGTCGACGTCCGCCAGACCCGCTTCACCGAGGTCTTCTTCGACATGCAGGGACTGGCCCCGGTCGGCTACACCCTGTTCGCGGTGGCGCTCGGCGTCTTCGCCGGCACCGCGCTGCCCAAGGTGCTGCCCGCGATGGCCGTCACGCTGGCCGGCTTCGTCGGTGTGCGGCTCGCCGTGGCCCTGCTCGGCCGGCCGCGCTACATGGCCCCCGAGGTCGCCGATCAGCCGGTCGAGGGCGGGCCCGGCGGGCAGGGCGACCTCGCCGGCGGCTGGGTGCTGGCCAAGGAGGTGCGCCAGGCCGACGGCACCTTCGTCACCTCGGGCCTCGTGCGGTGCCCGCAGGCCGACGACTGCGCCGCCGACGCCGGCCTGCGTCCCGGCGCCTACAACCACCACGTGTTCCAGCCGGGGGACCGTTTCTGGACGTTCCAGTGGATCGAGACCGGCGTGTTCCTCGCCCTCGCCGCACTGCTGCTCTGGCTCACCGTCCGGCGGATCCGCCGGATCGCCTGACGCCACGACACCGTAGGAGACATCGATGGCCAGTCGTAGAGATCTGTTGCGGATCGCCGGGACGGCGGGACTCACCGTCGCGGCCGGCGCCGTCGGCGTGCCCGCGGCGCCGGCCGGTACCGCCACCGGGGT
This sequence comes from Jidongwangia harbinensis, assembly GCF_020216025.1. GTDB lineage: Bacteria > Actinomycetota > Actinomycetes > Mycobacteriales > Micromonosporaceae > Actinoplanes > Actinoplanes harbinensis. Next base: position 177,869 of record NZ_JAIWNC010000023.1, on the reverse strand, counting down.
TCCCGCGCACGGCGCCACCGCCCACCGGGCACGGGCCACCGGCGGCCTGCAGGCGGCGCTGGACGACATCGTCTCGGCCGCGGCGATCGGCGTGCTCGCCGAGGTGCACGACCGCGGACGCGTGTGGCGGGGCGCCGGCGGCGTCTCCCGGCTGGGCACTCACCGGGCGGTACCGGTCGCGGGACGGTTCCGGGCCGGCAGCATCACGAAGTCGTTCGTCGCCGCGGTCGTGCTGCAACTCGCCGGGGAGGGACGCCTGGCGCTCGACGACACCCTGCAACGGTGGCTGCCGGGCGTCCTGCCCGGCGCCGAACGGATCACCGTGCGCCAGCTTCTGCAGCACACCAGCGGCGTAGCCAACTACCCGAACACCCCGTCGTTCCGTGCCATCTACCACTCGGAAGCGGCGATCGTACGGATGCGGCACCGGACGTGGACGCCACCGGAACTGGTCGCCTTCGCCGCCGGCGTACCGCTGTTGTTCGAGCCCGGAACCTCGTGGATGTACTCGAACACCAACTTCGTGCTGCTGGGCATGGTCGTCGAGCGGGTCACCGGCGCCGGGTACGCCGCCGAGGTGCGCCGCCGGATCCTTCGCCCGCTCGGGCTGCGCGGCACCCGGTTCCCGGCCACCGACGCGGCGCTGACCGGTGCGCACCCGCACGGCTATCTCGCGGTGGGGCGGGACGGCGGCGAGGAGCCGGTCGACATCACCGTCTTCAATCCGTCCGTGGCCGGGGCGTCCGGCGAAGTCACCTCCACCGCGGCGGATCTCAATGTCTTCTTCCGTGCCCTGCTCGGCCGGCGGCTGCTCGGCCCGGCCGAGCAGGAGCAGATGCGGGCGGCGTGCGCCACGCCGCGCGACTACGACTACGGGCTGGGCCTGATGACCAGGACCGTGGCCGGAGGCACCCGGCTGTGGGGCCACCGCGGCGACATCTTCGGCTATTACGCCGAGTCCTGGATCGCCGAGGACGGCGGCCGCCAACTCACGGTCGCGGCGACCCCGTGGGGCGAGGTCGATCCGAAGGTACCCGTCGCCGCTCTCGTCGAGACCGTGTTCGCGGCCTGAGCAGGGGCGATGCCGGGTCAGCCGCTGCGGGGGACCACCACGACCGGCCGCCGGGCCGCCCGCACCAGACGGGCCGACACGCCTCCCAGCAGCACCCGACGGGCCGGCCCGTACCCGCGTGAACCGCAGAACAGCACGTCCACCTCGTCCAGTTCGGCCAGCGTGCCCACCACGTCGCCGGAGAGCACCCGCCAGTCGGTGCCGCAGCCCTGGTCGCCCGCCACCGCCTCGGCCGCCTTCCGCAGCGCCTCCTCGTACGTCTCCCGGGCGGTCTCCAGGAACGCGTGCTCGGCGTCCTGCCCGACCAGGAACGGCAGCGCCGCGTCGCCCTCCGCGACCACCGTGTAGAGCCGCAGCGGGGTGCCGGTGCGCCGGGCCAACCGGCCCGCCTCGGCCAGCGCGGCCCGGCCGTCCGGGGTGTCCACGTAGGCCACCCCGATCCGGCCCAGCGCGCCCGGCGGTGCGGGCAGGCCGGCCGGCGCCACCAGCACCGGGCAGACGCTGCCGGCCAGCAGGCGTTCCGCGGTGCTGCCGGCGAACAGCCGTTCCCGGGGCGCGGACCGGCCGGAGCCCACCACGACGAGCCGCGCGTGCAGTTCCTCGGCGAGGTCGTGCAGGCCGTGTGCGGCGGACGACGACCCGACCGTGCGGTACTGCACGCCGGGCGTGTCGCCGAGGACCGTGCGGGCGCCGTCGAGGACCGCGGTCGCGGCCCGGTGGCGGTCGGCGATCCACTCCGCGTCCACCCGGCCCGACGAGATCGCCGCCGGAGCGGGGTGCACCACCGCCACGACCAGCGGCACGCCCAGCGTCCCGGCGCTCCACCGGGCCAGGTCCAGGGCGTCCCTGCCGGACTCGCCGCCGTCGACGCCGACGATCACCGGTCCGTCCGCCGGCGCGGTCATCGCGGCTCACCGCCGGCCGGCCGGTCCGGGCCGCCGGTCCGGCCGGCCAGGGCGGCCTTGCGGACCTTGGAGTTGCGGTAGCCGTAGGTGAAGTAGATGAGAATGCCGAGGGCCAGCCAGACCACGAACCGTACCCAGGTGTCCCACGGCAGGTCGGACATCAGGTAGACGGCGAAGAGGATGCCGATGATCGGCAGCAGCGGCGACCACGGCACCCGGTACGGACGCGGCATGTCCGGCCGGGTCCGGCGCAGAATGATCACGCCGACGTTCACCAGGACGAACGCGAACAGCGTGCCGATGTTGACCAGCTTGACGATCTCGCTGAGCGGCACCAGGGCGGCCAGGACGGCGATCAGCACGCCCAGGCCGATGGTGAGCCGGGCCGGGGTGCCGTACCGCTGGTTGACCGTGGCCAGCCGCGCCGGGAGCAGGCCGTCGCGGCACATGGCGAAGAAGATCCGGGTCTGACCGTACATGATCACCAGGACCACGCTGGTGATCGCGACCACCGCGCCCAGCGCCAGCACCGACGCGGCCCAGCTGATCCCGGCGCCCTCGTCCAGGGCGGCGGCCAGCGGCGCGTCGGTGGCCTCGAGCTGGGCCGGGCTGGCGATGCCGATCGCGCCGACCGCGGTGAGCACGTAGAAGATCGTGCAGATGATCAGCGAGCCGATGATCGCCCGGGGCAGGTCCTTGGCCGGGTTGCGGGCCTCCTCGCTGCCGGTGGAGACGGCGTCGAAGCCGATGTACGCGAAGAAGATGATCGCCGCGGCCGCGGTCACCCCGTCCACCCCGGAGGGCATGAACGGCTGGAAGTTGCCGGTGCCGAAGTTGAACAGCGCCACCACGATGAAGAAGCCGAGGACGGCCAGCTTGATCACGACCATGACCAGGTTGACCCGGGCGCTCTCGGTGACGCCGCGGACCAGCAGCAACGTCACGGCCAGCACGATCACCACGGCGGGCAGGTTGAACACGCCGCCGTCCTCGGGCGACTTGGCGATGGCGTCCGGCAGCGCCACCCCGAACGCGGCGTCCAGGAACGCGTTCAGGTTGCCGCCCCAGCCGACCGCGATGGCGGCCACCGACACGCCGTACTCGAGGATCAGGTCCCAGCCGATGATCCACGCGACGATCTCGCCGAGCGTCGCGTACGTGTAGGTGTACGCGCTGCCGGAGACCGGGATCGACGAGGCCAGCTCCGCGTAGGACAGCGCGGAGAACACGCAGGCCACGGCGGCCAGGATGAACGACAGGATGACGGCCGGTCCGGCGACCGCGGCGCCCTCGCCGATCACCACGAAGATGCCGGTCCCGATGATGGCGCCCACGCCCATGGCGGTGAGCTGGACCGAACCGACCGCCTTCTTCAGGCCGTGTCCCTCTTCGGTCGTCTCGGTGACCAGCGACTGTACGTCCCGGATGGCGAAGATTCCGGGCTTGTTCCCTGATGCGGTAGCCACGTTCGGCCCACCTCCCACTCCGGCGGCGGTCGCGCGTCTCCGCTGCGGTGGAACCCGGCCCGGGCGCGCCCCCGGGGAGGCGGCTGCCGACAGAGATCGACGGCCACCCCTGTCACCGTCGCGTCACACCTGGTGACGCGCAAGATGATCCCCGCGATCCGTCAATCTTGGCTTCCGGGCTTGCATGATCGCCGGGGCGGTGGGTGAGGCGGCCGGGTTCCGCGGCGGCCTGCGGGGTGCGTGGTGCCGTTGTACGGTGAATCGGACGACGCGACGAGCCGGATCGGAGGATGGGATGGGCGAAGCCGTCATGACGACGCGCCGCCGGGCCGACGGCGGGATCGTCGTCGACGTCCGCGGCACGCTCGACGCGGCGACCGTCGACGCGCTGCGCGAGGCGCTGGTCGGCACGCTGCAGCGGGAGCGGCCGGCCACGATGACCGTGGACCTCACGTTCGTGACGTTCATGGACTCGATGGGCATCGGCGCGCTGGTCACCGGCTACAACACGGCGCGCGAGCTGGGCACCCGGTTCGAGCTGCGCAACCCCAGCGAGTTCGTCCACCGGCAGCTGCGGGTCACCGGGCTGGCCGCGATGTTCGGGCTGTCCGGGTCCACCACGGAGAGCCGCACCCGCACCTGAGAGATCTTGCGCGGGTGAGCGGCACGACCGTTAGGGTGCGGTGATGGAACCGGCGGTCGGAGCGTGGTGCACCGGCTCGGAGGTCTGCTTCCGGCTGCGTGACCAGGAGCGCAGACTGTCCGGGGTACGCCTTCGGCAGGGCGTCTGGCCGCGGTCCGCGCCATGCGACTTCGCCTACGACGACGACGTCCGCGCCTGGGAACTGCGCCGTCCCCGGCCCCCGGTGCAGCGGATCGAGTACCAGATCGAGCTGACCCACCCGGACGGCAGCACCGAGACCGTCTGCGACCCCGACAACCCGCGCCGGGCCCCGGGCGGATTCGGCGAGTCGTCCGTGCTCTGGTGCCCCGGCTACCGCGAGCCGGACTGGCTCGACCTGCCGCCCGCCGCCGGCCGGTGGCGCGACGTCTACCTGCCGCTGACCGCGGTGCGCAGCGAGATGGTGGCGCGGATCTGGTCGCCCGGCACGGCCACCGACCGGGTGCTGGTCGCGCACGACGGTCCCGACTACGACCGGTACGGCGGGCTGGGCCGGTACACCGCGGCGCTGATCGGGGCCGGCCGGCTGCCTCCGTACCATCTGGTCCTGCTCCCTCCGGGCGAACGCCTGGAGTGGTACTCGGCGAGCCCGGCCTACGCCCGTGCGCTGGCCCGCGAGGCGCTGCCGAAGGTGGCCGCCGAGCTCGGCACCGACCGGCCCGTGGTCGGCGCCGGCGCCAGCCTCGGCGCCCTCGCCATGCTGCACGCCCAGCGCCGGCATCCGGCCCGGTTCGCCGGGCTGTTCCTGCAGTCCGGCAGCTTCTTCCGGCCGCGGTACGACCGGCACGAGTCCGGCTTCCGGCGCTACCTGCGCATCGTCCGGTTCACCGGCCGGGTGCTGCGCGACCCGCGACCGCATCCGGTGCCGGCCGTGCTGACCTGCGGCGTCGGCGAGGAGAACCTGGCCAACAACCGGGACATGGCGCTTGCGCTGCGCGACCAGGGGTATCCGGGCAGTCTGGAAGAGGTGCCCGACGCGCACAACTGGGTCGGCTGGCGTGACGCGCTCGACCCGCACCTGACCACCCTGCTCCAGCGGGTGTGGGCGTAGCCGTATCGACCGGGGAGGGGCGCCAATGGCGGACGTCGAGCACACCATCGGACTGCTGCTGGGCACGGAGGACGACTGGCCGCGGGCGTACGAGGCGCTGCTGCGCCGGGTCGGCGTGGTGTCCGACGACGACGGCCGCAAGCACCGCACCCGCAGCGTGCGGGTCACCATCGAGCCGTTCAACCTGCGCGACAAGCCCCGCCATGACCTGGTCATCGACCGGCTGGCGTACTGGTACTACCACCCGCGCGAGTGGCTCAAGAAGATCGCCCTGATGGACGACGTGTACCTGCTCAACAGCCCGTTCACGTTCCAGTCCATGGAGAAGCACGCGGCCTACTGCGCGATGATCCGGCTCGGGCTCAAGGTGCCCGAGACGGCGCTGGTGCCGTTCAAGAACCCCCTGGACAATTCCCGGTACGCCTACACGTCGGGCCGCTACAACCAGCCGTTCGACCTGGAGGCGGTGGCCGCGTCGATCGGCTATCCGCTGTTCATGAAGCCGTACGACGGCGGTGCCTGGGTCGGCGTCTCCAAGATCCGTAACCCGGACGAGCTGCACGCCGCGTACGACGCCTCCGGGGAACGGCTCATGCACCTGCAGGCGTCGGTCGAGGACTACGACGTGTTCGCCCGCTCGCTCACTATCGGCCCGGAGACCATGGTGATGAAGTTCCGCCCGGACCTGCCGATGTACGAGCGGTACGCGGTCGAGCACAACTTCCTGGACGCCTCCACCGGGGACGAGGTGATCACCATCTCCCGGTTGATCAACGCGTTCTTCCGCTGGGAGTTCAACTCGTGCGAGTCGCTGGTCCGCGGCGGCGAGGTGTACCCGATCGACTACGCCAACGCCTGCCCGGACGTGGCGATCACGTCGCTGCACTACTACTTCCCGTGGGCGATGTCGGCGCTGCTGCGCTGGACGATCTTCTGCGTGGTCACCGAACGCCGGCCGCGGCTGGACCTGGACACCGCCGCGTACTTCGCGATCGGCGACCGCGACGATCTGCCCTACGCGGACAAGCTCGCCGGCTACCGCAAGCTCGCCGACGAGTACTTCGAGGTGGAGCGCTACCAGGAGTTCTGCGACCGGCACCTGGGCCACATCGACGAGATCGTGTACGGGTGGATCAGCTCGGACGAGTTCCGGTCGCTGCTCGCCGAGACGGTCCGGGCGACGTACCCGGTGCACGAGCACGAACGGTTCCTCGGCCACTTCGGCGGCCTGATCGACGCCTGGGTGCGTGACCAACGCTGAAGTGTCGTACCCGCGGCCTAGAGTGCGGGGGGTGCACATCCGGATCGAGGGGACCGACCTGCCCGGCGGCCGCGGCGGCGCCGAGGCCGACCGGCTGCGCCGTGACCACGTGCACGTCGGCGTCCAGCGGCGCGCCGAGGTGGTCGACCGGGTGCCCGCCGACGCGCCGTCGGCGGTGTGGCGGCTCGAGGTGACCAGCCGGGAGATCGACGGCCTGCTCGACGTCGGTGGGCCGTGGGTGCACGGGCGGCCCGGGGCCCGGTTCCTCTACCTCAGCTGGGGCGCGGTGTCGGACGGCGGGTTCGCCATGTTCCGCCGGGCCAAGCTGCTGTTCGGCGACGTGCCGACCGGCCTGCTGCGCGCCGCCCACGACGGCGAGGCGGTGCTGGTGGGACGGCTCGGGCTGACCGACGTGGACGGCGGGCCGCGGTGCGCGCGGGTGCGGCCGCCGGACATCACCTGGTCACTGGCGTGACCGAGCCGGTGCGGCCGGCCGGGTCCGGGCTGGGTGGATCTGAGCCGAGCGGGTCCGGGCTCAGTGGGTCCGGGCTCAGTGGGACCGGGCTGGACGGGTCCGGGCTGGACGGGTCCGGGCTGGACGGGTCCGGGCTGGACGGGTCCGGGCTGGACGGGACCAGGCTGGACGGGACCAGGCTGGACGGGTCCGGGCTGGACGAGTCCGGGTCGGGCGGGTCTGGGCTGGGCGGTGACGTGCGGGTTCTGCACGGCTTCATCGCCCGGGACGGCGGCCTCGCCCTCTGGGCCGAGACCGACCTGCGACCGGTCGCGCCGCACGCCGCGCCCGGCGGCGGCGCGGAGCCCGGCCGTGCGGGCGAGCCGGTCCGGTCGCGGACCCGCCGGGGCGAGGCCCCGGCGCACCCGTTCGCGCTCCCCGCCGCCCGGCTGCCGGCCGGCGAGCCCCGCCCCGACGGCATCCTGCTGCTGCCGTCGACGTCCGCGGCGCCGCTCCCGTCACCCCAACTGGGACTCCCGCCCCGGCGCGGACGGCCACGGTTCCGGCCGTGGCGGGTGCCCACGGTGGCCGCACCGTTCGTCACCGACGACCTGGCCGACACGATCGGCGCCCGGGCCGCGCCGTCCGTGCTCTACCTGGCCGAGGTGTGCGCGTTCGCCGCCGACCTGGTCGGCCGGGGCCGGGTGCTGCCCGGAGTGCTGCCGGACGGACCCCGGCCGCGCAGCCGCTGGCGCCCGGTGCTCACCGGTCCGGACGTCACCCGGCACGCCGACCTGCTGCGCCGGATGCCGGCGGCCTGCCGCGCCGAGCGGTCCCGCCCCGGCGACGTGGCCGGGCTGCCCGCCGCCGACGCGCTGTACGCGGCGCTGGAGCGGCTGGTCGACGGCCTGGTCCGCACCCGGCTCGCGGAGGCCGGCGTCACGCTCGGCGGTGCCGGATGGCTGGCCGCGCTGACCGGAGAGGCCACGTTCGACGCGCCGCCGGACACGCTCGCCGGCCTCACCGACGCGCTGGACGCCTGGCACGCGGACGCCTCCACCGGTGCCGCGGTGCGGGTGTGTTTCCGGCTCAGCCACCTGCACGAGCTGGAACCGGACGAGCCGGACGCCACCGGGGCGCCCGCCGAGACCGGCGGCCCCGGCGACGCCGGGGACGCGTGGCTGCTGGAGTTCCTGCTGCAGCCGCTCGACGAGCCGAGCCTGCTGGTGCCGGCCGCCGACGTGTGGCGGGACCGCAGCGCGCCGCTGCGCCGCTGGACGCACCACCCGCAGGACCGGCTCCTCGCCGGGCTCGGCCGGGCCGCCCGGCTGGTGCCCGACCTGGACGCGGCACTGCGCGTGGCCCGCCCGGCCGACCTGGTGCTCGACACCGAGGGGGCGCACCGGTTCCTCAGCCAGGCGGCGGTGCTCGAACAGGCCGGGTACGGCGTGCTGGTACCGGCGTGGTGGCGCCGGCCGCAGAGCCTCGGACTGGCCCTGGAGGTGCACACCCGCGACGAGGTGCCGGCCGTGCTCCGGGACGAGGCCAGCGACCTGCGGCGGCTGGTGGACTACAACTGGGGCCTGGCGCTCGGCGGCCGGGTGCTCACCTCCGACGAACTCACCGAACTGGCCGCGGCCAAGGTCCCGCTGGTCCGGCTGCGCGGCGAGTGGGTGTACCTGGACCCGGAACGCCTCACCGCCGGGCTGGCGTTCCTGCGGCGCGGCGGCGGCACGATGACCGCCGGCGACGCGCTGCGGACCATCCGGCTGCTGCCGCCCGAGGAACTGCCGCTGCCGGTGACCGCGTCCGGCGGCACCGGCTGGCTCGCCGACCTGCTCGCCGGTGACCTGGACCAGCGGCTGGAGTTGCTCGATCCGCCGGCCGGGCTGGCCGGGGAGCTGCGGCCGTACCAGCGGAGGGGTCTGTCCTGGCTCGCCTTCCTGGACCGCCTGGGCGTCGGCGCCTGCCTGGCCGACGACATGGGTCTGGGCAAGACCGTGCAGCTGCTGGCGCTGCTGCTGCACGCCCGGCGTGGTCCCACGCTGCTGGTCTGCCCGCTGTCGGTGCTGGGCAACTGGCAGCGGGAAGCGGCCCGCTTCGCCCCCGGCCTGACCGTGCGCGTGCTGCACGGCGCCGACCGGCCCGATCCCGCCGGCCTGGTGGACGGCTGCGACGTCGTGCTGACCACGTACGCGACGGCCACCCGGGACGCCGACGCGCTGGCCGCCGTGGCCTGGGACCGGGTCGTGCTGGACGAGGCGCAGCACATCAAGAACAGCGCGAGTGCGGTGGCCAGGGCGGTGCGCCGCTTCCCGGCCCGGCACCGGACGGCGCTGACCGGCACCCCGGTGGAGAACCGGCTCGCCGAGCTGTGGTCCATCATGGACTTTCTCAACCCGGGCCTGCTCGCCTCGGCGTACACGTTCCGGGCCCGCTTCGCGGTGCCGATCGAACGGTACGCGGACGAGGACGCGGCGGCCCGCCTGCGCCACGCCACCCGGCCGTTCCTGCTGCGCCGGGTCAAGTCGGACCCGGCCATCATCACCGACCTGCCGGACAAGCGGTACGTGCGGCACCTGTGCGGGCTCACCCGGGAACAGGCCACGCTGTACCGCGCCGTGCTCGACGACATGGTCCAGCGCCTGGCCGAGACCACCGACAAGCGCCGCAACGGCGTCGTGCTGTCCGCGATGACCAAGCTCAAGCAGGTCTGCAACCACCCGGCCCAGCTGCTCGGCGACGGCTCGCCGCTGCCCGGGCGGTCCGGCAAGCTGGACCGGCTGGAGGAGATCCTGGACCGGATCCTCGCCGACGGCGAGCGGGCGCTGTGCTTCACCCAGTACGCCCGCTTCGGCGCCATGCTCGCGCCACACCTGGCCGCCCGCTTCGACGTGCCGGTCCGCTACCTGCACGGCGGCACGCCGCGCGGCGCACGGGACGCCATGGTCGCCGAGTTCCAGGCCGACGAGCGGCCCGGCATCTTCCTGCTGTCGCTGAAGGCCGGCGGCACCGGGCTCAACCTGACCGCCGCCAACCATGTCGTGCACGTGGACCGGTGGTGGAACCCGGCCACCGAGGCGCAGGCCACCGACCGGGCGTTCCGGATCGGTCAGGACCGCGACGTGCAGGTGCACACGCTGGTCTGCCTGGGCACCGTCGAGGAACGCATCGACCGCCTCATCGCCGACAAGGGCACCCTCGCCGAACGCGTGGTGGGTAACGGCGAGGGCTGGTTGACCGCACTGTCCACCAGCGAGCTGCGGGACCTGCTCGCGCTGTCCCCGGAGGCCGTCGGTGACTGATCCGTTCCGGACTCCGCCGAGCGGAGCGGTCGTACCGGCCGGCGCGCCCCGGCGATCCGGCGCGACGCCGTTCTCGGCCCCGTTCGTCGCCATGTTCGAGGCGCTGCGGATGGCACCCACGTTCGCCCGCGGCCGGCGCGACGCCCGGTCCGGCCACGTCCGCCACCTCACCGTCTCCGGCAGCCTGGCGGTGGCCCTGGTACGCGGCCCCGACGAGCCCGCCGCCCACCGGTCCCGCATCGCGGTCCGCGCCCTCGGTGCCGCCGAATGGTCCCGCGTCGAGGACACCCTCGCCTCCCAGGCCCGCTACGTCGCCGACCTGCTCGCCGGCCGGATGCCCGCGGACATCGACGCCGTGTTCGCCGAAGCCGGGCTGAGCCTGCTGCCGCTGTCCATCGGCGAGATCGCCATGGACTGCAGCTGCGAACGCTGGCCGATGCCGTGCGTCCACCTCGCCGCCACCTGCTACGCGCTGGCCGCCGCGTTCGACACCGACCCGTTCGAGGCTTTCGCCTGGCGCGGCCGTCCCCGCGACGAACTGCTCGAACGCCTGCGCCGGCTGCGCGGCGCGGCCGCCGTCGAGGCCGCCGCCCCACCGGCGGCCACCGCCACGGACCCGGCCGAGCTCGGCGACTGCGCCGACTTCTGGTCCGGGGGTACGCCGTCCGGCACCTCCCCGCCGGTCACGCCGGGTCGCCCGGACGCGCTGCTCGACCAGCTCGACCCGCCTCCGCTGGCGGTGCACGGCCGGCCCGTGACCGACCTGCTGCGTCCCGCCTACCAGGCGCTGCCGCCGGACTGACCAGCGGCGACTCCGCACCCGCCCACCCGGCTCGCCGGACCCGGCTCGCCGGACCGTCCGGCTGGAGTGGCTCGCTCGAGCGCCTCGGTGGACTCGCCTTGCGGGAGTGGCTCGCGCGCTGGCTGTCGAGCAGCGCCGAAGTGCGACCTGAGTCCCTTCCGGGTCCCCCGGATGGTTGACCGCCGAGGTTACCGTCCGATCGTGATCATCTCTGGGGTGACCGAGCGGCCCGGCCTGCTGGCGATCCGGGCGGCGGCCCTCTTCGACGGCGTGACGGAGACACTTCAACCCGACCCGTTGATCATTGTGGACGGCGTCACCATCGTCGCCGTCGACAGTGCCGTCGCTCCGCCGCCCCACGCGCGCGTCCTGGACCTTCCGGGTGCCACGCTGCTGCCGGGCCTGATCGACACCCACATGCATCTGGTGTTCGACGGGGGCGCCGACCCGGTCACCTCCCTTGCCGCCCGTGCCGGAGACGAGGACGCCGTCGTCACGGCCATGGCAGCCGCCGGCCGTACCGCCCTTCGGGCCGGCGTCACCACGGTGCGGGACCTCGGTGACCTGCACCATCTCTCGCTGCGGCTGCGAGGCCGCGACGACCTGCCCACGATCGTGGCATCCGGGCCACCGATCACCACCCCTGCGGGGCATTGCCACTTCCTCGGTGGCGAGGTGGAACCGTCGGAGGACGCGGTGCGGGCGGCCGTGGCCGAACGCGCCGATCACGGGGCCGACGTCGTCAAGGTGATGGCCAGCGGCGGCCGGATGACACCGGGTACCCGGCAGGAGCTGTCCCAGTTCCCGCCCGCCGTGCTGCGGGCCGCGGTGGACGGGGCCCACCGACTCGGGTTGCCGGTCGTCGCACACGCCCACGGGACGGCGTCCATCCGTGAGTCACTCGACGCCGGTGTGGACGGTCTAGAGCATGTCACGTTCTGGAGCGCCGACGGGGTCGACGAGCCGGGCGACCTCATCGGCCGCATGGTGCAGAGCGGGGTTGCCGTGGGAATCACCGTCGGCAACGTTCCCGTGCCAGGAGCGACGACTTCCCCTGCGGTCCGGACGCGTACGCCGGGGATCATCACCAACTTCCGCCGTCTGCACGAGGCCGGCGCGCGTCTGCTCGTCGGCACGGACGCAGGAATCGAGATCACCAAACCACACGACGTCCTGCCCTTCGCGATCGCCCAGGCGGCTGCGGTGCTACTCGGCCCGGCCGGTGCTCTGCGCGCCGTCACGTCCACCGCGGCCGCGGCGTGCGGCCTGGGATCGCGGAAAGGCCGGATCGCCCCGGGCTTCGACGCCGACATCCTGGCGGTGGACGGCAACCCCCTCACCGACATCACGGCACTGCGCCGTGTCCAGGCCGTCCTCGCCCGCGGACACCAGGTCAACCAGGATGTTCCTGACCGCGACCGGCGGAACGGCTGATATTGCCTCTGGAGACCGGACGGGCCGCGGGGATGCCACCTCGGTCCGGATGGTGCCGACCCGGTGCCACCCACCGCCGGACAGCCCTCCACCCACCGGGATCACCGCAACCGAACGGCCCCGCCACCGCCCCGGGCCGGCGCGGTGGTCAACCGTCGCGCCTGGAGCCGTTCGGTGAGCGGAACGGGGCCAGGGTGGCACGGATCGTGTCGGCCGCGCCCCAGTCGTCGTCGAACTGGGCCAGCACCGCGAGATGCTGCCGCAACTGGATGATCGGCATCCGGGCCGGCCAGTCGGCGTCCAGCGAGGTCAGCTCCGCGTAGACGGCGAAGAACCGGTGCGCCTCGGGCGGCGGCGAGGTGGACCACACGTGGGCGAGGTCGACCTCGGCCCACATGTAGGACACCGCGGGGTCGATCAGTGCGGGCCGGCCGTCCGGGGTGGCCAGGAGGTTCTGGGTCCACAGGTCGCCGTGGGTCAGGCAGGCCGGCCGGTCCGGCAGCAGGTCCGGCAGCCGGTGGCACAGCCGCTCCAGGGCCGCCCGGTCGGCGGCGTCGAGTGCGGCGTCGACGCGGGGTTGCCCAAGCCAGCGGAGGAGCCGATGTTCGGCGAAGAACGCGAAGCCGTCGTCGTTCCAGGTGTTGACCTGCCGGCGGCGGCCCAGCCAGTTGTCGCGGTGCCATCCGAAGCGGGGATGGACCGTGCCGGCGTGCATTCGGGCCAGATCGTGGGCGAACTGTTCCCAGAACGTCTCGCTGTCCGGTCTGGGCCGCAGCACCGAGAGCACGAGCAGGTCCCGGCCGGCCCGGATCACGTCCGGCGTCACCATGCCGCCGAGGTCCCGCAGCGCGGTCAGCCCTTCGGCCTCGGTGGCGAAGACGTCGACGTCCGGGGTGTCGGCGAACGCCTTGACGAAGACCGGTGGCCCGTCCCGGCGGGTGGCGATGCCGGCCAGCGCCGCGAGTCCGCCCGTCGCCGGCTCGACCGCGAGCACGTCGCGCATCCCGGCCCGGTGCAGGCGGTCGAGCAGGTACGCCGCCGAGCGCGTCACGGAAGGGCTCCTCTCGTCCGTAAGATCGCGGCCGGCCACCGGGTCGTGGCGCCGTCGGTGGGGTGACCGATCGCTCAGGCGACGCAGAACTCGTTGCCCTCGGGGTCCAGCATGACGACGTGCCCGAGGTCGTCGCCGTACCAGTGCTCACGGACCACCGTCGCACCGGCGGCCACCAGTTCGGGCACCTTCCGCCGGATCAGGCGGGCCCGTTCGGCCATGTCCCACGGGCCCGGCCCGGCCACCCGGATGTCGACGTGCACGCGGTTCTTCGCGGTCTTTCCCTCGGGCACCTTCAGGAAGGCGATGGCGGGGCCCCGGCCGTCGGGGTCGACGATGGACGCGTTGTCGGGCTCGTCGAAGCCGGGTTCGCTGACGTAGCCCAGCGCCAGCGCCCAGAAGGCGGCGAGCCGCTGCGGGTCGTCGGCGTCGGCGCCCAGGGTCCAGAAGGTGGCCACCCCGCCAATCTACGCGGGCCACCCCGCCCGGTCCCGGGAAGGCGGACCCGGGCGGCGGTCGGTCAGGTGTGCGGAGCGGGCCGTAGGGTGCCGGTGTGGACTGGGTCGACTGGCATGCGGACTACGACGTACCCGACTCGAAGCTGGCGCACCGCCTGCGCATCGTGCAGGCGCGGATCCGGACCGCGCTGGACGCCATGCCGGCCGGGCCGCGGACGGCGGTCAGCCTCTGCGCCGGGCAGGGCCGCGATCTGATCGGGGTGCTCGCCGGCCACCCGCGCGGGGGCGACGTGCGTGCCCGGCTGGTGGAACTCGACCAGCGCAACGTCAACGCCGCCCGGGCGGCGGCCCGCGCCGCCGGCCTGGACGGTGTGGAGGTGGTGCGCGGCGACGCCGGGCTGACCGACTGCTACGCCGGCGCGGTGCCCGCCGACCTGGTCGTCGCGTGCGGCGTGTTCGGCAACCTCACCGACGAGGACGTGCTCGCCACGGTGGACGCCTGCCGGGCGCTGTGTGCCCGCGGCGGCACGGTGGTCTGGACCCGGCACCGGGGCGCGCCGGATCGGGTGCCGGCCACCTGTGCGAGGTTCGAGGAGGGCGGCTTCGAGCGGCTGTTCCTGACTCCGCCGGAGGTGGGCTTCTCGGTGGGCGCGCACCGCCACGCCGGGGATCCGGTGCCGCTGCGGCCGGGCCGGCGGATGTTCACGTTCGTCGGGGCGGCGACGCTCCGGGCGATGGTGGATCCGTGACCGGCGCCCGCCGGGAGACCGTGACGCCCGCGCTGGCCAGCATGACCAGGACCAGCGCCAGGATCTCCAGCGGGCGCAGGCGCTGGTCCAGGACCAGCAGGCCGGCGATCGCGCCGCCGGCCGGTTGCAGGCTCATCAGGATGCCGAAGACCCGGGTGGGCATGCGGCGCAGCGCGTGGAGTTCCAGGCCGCTGGGCAGCACCGAGCAGAGTACGGCGACCACGGCGCCGCCGAGCAGCAGCGCGGGATCGTCGAACGCGGCACTCGCGCCGCCCGCACCGAACGGCAGGACCAGCAGCGACGCCACGGCCAGCGAGACCGCCAGGCCCCCGGTGCCGGGTACCAGCCGGCCGAGGCGCGCGCTGAGCAGGATGTAGCCGGCCCCGCACAGCCCGGCGGCGAACCCGAGCAGCAGGCCGCCGGCCGGTGCGGTGGCGCCAGGGTCCCAGCCGAGCAGCACGACGCCGACGGCGGCCAGGGCCGCCCAGGTGAGGTCCGGCAGCCGGCGGGTCTGCACCAGCGCGAGCAGCAGCGGGCCGAGGGACGCGACGGTGACGAGGATGCCCAGCGGGACGGTGCGCAGCGCCAGGTAGAACAGCAGGTTCATGGTGCCGACCGTGACGCCGAGCAGCGTCGCAGCGGTCCACGCCGCGGGGGACCAGGTGCGTACCCGCGGACGGGTCGCGACGGCCACCACCAGCGCGGCGATGGTCAGCCGCAGGACGGTGACGCCCGCCGCGCCGAGATCCTCGAAGAGGGTACGGGCGAACGCGCCGCCGAACTGGATGGACGCGATCGACGTCAGCACCAGCAGCGGCGCCGGCACCACCGGCGTCCGCACCGTCACCAGGGGATGGGCCGGTAGTCCTTCAGGAAGCAGCCGTACACGTCCTCGCCCTGTTCGCCGCGGACGATCGGGTCGTACACCCGGGCGGCGCCGTCGACCAGGTCCAGCGGGGCGTGGAAGCCCTCCTCGGCCAGCCGCATCTTGGTGGGGTGTGGTCGCTCGTCGGTGATCCAGCCGGTGTCCACGCTGGTCATCAGGATGCCGTCGGCGAACATGTCGACGGCGCTGGTGCGGGTCAGCATGTTCAGCGCGGCCTTGGCCATGTTGGTGTGCGGGTGGCCGGCCCCCTTGTAGCCGCGGCTGAACACGCCCTCCATGGCGGACACGTTCACCACGTACCGGCGCGGGAACGGCGACGCCTGCATCGCCGCGCGCAGCCGGCTGACCAGGACGAACGGGGCGGTCACGTTGCACAGCTGCACCTCGAGCAGCTCCACCGGGTCGACCTCGTGCACCCGGTCGCTCCAGCTGTTCGTGGGTGCCAGGTCGGGCAGCAGGCCGCCGGCGTCGATCGCGTTCGTCCCGGCGGTGAGCGCCAGCGTGGTCACCGCGTGCGCGGGCACCGAGGCCGGACCGCCGATCTCGCCGGTGGACCGGCCGCCGAAGTACTCCACCTCGGGCAGCGGGCCGTCCGGCAGCGGCTCCGACTCCGCCGCGGCCAGCGCCGAGTAGCTGCCGGGCGACCGGCGTACCGTCTGGGCCGCGTTGTTGATCAGAATGTCCAGCGGCCCCCGGGCCGCGACCGCGTCGCTGAGCGCCACCACCTGCGACGGATCGCGCAGGTCGATGCCGACCACCCGGAGCCGGTGCAGCCAGTCGGCGCTGTCCGGCATGGCCGCGAACCGGCGCATCGCGTCGTGCGGGAACCGGGTCGTGATGGTGGTGTCCGCGCCGTCGCGCAGCAGGCGCAGCGCGATGTACATGCCGATCTTGGCGCGGCCGCCGGTGAGCAGCGCGCGACGGCCGCTGAGGTCGGTCCGGGCGTCGCGCCGGGCCCGGTTGTGCGCGGCGCAGTCCGGGCAGAGCTGGTGGTAGAACGCGTCCACCCGGTGGTATCGCTGTTTGCAGATGTAGCAGCCGCGGGCCTGGCGCAGGATCCCCGCGGTCACGTCCTCGGTCGCGGTCCGCAGCGGCAGGCCGGCGGTCTCGTCGTCGATCCGGTTCGGCGCGCCGGTCGCGGTGGCCTCGGTGACCGCCCGGTCCGCGGCCAGGATGGCGTCGCGCCGTTCCCGGCGGCGGCGCAGTTTCGCGGTCTTGAACAGTCCCGCGGTGGCCCGGCGCACGGCGACCGCGTCCGGGTGCTCGACCGGCAGCGCCTCCACCTCGGCCAGGACGGCCAGGCACGCCGCCAGCCGTGCCGGATCCACGCCCGGCGCCTGCTCCCGGTCCTCACCCGCCGTCATCCGTGCTCCCACCACTTCCCACCGACCACTGCCGCCAGGCACTGTACTGTCCCGGCCCGGCGGACTCACCCGTGGTCCGGGTGCTCCGGGGCGCGGCGGGCGGACAGATCGACGGTGGTCGGGCCGTCCAGCACCACGGTGGCGGCCGGGTCCGGCGTGTTCTCGTCGCCGGTGAGGAACCGGACGGACGGCCGCTCGGTGCGGGGCGAGGCGGACCGGTCGCCGGTGCCGACCCGGATGGCCGACCGGTCGCGGTCGGAGACCGGCTCGGCGTGACCGGGCGCGGGGCCCGGTGCCGCCGGGCGGGGGTCCGCGTCCTCCGGCGCGGCGTGCCGGCCCACCGACACGGTCGGGAACAGTTCCTCGTCGGCGTACTCCGCCAGGCCGGCCCGCTCCTGCAGGCGGCGCAGCGGCCCCGGCGCCCACCAGGCCGCGGCGCCGAGCATCCGCAGCAGCGCCGGCACCAGCAGCATCCGGACCACGGTGGCGTCCAGCACCAGCGCGATGATCATGCCGACGCCGACGAACCGCATGGTGGTCACGGAGGACAGCGCGAACGCGCCGGTCACCACGATGAGCAGCAGCGCCGCCGCACTGATCACCCGGCCGGTGCGGGCCAGGCCGGTGGTCACCGCCTCGGCGGTGGTGGCGCCCCGGGTCCGCGCCTCGACCATCCGGGACAGCAGGAACACCTCGTAGTCGGTGGACAGCCCGAACACCACCGCGGCCATCAGCACCACGATGCCGACCTCCAGCGGTGCCGGCGTGACCCGCAGCAGGCCGGCGCCATGGCCGTCGGAGAAGATCCAGACCAGGATGCCGAACGTGGCGGTGAGGCTGAGCGCGCTCACCACCACCGCCTTGACCGGCAGCAGGATCGAGCCGAAGGCCAGGGACATCAGGATCAGGGTGGCGCCGACCAGCAGCCCGATCATCAGCGGGAGCCGGTCCGCGGTCGCCTCCAGGCTGTCCACGCTGCGGGCGGTGGTGCCGCCGACCAGCAGCTCGGTGTCGGCCGGCGGGCGCAGGGCGCGGATGTCGGTGACCGCGTCACGGGCCGCGCCGGCGAACGGGTCGGTCGCCTCCGTGGTGGCGGTGAAGACCACCACCACGTCGCCAGAGCCGGCCGGGGTCACCGCGGCGACGCCGCGCACCTGCCGCAGCCGGTCGGCGAACGTCGCCGTGGCGGCCGGTTCCGGCGCCTCGCCGCGGGTGCCGCGCAGCACCACCTGGATGCCCACGCTGCTCAGCGCCGGGAAGTCCGCCTTGAGCGTCTCGATGGCCTGGCGGGCCGGTTCGCCGGCCGGCAGCACCCGCTCGTCGGTCTCGCCGAAGTGCACCCCGCGGATCGGTGCGGCCAGCACCAGCAGACCCAGCACCAGGGGTACGGCCACCAGCACCGGACGGCGCAGCACCACGTCGGCGAGCCGGGCCCAGCCGCTGCCGGGCGGGCGGGCGGTGCGGCGCCGGGGCAGCCGGATCGGCAGCTTGTCGACCCGCCGCCCGAGGATCGCCAGCAGCGCGGGCAGCAGGCTGAGCGACAGCACCGCGGCCAGCGCGACCGCGGCCAGCCCGCCGTACGCCAGCGACTTCAGGAAGCCCTGCGGGAACAGCAGCAGCCCGGCGAGCGCGATCATCAACAGGGTGGCGGAGAACAGCACGGTCCGCCCGGCCGTCGCCACGGTACGGGTCACCGCCTCGGCGGGCGTCCGGCCGTACTCCTGCTCCTCGCGGAAGCGCCCCACCATGAAGAGCCCGTAGTCGATCGCCATGCCCAGGCCCAGCAGGCTGGCCACGTTCACCGCGAACGAGTTGACGTTGTGGGTCAGCGCGACCGCGTGCAGCACGCCCAGCGAGCCGAGCACCGCCGCGCCGCCGACCAGCACCGGCAGCGCCGCGGCGACCAGCGAGCCGAACACCAGCAGCAGCAGGATCAGCACGATCGGCAGGGAGACGGCCTCCGCCACGGCCAGGTCGCGGGTGGACAGGCGGGCAGACGCATCGCCGAGCACGGTGCCGCCGGCCACCTGGACGCGGGCGCCGGGCACCGCGAGCCGGTCGTCGATCTGCCGGTACGAGGCCAGCTTCGCCGAGTCGTCCGCACCGGCCAGGGTGAGCACGGCGACCGCGCTGCGGCGGTCCGCCGAGGCGTACCGCGGGGCGCGGTCCGCCGACCAGTACGACGTGGTGGCGCTGACCGCGTCGCGGGGCAGCCGGTCGAGCCGGTCCCGGACCCGGTCGGCCAGCGCGGCGTCGTCGATGCCGCCGGTGGTGGGGGTGTAGACGACCACCACGTCGCCGCCCTGGGCGCCCAGGCCCTGCCGGACCACCTCGGCGGCCCGGGTCGACTCACTGCCCGGATCGTGGTAGCCGCCCTCGGACAGCTGGCCGAACACGCCCGTGCCCCACACGCCGGCCCCGATCACCGCGGCGAGCGCCACCGTGAACACCGGCCAGCGGAACCGGGCCACCCACGAGCCCCAGGCGGCGAACAACCCCCGACCCCCTTGTCCCGCAGTTCAGCGCAGGGTGGCGGCCTGCAGAGCCACCCCGCCGCAGT
Source organism: Jidongwangia harbinensis (assembly GCF_020216025.1). Classification (GTDB taxonomy): domain Bacteria; phylum Actinomycetota; class Actinomycetes; order Mycobacteriales; family Micromonosporaceae; genus Actinoplanes; species Actinoplanes harbinensis. Next base: position 158,369 of record NZ_JAIWNC010000023.1, on the reverse strand, counting down.
CGGAGTCGAAGGACTCCTCGGTGGTCCAGCTGAGTTTCAGCGTGCCGTCCTTGGGCGACCGGTACGTCACCGTGAAGACCGCGGTGGCGAGCTTGTCGTCCCGTTCCTCCAGGCGGCTCACCACGGTCGCGCCGCCGGTGGAGAGCCGGGCGTCGAGGCGGCCGCGGGCGGCGAACGTGCCCACGTACACCCGCAGCGTGCGGTTGGCCCGCCCGGCCGGCGCGGTGAGCGTGAAGCCGTTGCCCTTGCCGCAGGTGCGGATGCCGGTCGTGGTGCCGTCCGAGTTCTGCACCGGGGAGCCGCCGCGCCAGGCGAACCGTTGCGGGCTGAGCGTGTGCCGGTTGCGCGGCGCGGTGGGCGCGCCCTCCAGGATCTTGAAGCCGCCGTCCGCGTCGCGCTCCAGCGAGAACGTCCCGTCCTGGCCCCAGTGCACCCAGTCCCGGTCGCCCTCGGCGGACAGGTCCACCCGGCCCGGCACCCCGGCGCGGTCGACGGCGACCGCGCCCCGGTCCGGGGCCGGCGGCTTGCTGGACGGCGGCCGGGACGTCGGCGCGGTGGTCGCCGGGGACGACGGGCTGGCCGAGGTGGACGGGCTGGGCAGCGGGATCAGTGCCTGTTCGGTGGGCGCGAGCGGGTTCGTGCCGAGCGCCGGGGGTTGCGGCGGCGGGATGGCGGTGTTCCGGTCGTCGCGCATGGCGCGGTTGATGATGAAGGCGAACGCCACCACCAGCAGCACCCCGGCGAGGATCACCGAGGCGGGCATCAGGACCTCACCCACCCGGCGCCGTCCGGCGTCGGAGAGCAGCGCCGGGGGTACGGCCGCGGCCCGCCGCCCGCCGGCCCGGTAGCCGTGGCCGGCCGGGTGCGGAGGCCGGGGCGTCCGCCCGTGCGGTGCCCCGGATCGTGACTGCCGACCCGTTCTCCGGTCGTCGTCCGGCAACCGACCCTCCCCGGTCGTACGCGGGGCTCCCGTCGCCGGGCTCCGGTGGCGGCCGGGCACGGTGAGCCGAGTTCGCTGTCGCAGTTGCCGGCGGTGAGCGCCCGCCGCCATTGCTGTGAGCGGATACACGATCTCACTTCGATCAGTGACGAACCAGAGCGGGATCGGTAACCGCCCTTACGGTCGAGGGCCACGATCGCCGGTTCGGCGGCACCGGACCGCGAATGGATCTTCGGCGCCGCGGTTCGGCCGACCACGGTGCTCCTTCGGCGAGTACGGTGTCCGGGTTCGCCCGTATAACCAGCCAGACAGTGCAGGAGCGTCGACCGCAGATGACTGACCACGTGCAGACCGCCGAGCCCGCGGCGGAGCAGCCGACCACGGCCGAGCAGGCCGCCAACGCCAAGCGCCGCGGCCAGGCCATCGCCGGAGCCCTGGCCGGCGTGGGCGTGATCGCGGTCCTGATCGCGACGTTCGTGCTGGTCCAGGTGTCCGACGACGACCCGGCGACACCGTCCGCGGCGCCCCCGTCCGCCGCCGCACCGTCCGCCGCCGCGCCGCCGGAGAACCCGGCCGCGGCGCTCGACCCGGCCCTCCAGACCGCGCCGACCGTGAAGGCCGGCAGCGGCCGGGTGAAGAAGCTCCAGGTGACCCCGCTGATCAAGGGCACCGGCCCGGCCGTCGCCGCCGGGCAGACCATCCGTGCCAACTATGTCGGCGTCACCTACAAAGACGGCAAGGTCTTCGACTCCTCGTGGCAGTCCGGTCAGCTGCTGGAGACCCAGATCGGCGTGGGCGGGCTGATCCCCGGCTTCGACCAGGGCCTGATCGGCGTGCCGGTGGGCAGCCGGGTGCAGCTCGACATCCCGGCCACGATGGCGTACGGGGAGAAGGCGGAAGGCGGGCGGCCGGCCGGCGACCTCCGCTTCGTGGTCGACGTCCTCGCCGCCCAGTAGTCACAGCTCCGGCACCACCACGTCCAGCTGCCGGGGGCGGTCCGCCGGCGCGGGCCGCTCCTCGACCGTGTGCTTCAGGTCGCGCAGCGCGGTCACCAGATCGCCGACCGAGGCCGGCTCCGCGCCGGCCTCGGCCAGCGACCGGACCAGGCGCCCCTTGGTGGCCTTGTTGAAGTGACTGACCACGGACCGCTGCGCGACCCCGCCGACGGTGCGCTCGTGCAGCACCCGGACCTGGGCGGTGCGCGCGGCCAGCGGCCCGGCCGGCGACCACATCGCCGCGTACGCGCCGGAGCGCAGGTCCAGCACCGGGCCGTCGCCGGCCGCCGCGGTCAGGACCGGGGCCAGCGCCTTCTTCCAGTGCCCGGTGAGCCCGCCGAGGCCGGGCAACGACACCGCGACCGAGCACCGGTACGCCGGAATCCGGTCGGGCAGCCGGACCACGCCCCACAGCCCGGAGAACACCACCGCCCGCGCGTCCAGCCAGTCCCGCGCGGCCGGGGCCAGGCCGGCGGCGCCGAGTGCCTCGTACAGCACGCCGGAGTACACCTCGGCGGCCGGCGCGGCGGGCGCCGAGGCCAGTCCGGCGTTGCGCACCACCTCGTCGGCCTGCCCGGCGCTCAGCCCGAGCGTGGCGAGCGACGCGGCCGTCCCGCGCGCACTGTGCCGGCGGCACATCGCGACGAGACGGGTGAGCACGCGGCGGCGGGCCGGGGCCAGGCGGGGCAGCCAGAGCTCGGCCGGGTCGACCGGATCGCCGGTGGCCGGGACGGACTTGCCCTCGCTCGGCGGCAGCAGGATCAGCACGCAGGCGAGGTTAACCGGCGCCGGATCGTCACCCCCGGGCGGCCGCCGGCACGGTGACCGTGGTCTTCACCGTGGCCTGGTCGATCTCCGAGATCCGGATGGTGAAGCGCAGGTCGTACGTGCCGGGCAGCGGGAACGTGAGCGCGCCGATGGCGTGGTGCCGCGGCAGCACGCCCAGCATCGGGGTGGTCACCGGTTCCAGGTCGCGCCCGGCGAGTGCCGAGGTGACGGTCCACTCGGCGGCCGGCAGCGGCTTGCCCTCCGGCGTGTAGACGAACGCGTGCACCGTGTTGTTGTCGCCGATCTGCAGCGGATAGATGTTGAACTGCAGCGTGTACAGCGACGAGGTGAGGGTCTGCGACACGCCGTCGTCGATCACCGTGGCCGCGTCGGTGGTGGCGCTGCGGCCCGGATTCACCTGGACCAGGACGGCGCTGAGACCGAGCACCACGGCGGTCGCGGCCACCTCGATGCCGACCGTGCGGCGCAACCCGGCCGGGGCGCCGGCGTGGTGCACCAGCCGCCGGGCGTACGCCGCCGCGCCCAGGGTCAGCGCCAGCACCGCCACCTTGGCGACCAGCAGCCGGCCGTAGTCGGTGCGCCACAGCGCCGGCACCGAGCCGACCTGCACCACGGCCTGCAGCACCCCGGCGCCGACCAGCCACACCACCGCCACCGCGGCCCACCGCGACCACACCGGCAGCAGCACGCCCAGCACCCGGGGATGGGTCCGGCGCAGCAGCACCACGGTCAGCGTGACCAGGCCGCCCAGCCAGACCGCCATGGCCGCCATGTGCACCACGTCGGCGGCCACGATCACCGCCGGCAGCGGCGCCGCGACCGCGTGCCCGGTCAGCGGCCAGGTGGCCAGACCGCCCAGCCCGAGACCGGCGAGGGTGAGCGCCCGGCCGCGCCCGGCGGTGCCGGCCAGCACCGGCGGCAGCAGCCCGGCCACCACCGCCAGGACCGCCAGGCGGGCGCCGAGCGCCAGCCCGTAGCCGTCGGTCAGCACCTGCCCGAGGGCGCCCGGTGCGACGTCCCACAGCGGGGTGCCGGACCGGTACGGCGCCTGCAGCCACAGATCCGCCAGCGTGGCCACGGCGGTCGCGGCCAGGCCCGCGCGCACCAGGCGGACCGCGCCGCGGCGGGGGGTGCGGCGGGGCCAGAGCAGCGCCAGCAGCAGCGCCGGGCCGATGGTCAGGGTCAGCCCGGCGTACCCGAGATAGCGGACCGCCGGCAGCGCGACCGCCACCGACCGGTGGACGTCGTCCGCGGTGGCCGCCGGCGGCGTCGTGGACGGCGCGCCCACCGAGAACGTCAGCGCCCCCGCCACCGGGTGGCTGTCCGCCGAGATCACCCGGTAGCTGACCAGGTAGGTGCCGAGCGGCCGGTCGGCGCGCCGGACCGCGACGGTGAGGACCGCGCCGCGGGCGGTGACCGCCCCGGAGATCCGCCGCCCGTCCGGCGCGATCACCTGGACCCGGCCGGCGACCGGCGTGACCGGTTCGCTGAACGTCACGGTCACCTCGGTCGGGGAGGTGCCGATCACGCTGCCCGGCGCGGGGGTGGAGGCCAGCAGCGCGGCGTGCGCCTCGGCCGGCACGGCCGGCCCGAGCACCAGGAACAGAGCGGACACCAGGGGTACGAGGACACGGCGCAGCCGGCGACCGTCTCGCGGCCCCCCGGCCGCTTTCGCCCCTGTCACGTCAGGTAGTTCGGATTCCGGGCCGGAAAGGTTCAATACCGGCCGCGACGGCTTACCGATCGCGTGTCCCGGGTACCGCGCAACGATACGATCCGCACAACGACCGCCGGGCGACCACGGCGCGGTTCGACGCCGCCGCCCCGGGCCGGTTCCACGCTCCGAGGAGGCCCCCGATGTCCGTAGATCCCCGTGCCGGCCGACCCGCCGAGGCCCGCGACGCCATCGACGTGCCCCGCGTGATCCTGTCGTACTACACCGAGCACCCCGACCCGGAGGTGCCGGAGCAGCGGGTCGCGTTCGGCACCTCCGGGCACCGCGGATCCAGCCTGCGCACCGCGTTCAACGAGGACCACATCGTGGCGACCAGCCAGGCGATCGTCGAGTACCGCCGGGACCAGGGCACCGACGGCCCGCTGTTCCTGGTCCGCGACACCCACGCGCTGAGCGAGCCGGCGATGGTCAGCGCGCTGGAGGTGTTCGCGGCGAACGAGGTGACCGTGCTGATCGACAGCCGGGACGGGTACACCCCGACCCCGGCGCTGTCGCACGCGATCCTGCGCCACAACCGGGGCCGGCAGTCCGGCCTGGCCGACGGCGTGGTGGTGACGCCGTCGCACAACCCGCCGGCCGACGGCGGCTTCAAGTACAACCCGCCGCACGGCGGTCCGGCCGACACCGACGCCACGAAATGGATCCAGGACCGGGCGAACGCGCTGATCGCGGCGGGACTCGCGGACGTACGCCGGGTGCCGGCCGCGCGGGCCCGGAGCGCCGCGACCGTGTCCACGTACGACTTCCTGGACGCCTATGTCGGCGATCTGGGCGCGGTGATCGACCTGGACGCGATCCGCTCGGCCGGCGTGCGGATCGGCGCCGACCCGCTCGGCGGCGCCAGCGTGGCGTACTGGGGCGAGATCGGCGAGCGGTACGGCCTGGACCTGACCGTGGTCAACCCGGACGTCGACCCCACGTTCCGGTTCATGACGCTGGACTGGGACGGCAAGATCCGGATGGACTGCTCGTCGCCGTACGCGATGGCGTCGCTGATCGAGCAGAAGGACCGCTTCCAGATCGCCACCGGCAACGACGCGGACGCCGACCGGCACGGCATCGTCACCCCCGACGGCGGCCTGATGAACCCGAACCACTACCTGGCCGTGGCGATCGCCTACCTGTTCCGGGTGCGCACCGACTGGCCGTCCGGCGCCGCGGTCGGCAAGACGCTGGTGTCCTCCTCGATGATCGACCGGGTGGCCGCGGATCTGGGTCGCCGGCTCGACGAGGTGCCGGTCGGCTTCAAGTGGTTCGTGCCCGGCCTGCTCGACGGCAGCGTCGGCTTCGGCGGCGAGGAGAGTGCCGGCGCGTCGTTCCTGCGCCGCGACGGCAGCGTGTGGAGCACCGACAAGGACGGCCTGCTGCTCGACCTGCTGGCCTCGGAGATCCTGGCCACCACGGGCCGCACGCCCAGCGAGCACTACGCCGACCTGACCGGCCGGTTCGGCAGCCCCGCGTACGCCCGGATCGACGCGCCGGCCACCCGGGACGAGAAGGCGGTGCTGGCGAAGCTGTCGCCGGACCAGGTCACCGCGAAGGAACTGGCCGGCGAGCCGATCACCGCGGTCCTGACCACGGCACCGGGCAACGGCGCCGCGATCGGCGGCCTCAAGGTGACCACCGAGTCCGGCTGGTTCGCGGCCCGGCCGTCCGGCACCGAGGACGTGTACAAGATCTACGGCGAGTCGTTCCAGGGCCCGGACCACCTGGCCCAGATCCAGGAGGAGGCGCGGGCCGTGGTCTCCGCCGCGCTGAAGGGCTGACCCGGGCCGGCCCCGGCGCGCTCAGCCCCGGGGCCGGACCACGCCGAGGTCGTAGGCGGCGATCGTCGCCTGCACCCGGCTGCGCACACCCAGCTTCGGCAGCAGCGCGTTCACGTGCGCCTTCACCGTGCCGGTGGCGATGCCCAGCCGCTCGCCGATCTCCGCGTTGGACCAGCCCGCGGCCACCCCCGCCAGGACGTCCCGCTCCCGCGGGGTGAGTGCCGCCAGCCGCGGATCGGGGCGGGCCGGGCCGGCCACCGTCCCGGCCGCGAACGCGTCGATCAGCCGCCGGGTCACCACCGGGCTGAGCATCGCCTCCCCGGCCGCCACCACCCGGACCGCGGCCACCAGGTCGGCGGGTTCGGCGTCCTTGAGCAGGAACCCGGCCGCACCGGCCTGCAGTGCCTGGAACACGTACGCGTCCTGGTGGAACGTGGTCAGCACCAGCACCCGCGGCGGGTTCTCCGCCGCGGTGAGGCGGGCGGTGGCGGCGAGCCCGTCCATGCCCGGCATCCGGATGTCCATCAGCACGACGTCCGGCCGCAGGCGCGCCGCCAGGTCCAGCGCCGCCTGCCCGTCGGCGGCCTCGCCGACCACCTCGAGGTCGTCCTCGGCGTCCACGATCGCGGACAGCCCGGCCCGCACCATGAGCTGGTCGTCCACCACCATCACCCGAATCGCGATGACGTCACCTCCACAGCCGCCGGTACCGGCAGCAAGACTTCCACAACTCCGTTGCCGGCCTCGGCCGGGTTGCCGGGCTCGGCCGGGTTGCCGGGCTCGGCCGGGTTGCTGGGCTCGGCCGGGTTGCTGGGCTCGGCCGGGTAGCCGGGCTCGGCCGGTCCGTCCGCGTAGGTGCCGCCCAGCGCGGACACCCGGGCCTGCACCGCGGCCGCCCGGGTGCCGTCGGCGTCCGCGGCCACTCCGGTGACGGTGATCCGCAGCCCGTCGGCGGACCGGGTCACCCGCACGGTGGCCGGCCCGGAGCCGCCGGTCAGCAGCATCTCCACCAGCCGGTAGGCGGACCGGTCGACGGCGGCCGGCAGGCCCTCGAGGTCGCCGACGACGGTCAGCGTGGCCGGGCGCGCACTGGTCCGCAGCAGCTCGGCGAGCGACGCGAGACCGGCTCCGCCCGGGCCGGCTCGCCCCGGCCCGTTTCCGGCCGGGGTCGCCGGGTGGGGTCCGGGTTCGGCCGGGGTGGCCGGGTGGGGTCCGGATTTGGCCGGGTCCGGCCCGTTGGTGGTCTGAGCGGCCGGGTCGGGCTCGGTTACGGGCGGGGTCGCGGAGGGCGGTCCCAGTCCGGGGCCGGGTGGCGCCACCCCGCCCGGCTGCGGTGGCTCACGCAGGCCGCTGAGCAGGCCCCGCATCGACCCGAGCGCCGCCCGGGCCGACACCAGCACCCCGTCCACGTCGCCCGCCTCGGCGGTGGTGCCGACCCGCGCGGTCTGTTCCAGCACCGCGGCGCGCAGCCCGGCCGCCACCCGGGCCCGCTCGTCGGCGGCCGAGAGCACGGCCCGGGCGGTCGCCTCGGCCAGCGCCCCGTGCTCCCGGTACCGCACCCGCGCCGCCCGGGCGGCCTTTGCGGCGCCCGCACCCCAGCACGCCGCGACGACCGGTGCGAGCAGCACCACGGTCATCACCATGAAACTCACCCCGACGAGCGCCGCGACCAGCAGCAGATCGCGCGTGGTCAGCTCGGCCGCCGCGAGGTCCGGGACGGCGGGCGGCGACCGTAAGCCGCTTTCCACGCCGCCGGTCACGGCGGTGGCCAGGCCGGTGCAGACCAGCACGGCGGGGATGGTGAGCGCGGTGATCCGGCCGCGGCCGCCGTAGGCGGCGACCGCGTAGACGGCGGCCGCGTCGGCGGCCACGCCGCCGAGCACCAGCCACCCGCCCGACTCCGGCAGGGCACCCACCAGAGTCAGCACCGGCCACAGCCAGGTGGTGCCGGCCACCAGCGCGAACACCGGCCACGGGTGGCGGCGCCGCCAGACCAGCGGCGCCGCGTGCGCGAGGGTGGCCAGGGCGATCAGGACCAGCTCCGGTGCGGTCGGCCGGGCGACGTCCTCGATCAGGATGAGGAGGCCGAGCGCCGGCAGGAACAGCATGCCGGCGACCAGACCGGCGTCGACCACGTTGTCCGCCCGGGCCCACCACGGCGGCCCGCCGGCCACTGGCCCGCCGGCCACCGGCCCGCCGGCCACCGGCCCGCCGGCGGCGCGGGCTCCGGGCGCCGCGGGCAGGAGCGCCCGTACCCGCCATCCGCCGTCGACCCGCGGACCCGCCTCGGCCGTACCGCCGAGCGCGGCGGCCCGCTCCCGCATCCCGGCCAGCCCGCGGCCGCCACCCAGCCCGGCCGTCGCGCCCCGCCCGGCGCCGAAGCCCAACGCCGTGGCCGGGGCGTCGTTCTCCACGATCAGCTCGGTGCCCTCGGCGGACTGCGTCACCCGCATCCGCACCCGCGCCCCGGGGGCGTACCGCAGGGTGTTGGTCAGGGCTTCCCGCGCGATCCCGTGGACCGCCTCGGCGACCGGCGCCGGCAGTTCCGTCTCCGGCAGCCGTACCGTCACCCGCTGGCCCAGCCGGACGAAGCCGGCCGCCAGGTCCGCGAGCTGCTCGGCCGGCGAGGCCGGCCGTTCGCCGGGCAGCTGCATCACCGACACCAGCCGGTGCAGCGCGTCGAGCGTCTCCCGGCCGGTACGGGCGGCGAAGTCCAGCGCCTCCCGCCGCAGATCGGGTCGCTTGTCACCGAGGTGCTGCGCGGCGGACACACTCACCACGATGGAGGTCAGGTGGTGCGCGGTGACGTCGTGCAGCTCGCGGGCGAGGCGGTGCCGTTCCGCGTCCGCGGCGTCGCGGCGCCGGGCCTCGGCCTCGGCCACGTCCCGGGAGGCGGCCGCCCGGTCGGCCAGCCAGCGGCGGCGGACCCGGCCGAACGCCACCACCAGGGCGTAGACCACCACGAGGGTGAGCAGGGTGAGGACGTACTCGCCGACGGTGTTCACGTCCTCGACCGCGGCCACGCCGGCCTGCCAGAGCAGCACCCCGCCGGCGGTGTACAGCGTGGTGCGCCGCGGGCAGCGCAGCGCGACGGAGTACAGCGCGACCAGGTCGGCGATGGCGATCACCAACAGCTGGTCGCTCCGTTCGGCCCAGTACGCCAGGCTGAGCGCGGCCACGACGGCCACAGCGACCGGGACCGGCGCGCGGTGCCGCCAGAGCAGGGCCACCCCGGTGACGAGCGTGGCGACCACGACCGCCGAGGCCGCCGCGGGGTTGACCGGATCGCCGGTGAGCAGCGGTGCGCCGGGCCAGAGCAGCAGTTGCCCGGCCGTCAGCACGGCGGGCAGCAGCCAGGTCCGGAATCCCATGAGCAGCAAACCTAGGGGTCGGCCGGGCCGCGCGCATCCACCCCACGGCGCGGTGCCCCTATGCCCCAGGGTGGGGGTGACATTCCGGCCGCAGCCCGATTCGCCGGGGCCGGCCGGCCGACCAGACTTCCGGTCATGACCTCGCCGAGATTTTCGCCGCTGCCCGGTGCCGCGTACCACCGGCTCGCCCGCACCCCCGCACACCGCTGGTGGCGGCACCTGCTGACGGTGCTCGCCGTACTTCTCGCCTGGTTGGTGGCGGCCGCGGTCCTGTACGGGGGAGTGGCCGTGCTGGCCGCGCTGGCGGGCCGGCCGGGCGGGCCGGACGACCTGCCGGACTTCGGCCCGCGCGGGTCGCTGGCGGTGGACTTCCTGGCGGTGGCGGCGCTGCTGCCGATCGTGCTGTCCGCGGCCTGGCTGCAGGGACGCCGGCCCGGAACGCTCTCCGCGGTCACCGGCCGGCTGCGGTGGGGCTGGCTGATGCGCTGCCTGCCGGTGGCGGTGGCGGCGCTGCTGCTGATGTTCGGTGGCAGCGCCGCGCTGCTCGCCGTCACCGGTGCCGGGGGCGACGAACTCGGCCTGGACGGCGGCTGGACCGGCCTCACGTCGTTCGCCGCCAGCATGGCGGTCCTGCTGGCGGTGGTGCCGGTGCAGGCGGCCGCCGAGGAGTACGGCTTCCGCGGCCTGCTGCTGCAGACGTTCGGCGCGTTCGCCCGTCGCCCGTGGGTGCCGATCCTGCTGCAGGCGGTGCTGTTCGCCGCGGTGCACGGGTGGGGTACGCCGTGGGGCTTCTTGGATCTGGTGGTGTTCGGGACGCTGGCCGGATATCTGACGGTCCGCACCGGCGGCCTGGAGGCGGCGGTCGCCCTGCACGTGGTCAACAACCTGGTGGCGACCACGCTGGCGGCGGCGACCGGGCAGCTCACGGTGACCGAGACCGCCGCGGACGCGCCGTGGCAGCTGGTCGTGGCGAACGTGCCGGTGCTGGTGGGGTACACCGTGGTGGTGTTGTGGCTCGCCCGCCGCCGGGGGCTCGCGGTGGCGGCACCCGAGGGTGTGCCGTCCGGGCCGGCTGTCTTCCCGGCGGCCGTGCCCTTCCAGCCGGCTGTCATCCCGGCGGCCGTGCCCTTCCAGCCGGCTGTCTTCCCGGCGGCCGTACCGTCCCAGCCGGCCGCTTTCCCGGTCGCCGGGCCGTCTCAGCCGGCCGGCTTCCCGGTCGCCGGGCCGGCCGGGCCGGCCGTCGCACCGGGACCGCGGCTTGCCGGTCCGCCCACGAGCTCCGGGGGCCGTGACTGACCGTTCCGGCGGGCCGGACCGGGCCGCTCGGCGGCGGGTCCGGCTCTTCGGACATTTCTCAGTTTTCCGGCTTTCCCGCCGACTGGTATGCCACAGGGCCAGACCGACAGGGAGCCGGACGACGTCATGACCCGATACGCCGGGAAACGCCGCCGGGGCGCTCCCCGCCGCGGGGTCCTCGTTGCGCCCGCGGTCGCGGCGGCGAGCGTGGTGGCGGTCGCGGTGTGGCTGACGCTGCACGACGGCGGATCGGCCCGCGTCGGCCACCTCGGCGGCCTGGTGGCGACGGCCGCCGCCGCGGTGGCCTGTTACCGGATCGGTTCGCAGATCGTGGTGTCGCGGCCGCTGCGGGGCTTCTGGCGCCGCTTCTCGCACGCCTCGGTCTGCCTCGGCATGGCCTGCGTGGCGTCGCTCGTGGTGCCGGACGGCAAGCCGGGGCTCTCCCCGTACGCCGCGGTGCCCGCGCTGCTCGCCGTGGTGATGGCGATGATCGGCTTCCTGCACCTGCCGCTCGGCCGGCGGCCGCTGGTCAGCTGGCTGAAGCTGCTGCTGGACGGCGCCACGGTGGGCGTCGCCGGCGTCCTCATCTTCGTGCATGTGGTGCTCGACTCCGCGACCCCCGACACGTCGTCCGTGACCGGGTTCAGCGCCGCGGTGGTCGGCATCAGCGGACTGCTCGCGGTCGTGGTCATCGGCAAGGCCGCGCTGTCGCCCACCGGCACGGTCGACCCGCTGTCGCTGCGGATGCTCACCGTCGCGCCGCTGGCCGGCGTGGTCACCTCGGTGCTGCTGATCGGCGGGTCGGACACCGCCCGGCTGGCCATGTCGGTGCTGGTCATGCCGGTCATCGGGACCGCGATCAGCGCCGCCGCGGCCCGTCAGCTGCGGGTGCTGGACCGGCCCGCCGCCGCGCCGGCCGCCCGCAACGTCCGCAGCTTCTTCAACGTCCTGCCGCCGTTCGCCGTGGTCACCACCGCGGTGCTGGTCGGCGCCGTGTCGGTACGCGACATGAGCTGGCACCAGCGCACCGTCATCATCGGCGCCCTGCTGATCGCCGGGATCGTGGTGCTGCGCCAGCTGATCGGGCTGCGCGAGAACCGCCGCCTGCTCACCGGCATCCAGGAGCAGCAGGCCGAGCTGCAACGGCTGGCCATGCACGACTCGCTCACCGGCCTGGCCAACCGCTCCCGGTTCGGTGCCGTGCTCGCCGAGCGGCTGGACGCGCACCAGCCGAGCGGCGTGCTGCTGGTCGACGTCGACGACTTCAAGACCGTGAACGACACCATGGGGCACGCGGTCGGCGACCAGCTGCTGTACGAGGTGGCCCAGCGCCTCCGCTCGCACGCCGTGGTCACCGAGCTGCCCGCGCGGCTGGGTGCCGACGAGTTCGCCGTGCTCCTGGAGTTCGACGATCCGGCGGCCGCGGACGACGCGGCGGAGCGGGTCCTGGCCGCCCTCTCGGTGCCGTTCCGGGTCGGCGAGCACCACCTGCTCGCCCGCGCCAGCGTCGGCGTCGCCCTGGCCGGTCCGGGCGACTCCGCCGACGAGGTGGTGCGCAACGCCGACATCGCCATGTACGCCGCCAAGGCCGGCGGCAAGGCCAGCTGGACCCGGTTCGAGCCGCGCATGCGCGAGGAGGTCGTCAACCACGCCCGGCTCGGCAGCGAACTGCACAACGCGCTCATCCGGCACGAGTTGTTCCTGCTCTACCAGCCCGTGTTCGACCTGGTCACCGGCCGGATCTCGGGGGTCGAGGCGCTGGTCCGGTGGACCCACCCGACGCGCGGCGTGGTGTCACCGAGCCACTTCATCCCGGTGGCGGAACGGTCCGGGCTGATCGTGCCGCTGGGCGCGTGGGTGCTGCGTCAGGCGTGCGGTCAGCTCGCCGCCTGGCAGGCCGAGTACGGCGACGCCGCGATCCGCGCGGTCAACGTCAACGTGGCCGCCCGGCAGCTGCGCGACGGCGCCTTCGTCGACCAGGTCGTGGCGGTGCTCAGCGAGACCGGGTTACGCCCGCAGAACCTGGTCCTCGAGGTCACCGAGTCGTCCGTGGTGGAGGGCCGCCAGGTCCGCGAGACCCTGGAGTCGCTGCACGAGCTGGGCGTGCGCCTGGCCCTGGACGACTTCGGCACCGGGCAGTCGTCGCTGAGCCTGCTGCGGGCGTTCCCGGTGGACGTGCTGAAGCTGGACAAGTCGTTCGTCGACGGGATCTGCGACGGTGAGGACCGGGGCCGGCTCGCGGTGGCCGCCGCCGTCGCGCAGCTCGCCGAGTACCTGCAGCTGTCCGCGGTCGCCGAGGGCATCGAGAGCGAGGCGCAGCTGTACCGGCTGCGCGAGATGGGCTACCGCCTGGGCCAGGGTTTCCACCTGGCGCGGCCGCTGCCCGCCGCCGAGGTCGGTGCCCTGATGGCCATGGTCCGGCCGGTCGTGCCGGCCTAGGCCGCCGGCCCGCCGTGGTGGCGGGCCGGCGGACCGGTCAGGCCGGGACCTCGTTGCGGTCCTCGGTGGCCCACAGCACGTGGAACGCGCCGGGCTTGTCGACCCGCTGGTACGTGTGCGCGCCGAAGAAGTCCCGCTGTCCCTGGATCAGCGCGGCGGGCAGCCGCTTCGCCCGCAGGCCGTCGTAGTACGCCAGCGCCGACGCGAACCCGGGCGCCGGGACGCCCTGCTCCGCGGCCAGCGCCACGACCCGCCGCCACCCCTGCTGGGCGCCGCTGACCGCCTCCAGGAAGTAGTCGTCCACCAGCAGCGTGGGCAGCTGCGGCGACTTGTCGTACGCCTGCTTGATGTAGTCCAGGAACTTCGCCCGGATGATGCAGCCGTCCCGCCAGATCTTGGCCATCGCGCCGGGGTCGATGTCCCAGCCGTACTCCTTGCTGGCGGCCTGGATCTGCTGGAAGCCCTGCGCGTACGCGACGATCTTGCTGGCGAACAGCGCCTGCTCGATGTCGGCCTGCAGGCCGGTGCCGCCGGCGCCGGCGGTGGCAGACGGCCCGGGCAGCCCGGCCGCGGCCTCGCGGGCCACCGGGTCGCCGGACAGCGCCCGGGCGAACACCGCCTCGGCGATGCCGCTGATCGGTACGCCCAGGTCCAGCGCCGACTGCACGGTCCAGCGGCCGGTGCCCTTCTGCTCGGCCCGGTCCAGCACCACGTCCACGAACGGCTGACCGGTCTCCGGGTCGGCCTGCTTGAGCACCTCGGCGGTGATCTCGATCAGGTACGAGCCCAGCCGGCCCTCGTTCCACCCCTTGAAGATCTCCGCGATCTCCGCCGGCGAGTGCCCGCCGGCCTGCCGGAGCAGGTCGTACGCCTCCGCGATGAGCTGCATGTCGGCGTACTCGATGCCGTTGTGCACCATCTTGACGAAGTGGCCGGCGCCGTCCGGGCCGACGTGCACGCAGCACGGCTCGCCGTCGACCTTGGCCGAGATGTCCTCCAGCAGCGGGCCGAGCGACTCGTACGACTCCCGCGAGCCGCCGGGCATGATGCTCGGGCCGTGCAGCGCGCCCTCCTCGCCGCCGGACACGCCGGTGCCGACGAAGTGCAGCCCGCGCTCCTTCAGCGCCGCCTCGCGCCGCCGGGTGTCGGCGAAGTGCGCGTTGCCCGCGTCGATCAGCATGTCGCCGGGCTCGAGCAGCGGCGCGAACTCGTCGATCACCGCGTCCGTGGCCGGACCAGCTTTGACCATGATCACCACGCGGCGCGGGCGTTCCAGGCTGGCCACGAAGTCCTGCGCCGACTCCGACGGCAGGAACGTACCCTCGTCGCCGAACTGTTCGACCAGCTCCTTGGTCCGCGCGTAGCTGCGGTTGTGCACGGCGACGGTGTGGCCGTGCCGGGCGAAGTTACGGGCCAGGTTGCGGCCCATCACTGCCAGGCCGGTGACCCCGATCTGCGCCTTCTCACTCATGTCCGCGTCCTTCCCTCACGATTCACCCGGTCATTCTTACGTGTTCGCGACGCTGGGAGTTCGACCGCGTCCGCCAAGTGAGCACCGGACGAGCCGGGCGCGGGCGAAGATCGGGCCGGCGGTACGCTCCGGGGCATGGCCGAGGGGACCGACGCTCCGATGAAGCGCGGCGAGATCTGGACCATCGGCAGCCGCACGGACCTCCGGTACCGGGTGCTCGTGCTGTCCGCGGACACCTACAACGACCGGGTCAACGCCTCGCCGTTCTGCGCGCCGATCGTGCGCCAGCGCGGCACCACCGAGCTGCCGCCGTACGCGGTGGCGCTGACCGAGCAGGACCCGATCACCGGCGTGGTGGTGGTGAACCGGATGCGCCGGCTCCCCGCCTCGGTCGGCGCCGAGCGGATCGGCATGGTCACCGGTGCCAGCATGGTCCGTCTGGCCGAGGCGGTACGGGACCTCTTCGAGATCTGATCGGCCGTTCCGCCATCGTCCGTCTGGGTGATCTTGTCCGCTCGCCCCGCGGGTCGGCGGCATCCCGGGCGATCGGGGGATGACGACCGGTGGACGGCTCGCGTAT
Source organism: Jidongwangia harbinensis (assembly GCF_020216025.1). Classification (GTDB taxonomy): domain Bacteria; phylum Actinomycetota; class Actinomycetes; order Mycobacteriales; family Micromonosporaceae; genus Actinoplanes; species Actinoplanes harbinensis. The sequence continues at coordinate 142,987 of NZ_JAIWNC010000023.1, read as the reverse complement.
GCAGGAACACGGATACGGCGATCGGAGGTGCGGTGCTCGGCGGCAGACATGCGTACGTGGACGCGGTGCAGGACCTGAGGGCACCGGTGTCCCGGCTGACCGCCGGCGCGGGCACGGTCGAACGCGCCGTGGGCCTGCTCGCCGGCCGCACCCGGTGCCGGCTCACCGAGGCGCACGGTCACCTGCTGCGGATGGCCGCGGAGCAGCAACGTGATCTCACCGAGGTGGCGGCCGGCGTGATCGCGCTGCTCGACCTGCCGGACCCCGGGGCGGACCCGTCCGCGACGCCGCTGGCCGCGCTGTTCCCCGGCCCGGCGCCGGCCCGCCGGTCCGACCCGTGGCGGTCCGCCGTGCAGCACATCCTGGACGCGCTGCCCGGTTCGGTGGCGCTGCTCACCCCGGTCCGCGACCCGGCCGGCCGGCTGGCCGACCTGCGGTACGCCGCGGTCAGCCCGGAGGCGGTCACCCCCGACGGACGGCCCGGCCGGCACCTGCTCGGCACCACGCTCGGCGAGAGCTTCCCGGAGAGCCTGGTCAGCGACCGCTGGGCCCGTTACGCCGCGGTGCTGGACAGCGGCGACCCGGCCGAGACCGGCCCGTTCCGGCACGGCGACGGCACGTTCTCGGTACGCGCCCACAAGCTCGGCGACGACCTGCTGGTCAGCTGGACCCGGCACGACGGGGACCGGCCGGAGAGCGAACGGCTGGCCGGCACCGAACGCCTCGGCAACCTCGGCTGGGGCGAATGGGACCTGGTCAGCGGCGAGGTGCACTGGTCCGCCCAGCTGTACCGGATCTACGAGCGGGACCCGGCCCTCGGGCCGTTGAGCCGGGAGGAGTCGGCGGCGCTGACGCTGCCGGAGGACCAGGCGCTGCGGATGGCCGCCGCGGAGGCATTCGAGCGGGCCGAGCGGGTCGACATCACGCTGCGGGTCCGGATCGGCCGCACCATCAAACACCTGCGTACGGTGATCGACGCGATCCGCGACGCCGAGGGACGCCCGCTGCGCATCTACGGCATCGTGCAGGACGTCACCGCCCGTGAGGACAGCGTCCGCCGGCTCGCCGACGTGGAACAGCAGCTCGCCGAGCAGCGCCGCACCCTGGCCGCCGAGCACGACCTGGCCGCCCGGCTGCAGCACATCATCCTGCCGCTGCCGGACGGCCCGCTGGAGTTCCCCGGGCTGAAGGTGGCCCTGCGCTACCTGCCGGCCGGGCAGGAGAGCCTGGTCGGCGGCGACTGGTACCACGCCGGCAAGCTGCGCGACGGCTCGGTGCTGCTCGCCGTGGGCGACGTGTCCGGGCACGGCATGCAGGCCGCCACCACGATGGCCCAGCTGCGGCACGCGCTGCGCGCCCTGGCGGTCACCACCAGCGACCCGGCGGTCCTGCTGGACCAGCTCAACCGGCTCACCTGCGAGCTGGAGGCGGAGAACCCGGAGCTGGGGGCGACCGCGGTCATCGCCCGCTACGATCCGGTCCGCCGCCGGCTCACCTGGGCCCAGGCCGGGCACCCGCCGCCGCTGCTGAGCCGGTTCGGCCGGACCGCGCCGCTGTCCCGGCCGTCCGGCCCGATGCTGGGCGTGCTGGAGGACGCCCGGTACGAATGCGCCGAGGTCGAGATGTGCGTCGGCGACGTGCTGCTGCTCTACACCGACGGCCTGGTCGAGCACCGCCGGTACGGCCTGGACGACGGCCTGGCCACGGTGGTCTCCGCGGTGGACGAGGCGGTCGCCGCGTCGCCGGAACGCCCGCTGGGCGAACTGCTGGCCCGGCTGCAGCAGGCCAACCCGGACGACGACACCTGCATCCTGGCCGCCCGCCCGGCCACCGGCGAGACCCAGGACCTGCGGCGCTTCCTGCGTTCCCGGTCGGCCGTTTGACCGGCGTCCTGCGGGTACCACCCCCACGGTGACCGACGAAACCGTGGCCCGCCCGGCGCGCCGGTGGACGCCGCGGCGGGTGGTGGCCACGCCGGCCGCGTACGACCACCCGCACGGGCACCGGATCATGGCCCTGGCCGAGGCGCGCGGCCTCGAGGTGGAACGGCTCGCCTCGAACCGGCTCACCGGTGTCCGCGGCGCCACCGACCGGGAGACGTACGCCCGGGCCAAGGCCACCCTGGCCATCGTGGTGAGCCCGCCGTCACGGCGCCGGCTGCAGCCCATCGCGCCCAGCGCGGACTGGCGGTTCGACCTGGCCGAGGGCTGCCCCGCGCACTGCCAGTACTGCTACCTGGCCGGGTCGCTGTCCGGCCCGCCGGTCACCCGGGTGTACGCCGACCTCGACGAGATCCTGACCGGCCTCACCGACTACGCCGGCCGCGGCCAGGTGACCAGCCGCAGCTCCGCCCGCGCGGACGAGGGCACCACGTTCGAGGCGTCCTGCTACACCGACCCGCTGGCCCTGGAACACCTCACCGGCAGCTGGCGGCGCGCGGTGGAACACTTCGGCGCCTGGGACGCGCCGGTGCAACTGCGCTGGACCACCAAGTACGACGACGTGGACGGCTTCGTCGGGCTGCCGCACGCCGGGCGTACCCGGGTCCGGTTCAGCGTCAACTGCCGGCCGGTCAGCACCCGCCTGGAGGGCGGCACCGCCCGGGTGGAGGACCGCCTGGCCGCGCTGCGCCGGCTCGCCCTGGACGGCTACCCGGTCGGACTCACCATCGCGCCGATCATGCCGGTGCCCGACTGGCGCACCCACTACGGGCTGCTGCTGGACGCGGTCCGCGACGCGGTGGCCGGCGTGCCCGGACTCGACCTGACCGCGGAACTGATCACCCACCGGTTCACGCCCGGCAGCAAGGAGGTGCTGCTGGGCTGGTATCCGCGTACCCGTCTGGAGATGGACGAGGCGTCCCGCAGCCGCAAGCACGGCAGGTACGGCGCGGTGAAGTACGTCTACCCCCGCGAGACCATGGCCGAGCTGCGCGACTGGTTCGACACCGAGATCGCCCGGCGGCTGCCCGGCTGCCGCGTGCTCTACTGGACCTGACCGGCCGTCCACACCGCCAGCGCCCGCCGGACCAGGGCGGCGTTGTCGGGCGCGGGGGAGCCGTCCGGAAAGGTCAGGGTGTCCTCGAACCCGATCCGGGTGGGCAGGCCGAGCCGCCCGGCGTGCGCCACCAGCGGCCAGCACGCCGCGTCCTCGCCGTGCAGCAGCACCGGCACCCGCAAGTCGAGCCGGTGCAGCCGGTCCAGCACGGCGTCGGCCGCGGACACCGCCGCGCCGGCCGGCGTACCGATGATCTCCACCAGAATCCGGCTCACGTCGCCGGCCCGGTCCGCCTCGGCCGGCGTCCACACCCCCGCCTCGACCGCCACGCCGAGGCCGGTGAGCGTGTCCACCAGGCCGGCGTACCCCTCCTCGCCCACGTTGACGGACGCGAAGTCGGGCCGGTCGTCCAGCTCGGCCCAGCCCCGCACCAGCCGTTGCCGTGCGGCGACGTCCCCGCCGGTGATCCACAGTCCGGTCGACACGCCCACCGGCGCTCCGGCCCGGCGGGCCGCGGACACCGCCGCGCCGACGTCCGCCGCGGCCAGGGACTCGTGGCCGTCCGGGCCGCGCGGATGCAGGTGTACGGCCTCGGCGCCGGCCGCCACCGCCCCGGTCGCGGCGTCCGCCAGCTGCGCCGGAGTGACCGGTACCGGCGGGTCGGTGCGGCCGCCGTTCAGGCACGCCTTGATCCGTCTGATCACCCGTCCAGCCTGCCAGACCGCCGTGGCAGCGCGCCGACTTGCTGCGGGGAGCGCGGGTTCGGAGGTGCCGTTGGCAGGCGCGATCGGGGTGGGGCGTTGGGGTTTGGAGCGCGCCGTAGGTCGACACGGGCGGGTGGGTGCTGTCGGGTGTGGGGAGTTCGGGTTTGGAGCGCGCCGTAGGTCGACACGGGCGGGTGGGTGCTGTCGGGTGTGGGGCGTTGGGGTTTGGAGCGCGCCGTAGGTCGACACGGGCGGGTGGGTGCTGTCGGGTGTGGGGCGTAGGGGTTTGGGTGAGGGGGCCGACACGTCGCGGGGCGGGCCCGGTGCCCGAGGACGGGCGCGTCTGCGGCACCATGGCGGCGACCGTCCGCGACCGCCCGGGGAGGCGCCCGTGACCCGCAAGCCCGACGTCTCCTGTGTCTTCGTGTGCCGGGACGACGAAGGCCGGATCCTGCTGGCCCGCCGTTCGCCCGGTGCCCGGGACGAACCCGGTGCCTGGGACTGCGGCGCCGGGGCCCTGGAGTTCGGCGAGACGTTCGAGGCGGCGGTGGCCCGGGAGGTACGCGAGGAGTACGCCACCGAGCCCCTCGGCACCACCCTGCTCGGCGTGCGCAACGTGCTGCGCGAGGACCCGCCGTCGCACTGGGTGGCGATCGTGTTCGCGGTACGGGTCGACCCGGAGGCGGTGGCGATCGGTGAGCCGCACAAGTTCGACCGGCTCGGCTGGTTCGCCCCGAACGCGCTGCCCGCGCCGCTGCACTCCCAGCTGCCCGCGACGCTCGAGCTGCTCCCGGTAGGCGGGAAGCCGGCGCCGTAGGGCCGCCGCGGTCAGGGGTGCGGCCGGTGCCCACTGGCCGCCCGTGGCCAGGGGTGCGGCCGGTGCCCACTGGCCGCCCGTGGTCAGGGGTGCGGCCGGTGCCCCAGCGGCCGCCCGTGGTCAGGGGCGCGGGCCGGCCGCGAACGCCACGATGGTGTCCAGGCCGGGCGCGTAGCCGTCGCTGGTGTCCACGACCAGGGTCGGCACGCTGAGCGCGATCGGTGTCCAGTCGGCCAGCGACCGGGTGCCGTCGTCGAGGCCGCGCAGCAGTTCCCGGTCCCGGTGCGCGGCACGGTGCCGGTCGGTGACCAGACGGCGGGCGATCCGGTCGCGGGACACCCGGGCGTCGGCGGTGCACCGGATGATCCGGATGGTGGCGAGGCCGGCCAGCGGGGACAGGATCGGCCGCCACAGCCGGTCCTGGAAGGCGGACTCGGCCACCACGGTCACCCCGGCGCGCAGCAGCACGCCCAGCGTGTCGAAGAACGTGTCCAGGGTGCGGCGCATGGTGGGGTCGGCGGTGCCGGCGTGCGCCATGCCCTCGCGGATCTCGTCGCGGCAGATCGCGGGGCAGCCGACGTGCCGGGCCACCGTGTGCGCCAGCGTGGTCTTGCCGCTGCCCGGTGCGCCGCTCACCACCACCAGGGCCGGAGCGCTCACGGACGAGCGACCGGGAGGCGCATCGCCGGAGTGCGCGCCCCGTCGACGGGGATGATCAGTCTAGAAGGCATAGCGGATACGACAATACGGCGTCCGCTGCGCGATGAGGCCGGTCAAGGCGGCCACGTACCGGCCCTTGCTGCCGGTCCGGTACCGGACGTTCTCGGCGCCGTTCTGGGAGTGCTTGACCTGCTGCAGGTCGGGGCGCCACAGCACCTGTTCCGCCTTCGGGTGCCAGCCCAGATTGACCTGGTGCAGCTTCTCGTTGTGGGTCAGGAAGATCACTTCGGCGGCGAGCTGGGCCTTGGCCGCGGCGCCCAGGCCGGCGTCGAGCTGGTCGAGCAGTTCGGCCCAGTCGGCGAGCCAGCCGTCGCGCACCACCACCGGGCTGAAGTTGACGTGCACCTCGTACCCGGCGGCCACGAAGTCGTCGATCGCGGCGATCCGCTCGGGCACCGGCGTGGTGCGGATGTCCAGGAGCTTCGCGTCGGCCTGCGGCATCAGCGAGAACCGGATCCGGGTACGGCCCTGCGGGTCCCAGTCCAGCAGGTCGGTGTTGACGTGTTTGGTGGCGAAGCTGGCCTTGGCGGTCGGCATCCACCGGAACGTCTCCACCAGGTCCCGCACGTTGTCACTGATCCGGGCGTCCAGGCTGCAGTCGGAGTTCTCCCCGATGTCGTAGACCCAGGCGTGCGGGTCACACTCGTTGGGCGCCGGCTTGACCCCCTGCCGGGCGACGTGGCGCTGCACGTACCCGGTGATCTTGTCGATGTTGGCGAAGACCGTGATCGGGTTGCTGTAGCCCTTGCGCCGCGGCACGTAGCAGTAGGCGCAGGCCATCGCGCAGCCGTTGGCGGTCGACGGCGCGATGAAGTCGGCCGAGCGGCCGTTCGGGCGGGCGGTCAGTGACCGCTTCACGCCGAGCACCAGCGCCTCCCGCTTGATCCGGACCCAGCGGCCGACGTTCGTCTCGTCGCCGTACAGCTCCGGGATCCGCTGGTGGCTGGCCACCTCGACGCGCTCGGCGTCCGGCCAGCGGGCCAGCACCTCCTTGCCGCGCTGCAGCGCGGCCGCGTCCGGCTCGAGGTAGATGCGGCGGATGTCCAGTACGTCGCTCACCTGCGGTACAACGGCCGCTGAGCTGGTCGGATTCCCCTCCGAAGGGGAACGGCGGACCGGCTCGGCCGGTCTCCGCCTCGCCGGGCGGGCGCGGCGTCCACGACCACGCCGGTGTACCACCGAGTCGGCCGCACCGCCGTGCGGCCACCGCTCGTGGCGCATTCTTAATCCTTTCGGGTAATGCATCGAGGTGGCCGGGAAACAATTCACAACGCCATTGTTTATGCGGTGCATGGGCGGGCATCTGAGATCACGTACGAGCCGCTGAGCAGCGGTTTCGTGCGTTTCCATCCCCCATGGAAAGGGCTCGCATGATCACCAGGAATGACATCCAGAGGCTATTCGGCAAGGACGTCTACGAGTCCGGCGGCGGCAAGATCGGCTCGGCCGGTCAGGTCTATCTCGACAACCGCAGCGGCGACCCGGAGTGGGTCTCGGTCAAGACCGGGCTGTTCGGCACCAAGGAGTCGTTCGTCCCCCTGCAGCGGGCGTCGCTCACCGATGACCGGATCGTGGTGCCGTTCGACTCCGACACCGTCAAGAACGCCCCGCGGATCGACGCCGACGGCGACCTCAGCCCCGCGGAGGAGGACGAGCTGTACCGGTACTACGGGTACCCGGCGGCCGGCGGAGACCTGGACACCGGCACGGCCGGCTACGGCCGGGAGTCCCGCACCGACTCCCGGCACGCCGAGCACCACACGTCCTGGCCGGGGACCGACGACGCGACGGCCCGCCCGGTCGCCGGCGCCCGGACCGGGGAAACCGGCCGGGCCCGCCTGCGCCGGTATGTGGTGACCGAGCAGCACGGCTGACCCGGTACGCCGGCGTCCCGTGGCAGTCGTCACGGGACGCCCGCGTGTCACGGGGGTTGGTGAACGGCCCGACGGGGAACGCACGGCGCATGAAAATCTGGCCGGGCAACCCGTACCCCCTCGGCGCCACCTACGACGGCGGCGGCACGAACTTCGCGCTCTTCTCCGAGGTCGCCGAGCGCGTCGAGCTGTGCCTGTTCGACGACGACGGCCGGGAGACCCGGGTCGACCTGCCGGAACGCGAGGCCCTGGTGTGGCACGGGTACCTGCCCCGGATCGTGCCCGGCCAGCGGTACGGCTACCGGGTGCACGGCCCGTACGACCCGCGGGCCGGGCTGCGGTGCAATCCCAGCAAGCTGCTGCTCGATCCGTACGCGAAGGCGATCGACGGTGGCATCGAGTGGGACGAGGCGTTGTTCTCGTACCGCTTCGGTGACCCGGACTCGTACAACGACACCGACTCGGCGCCGTACGCGATGCGCTCGGTGGTGATCAATCCGTTCTTCGACTGGGCCAACGACACCCCGCTGCGGATCCCGATGCACGAGACGGTGATCTACGAGGCGCACGTCAAGGGGATGACCGCCCGGCACCCGAAGGTGCCCGAGGACGTGCGGGGCACGTACTCCGGCCTCTCCCACCCGGAGATGATCAAGCATTTCCAGAAGCTCGGTGTGACCGCGGTGGAGCTGATGCCGGTGCACCAGTTCGTGCACGACAGCACGCTGGCCGAGCGCGGCCTGTCGAACTACTGGGGTTACAACACCATCGGGTTCTTCGCGCCGCACAACGGCTACGCCTCGTTCGGCGGGCACGGCGGTCAGGTGCAGGAGTTCAAGACGATGGTGAAGGCGCTGCACCGGGCCGGCATCGAGGTCATCCTCGACGTGGTCTACAACCACACCGCCGAGGGCAACCACCTCGGCCCGACGCTGTCGTTCCGGGGCATCGACAACCCGGCCTACTACCGGCTGGTGGAGGCGGACAAGCAGTACTACTACGACACCACGGGTACGGGCAACAGCCTCAACGTGCGGCACCACGAGTCGCTGCGGCTGATCATGGACTCGTTGCGTTACTGGGTCACCGAGATGCATGTGGACGGCTTCCGGTTCGACCTGGCCAGCGCGCTGGCCCGGGAGTTCCACGAGGTGAACCGGCTGGCCGCGTTCTTCGACCTGGTCAACCAGGACCCGGTGGTCAGCCAGGTGAAGCTGATCGCCGAGCCGTGGGACGTCGGCGACGGCGGCTACCAGGTCGGCGGTTTCCCGCCGCTGTGGACGGAGTGGAACGGCAAGTACCGCGACTCGGTCCGCGACTTCTGGCGCGGCGAGCCGTCCAGCCTGGGCGAGTTCGCGTCCCGCTTCAGCGGTTCCTCGGACCTGTACGAGATCGACGGCCGGCGGCCCATCGCCTCGATCAACTTCGTCACCGCGCACGACGGCTTCACGCTGCACGACCTGGTGTCCTACAACGACAAGCACAACGACGCCAACGGCGAGGGCAACCGCGACGGCGAGAGCCACAACCGGTCCTGGAACGGCGGCGTCGAGGGCCCCACCGAGGACGGCGAGATCAACGCGCTGCGGGAACGGCAGAAGCGCAACTTCCTCGCCACGCTGCTGCTCTCGCAGGGCGTGCCGATGATCGTGCACGGCGACGAGATCGGCCGCACCCAGCTGGGCAACAACAACGTGTACTGCCAGGACAACGAGCTGAGCTGGATCGACTGGGAGGCCGCTCGCCACCACGACGTGCTGCAGCTGTTCACCGCGCACCTCACCCAGCTCCGCAAGGACCACCCGATCTTCCGCCGCCGCCGCTTCTTCCGCGGCGAGGAGGTGCCCGGTTCGAAGATCGAGGACATCGCCTGGCTGCGCCGCGACGGCGAGCTGATGACCGACCAGGACTGGAACACCCAGAGCGGCATGACCATGACCGTGTTCCTCAACGGCCACGGCATCCCCGAGCGCGACGCGCTGGGCGAGCCGATCATCGACGACTCGTTCCTGGTGCTGTTCAACCCGCTCGGCGAGACGGTGACGTTCACCGTGCCGCCGGCGCAGTACGGCAGCACCTGGGAGGCCGTGGTGGACACCGCGGACCCGCTGCTGGCGGCCCGCCGGCGCACGATCAAGGCCGGCGGCACGCGCGAGGTCGGCGGCCACACCATGGTCGTCCTGCGGTGCCGCTACTGACCCGGGCCGCGCCGCCCCGGTCCGGGCGCCCGGATGCCGCGCGATCGTCATCATTGGTACGTTCGCCGGCATGTCAGCGACCGGCACCGATCTCCTGGCCGAAACCCGCCGCGCCCTGCGCCACCGTCTCGCCACCGGTCAGGTGCAGGGGCGGGCGCCGTCGGCCGTGGCCGCCGTGGTGCGTGACGGGTGCCCGGTGTGGGTGGAGGGCTGGGGGAGCGTGGACGGGCGTCCGCCGGACGGCGACGTCCAGTACCGCATCGGCTCGATCACCAAGACCTTCGTGGCGCTGCTGGTGCTGCGCCTGCGCGACGAGGGCCGGCTGGCGCTGACCGATCCGCTGGCCGAGCACCTGCCCGGCACGTCGGCGGGACAGGCCACGATCGGTGCGCTGCTGGCGCACACCGCCGGGCTGCGCGCGGACCCGCCCGGACCGTGGTGGGAGCGGACCCCGGGCGACCTGCGGCCGGAACTGGCCGATGTGCTCGGTGCCGAACCGCAGCCGCATCCGGCGGGCGGGCGCCACCACTACTCCAATCCGGGGTACGCGCTGCTCGGCGCGCTGGTGGAGCGGTTGCGCGGCGAGCCGTGGGGCGAGGTGCTGCGCCGCGAGGTGCTGGACCCGCTGGGCATGACCCGGACCGCGCTGGTCCCGGCCGCGCCGCACGCCACCGGCTGGGCGGTGCACCCCTGGGCCGACGTGCTGCTGCCGGAACCGGACGTGGACACCGGGCGGATGGCGCCGGCCGGGCAGCTCTGGTCCACCGCGGCGGATCTGGCCCGGCTCGCGGTCCTGCTGCTCGACGGCGACGAACGGGTGCTGCACCCGGACACGGTGGCGGAGATGCGTACCCCGTCGTCTCCGCCCGAGGCCGCCACCTTGGACAGCGGCTACGGCCTCGGCACCCAGATCCTCCGCCGGGACGGGCGGCTGCTGGTCGGCCACACCGGCTCGCTGCCGGGTTTCCTCGCCACCGTCTGGGTGAGCGAGGAGGACGGGCTGGGCGCCGTCGTTCTCGGCAACGTGACCGCCGGACTCCCGGTGAGCACGATGGCCGCCGACCTGGTGGCCACGGTGGCCGAGCGGGAGCCGCGGATCCCGGCGCCGTGGCGGCCGCTGCCCGTGGTCGACCCGGACCTGCTGGATCTCGCCGGGCCCTGGTACTGGGGGCCGGCCCCGTACCTGCTGCGCCCGGTGGCCGACGGCTTCCTGGACCTGACCGGGCTGCGCGCGGTGGGCCGGGGAACCCGGCTGCGCCCGGCCGGCGACGGCAGCTGGATCGGGCTCAACGGCTACTTCGCCGGCGAACGGCTGCGGGTCGTACGGGACGCCGCCGGTGCGGTGAGCCACCTCGACCTCGGCACGTTCGTGTTCACCCGCCGCCCCTACGACCCGGCCGCCGCGGTGCCCGGCGGCGTCGACCCGGACGGCTGGCGGGTCCCCGGACCCGGCGCCGCAGGGGCACAATGACCGGGTGACGGGCAGCGGCGGGCACGGGCCGATCGTCGACGCGCTGCTGTCCTCGGCCGAGCCGTCGATCCGGTGGAAGGTCCGCACCCGGGTGCTCGGCGAGGCACCGGACGGCGCCGGCCTGGACGCGCTCCGGGACCAGATCCGCGACTCGGAACGGGTGCGCCGGCTCCTGGCGCCGTGCCGCTCGGCCGACCCGCCGGGGACGTACGCCAAGTGGCAGGGTGCGCACTGGGCGCTGGCCGCCCTCGCCGACCTCGGCTACCCGCCCGGCGACGCCGCGCTGCACCCGCTGCGCGACCTGGTCCTCGACACCTGGCTGAACCCGTCGTACGACGTCGGGTTCGTGGCGGACGCCAAGTCGGCGGCGTACCGGCGGCGCGGGGTGCCGGTCATCCGGGGCCGGCCCCGCCGGTGCGCCTCGCAGCAGGGCAACGCGCTGTGGTTCCTGTGCACGCTCGGGCTGGCCGACCCGCGCTGCGCCGACCTGGTGTCCCGGCTGCTCCGCTGGCAGTGGCCGGACGGCGGCTGGAACTGCGACAAGAATCCGGCCTCGGACACACTTGAGTACAAGATCCATTTGGCGAGGCCTCTGCTTGAATCAAGCGGAGGCCTGGCTTGTATGTGAGCTTGATTCCAAGTTGTCGGTAGACCTTGGCTTTGTCCGTGGGGTCGGCTCGCCGCAGGATCGTCGCGATACCTGCCATGGCCTCGACCAGGGTGTTGATCTCGTCAGGGGTCATGGTGCGGCGTCCGGTGATTCGTCGTAGGTCGGCCTCGGCGACAGCTTTCTCGGCTTGGACCTGGGTGATCCACTGCTGGACCAGGACCGGGTCGGTACCGGCGTCGAGTGCGGCACGGTACCGGTCGAGCTTGGTCTGACAGGTCTTGATCTTTTCCCGTGCGGCGAGGACGCGATGCTGGTCGGCGTCGTCGTGTTGGGCATCGGCCATCGCCTGCAGCGTGGTGCGCAGGTTGGCGGGGGAGAAGGCCCGGCGGATCCAGGGGTCGACGAGTTCGACGATCTTGTCCTCGCGCAGGTAGAGGCTGCGCGGGTGGGCCAGCCGGTTGGCGTCGGCGTACTCGGAGCTGTAGGTGCAGCGGTAGTGGTTGCGGCCGTTGTTGAAGCTGCCGATCATCCTGCGATCGCATAGACCGCAGAAGAGCAGGCCGAGAAGGCATAGCTGCGCTTGCTGCGTCGCGGCTTGCGGTCGACGTCGGGCCGTTTCGCGCCAGCGGCGATCATGGTCTGGACCTGTTCGAAGGCTTCGTCGTCGACGAGCGCTTCGTGTGCCCGGGTGGTGGAGTAGACCCATTCCCGGGTCGGGTTCCAACGCATCTTGGTTTCGTGCCCTAGCGCGACGTCGTCGACGTCGATGAGGATTTCGGCCTTGCGTTGTTTGTTCCAGACCTGGCGGCCGGTGTAGCGGGGGTTGGTGAGTATGACCCGGATGGCGCTCTTGCCCCAGGCCTGGATGTGGCGGTGGGAGTTGCGGGCCGGGTCGGCGGCCGAGGGCGAGAGGATCCCGTCGCGGGTGAGCCCTTCGGCGATGGCGTAGATTCCCGACCCGGCCAGGTATTCGCGGTAGATGCGTTGCACGACCGGTGCGGTGATCGGGTCGGCTTCGAGCCGGTGCAGGCGCTTACCGTCGGCCGCCTTGCCGGGATTCGGGTGCGGTCCGGCGTCGGCGAGCCGGTAGCCATAGGGCGGGCGTCCACCAAGGAAACGGCCTTCCATCGCGGCTTGGGCGGCCATCGCGGACCTCACGCGGATCTTGATGCGGTTGCGTTCACCTTTGCTCATGCCGCCGTAAAGGGCCATGACCAGTTCGTGGGCGTCGCTGCCCGGATCGACGGCCCCGCCAACTTCAGGAACCCACAGCTGGACGCGGTAGTGCTCGAAGATCGGGAAGGTGAGACCGAACTGGTTGCCGTAGAACGCACGCTGCGGTTCACCGATGACGACACCGTCGAACCCGCGCCGCGGGTCCTTCAACGCGGCCAGCAGTTCGGTGGCACGGGGCCGACGCTTCCACGGCAGCGAACGCGACGTACCGATATCGAAGAAGTCGGCGACGATGGTGTGTCCCGCGGGTTCGATGAGCCCGCGGGCACGGGTGAACTGCCAGTTGTAAGACGCTTGGGGATCTTGATTGTCTTCGGTGGACACCCGTCCGTAGAAGGCGAATCTCATGGGCTACTCCCGAGTTGTGGGGTTTGCTAGTCGTCCGGCTGGTCGCGCCGCGCTGTAGCTCGTTGGACTAGCCGTAGTAGTGCGCGAGCTGCCGCCGGGGTGATGACCGGGTCGTGCTGCGGAAGCTCGATTCGTAGGCCATCAGGCTTCTGTACGGCGGGTCCGGTCAGGGCCGGGGCAGGGTAGTTTGACTCAATTGCGGCAGGCAAGGCCTGCCCGGCGCGACTTTCCGCGATTTGCCGCGTGTCGCGGTCGCGGCGGTTCGCGTCGCCGACCGGCCGTGTCATGTCGTGGTCGCCGCGTCGGATGTCGCGGTCAGTCATCGCGGCCTGGCGGCTCGGCTGTTCGTCTCTGTCACCCGGCGACAGGTTTCTGTCACCGGGCGCCGGTGGCGTGGCAGGGGCGACAGGAACGGGCCGCCGTTCCTGTCGCCCCCGTGCCGGTTCCTGTCGCCGCTGTCGCGGGATGTCACGGTCGCCGCCCGCGATGACCGAAGACCACCAAGGTCGTGACGCCGTCCTGTCGCGGTCCGCCGGACTCAGTCACCCGGGCGGACCGCTGGCCGGTCGCATACGTGAAGGCGTCCCGGCCGTCGACGGCGTCGATGGGGACGATGTCGTGCAGGTGGCGCAGCCCGGCGGACCTTGCGGCGGGCAGCAGGACCTGCTCGTGATCGCGGTAGCTGGGCCCGCCGGTGCCCGGTGGGATGGTCGTGACGACGACGATGGTGCTGCCGTGGTCCGCGAGGTGCCTTTGGCAGCGCCTGAGAAGGCTGTTGGCGTCCGATCCCGGTTCGTCGGTGGCCGGGCGGGGCCAGCGCAGCAGGATCAGCGCGGCCGGCCCGGACGGCTGGGTCTCCGGAGCCGCCTCGCTGAGGTCGGTGATCGTCGAGTAGGTACGCCCGGTTGCCTCGGCCGCGCGCTGAAGGGTGGGGTCGGCGTCGAAGTCGACGACTGTGGCGTGGACGTCGCTGTAGATCTTGACGAGGTGGCGTGCCAGTCGTGCGGTCAGCGGGTTGTCACCGGCGTCAGGATTTCCGGTCGTGTCAGCGCTGGCATCGCTGTCCGGGCTGATCCGCCAGACGATGACGGCGGGCGTGTCGCGACTGGCGGGGGTGGTGGCAGGGGTGTCGGGCGCCGTGTCAGTCCCGGCGCCCGGGGCGACGGAAGCGTTCTTGTCATGGGCAGTCATGGGCGGGTCGCTCCCGCGCCGACGAGCCGTGTTCGCATTTCACTAAAGCGCCGCGCAGCCGGGATTCGCCGGGCTGGACGCGTCGGCGCAACTCAACGCCAACCCAACAGTCCCATCGCGTGTCCGGCGGCCTGGCCCAACAGGACTTCGGGCGAGAAGCCGGGTTTACCCAACGAGCCGTCCGGCTGGGCCCCACACGCGCCGTTCGCTCTTCTGTTGGGTGGGCATGCTATGGGCCGTTGTGGAGGTGAAGGCGGCTGCGCCGGGCGCCCGTGTTGGGTGGCGTCGCCGTGCGATCAGGCGAGGCGTTGGGTCGCGCGTCAAGGTCAGAACCTCGAGCCGATCGTGGTAGACGGCAACCGGTGGCGGCACCATGAAGCCGGGTTCTCGGGGTCAGCCATCGGGCGACGGGGTGAGAGGGTTCCGCGACCAAGGGTCTCCGACGCTCGCCGACCCGGCCGTGACCGCCGTCGTCGCGTCTTGAGTGCACAAGGCGTGTCGCCTGACGCACCTTGGACGTCGGAACGTCCCCGGCCATGCTGCCGCTGCGCCACGCCGGCTACCCGGTCGCGAGCCCGGAAGACGGCGGCCTGCCCAACCGCGCCCAACTGGCCGCCTGACCTGCGCCGTTGTCGCAGCCCTTGTTCATCGGCGCCGAGGCCGGGTTCGCGTGCCGCGGCCTGTTGGGCGGTCGTGACCTGCGCCAACAGCCGGACGCCGCCGACGGCCACTTCGGTTGATGTTGGCTGAACCTGCCTGAATGGCGGCTCACGCGCCCGGGGTCACCGTGGCGCACCCACCATTCGGGAGTTCTGCATGTCTACCTCTACCTCTTCGCCTTGGCCGTCGACGCCGCTGGAGGCGGCCGAGAAGGCGTTCACCCTGCTGGCTGAAGCGCCGACGCATGTGCCGTTCGACGCCCGCGGCTTCGACGGGCTGCCCGACCGGATCCTGCCGCTGGACGAGCTGCGCCGGCTGGTGCTGGCGGCGGGCACGAGCCCGCAGGTCCGTAACGCGGTGTGGCGGGAGCTAGTCGTGCGGGCTCGCCGGGACGGGCCGGCGTGGCGGGTCGCCGCTGTCGGAATGGCGATGCCCGGCCTGCGCCGCCAGGCGGGCATGCTGGCCGCCGGCTGGCGTGGCGACACCCACGACCTGGACGCTGAACTGCTGCTGGGGTTCATGGAGTGCCTTGCGCGGGTCGACCTCGACGCGGCGCGGATCTGCGGCCGGCTGATCGAGGCCGGGGTCCGTGCCGCCCGCAAGGTCCGTGAAGCCGAATCCGACACGATGCTGATCCGCTCCGGCGAGCTGGGGGCGGTGATGCCGATCCGGCCCTGGGATCACCCGGATCTGGTGCTGGCCCGCGCGGTGGCGGTCGCCGTGCTCGACCGGGACGAGGCCAATCTGATCGCCGCCACCCGGCTGGACGACCAGACCCTGGCCGGCGTGGCCGCGCGGATCGGGATCTCCCCGCAGCTGGCGTCGGCGTGGAGGACGCGGGCAGAGAAACGCCTCGCCGACGCGATCGGGGCGGGCGAGTTGTCGTTCGTGCCGCTGCGCTCGCGCCGCAACCGGCCCAACACCAGCCGCCCGGGGCGTGGTGTTGGGCCGGCGTTGGGTAGCGGCGCGGCGGCATAGGCCGCGTTGGGCACCCAACGCAGGGCCTTGGTGGGCAAGACATCGGACCGCAAGAGGCGGCCGGCGTCGGCGCCCCGGGATCACGTTGTGGCGCCGGCCTGACGGGGCCGTGTTCGCACCCGATCCCGCAACGGCTGGAAGGAGCACCGCTCCTGCGGCCCCACCCCTGTGATCCCGGTGGCGCACCTCAAATCCCAATTCGCCCCGCAAGCCGGGGCGGGAGGTGCCCACCATGTTGCGACGCAACATTTCCCGACTGCTCTTCCTTCTGACGGCCACCGCTGCGGCGGTGGCCGTTTCCGTTCCCGCCTACGCGGCCGACACGCACATCGAGGCGGCCCACAGCCTGCCGGTGATCATCTCCAACATCACGACGTGGATCATCGGGATGCTGCTCGGGGTCGCGACCCTCTTCTTGACGATCGGTGGGCTGCGCTACCTCGCGGCCGGCGGTGACCCGGCTGAGGTGGAGAAGGCCAAGTCGGCGCTCAAGTCCGCCCTGATCGGCTACGCCCTCGCTGTTCTGGCGCCGGTCCTGCTCGCCATCGTGAAGGGCTGGATCGGTGGCTGAGCATGGCTAACTGGTTCACCTCCGCGCTGATCGACGCCATCCTCAGACGGTTCGCCGCGGTCATCGCCGGCGGACTAAGCATCCTGTGGGACCTGCTGTCGGCAACCGCGTTCCACTCGCCGGACGTGACCCTGCTGCCGCAGGTCCAATCCTTCTCCCGCACCTCGCTGGCGATCGTCAACACCTGCTATGTGCTGGCCATCCTGTGGATGGCGATCCTGGTGCTGGGCCGCGACACCATCCAAAGCCGCTACGGCCCGGGCGAACTGATTCCCCGGTTGGTCATCGGTCTGATCGGCGCGAACCTGGCGATGCCGCTGTGCTCACAGATGATCGGCCTGGCCAACGCGTTGACGATCGCTCTGACCTCTCAGGACATCACCTCGCCGGGGTCGATGCGGCACCTGCAGCAGATCGTCGCCGACGCGTTCGCCGACCAGACGGCCACCGAGCCCGGTGGGTTCCTGTTCGTCGTGATCGGCCTGGTCATCGCGGTCCTGGTGGCGATGCTGCTGGTGCAATGGATCATCCGGCTCGGTGTGCTCATCGTGGCTGTCGGGGTGGCGCCGATCGCGTTGGCGCTGCACGGAACCCCGCAGACCGAGCCGGCCGCGAAACTGTGGTGGCGCCTCATGCTCGGCGCGCTGGGCACCGTGCTCATCCAGGCGGTCGCCCTGCACACGACGCTCACGATCTTCCTGAGCCCGCAGTCCGACCTTCCGGCGTTGGGCCTGCCCGGCAACACCGGGACGGTCATGAAACTGCTGGTCGTGCTGTGCCTGCTGTGGGCGATCCTCAAGGTCCCGTCGATGATGCGCCGCTACGTCTCGAAGTCGTCGCCGAGTCCGGTCGGGATGATCGTGCGGGTCGTGCTCGTGCAGCAGCTCACCAGAGGGCTGAGCCGCGCGGCCGGCCGAGGCGGCGTCGCACGAACCGCGGCCGCCGCTGGCCGAGGGCCCAGTGCGGGACCGGCCGCCGGTCGTACCGACCGGCCGTGGCCGACCGGCCCGTCGCGCGGCGGTGGCTCCCGCCCGTTGTCGCGGCCTGCGGCCAACCCACTGCCCGCAGCCGAACGGACGTCCCCGCCCGCCCTTGCCCGCTCGGCGCGACCGGCGCGCGTGCCGGCCCGACCACCCGCCGGTGCCGCCCCGGGCGTGGGCGGTACGGCCTACCCGAGTGGACGCCCGGTGAGGCCCTACACCCGGGATGAGATCGCCGGCGGCGTCGATGTCTACACCCAATCCCTGCGCCGTCGCGACGCCGCGACCTCGGGCCGCGGCACCGCGGCGAACCGGAGCACCACACCGAGCCGCGGCAGCGCCGCACCCACCGGAAGGAACCGGTCATGAGCACCAACACCACCAGTTCGCCTGCCATCGGACAGGTCCGCGATCACCGTGCGGTCGTCGCGATCGCCTGGCCGACCGGCCGGCCGATCTACCCGTACACGCCTCAGGAACTCGCCGACGGCGTCGACCTCTACACCTGCTATCTCAAGGGCCGCCGCGAGCGGGGCGAGCGTGGTGAGCGGGATGCGTAACAATGAGGAGGCCGGCCCGCGCGCCCGGATCCCGACGGGCGCTTCATACTGCCTTCTCTGCGTTTGTTGTTGGGGTTTGTTGGAGTTCGATGCTCTTCTGCTCGGTGCAGGCGTGGATGCAGGTTGCTGGTGTCGTTCAGCTGCTGTGTGTGCCGTTTTCGGCCCAGTCGACGAAGTCTGGATTGGCCAGCGACCGGATCAAGCTGTCGTAGGCGGCGAGGTCGGCGTCGTTGAGGACTTCTCTCCACTGGCCGGGCTTGCCGGAGCGGAAGAAGGCACTGTTGCTGGTGAACAGTCCGAGCCGCTCGTCAGGGGCCAGCTGGTGGGCCTTGGCGCGCATGGAGGTGAAGGTGGCCGCCTCGATCAGGGCTGGCCATTGCTTCCGCGGCACGTGAATGCCCAGCCGGTCGGCGAGTCGCCGCATCTGCCCTGCGAGGTCTCGAGAGAGATCGGCATGGTGCAGCAGGATCACCGCTGGTTCGTTGCGGCGTTCCCACGCCTGGCCGAGATGGTGGACCACGGTGCGCAGCGAGTCCAGGTTCTCAGTCGCCGGCCGCGGGTCATCGATCCACCGCAGCACGCGTTCACGCGTGCTTGCCGGACGCTCCGGTTTGGTCGGTGGGTCGGTGGGTGCCTGGTCGCCGGAGGCCAGGAGGCGGTGGATGACCTTGTCGTCGAGGTTGGGCCGGTGGTAAGCCATCGACACGGCGACGTCACGGGGATCGCGTCCGACAACGACATAGACGACGCCGGGCAGCTGGGGCAGACCGTCGAGCGGGGTGTGGGTCTTGATGAACCGGCGGTGTTGCTGGGCGTCCAAGGTCCGGGTGACGTCCGCGATTGGTCGCAGGAACATGTCGAGCCAGGGCGAGAGGGTGGTCAGCGCGGTGGGCAGGTCGGGGGTCTGGAAGATCAGCAGAGCACAGATCATCTGCATCCAGGTCGTACCGCATTTCGACGGCACGCTGATCACGATGTCGTCCGGCCGCAGCTGGAACTCCCGCCAGCGGCTGCTGTCGGTCAGTCCGCAGCGGTAGACGGCGGGCGCCGCGTTCACCATGTCATCACCCTATCGGCCGTAATTGTCACGGTGAGTCGCGTCCGATCCGGGGTCCCGGTTGGCAGCGAGGTTGGTCGGCTTGAGGCGGAACGACTTGGCGACTTTGTCCCGGTAGATCTCCTGCGTTGCGGGGTCCCAGGGGATGCACCACCGTCCGCCCGGGGCGCGGCGGGCCGGAACCTGTCCTTTGACCAGCCAGTTGTAGACGGCGCTGGCGGGAATGCCGAGCTGTGCGGCGGCGTGTTTGACGCTGACCTCGCCGTCTTGGATGGCCACGGTGCGCGGCGCCCAGATTTTGTAGGCGTCTCGGACGCGGGCGACCGCGCCGGCGGTGAAGGGTTTGCCTTTGCCGGTGAGCAAGCCGGAGGCGTTGAGCCGTTCGGCGAGTTGTTCGCTGGTGTGTGTGGCGCCGTAGCGGCGGACCAGTTCCAAAGCTCCGGCGGGGGTGCGGCCGGGCCCGTGCCGCAGGGCGGTGAGTTCGTCGGTGGCGCCGGTGTGCCAGCGGACACCGATCCGGACGCTGTCGTCGTCGATAGCGGGCAACAGGGTGATGTCGGCGATCAGGCTGCGCAGCAGTCGTTTGCGGTCGCGGTGGCTGGTGGTGGGGCTGTCCCACAACCGTGGCAGGTCAGCGGCCAAGGCGCGCAAGGCGTTCTGCTCTGGCGCGGGGGCGGTGGTGGCTTGTGCGGTGGCCAACGCTGCTTCGGCGTCGGCGAGCTGGACCAGCTTGGTCTCCCAGCGGCTCTCCAGGCTGCGGGCGACCAGCCGGTTGTCCGGGTCGACGTTGGTGAAGGCGCGTTCGGCGCGTTCGGCTTCGTAGCGGGCGCGTTGCACGGCCAGTTCGGCGGCCCGGTGGTTGCGGACGCGGCGGTCGGTGACCTCGTCGCTGGCGGCCAGCGCGATGGTGATCTGTTGCTCGGTGATGGTGTCGAGGAACAGGGCGCTGACGGCCGCGTCGACGGTAGTCGAAACCACGGTCCGGCACTGCGGTGTGCGGATCGCGTCTTTGACCTGGCAGGTGTAGGTCGCCCGGGCGTCGCCGCGGTCGTAGCGGGTGCCGACCCGGCCGCCGCAGACACCGCAGCTGATGATGCCCCTGACACAGGGCGGTGCCTTCCCGGGCCGGGCGGGCACCGCCTTGGGTGTTGTTCGCGGCGAGTTTGACCTCGATGTCGAGGTATTCCTGCCAGCTGATGTAGCCCTCGTGGTGATCGCGGATGGTGACCGTCCAGTCTTCGCGGGCGCGTTTGCGGCGCGAGCTGCGCACCGTCCCGTCCGGCTGGACCCGGCGCCGTTCGCTGGAGCGGCCGAAGGTGTAGGCGCCGGCGTAGGCCGGGTTCTTCAACGCCTGCAGCACCCGGGTCAGCTTGCCCCACTTCAGCGTGCCCGCCCACGCGCCGCCCCAGGTGCGTTGGGGGAACAACCTGCCCGCGGCGTCGAACGCGCGCATCACCGCGAGCGCGGAACCGCCGCGGCCGAACTCGGCGAACAGGTCCGCGACCGCGCCCTGGATCTGCTCGTCGGGGTCCTTGACGACACCGCCGTCAGCGTCGTAAACGAGGCCGACCGGCAGCGGGTGCCGCAGTTCACCGCGCTCGGCTGCCGCGAGTTTCGCGCCGTGCAGCCGGCCCATCAGAAAGTGCAGCTCGATCTCACTCATCTGACCTTTGAGGCCGAGCAGCAACCGGTCGTTGACGTTGCCCAGGTCGTAGACGCCGTCGGCGTCGATCAGCAGGGTGTCGGTGAGCCGGGCCAGCTCCATCAGCCGGGTCAGGTCGGCGTTCGAACGGCCGAACCGAGACACCTCCAACCCAAATACGGCGCCGACCTCGCCCATGCAGATCCGCGCCACGATGTCGCGGAAGCCATCGCGTTCGGAACCGAACCGCCCGGAGATGCCCAGGTCGGCGTCGATCACGACGACCTGCTCGGCCAGCCAGCCGAGCTCGGCGGCGGTCGCGGTCAACCCGTACTGCCGGGTCGTGGACTCGGTGTTCTCCCGCACCTGCGCCAGGGTCGACTGACGTACGTACACGATCGCCGACCGGCTCAGATGCGACGACGTGATCTTCGGCGACGGCTTCACCGGCCACATCCGCGTTCAGCAGCGCCTCGAGCATGTTCGCCACCGCCATCACCGCTTGGCGCAGGTCTGGCCCGCTCAACAGCCCTCGTTCCCGGCTCATCCGAGCCATCCCTGTCCTGTCCCTGCTCAGGAGGTACTTCATGAGGGCTGCCTGTCCGCGTCGCGTCGATCGCGTCGACCAACGCCCGCGCGGCGCCCAACCCATCAACAGCGAGCCGATCCGACGACGCCGGCACACCACGATCCGTCCACTCCTGACGCACCGTGACCCGACGCCTCCCGTCGACCTCGCACATGAACCACAGCCCGGTGCACTTGCGCATCGTGATCAGCACCGTAAGGCACTGACCGAACAACGGATGAAAAGGGTGGGTGATCGTCAATGAGTCCAAAGAGTACTTGGACGGACGAGCCTTATAGAGCAAGGGTTCCGACGGACGTGGACCAGCCCGACAAGATCGTTTACGGTTTGACGGCACGCCAGCTCGCGATCCTGGCGGTCGCCGCCGCGGTCGCGTACGCGGTGTTCCGCGGCCTCGGGCACTTGCTGCCACCGCCGGTCTTGATTGGGCTGCTGGTGCCGGTCGCCGGGGTCGCGGTCACGCTCGCGCTGGGCCGCCGCGACGGGCGCAGCCTGGACGCCTGGCTGCTGTCGGCGGTGCAGCAGTCCAGTAGCCAGAAGCAGCACGCGGCCGCCGCGGCCCAACCGGTGCCGGGGTGGGCGCCTGGGCCGGGCATGGCGGTGCCGCAGCTGCGACTTGCGGCCCGGGCGATAGCCGAATCCGGGGTCATCGACGCCGGCGACAAGGCGGTCGCCCTGGTCGCGGCGACGACCGTCAACATCGGGCTGCGCTCCGGTGACGAGCAGGTCGCCCTGGTCGACGCGTACGGGCGGTGGTTGAACTCGCTGACCGGGGGAGTGCAGCTGGTGATCTCGGCGCAGCGGGTGGATCTGTCGAGCCACGCCCAACGGGTCGCCGACGGCGCGGCGGGCATCGCCAATCCGGCGCTGGCGGACGCGGCGTACGACTACGCCGAGTTCCTGGATCAGCTGGCCGAGCGCCGAGATCCGCTGTGGCGCACCGTCACCATCGCCGTCACCGCCCAGGGCGACCGGGGCCGCGACACCGAAGTCCTACGCCGCGCGGACCACGCCGCCTCGGCGCTTGCCGCCCTGGGCGCACAGACCGTCGTGCTCGACGGGGCGACCGCGACCGCCGTGCTCACCTGCGCCACCGACCCCTACACCCCGGCCGACGTCACCTGGCCCCGAGCCCGTCCCGGGGCACCGGTGACCGGACAAGGAGCCGACTTATGAAACTGCTGAACCGCAAACAACAACCGCAGACAGAGACTGGTGAGAGCCCGGCAGATGCGGCCGGGCTCTCGTCCGTTCTAGGCCCCGCCGGCGTCGTCAACCTGCCCCGCCATCTACAGGTCGGCGACGGCTACGCGTCGACCCTGATCGTCACCGGGTATCCGGCTGAGGTCGGCGCGGCCTGGCTCGACCCGCTGCTGGCCTGGCCCGGCCGCCTCGACGTCGTCGTCTACATCGACCCGCTCACCCCGCAAGCCGCCGCGGGCCGGCTACGCCGACAGCGCGCCCGGCTGGAGTCCAACCGGCGCTCCGACACCGAGAACGGCCGGTTGCTCGACCCGGCTGCGGAGGCCGCCGCCGACGACGCCGCGGACCTGGCCGACCGCATCGCCCGCGGCCAATCCAAGTTGTTCCGGGTCGGCCTGTACCTGTGCGTACACGCCCCGAGCCTGGAAGAGCTGCAGGAATCAGTCGCGCACGTCCGCGCGGTCGCCGCGTCGGTGCTGCTCGACGTCCAGCCCGCCACCTGGCGCCAGCTACAGGGCTGGCTCACCATGCTGCCGCTGGCGACCGACACCATCGGCCAGCGGCGAGTCATGGACACCGAGGCCATCGCCACGATGTTCCCCCTCGCCAGCCCGGACCTGCCCGCGCCGCTGCCCGGAGAACCTGCCCCGGAAGCAGGGATGCTGTACGGGCTCAACCCGGACAGCAACGGCATCGTGTGGTGGGACCGCTGGAACCAGCACAACGCCAACTCCGTTGTCCTGGCCGACTCCGGCAGCGGGAAGAGCTACTTCATCAAGCTCGAGGTCCTGCGCTCGCTGGCCGACGGGGTGCACATCGCGGTCATCGACCCCGACAATGAATATCACCGCCTCGCCGACGCGGTCGGCGGCACCACGATTCACCTCGGAGCAGGCGGCGTCCGGCTCAACCCGCTCGACATCCCAGCCGGGGACCGCCGCGACGACGCGTTGACGCGCCGGGCCCTGTTTCTGCACACCCTCGTTGCGGTGCTGCTGGGTGAGCAGCCGCCGCCGGTCGAGCGGGCCGCTTTGGACAGGGCGATCATCGCCGCCTACGCGACAGCGGGGATTTCCAACGACCCGAGCACGTGGCAGCGGCAGGCGCCGCTGTTGCGTGACGTGTCCTCCGCCTTGGAAACCGACGGTTCCGGCCCGGCGCTCACCCTGGCCGCCCGGCTCACCCCCTGGGTGTCCGGCAGCTTCCGCGACCTGTTCGACGGACCGACCACGCATGTCCCGCACGGGCAGCTGGTGGTGTGGTCGACCCGGCAGCTGGCCGACGAGCTACGGGCACCGGGCATGCTGATGGCGCTGGACGCGATCTGGCGTGATGTCGACGTGCCACCCGCCGGCGCGATGCCGCCGCGCCGGCTGGTCATCGTCGACGAGGCGTGGGTGCTGCTCAAGGACGGCGAAGGCGCCAAATTCCTCTACCGCCTGTCCAAGAGCGCCCGCAAACGCAAGGCCGGAGTCTCGGTCATCACCCAGGACGTCGGTGACCTGCTCGGCTCGGACCTCGGGCAGGCCGTCATCGCCAACGCCGCCACCCAAATCCTGCTGCGGCAGGCAGCGCCACCGATCGCCGTCATCGCCCGCTCCTTCGGCCTCACCACAGGCGAGACCCGGCTACTGCTGTCAGCCCGCCGCGGCGAGGGCTTGTTGATCTCCGGCACCCACCGGGTCAGCTTCCAGGCCGTCGCGTCCCGCAAAGAGCACCGGCTGTGCATCGGAGACCTCGAAGTCGACGAGTAGCCCACCGCTAACCGCCGGCCGACGATCCGGCCACCACCGTCCTCTTCCCTTCCTTCTTCAGGGCCGGCCCTCTCTTCGAGCTCCACGCGAGCGCGAAGAAGGGCCGGCCCTTCTTCGCGCTCGGTGAAAGGGCCACCGTCATGTCCCGGCTCACTGCCCCGCACCCTTCTCCTTCGTCTCCTGCACCTTCGTCCGGTCCGCCGAACTTCCCGGAGCCGCCCCCGACGGTGTGGGCCGAACACCTCGCCCACACGGTCACGACCTGGTGCATGCAGCGGCCATGGCTGCTCGCCGTCGTGGCCGCACTAGCGGTCGCCGGGCACGTGGCCCGGGCGGCCCTGCTGGCCCGGCACGACGCACGAAGGCGCGAGCACGCCCGGCTGATCTGGATCAACCCACCCCCCGAGGTCGACCCGGACGGCGCCCGCGTGCTCTGGTCCACCCTCGCCGAGATCCTCCGGCCGACCGGGCGGCGCCGGCTCCGCGACAGCCGCGCGCACGTGGCCCTGGAGTACCGATGGTCCGGGCGCCAGTTGCGGATCGGATTGTGGCTACCCGACACGATCGCGTACGGCCCGGTCCTCGCTGCCATCCGCGGCGCCTGGCCCGGCATCGCCTGCAACATCGCCGATCCCAGCGACCCGGTCCCGGCCACCGCGATCGCCGAGGGCGGCGCGCTCATCCCGGTGCTGCCGGCCTGGTTCCCGCTCGAGAGCGACCACGACGCGGACCCGCTACGCACCCTGATCCAGGCCGCAGCCGAACTCGGCCGCACCGAAGCGGCATGCGTGCAGGTCCTGGCCCGGCCGGCCAGCAACCGGCAGATCCGCCGCCTACGCCGCGGTGTCCAGGCCCTGCGAACCGGCAAGCCACCGACCAGCTGGCTCGACCCGGCAGTGTGGCTGCGCGGCGTCCTTGACGTCGCGCTCAGCGTGCTCGGCCCGACCCGCCGCACCACCCCCACCGCGGGGCGGTCGGCGGCGCGGCTACCCGGCGCGGACCCGCAAGCCGACCGAGACGCCCGAGCGGCCGTCGACAAACTCGCCGGCACACCGCTGTGGGACGTCGCGGTCCGCTACGCCGTCGCGCACACCGGGCCCGGTGGCACCGCCAAGACCCTCGCGCCGCGGCTGACCAGCATCGCACAGGGCCTGGCCTCAAGCTTCGGCGTGTACGCCGGCCGTAACCGGCTGCGCCGCATCCGGATCCGCACCGGCTACCCGGGCCGGGTGCTGGCGTCGCGGGTGCTGCGCTCCGGATTCGTCTTGAACGCCGGGGAGCTGTCCACCCTCGCAGGGCTGCCGACCGACATCGCCGTCCCCGGCCTCGACCGGGCCCGGGCGAAGGCGATGCCGGCGCCGGTCGCCGTGGTCAGCGGCGGGCGCGGCACGAAAGTCCTCGGCACCGCCCAGGTCGGCGGCCACAAAGTCGCCTTGAAGGCGGCCGACGCCCGGCAGCACGCGCACGTCATCGGCAGCACCGGCAGCGGCAAATCCACCCTGCTCACCCACATGATCCTCGACGACATCCACGCGCGCCGCGGCGTCATCGTCATCGATCCCAAAGGTGACTTGATCAACGACGTCATCGACCGACTCCCGGCCGACGTCGCCGACAAACGCCTCTATCTCATCGACCCGGACCAGCCCGCCGGCGCCACGCTCAACCCCCTTGAGGGCGCCGATCACGACCTGGTCGTCGACCACATCGTGTCGATCTTCGGCAAGATTTTTGCGAAGCACTGGGGTCCGCGGATCGACGACACGATGCGCATGGCCTGCCTGACGCTGCTACGCAAAGCCAACGCCACGCTCACCCTGATCCCGTCACTGTTGCAGGACAAGCAGTTCCGGGCAGCGTTCACCAGCGACCTCGACGACCCCGAAGGACTGCTGGGGTTCTGGCAGTGGTTCGAGTCGACGCCGCCGCCGCTGCGCTCGCAGGTCATCGGGCCGGTCCTGGCCCGGCTGCGGTCGTTTCTGACGCGGCCGTTCGTCACGCAGACCGTCGGCGCGGCCCGCTCGACGGTCGACATGCGCCGCGTGCTCGACGGCGGCATCCTGCTCGCCCGGCTGCCGAAAGGGCAGATCGGTGAAGAAACCGCCCGCCTGATGGGCTCGTTCATCCTGGCCCAGGCATGGCAGACCGCCACCGGCCGCACCCGGATCGCCGAAGACGCCCGCCGTGACGCGGTCGCCTACATCGACGAGTCCCACAACTTCCTCAACCTGCCCGGCAGCGTCGGCGACATGCTCGCCGAGGCGCGAGGCTATCGCTTCGGTCTCGTCCTGGCGCACCAGAACCTGACCCAGATGCCCCGCGAGACGCAGCTCGCCCTGTCGGCGAACGCGCGCAACAAAGTGTTCTTCACCTGCGCGCCGGAGGACGCCACCCAGCTGGCCAAACACACCATGCCCGAGCTGTCCGATCACGACCTGTCGCACCTGGACGCCTTCCAGGCCGCAGCTCGCCTGGTGGTCGACGGCCGGGAGACCCCGGCGTTCACCCTGCACACCCTGCCGCCCAAACCGCCGGTGGGGGAGACGACCGCGGTCCGGCAGGCCGCCCTGGCCAACGTCACCCCCGACAGCGGCAACGGCCAGGCCGCGATCGCCAAGCTCGCCCGGATGAAGCCACCCGGCCGCAAGCGCCGGCCCGAGCCGCCCGACGACCCAACACCCACCGAAACGAGCGCCGCGTGACCCAACGGTCACGCGGCGCTCACCGTTTGTGGCCCCGAAGATTCGGGAGGTTCCCGTGAGCACGCCCAACACCACCACACCGGACATGCCCAACCGGCGGCGGCTGGCCGACCAGATCGCCAACCAGCTGTTCACCGCACGCCTGTTGGACGACCGGGTCCGGCTCATCCAAACCCATCACGCAAACCTGTCCGCCAGGCCGCGGCTGCACGACATCTTCAACGAGGCCCCGCAGATCGCCGCCAGCGGCGACCCGGACCTCATCCGGATCGCGTACGCCACCGCCGCAGGCACGCCGGCGGTGATCCGGCTGCACGGGCCCAGCTGGAGCCTGATCCTGTCCGCCGGCCGGCCGCTGCCCGACTGGGTCCTCGCGGTCCACGACGCGTACCCGCTGCACCTGCTGCCGCCCAGCAAAGCCCGCACCGGCTGGCTCCAGGCGTTCGACCTGACCGCCGACCCCCTCGCGGTGCCCGAACTGACCCGCATGTGCCAGCGCAGCCACACCGCTCTCACGCCGAGCCCCTGATCCGGGCCGTCGGCGTCGCTTACCGGCGCATGCCCCTCGCGGCCAATGCCGGTCCCTTGTCCCCGTCACTCACGGTCGGGAGACCACCATGCCGGAAAACATCGACGCCCGCACTGTTGCCGCACGTCCCCGTCAGCTACTCACGCAGAACCGCGAGTTGAAAGCTATCGGCGTCTGGAACTGGACGCTGCCCGCCTGGGCCGGCCGCCTCGACGACGGCCGCACGTTCAATACATGTCCCTCGGCTGGAATCTGCGCCCAGGTGTGCTACGCCCGGCAAGGCACCTACCTGTGGCCGGTTGTCCGCGCCAAGCACCACGCCAACCTCACGTTTGTCCTTGACGACCTGCCTGGCTGGGAAGCCGCGATGCTCACCGAGCTCGCGGCCAAGAAGCTCACCGGCGGCTGGATCCGCATCCACGACAGCGGTGACTTCTTCAGCGACCACTACCTGCGAGCCTGGCTGCGGATCTGCCGGTCGCGACCGGACCTGCACTTCTACGCCTACACCAAAGAAGTCGACCGGTTTAGGCGCCTCGTGGAACCCGATCCGCCGCCGAACTTCCTGTGGGTCTACTCCTACGGCGGCACCCAAGACAGCCAGCTCGACCCGACCGTCGACCGGGTCGCCGACGTCTTCCCCGATGACCAGGCCATCGTGGACGCCGGATTCTCGTCGCAGGACGCCTCCGACCTGCTCGCCGTCCTCGGACCCCGTCTGGTCGGCATCCCCGCCAACCGCATCCGCGCCTTCGTGAAGGCCATGGCCGGCCGCCGGTTCAGCACCTGGCAAGCGTACGAGGACAAGCAACGGGCCGCTCGACGGCGCCGCCGACCCCGCCCCGGCGGCCCGACCCACCCGAGCGCCGCATGACCGCGGCGGCTGGGTTCGACCTGTCAGCGCGGCATGCTCGGCTCGACCTGCTGATCAGCCAGGCCCACCAGCTTCTCGACGCGGCCGTCCGCGAGCACATCACCGAGCACCGCGACGGCAAGGGCCGCGGCCGGCGGCACGCCGCGACCGTGGTGTTGTTCTCCGGGGGCCACGACTCCACCGTGCTGGCCCACCTGTTCCGCAGCCGCGCCACCCACGCCGTGCACGCGAACACCGGTATCGGCATCGAAGCCACCCGGCAATTCGTCCGCGACGTGTGCGCCGCGTGGGGGCTACCGCTGATCGAGAAACACCCCCCGCCCGGCTCGACCTACCGAGAGCTGGTCCTCGCAGACGGATTCCCCGGCCCGGCGAAGCACTGGAAGATGTATCAGCGGCTCAAGGAACGCGGGCTGCAGACGGCGAAGAACGAACTGGTACGCCAGCCGCACCAGGAACGCATCGTGTTCCTCGCCGGGCGCCGCCTCGCGGAGTCGCCACGACGGACCGCACGCGCAATACCCGAGCTCGAGCGCCGCAAGTCGATCGTGTGGGTGTCACCGCTGCGCAACTGGACAGCACTCGACCTCAACACCTATCGGATGCGGTTCCCGGAGTGCCCGCGCAACCAGGTCGCCGACATGCTGCACATGTCCGGCGAGTGCCTGTGCGGCGCGTTCGCCTCCCGGGACGAACGGGAACAGCTGGCCGCGTGGCCGATCGCCGCAGAGGCCCTCGCCGACATCCGCGTACTGGAGCAGGACGCCGCAGCGGCCGGAATCCCCGAACCCCTGTGCCGCTGGGGCTGGGGCGCCGGCCGCGTCCGAACACCAACACGATCCGGTCCACTGTGCTCGTCCTGCGCGTCACAGCGGGACGTCTGACCGCGTCCCGCAAGCATGCACCCACTCACTTTGATCAATCTAGCCGCGCGGTCGCCACCGGTAGCCCAACCATTCGCAGTTCGTCCGCAGTCGAGGCCAGCGGTCTCAGCGGTATGCATACGGGCTGCGTCGCGCGGACATCTCGTCGCCTCGTGTTCGTCGGGCGATACCTCCTCTTCCAACCCCATACCTGGCCGGAGGTGCGGCTGCGGGTCGGCCGCGACCCCGGCCTGGACTCCGCCCCGCCGGGCCGACCCCAGGCCGGCCCGCCTTGGCCAACACCGCAGCAAGGAGACCTTATGCCTGCCAGCCGGCCAACCCGACTCTTCCCTGTAGGGGAAGTCTCCCGGACGGGGATCACCCCCTCGTCGCCCTCCGTCTATCGCTCATCCACCCCCTCCTACTCCGTCAACTCCTCTTCCTCTCCCACTCTCATCGATGTCTCTCATCGCCTTCGTCCTCGCGACTACGCACTCGCCTCGCTGCTGGACGACCACACCACCCTCACCACCGGCCAGCTCACCGACGTGCTGTTCACCAGCGCCATCACCTGCCGCCACCGGCTCACCGTCCTGCGCTCCTTCGGGTTCGTCGATCGATTCATCCGCCGTAGCGAGCCGGGCACTGCGAACATCGTCTGCTGGGTACCCGGCCCGCTCTCGGCCCGGCTGACCGCGCTCGCTGCCGAGCAGGCTCCGCCCACGGCCCGGGCGCTGCGGGAACGCCAGGACCGTATCTATGCCAACCCGGCGCTGGACCACCTGCTGGAGGCCAACGACTTCTTCGTCCGGCTCCTGGTCCACAGCCGAACCAGCCAGGACACGGCGCTGTCGCGGTGGTGGTCGGAGCGCGCCACCGCCGGCGCGTTCGGCCGGAGGATTCACCCCGACGGGCACGGTGTCTGGGCCGACGGCCACCACGAGACCGGGTTCTTCCTCGAACTCGACCGCGGCACTGAACCGCTCGGCCGGCTGGCCGACAAGCTCAACTCCTACCGCAGGCTGCGCGCCGAAGGCGGCCCCCCGTACGCCGTGCTGTTCGTCCTGCCCAACCGCGCCCGGGAGCAGAACCTGCACCGGCGACTGGCCGACCGGCCCGAGCCAAACCTGGTCATCGCGACCACCTCACCGGAGGCCGGCGACGATCCGGCCGAACTGGTGTGGCGGCTCGTCGGCAACGGCCGCCACCGCATCCGCCTGATCGACCTGCCCCGCGGGCACGGTCAACCCGGCCCGCTCAACCCCGGCGCACCCCGCCCCGACGACCACCCGCTGCGGCACCTGCGGTAGCAACCGAGCCGGGCGCCTGCCTGCGTGATGCCGTTGGGTCACCCAACAGCGGCACCGGATCACCCAACAGCCGCGCCGGCCCGCGCACGGCGTGGTCCAATAGCGCAGGTCAGGCCCCATTCGAAGCGCGGCGGTGAAGGGCCCGGGCTGTTGGGTGCCGGCGCTATGGTGAAGTCTTCTCATCGAGAAACCCGTTGGTACCACCCTCGGGCCCGCCGCCCACGACCACGGTCGCAACCGCCCACCGCCACCCGGCCGGTCGGCCTGCACCGCTCGTGCGCCGCCAACCCACCCCGCACTACCCAAGCACCACCACGCACCACCCGGGCGCCCCCTCTGCGGGCGTCGCACCTTCCGCGCACACCATGCGCCTTCGCTGCTGCTGTTCATCACGGCCTGCGAAACCTCTCCGTACCACCGCCCCACCCGGGCTTCGCCTCGACGCGAGTCGTCGGGCACGGCGTTTCTTTGCGCCCACCGCGTATCCACTTTGGAGGAACAACTGTGTCTGACGTTCGCACCGTGACTGTCTGCCTGTCCAAGACGGCCGGCACCCACCAGGTCCCCGCCGCGGTCTCCGCTCTGCTGGCCGCCCACGGCATCACCGACGCCGGCCTCGCCCGGCATTTCCGGACCGCGACCCAGCCTCTGCACGCCCGGCTGCTGACGCGGTCGACCACCATCAATCTCTTGCAACCTGACAATGGCACCGCCGCCGGCGGCCCGGTCAGGCTGCTGGATCTCGACGCGATGCGCGACGACCTGGCCGAGCGGTACTGGAACCGGTACATGCTCTGGCAGCAGATTGTCGCCGGATCACCCGAGGCGAAGCCGTGGTGGCACTTTTACGACCGATACGCCGCCGACCCGGACAAGTACAGCTGGGATGCTGCCCGGCACGCGTTCGTCAGCCAGCCGCGGATCGCGCGGATGATGACCTTCAACGCGCACCCCGGACGGCCGACCGAGCTGCCCACCGATCACCTCGACGCGTTCGAGGCCGGCCCGTACGTCTACTCCACGTACGGCCTGTTGCAAGCGGTTCCCGCCGACACGATGCTGACCGCCGACGGGCGGCTCCTGCGGCCGATCGGCCTGCGCTACGCCGATCAACTGGATTACCTGCGTACGGCCAATGACCACCTCAACACCTTGTCCGGTGACGACGTGCTGGTCGCCGTCACTACTAGCTAGCCCTCCTGCACGCCCTGGCTGCGGCCGGTCGTCCTCGTGCCGGCCGGCCGATCGGCGTGCCCTCCGCGATCCCGCCCACGAGGAGGTAGATCGTCATGTGTTGTTTCTGGCCGAACGCTCCCGGATTCGTCGCCGTCCTGCTCAGCCTGATGTCCGCCGGCCTGGTCTTCTGGCTGCCACTGCTGGCCATCGCCGTGCTTCCCGACGTCCCCTCGGCGACAGCCCTGTTCGTCGAGGCCGCCGGCTGGATGCTCACCTTCGCGGTCGTTCTCGGCTTCTGGGGTGCCACCCGGATGCGCGCCCAGATCGACGACCTCCGCGCCCTGATCGACGGGCTTCAGCAGCGCCTGGCGGTGGCACTCACCGATCCGGTGACCGGCTTGCCGGTATGCCGCGTCGCCGAAGACGCCATCGCCGCCGCCGGCCCAGACATCGCCCTCACCGTCGCGCTGGCCGACGTCGACCGACTCCACACGATCAACCACGGACCCGGCGGGCACGCCGTCGGCGACCGCTACCTGGCCGAGGTCGGGCTCCGACTGCGGCACGCCGCCCAGTCGGGCGACCTCGTCGCCCGACTGGGCGGCGACGAGTTCGTCCTCATCACCCGCCGCACCCCGCAACAGCTTGCCGACAGCCTGACCGCAGCCCTCGCTGTCCCGGCCGCGGTGGCCGGCATTGTCCGGCCGGTCGAGGTCAGCGTCGGCATCTGCCAGCTGCCCGGCGGCGACCCGCACCAGCTGCTCAGCTGCTCAGCTGCTCCAGCCTGGCGATGTTCACCGCCAAGGACCAGCGCAGCCACATTGAGTTCTACGACCCCGTCCGCGACGGCCTGCCGTTGCTGCTCGGAGTCCGCCCGGCCTATCGCCGCCGCGACCGCCGACCGGGCGAGTAACCCGGCCACACCACATCTCCCCGAGCGTCCCGCGCTCGCCGCACTAGACCGGCGGCGAGCCCTTCGGCGCGCCCTCGATGCCCTACGAAAGGGCCGATCACCGGCCGAAACGCTGACCCCAGCTTCTCGGACACGCGGACGCCCTGCCCGTTGATCGACTTCGACACCTGAAAGGACAGTGACTTTTCGATGACGCAACCTGCTTCCTTCTTCCGCGTCGCGTTCTACCTGCGAGCCGATTCCATGGCGCTGGCCGTCGAGCAGACCGCGTTTCTGCAGCAGACGGCAGACGGTGTGCCGATCTGGCGCGTCGTCGCCGCGTTCTGCGACATCAACCACGGCGCTGCCCGGCCCGGCCGCGCCGGCGCCGTCGGTGCCGCCCAGTCCGACGTCTTCGACCTGCTGCTTGTCGCGTCGTTGGACCGGCTGACCCGCAGCACCGACGAGCTGCACGACGTCATCGGCCAGTTCACCACCGCGGACGTGGTCGTGTGCACCCTCGGCCTCCGGTCCACGTGCCCGCCGCAGCAGACGGGCGACGGCCCGGATCTGCTCACCGTTACCGGTGACCGCGCCGGGTCGGCCGGGCAGCAGATGCGGGCCCTCAGTGCCGCGCATCGGTCGCTGCCGGAACTCACCAGACGGCCCGCGTCGGCGGACGGGGAGCGGTGATGGGATACCGGCTTGCAAGGCCCCTGTTCCTCGGCGCTGAACGGCTGCCCTCGGTGCAGATCGGCGACTCGGTTACCGGCGGCGTCGTGTCCTGCGATCTGAGCTTCGTGGGCCGCGAGCACTCGCTGTGGCGGCTGCGCATCACCGCGCGCTACCGAGCGATTTACGACGACCGGGAAGCGATCCGCCAGCCGGTACGCGACTACGGCCGAGGCCGGCAGGCAGCTGAGGTGCTGGCCAGCGCTCTGTCGTTCCTGCGCGCCGACGCCGAGGCATACCGGGCCGCGATGGGCCAGCACCCACCGCTGGACGGGTGGGTGTTCAACGCGGCGGTGGCCGAGTGGGCGTACATGAACGACACCGACATCGACGCCATGACCGAACTGCTGGCAGGTGCACGATGACCGACAACGGGGCTGACGAGGTCGTGGACTACTTCCGGGTGTACCGGACCGAGCCGGAGACGGTCTTCGAGGTTCCGGCGATCGCCGGTGGGCAGCCGTCGCTGACGATCGGCATCGCCGCGCTCGGTGGAGGCACCGTCGGGCTGGCGTACGCCGACAACGGCTGGATCTACGCCGTGCACCTCGGCGGCGAACTGGTCGCCTCCGGTAGCGACCTGCGCTCGGGCGGGTTCGGCCGTACCCACCAGCAGATGGCCGCGGGTTTGGCGTCCTGCCTGGCCGACGGCGAGACACCCGCACCTGGTTTGCACGAGCAGGCTGACCGGCTGTCGCTGTGGACCACCGACATCGAGGACGGGGACGATGAGTGACGGCAGCATGATCGTGATCGATGACAGGTTTCCCGGCTGGCGGGCCCGGATCGTCGTCGACGAGGACGCTAGTCAGCCGTGGGGTGACGCGCTCGCACCGGCCCTGCTGATCCAACGCCGTCAGGCGGTCTGGGCCGGTGAGGTGTACCAGCCCAAGCACGCCGACCGGGTCCTGGCCGCCTGGCGCCGCTTCGGCACCGACGAGCTGTTCGAGCGGTACCTGCGCCTGGTACACGGCACCACCGCGATCCGCCATGTCACCGGCCAGGACCTCACGGTGGTCATCTTCGACACCGCCAATTTCCGCGCCCACGCCGGAATCACCGACGTGTGCGACCTGACCGGCGAGCACGACGAGTGGCGGGCCTGGCTCGACGGCGACGTCTACGGCGTCATCGTCGAACAGCACACCGCCGCCGACGGCTGGACCGGCCACGACTCGCTGTTCGGTCTGTACGGCAATGCGTACGCCGAACAGCAGGCTGCCGCCATGCTCACCACCGCGACCGCTGCGCTGACGCCGGCGACCTAACCGCGCCACGGACTGCCGGGCAGCGCTGCCCGGTCGCACCACCACAAGCTCCACCAGTTCCACCTAATCCGGCCGATGCCCGGCCAAGAACCACCCAGCTGCGGGCACGGCCGATGCGCCGTGCCCGCTCCCATCCCGAGAGGGAGCCCAGCGCATGGCAGAGACCTTCGCCGAGTACATGGCCAAGTACGGCCGCCCCGACAGCGACTACCCGGTCATCGACCTCGACACCACCGACCTGCAACGCCACACCCTGATCGTCACTTTCGCCGACGGCAGGAAGAAGGCCATCGTGCAGGTGTTCGGCCTGGCCGCCGGCGAGGACAACGAGCACCTGTGCCTCGATGTGCACGCGTTCGTCGACGACCAGGTGGCCCGCTCCAGCGTGTTCGGTCTCGAGAACGGCACCCGCTACGAAAGCTTCGATGCCACCGCGCCCGGCCGCTCGCACGGCTGGCCCGCGGTGCGCGGCGTCACCGCGCTCATCGGTGTGCAGACCGACGCCGACCCGCAGTCCTGACCCCTCCCCACCAGGGCGTGGGCAGGCTGCCGGGTCGCGGTGAGCCTACCCACGCCTCCCGATTCCAGGAGGCACACCTCATGGCCGAACCGGTCACCCTGCACAACCTCTACTACCTGATCGACACCGATGCGTGGCTGCACCAGCGCACCGGCGCCCACGATCGGCAAGCCAGCAGCCAGGTGCAGGACTTCGTCGGTTGCGACGTGTTCGACGACTACGCGCCGCGGATGGGCACCACCGCCCGGCTGCAGCTGTGGTGCGCCGCGCACGGCTGGCACGTCGCCGAAGGCGCACCGATCGAACACGACGACGCGTGCCTGAGCAAGCCCGTCACGATCGTGCTGGCCGCCACGACTGGCTTTCCTCGCGGCGCTGTGGCCCTAATCAGCGTCGACGGCGGCGCCCCGCAGGTGTACGCCGACGTCACCACGGACGAGGGCTATTGGCTGAGCAGCTCCACGATTCAGATCGGCTGCCCCGGCGATCACGTCTGGACTTGGGACGGCGACCGCGACCTGCTCGCGGCGGACGGTACCGAGCACCGCGTCACGGCCCTGTTCGGTCCCAGCCGCAGCGTCATCAGCCGGTGCCGCGAGTGCGAGGCGTTCGACGATGGCGCCGCCGAAGACATGTGCCTGTGCCCGGGCTTCGCCGTCTACTGCCCGACCTGCGGCCAACGCTGTCAGGTCGAGCTTCCCGAGATACCCACCTTCGAGGAGACCCACTGATGATCCGACTGTTGTTCCCGCTAGCCGACGTCCTGTACGTGGCCGAGCACGCCATCGCCGCGTTGGATCGTCATCTGCCGACGCACCGAGCACATGCCCGACTGGGCCGCCGGCATCGCCTGGTACGTAACCTGGCGGACCTGGTGGGCCGACGGACGGTGGCACGCCGAGAACGGCGACTACGGCCCGCACCGCGGGCTGACCTGGCCCCAGGCCCAGCAGTCGCTGCTGCGCCGGCTCAACGTGCCGGCGCCACCGCGGACGGTTAATCCCGACGTATACCTGCGCGGCGATGACGACGGCGACTGGCTCGTCTGCCTGGTCTGCCACGAGCCGATCACCATGCTCGCCGGCGACGACAAACTCGGCTCCCTGATGGCTGAGGTCACCGGCACCATCGAGGCCGACAGCGGAACCCTGACCGACGACGAATGGGAGCTCAACAGCTACCAGCTCGACCGCTACGAACAGCGGCGAACTGAACGCCGCCTTCCTCGACCACAGCTTCGCCGCCGCCGGCGTCGAGCTCTACAGCAACGACGAGAACCACGACGCCGGCGCTGACAGCGACTCCACCGGCGACACCGCCGTTCAGTAGCACCTGCGGCGTCAGCCGTAACCGCTAGAAGCCAAGACCCCTCAAGGGCATCGTCGACTTCGGTCGCCCTTGACGGGCGATAGGCCGGCGAGGCCATCCACAGTGGATGGAGAGCGAATCGCATGACCGTCACCACACCTTCCGCGGGCCAACGGTCCGCCACGTCCGATCCCGGCGCCCTGTTCGCCCTTATCGAGACGGAAACGAGCTCCGTGTTCGCCGTGATGGAATGGGCAGAAGCCGAGATCGCCGCGGCCGCCCGCCACCACCCTGGCCAGACCGATGTGCTCTACCACGCCTTCAGCGTGCTGACGCCGCGGCACGTCGGGCCGGGCACGGGTACCGAGTTCGTCTACCGAGGCCACGTCCGGGAACTGCTGGACCGGGTGGCCGCCGGGGCGGACCTGCGCCCGGCCACCGCGGCCGAGATCTGCCTGGCGCTGTCGAAGGTCAGCCAGCTGGCCCCCATGCACGGCGCGGGCGCGGGCTTGTACTTCCGCATGTGGCTGGCCGCGTTCCCCGGCCACCCGGTCACCGCCGAGATGGCCGACAACCAGAGCCACTACGAGCACTTGCACGGCCCGCAGATCGATGAGCTGGAGGAAACCATGCGGCACAAGGTTGCCGACCAGCATCGGCAGCTCGGCGACATCGAGTGCCAGGGCCGCCACCACGGCAAGGACGTCTCCTGCCGGTTCGCCAGCAGCTGAGACCGACGACCGTGACGGCCTGGCCAGACCCTGACGCGCCAGACCCCGCGTCACATGATCAACGCGGGCCACCTACCGCGACAGGACAGCATCTGACGCCGGCACGCTCCGGCTTTCGCGACCCTGACGCGGCGACGCCACGCGCGCTGCCAACGCTGGCGCGCGACGAGACCGCGTCTGACACGAGGACGACGCCATGTCCATCCACCCGCAACGCATGCCCTACGGGCAACTGACGCCGCTGATCCTGGCGCACCTGCGGACCTACCCGCATCTGGCGTTCACGCCGTGGGAACTGGCCAAGGTGCTGGGCCACTCGCACGGCACCATCCGGCGCATTCTGCTGCGTCTGGCCGAGGCCGGCGAGGTCAACCAAACCAGCGACGACCCGGCCCGTTTCCAGCACTGCAACTGATCCCGCACCACCCGCGGGACGCACAGCCGAACCCGATTCGGCCCCGCGTCCCGCATGGGGCGCTGGGCCCTGCACACCTTGCAGGAGGACCCCGTGTCCCACAACGCCAACGCCCGCCGCACCCCGACCGGAGGTGCCGCATGGGCCCAATGACCTCCGCCCGCAGCGACCAGGCTCTCGGCCGCGCCGCCGAGCACGCCGCCTGGGCGTTCTACGCCGTCGCCGCGCTGGGCTCGTCGATCGGCCAGGTCTGGGTCGGCGTCGAGACGCCGCCGTGGTCCGACACCATGCCGCTGTGGCTGCGCGCCATCCTGGCGCTGCCGTTCGCCGTCGTCATTGACCTCGGCGGCGTCGTCTGCTCAGGCTTCGCCGACACCCGCCAACGCCTCGGCGAGAACGCCTACGGCTGGCGCATCCTGTCGGCGGGCTCGGTCACCCTGGCGGTCGGCATCAACGTCGTCGGCCACGCCGGCTCGCCGTATCTCGCCACGGTGTTCGGCGGGCTGGGCATCTTCGCCTACTGCGTGTGGCTGCTGCACTCCTCGGCCCGCCGCCGCGACGCGCTGCGCGTCGCCGGCAAGTTGTCGGCCACCCCGCCGGCCTACGGACTGCTGCAGTGGTGGCGAGAGCCGGCCGTCACCCGTCGCGCCAAGAGCCTGGCCGTGCAGTTCGGCTGCAGCCTGCACGAGTCCCTCGCTGAGGCCCGCGTCCAGCTGCGCACCGAAGCCCGCCGGGCCGCGCTGGCCAGCCACATCGAAGCGAAGATCCGCTCCCGGCACGACACCGACCCGGTGCTTGCCTCGATCGCCGCGACCACCACACCGGTAGACGACATCGCGGACGCCCTCATGGCCATGATCGACACCATCGGCTGGGCGGCTGCGATCGCCGCCGAGATCCAGCCACCCGACGCCGCGCAGCCGGCGCCGACCCAGGCCGCGCATCGCATCGGCGCCGGGCTGGTCGACACCAGCCGCCCACCGAGCACGGCCGTCTTGCGCCAGATCCCCACCCAGCAGTCCGTCTATGACCGCTGGCGCGAGATCTGGCAGGCCATGACCGACGACGACGGCGCATCGAATCAGGACATCGCCGCCCGGTTCGACGTGTCCTCACGCACCGTCCAGCGCATCCGTGATGCCGGCCTCGCCGGGCTACTCGACTCGCCCGAAACGCCAGTCGCCCGCATCGCCGCTCTCGCCTCCAGCAACGGCCACACGCCACTGCCGGCACCGTCCTGAGAACCGCCGTGGCGCGGGCGATCGGCAGTACGCCGCCGCCCGTGCCACGGCCTGCCCGGGATGGTTGCCGGCTTGTGTCCGGGACCCATCCAGAAGGGCAGACCTATGCACACCAACGCCTCCCGGAGCCGATCATGACCGGCCGCGTGCTCGCCATCATCACCGCCTGCGTGCTGGGCGTCGCGTTCGTCTGCGTGGCCGCCATCGCCGGCATCGGCGGCTTCGCATCCCCGTGCATGATGCTGCCGGCGCTGCCCGGTTCGACCAGCGGCTACGACGCCGATCAGATGCACAACGCCGCCATCATCGTCGGAGTCGGCGCCCGCCGCGGCATTGCCCCGCGCGGGCAGGTCATCGCTGTGGCCACCGCGATGCAGGAATCGAACCTGCGCAACCTCGGCAATCTTGGCAAGGACAACGACCACGACAGCCTCGGACTGTTCCAGCAGCGCCCCAGTGCGGGATGGGGGAGACCGGCGCGGATCATGAACCCCGAGTACGCCGCGGGCAGGTTCTACGACAAGCTGCTCACCGTCGCCAACTGGCAGACCCTGCCGCTGACAGTGGCCGCTCAGGCCGTGCAGATCAGTGCCTACCCTGACGCGTACGCCAAGCATGAGCCGGACGCGACCGCGATCGTCACCGCTGTAGTTTCCGGGGATCCGCGAGCAATTCCAGTCGATCGTGAGCAATGCGTGAGCATTTGCGCTGAGGTCGTGGCTTCGCCGGACGGCTCTGGTGGGTCCTGTGTCGAGGCTAGCGCAGTGTTCGACCGGGCGCGGTCGTGGTTGACCGCATGGCGGGGCGGACCGGTGCCTTATCTGTCGAGTAATGTTCCCGGCGATCTTTTCCATGGGTATCGGCGGGACTGTTCGGGTTACGTGTCGATGGCGCTGGGTCTGCGAGGGCCGGGGCTGAGCACGGTTGAGCTGGCGCAGCGGTCGATGATGATCGGGAAGTCAGATCTACGGCCGGGTGATCTGATGATCAATCCGGACACCGACTTGCGTGGCCATGTAGTGTTGTTCGCGGGCTGGGTCGACGCGTCGATAGGCAGCTATTACGGCTATGAACAGTCCGGTGGCGGCGGTACGCATTTCAGGAAAATTCCGTATCCGTATTTCGGCTCGTACCGCATGTCGCCGTACCGGTTGGGGGACTGATGTTCCGGAAATCGGTTACGGGTATGGGATTGTGTCGCCGGGTTCACTCGGTGGTTTGGGCGCGTACGACGTCGTCCCAGGTCTGGTGCAGTGGCGGCCAGTTGGAGCCAGGTGCCAGGGCGTCTGGCGGCAGGCGGCGGTCGACGACGGCGAGGCGTACTCCAAGGTGGTCGGTGCCGAACTGGGCGAGCCAGCCGGCGCAGGCGAGGTCTGCGTTGCTGCTGGGTGCGCCTTTGTGGCAGCCGAAAAGGATTTCACCGATGGGCGGTTCGTGCCGGGTTTCCGGATCGCGGACGGTCACGCTCAGCTCGTCCCACCGGTCGGCCGGGAATTTGGCCTTGGGGTTGTCGCAGTTATCGGCGCGTATAGGGCATTCGTCGCACGGGAAATGGCGTCGCGAAAGTTGTTTATCTTCGCTCACTCGTGCGCCTTTCTCATTCGCTTCGACGTTTCCGTGACGGCCCGCGAAGTGCTGACGTGCCGGGCAGATGTTACCCCGGCTCGTGGCTGTTGTGGCGGCGCCTTTCTGCGCGGCCGGGCCGGGCTGGCGGGGAGGGTGGTGTCGCCCGTATGTGTGGTTCTGCTGGTTGTCGCCTGATGGTGTCGGTGTGTCGTGGCTGCCGTGGGCGGGTGGTGGGATTGCCATGGGTGGATGGCTGCCGGATTGGCCTCGCAGCGGGTGCCCGGCGTGCCGGGCGGAACGGTCGCGGCCGTGTTTCGGGCGCAGGTGCAGATTCGCTCGGATTCCGGGGTTGTGGTGGTGCCGGTCGAGCAGTTGCGGCTGGCGCGTTTCGCAGGGTCAGTGCCGTGGCGGCGGTGGCGGTCGCATCGCGGGCAGCCGTATCTGCCGGGCTGCTACTGGGCGGCGACGGTCGCTGATCATGTGGTCTACGAGAGCCGGTTGGAGCTGGAGCGGCTGTTGCTGGCTTCCTGTTCGCCTCGGCGGACGGGGCGGTGACGGTGGTCAATGTGAAAC
Source organism: Jidongwangia harbinensis (assembly GCF_020216025.1). Classification (GTDB taxonomy): domain Bacteria; phylum Actinomycetota; class Actinomycetes; order Mycobacteriales; family Micromonosporaceae; genus Actinoplanes; species Actinoplanes harbinensis. The sequence continues at coordinate 102,127 of NZ_JAIWNC010000023.1, read as the reverse complement.
CGGCGGTTCGGCTGCTGGTGCCGATGGTGGCTGAGGTTAGGCCTGGCCGCGGGTGGTGTTCGAGGCGCACGGCGGCGCCTTCGAGCATCGCGGCCTGCCGCTTCCAGTCCATCTTCCATCATGCGCAGGTAGGAGAACGGAGTGGTCACCTGGTGCAGCACCCGGCGCACGGCGGAACCACACTCCGACCCGGGATGCCTGAGCCAGTGGTGGCCCTCGCTGTTCGTGGTCGACGGGATCCGGTACGTGCACCCTGCGGCGCGGCAGGGTGACCACGCCGGTGGTGACGCGCCGGTCCATCGCGGTGACCGCTTCGCCGGCCTGCTCTGGCACGTCATCCTCGCCCCCGTATCCGGCGGCGACGACCCTGACCTGGCCTTCGTACGCCAGGCGGGTGCCGTGTTGCTGCCCGGGCCCCGTCGACCGGGTCGTCCGCCGACCTGGACGAAACGGCAGCTCATCGACGGGATCCGGTGGCGGGTCCGGGCGGGAACGCCATGGCGGGACATCCCGGACTGCTATGGATCGTGGGCGGCGGCGTATGCGTTGTTCCGACGGTGGCAGCGTGACGGGACCTGGGCATGGATCCTGACCGCGTTGCAGGCGATAACCGATGCGGCCGGCCGGATCGTGTGGGACGTGTCGGTCGACTCAACCGTGGCGCGGGCGCATCAGCATGCAGCGGTGCGCGTAAAGGGGGATCTGCAGGCTGAACCACCGGGCGGTGTGACGGTCGAGCGTGCTGATCATGCGTTGGGTCGATCGCAGGGCGGGCAGACCACGAAACTGCATCTGAGCTGCGAGCAAAGGCAGAAGCCGCTGTCGATCGTGCTGACGGGCGGGCAGCGAGGTGACAGCCCGCAGTTCATTGCGGTGATGGAGGGCATCCGGGTGCCCCGCCCGGTCGGGCGGCCACGCACCAGGCCGGACCGGGCGTTGGCCGACAAGGCGTACACGTCGCGGGTGAACCGGCGCTACCTGCGCCGACGCGGGATCAAGGCGACCATCCCCAGCAAGGCTGACCAGGACGCCAACCGGCGCAAGCTCGGGTCGAAGGGCGGCCGGCCACCGGCCTTCCCCCGCAGATCTACCAACAACGCCACGCCGTGGAATGCGGCATCAACCGACTCAAGCGCCACCGAGCTGAGTAGCAGCCACGGCGCGGCCACCCGGTATGGCTGCAGTGCCGGGCCGTGGTACCCGCGCACGATGTCGCCGTCGAGCAGCCCGCGGCCGATGAGGCCACGCCAGATCGCCTCGGCGGGGTAGTCGGGGTACCCGGGTTCGTGGAGTTCGGACTGCTCAACGAGCACGGGCAGCGCGCTGACGCCGATTTCGGCGACCATCAACGGCACGCCGAGGATGCGCATGGCGTGGGTGCGGTGCCGCCCGGCGGACACCACCCGGTAGATCGGCCCGGCCGGCCCGGGGATGTGTTCGAGGTCGGCCCATTTGTGTGTGTCGTCGGCTTGGGCGTGGAGAACGCGGCCTGCAGGGGGTCGGCGGCGTTGAGCACGTGCTGGACGATCCACGGCAACGTGTCGGGTCGGTGATGGTCGAAGTCGTTCCACCGTGTGACGCCGCCGCCTACAACTGCGTTCGCCTCGATCCAGGCGAAGGTGCGCAGCCGGCCGAGGTCCTCGCGCGGGGGCTGGCGGCTGTCCGGGTACAGGGACATCAAGTCGGGGTTCAGCACCGGGTGAGTGGGGTCCAGCTCGTGGGCGCGGTTGCGGATCTGCTGGTGGATGTGGCGGTGCTGCCACCCGGCCAGGGCCTGCGGCGTTCGACGGCGCAGCGCGTCGCGCTGCGCCGTCGACGCGGTAACGAAGTAGTGGTCGTGCCCGGACGGGGCTTATCGGCGCACGTCGCTGTCTGCCAAAGTGTTGCGGTGCGCCGTGAGTGGGACCTCGATGATCTGATCGCGTCGTGGACGGTGGTCGACGCCGACCAGGAGCAGCTGGTGAAGTTGCATCCGCCAAGCCGGCTCACCGACCACGATCTGCGCGGGTTGACCCCGGTGTTCTGGTCCAACGTGGCGCTGCACGGCAGGTTCGAACTCGACCTGGACAAACGCCTCGACTACGACCAGGGCAGCGGACCATCAGCGATACCAGTCCCGGTCCCGCATGCGCCGGCTGGCGGCGTATGAACGCGCGGGGCCGTACCGTGCTGGCGCTCGTCGCGTTGGTGCTCACCACCACGGTCTCGTTCCTGTCGGCCTGGTTTTTCGCCGAGGCGAATCTGTTGAACGGCATGGACAAGGTATTCAGCGTCATCGGTGGCACGTCCGGGATCGCGGCGCTATACCTGGCTTGGAAGTACCGAGGCCCGCTGACCGGCCATGGTGCCGGGCATGCCCCGAGCCTGTGGCCGCGAATTTCGCTGGAGGTCCCCGGCCTCGCCGACGGCGAGCAGATCCGCGGCCGCGACACCCTGATCGCTGAGCTCATCGGGTTGTTCGACCGGCACGCCACGAACACGAAGAGAGTTCGGGTCCTGCATGGCATGGGTGGCGCGGGCAAGACCACCATCGCCCGGCACGTCGGGCAGATCCTCGAAGCCGAAGGTGTAGTTGTCTGGTTCGTCTCCGCCGCCGGCCCAACAGAGCTCAACGCCGGTATGCGGCAGGTCGCCGAAAGGCTTAACGCGACGGCTTACGAGCTGGCCGAGGGCTGGAATCGGGGACCCGACGTGCTCTGGCGTCTCATCGCGGCGTACTCAAAATCGTGGCTGCTGATCGTCGACAACGCCGACGACCCCACCATGCTGGTCCCCGAGGGACAGACCGTCAGCCAGAAGCAGGGCTGGATCCGCCCTGTCAACATCTCACACGGCGCGATCATCGTGACCAGCCGGGACAGCGACAGCGACGAGTGGGGGACGTGGTGCGAGCTACAGCACGTCGGCATGCTGTCGACCTCGGACAGCGCGCAGGTCCTGCTCGACCTCGCCGGCACCACCCCCGGGACTCACGAGGAGGCCCGCGCACTCGCAGACAGGCTCGGCGGACTCCCGCTTGCTCTTCGCCTCGCCGGCCACTATTTAGGTCAGACCAAGGACGAGGATCTGCTGCCCGGTCAGGTCAAGACCTTCGCCGGCTTCCACGCCGCGCTCGACTCCGCTGGCACCTACGCCGTGTTCCCCGACACACGACATCACCTGGCCGACAGGCAGGCGCGCGAAGTCATCGCCCAGACCTGGGAACTGTCGCTCACCTACCTCGAACGCGGCAGAAGCCTTCCTGATGCGCGGAACCTCCTACGCTTGCTGTCGGTGTTCGCCGACGCGCCCATCCCTTTTCAAAATCTCCTCGACGCTGCTGTCATGGCAGGATCCGAGCTCTTCCCCGGGCTGAACCCCAGACGTCTCGACGAGAGCCGCGATGGTCTGATCAGGCTCGGCCTACTCGACGTCAACCCTGCTGAACCCGAAACGCAGACACCGCCGACATGGCGCCTGCACCCGTTGGTCCGCGATGCGAGCCTGTACCACCTCACCAGGACCGGGCAGACCCGGGCCGCCCTAGCACTCGCAGCCCGCCTGCTCGAACGCGCGGTGAAAGAACATGAGAACCAGTTCGATACCGCGAACTGGCCCTTCTACCGTCTCATCTCACCGCATCCGATCCAGGTGCTGGCTCGCGCCGCAGAATCACCCGGTCCGGAAGACCGGGAGACGATCGCCGTTGTAGCGGAAATAGCGAGCGAGGTCAGCCGCTACGTGGCGGCCCTCGGTCAGCATCCCGCAGCGGTCGAGCAAGCCGAGATGATCCGATCCATTGCGACCCGGACTCTCAGCGATAGCCACCCGGCTGTGATCGTCACCGCCAGCGCTGACCTGGCGTCTTTTACCGGAGGAGCTGGCGATATCGTCTCCGCTCGAGATCAGTACGCTGCACTGATTCCCATCGCAGAACACGTCCTCGGCCCCGAACACCCAGAGACTCTGCTCTATCGGTCGAACTTGGCGTGGTTCACCGGCGAAGCCGGCGACGTCGTAGCGGCACGCGACTCCCTCATCGCGCTGCTCCGTACCGCCGAACGGGTGTTGAAGAAGACCGACTATGAGCTGATCGGCATAAGAAGCACCCACGCGAGATTCGTCGGCGAGGCAGGTGACGCCGCAGGAGCCCGTGACCTGCACCTTGCCCTAGTCCCGCTAAGGCGGGAGGTCTTCGGAAGGAAGAGCCACACCACTCTGGTACACGAGGCCCAAACGATCCGTTGGACCGGCAAGGCCGGCGACCCAGCGAGCGCACACAACCAGCTCAGCAGCCTAATATCGATCATGCGAGATGCGCTCGGCCCTTCGCACCGCGAGACCCTCCAGGTTCGATCCGATCTCGCCTACTGGACCGGCCGGATCGGTGACCCGGTCGCCGCCCGCGATCAGTTGACTGAGCTCGTACCGCGATTCGGCGAGGTTCTCGGTCCCGAACACCCAGAGACGGTGAAGACCCGTGTGCACCTGGCCTACTGGACTGGATGGGCGGGGAACCCGGCAGCAGCCCGTGACCAGCTCGCCGAACTGTTGCCCGTCCTGCAACGCGTCTTCGGCGTCGGTCATCGCGCCACCCTGATTGCCAGGTCCGATCTAGCCAGATGGATCGGACGCTCCGGCGACCCGGCGGGAGCCCGTGATCAGCTCGCCGATCTGCTACCCGTCCTACAACGCGTATTCGGTGCGGAAAGCTTGGAAACGCTCAAGGCCCGCGGCAACCTGGCCTACTGGGCAGAACGGGCATGAGGAGATCAAGACGCGCTCCTCCATCGCAGACGACCGTTTCCGATAGACCTGGACCGGATCCGTCGCCGCCTGTCGATTTTCGAGGGCGTCTGCACGGGATGTCCGTACTTCTCTGCGCGTCTGGATGGAGGCGGGCTCCCATGCTGTACCGGCGAGATCCCGCCCGGGACGGTCTAAGGCGTGTTTCATAAGCGCCTGGACACCCAGGTCTACTCCGATGCGTACGTGCTGGTTTGGGCCGACGGTGACCTGGACCTGGTCAAAAACTGCGCCGGCGATCAGGTGTCGCCCGTAAAATGCAGGCCCGTCCACTCCGCCGCGGCAACACGGCGCATTTGGCGAATGCCCGGTCCGCTGACGGCGCCGGAAGGCCGGTGACTACCCACCGCGACGGTGGCGCTGATCCGGTCGATCAGGTAGATCCAGTTCACGGCGAGATTGCCGGCCTCGGTGAGGCTGAATTTCAGCGGCTGGTGGCGTTCATCCGTTGGGCTGCGATCAACACCATAATCCGCCGCCTCGACCGGCGGCTGCCGTGCATGCCCCGTCGGGCAGCAACATGCACCGCGGCGACCCGCCAAAACGACAGACCCGACGCCCACCGAACCCGCCTCAATCGGTGGCGAGAAGTGCCGATGCCGCCAAAGTGATAGCGATCTTGCGCACCAGGAACCTTAACCTCTCGCTCACAAGTCGGACGTTTAAGCGAGTATGGCATGTGCGAGCAATTCTCGCCGAGTCGAGAAATCCTTTCCGCAACGTGTCGCATCGCAAATTGCTGCTGGCATGCGAGAAAGTTTTACATCATTCGAGTGAAAGGCCTTGACATTACGCCAGGCGTCGGTGCTGAATGGCGGCAAAGCAAGGCACGGCGGGTTCAGCGGGCTTGGGACCTCGGGGTGTTGGCGCACGGGCCCCGACACCCCTGGTGCACGGCGCCAACGACTCATAAGCCTTTCTCGTTTGCTGTGATGTTGACCGATTCGATTGTCCGATGAGGAGTTCTCGATGGCCACGGTCCTGCTTCGGGTGCCGATCGAAGAAGATGGTGAGGTTGAGATCGAGATCGAGGTCGAATCGCGAGATGTGGGCGCGGACGATGTCGAGCTTACGTCTAGTGATGGTCGTCGTACTTTCCGTGCTGCCCATTCGCTTTCGACGTCGATTAATCGCTTGCTGCCCGCTGTTGGAACGATCATTTCGAAGGTGCGTGAGCATGAGAATTCGCCTGACCGAGTGGCCGTGGAGATCGGCGTGAAACTGGGCGGAGAGACCGGAGTAATTCTCACCAAAGGCACCGCCGAGGCGACCTTGAAGGTGACCATGAATTGGGATCGTCCGGGCGATGACACCTGAGCATTCCGTTGCACGGGTGCTCGGGAGAGATCAGAAGCCGGTAGGCCTTGCCTTCGTGGTCGGAGAGCGGCAATTGCTGACGGCCGCGCATGTAGTCAACGCCGCGCTGGGGCGACCGCAGCGCACAACTGAGGAACCAGACCGGGACGCCTATCTCCTGATCGAGTTCCCGTTCGGCGGTGTCGGCGAGGAAATGCCGGTCTGCCGGGCGGCAGTCGCGGCATGGGGCCCGGCGGGAGGGGCCGACCTCCTCACGCACGACTGCGCCGGCCTCGTCCTGAAGCAGCCCAAGCCCGTCGGCACGCCGCCACTGGCCCTCGTTCTCGACGATCCGCCACCGCGAGCGGCCGTACAGATGTGGGGCCCGTCGCCTGACCGACATGCTCCGGGGCATGTCGGTGGCGAACTGATGGGAGACATCGACAAGGGTCGGATCCAGGTCGATCAAGTGATCAGAGGCGCGTTCGCGGTCGGTGCCGGGTTCAGCGGAGGACCGGTCTGGCTGATCGGCACGGGTGAGGTGGCAGGCATCCTGCACGCGGCCGGTGGGGACGGAACCGATGTCTATGTGGTCCGTGCCGATGTCGCCGTCGACATGTGGCCGGACCAGCTCTATCGCCCGCCAGCGTCGCCGTATCCAGGTCTGCGTTCCTTCGAGGTGGGTGATGCCGAACGCTTCTTCGGCCGGGAAACCTTCGTCGGCACTCTGCTCGCCGACGCGGAAAAACGACCGCTGCTGGCGATCATGGGTGCCTCCGGCAGCGGAAAGTCGTCGGTGCTGGCCGCCGGCCTCGTCGCCGGGCTCCGACGGACGGCCTCTCAGGTCGAGCTGTTCGTCCGCCCAGGTGACCGGGTCGTGACGGCGATCGCGGCCGCGATGGGCCGGGTATCGGGTCACGCTGACACTGACCGCTGGCGGAGGAGCCTGGCCACCTTGGGCTTAGCAGGCGCGTTGGCGGAACTCGCTGTGCTCACCGGACACGAGCGCGCTGTGCTGGTTGTGGACCAGCTCGAGCAAGCTTTGTCGCACCGCCACGATGAACGGGAGCTCGAACTTTTCATCGGCATGATCGGTGATCTTGTTGAGGCAGAGCGCGACCAGGCCGCAGTGATCGCGCTCGGGGTACGCGACGACTTCTATGGCCGTTTCGTCACCTTGGAAACCCGACTCGGCGGCTACCTGCAGCGGAACGCGCGTCCGTTGCGGCAGATGAATGAGACGGAACTGCGATCCGCGATCGTAGGCCCGGCCGAGCTTGCGAACTCCCGGAAGAAGATCCGGCTCGACGATCGGCTGGTCGCTCAGATCGTCAAGGACTTCGCCGGCCAGGCCGGCGACTTGCCACTGGTCCAGTTCACGCTGCGTCAGCTATGGGCCCAGCGAAACGAGGAGCTCACGCTCGAATCGTACGTTGACATGGGTGGTCTGCGACGCGGTCTGATTCTGCATGCTGACGAGTGCCTCGCCCGGCTCACCGAAGACGAGCGGCTACGCGCGAAGCACGTCTTCTGCAGATTCACCCGCACCGACCTGGCTGGTGTCGGCCGGCCGGTGCTGCGCACCGAGCTGTCAGAGGCGGACTGGGCCGTGGTGAACAAGCTGGCCGATGCCTCCTGCCGGCTGGTCACGTTGCTCCGGGACTCCGCCACCGGTGCGGAGGCGGCCGAGATCGCGCACGAGATCCTGCTGCGCGAGTGGCCGTGCTTGGTGGCCTGGCGTGCCGACGACGCTGGGTTCCTCACCTGGCTGGACCACACCGAGCTTCGTAAGCGCGACTGGACCGAGCATGGCGACGACTTCCTGCTTCGGGGCGCCGTCCTGCAGCAGGCGGTCGTGATGGTCGCCGAACGTCCGTCCGAGACATGGCATCTGGCGGAGCTCGTCGTGCGCAGCACCGCGGCCGAGCAGCGCCGAATCGAGGCGGAAGGAGCCTCTCTACGCAGGCGGAACCGGGTGCGGCGGCTGGTCGTCATGACGCTGGTCGGCCTGCTGGTGCTGGCCACCGGTACGGCAGGGATTGCCATCCGGGAGTCCCGCCGAGCCGCCGAGCAGCAGCAGGTTGCAACGGCGCGCGGACTCGTGTTCGAGTCGGCCTTGCTTCGTGAGCCCGAGCCGGCAACCGCGCTTCGGCTCGCCGCGGCCGCTTACGCGATCACCCCGACCCGCGAGACCCGCGTCGGTCTGCTCGACACGGTGATCGACAATCGTTTCGCGGCGGCCCTTCCCGGGATCACCTCAGAGGCAGACGCAATCGCGTTCGTGCCTGATCGCCCAGTAGTGCTGGTCGGAACCGAGGATGCGACGGCCACCTTTTGGGACCTGACCGACCCGAGCCGGCCACACCCGCTGAGCACCTTCACCTCGGCCCAGCGCATCTGGTCGGCCGAATTCAGCGCCAACCATAAGATAATGCTGCTCGGTATGAACGACCGCACCGAGGTGTGGCGGCTGGACGGGCCACGGTATCGGGCCACCAGGGTTGCCCGGCTGGCTGGTTCGGCGGGACGGGCGATTCTTGACAGCTCCGGCACGGTCGCTCTGACGGCCGGTGACTCGGTCAATGATCTCCAACTGTGGAATCTGACCGATGCTCGGCACCCCCGCCGGGCCGGTCGCCTGAGGTCACCGGGTGTGCAGTCGCCAAACTACGGCCTGAGCGACGACGGCAAGCTCGCGGTTGTACAGGCTGGCGGTTTCAACGTCTGGGAGGTCACCGATCTGCAGCGGCCTCGACGGCTCGGGCGGCTCGACGAGCCCGACCCGTTCGATATGACGCTGACGGTCGCTCGGAACGGGAAGATGGTGACCGCAGGGAGCGGCGTGGTCTATGACCTGAGCAACCCCGGTAAACCGCAGCGGTACGGCGAGCTGAAGACGACCTACGAAACTCAGGACCTGGGCGGTGCGTCCGTAGCGGTGACACCCAGCGGCGACACTGCGGTGATGGCCAGCCCGGGGCAGCCCAACAGTCTTTGGGACCTTCGCGATCCCCAACATCCGAGCCGTACCGCGACGTTCGGCCGTTCTGATTCCGGCGCGGCGGTGAGCACCGACGGCCGGCTGGCGGCGACCAGCGACGGGAGCCGCGTCACGATCTGGGATCTTCGCCCGCCCGCCGCGATACCTCAGGCGGCACGAATCCCGGGTAGTTCCGACGGCGGCATCAACGAGGTGGTGCCGATCGGACCGGACCGGAAGCTGCTCCTCGCCGGGGGCCGGAGAAAAGGCGAAGCCTTGTTGTGGAACTTGACCGATCCTCGAGCACCGCGACGGGTAGGCCGGCTAAGCGTTGCACCGCAGGACATCGACAGTTTCGCGGCGGCCGCGACACAAAGTATCGTGCTAACCGGATCGCGCGGCCAAGCGACAGTGTGGGAGGTTACTAATCCGGCCCGCCCCGTGCGTCTAGGCGCCTTCGGTACAGGCATGGACGGGCCAACTTACGTCAGCGTGAGCGACGACGCACGGATGGCGGTCATCACGGCCGTCGATGCGAGCGCTTCCGAAGAGGGTAATTTCGTTGCCAGCATCACGATCTGGGATCTGAGCAATCCGGCCCGACCCGCACGGCTATCCGAACTCCAGACAGACGGTAGCCCGCTCGCGATCGCCATGGTCAGCCCGGACGCGCGGCTTGCCGCCTCCACCATGTACAACGCAGAAGCGGAATCGGATGCGGCGGTGTTCTGGGACATCAGCGAACCGACCCGCCCGCGCCGGCTGACAGGTGCACTGTCCGACGCCGCAATGCCGTTCGTTTTCGATCGCACGGGTACGAGACTGTTCACCGGCGGAAAGGAAACGAGCTATCTCTGGGACGTGCGGGATCTCGGCGATGTGCGCCGGATCGGTGCCGTGCCAAGCACGGACCCCGGGGTTGGGTCGGCGTCGTTCAGTGCTGACGGCCGCGTGCTCCTAACCGGAGGAGAAGACCAGAACGTGACCGTCTGGGATCTGTACCACCCCGAAGATCCGAAGCGACTGGCGATCCTGCGAGGGCATACAAACGCCGTTTCTTCGGTGTTCTTCGGACCCGGCGAGAAAACCGTCGTGTCCGGTAGCCCGAGCTTCGAGGTGTTCACCTGGGACGTTGGCGAGATCATGGCCCTAGCTGCCGATCCGCGCGCGAAGGCGTGTGCGATGGCGGGCCGAGGACTCGACAGGTCCGAATGGGCACACTACATTCCTGGCCTTCCGTACCGCCAGACCTGCTAGTCCAGTCGTCACGCGCCGGCGGCCGCCCTGCGCAATGCGCGTCGGCGCTCCACCTGCCGGCGTCTCCAGTCCCGCCGGTCCACCGAATCCGGATCACACCCGGCCGCTAGATCTAGACACTTTTCGGGTTGGGGGGTCCTGTTGGGCGGCGCTCTGGACAGATGTCAGGCTGACATCAACGGTGATGGCGAGCGCCCTCGGCCTCATCGCCGTCCGCACCTCGCCGTCGGCTGCCACCGCGGACCGCGCGCCGGCGGCGACGACTACGGATCGGCCGAGCCCGACCGCGAAGCCGTCCGCCAGCGAACCCTTCGACGCACATATCCGGCCGGCTGACGCACTGGCCCACGATCCCATGGCAGCACGAACCCGGGTGCTGGAAGTCGTGATCGGCCACAGCCCTTACCGAGAACAGCTTTACCTGCAGGCCACGCGGTCGAGGCCATTGGTTTCTCCCCGGAGCGCGGAGTCAGCAAGCAGTCCTCCGGCGGTTGTGGTGGGGCCGCGAGGCGCTTCCACAACGCGGTGGGGAGGGGGTTGAGCAACAAGGCAGCAAATGGTTGACCGAAGGTCTGCGTGAGTCGCCCGACGTTCTTGGACGCGGCTTGTCGCACGAGGCGCAGTTGCGCCTGTCCGCCAGCGGAGTCGCCGGTCATCTCGAGCGCGATGGTCAGACCGAGTTGGGAACGCAGCGGTTGCGGATGTGCCGGGCCGAGGATGGCCCGCTGGCCTCGTACGAGTCCCCCGGCGGCCGTCAGACGGTGCAGGGAATGCGTGTCAGTCGGTCGAATGTCCATCACGTCGCAGTCCACCCTCGACGAACGCTGTCGGTCATTGGGACGGCGTGATGTCGTTCGCTGCCCGATCAGGCGTTGACGTCATGGGGCCTTGACGCACATCGATGCGCTTGGTAGTCACTCAGTTACGTGCGTGCCGTCGGGTGGTGCGTCGACTGACACGGGGGATCACGTTGACAAGGTCCTTGCGCGTCCGCCTGCTCTCTGTCGGAGCGGGGGCGGTCGCCGCAGTGGTTGTTGCTTCGAGCGCGCCGGCGTTTGCCGTCGCGGGTGGACAGGCGGCACCGGCCGAACGGTATTCGTTCGTCGCCAAGTTGGACGTCGGCGACGGCGTGCAGGCGTGCAGTGGTGCCCTGGTCGCGGCTGAGTGGGTGCTGACGGCGGCTGCGTGCCTGGAGACCGGTGCCGGTGCCGCTGCTGCCGGCCGCCCGGTGGTGCCGGTGACCGCGTCGCTGGGTCGGGGCGACTTGCCGAGCGCGGGCGGTCAGGTGCGGTCGGTGGTGCAGGTGGTGCCGCACGCGACGCGGGGCGTGCTGTTGGCGCGGCTGGCGGCGCCGGTGCGCGGCGTCACACCGGTGGCCCTGGCGAGTGCGCCGGCCGCGGTGGACTCGACGGTCCGTGTGGCCGGTTACGGGCGTACCCAGCAGGACTGGCTGCCCGCGGCGGCGCACAGCGCCGAGTTCACGGTCCGAGAGGTGTCCGAGGCGGAGTTGACCGTCGGTGGCGACGCCGTCGGTGTGTGCCGCGGTGACGCCGGTGGGCCGGCGTTACAGGAGGCCGCGGACGGGCCGCTGCTGACCGGCGTCATCAACACGTCGTGGCCGGGTGGGTGTCTGGATGAGACGGAGCCGGAGCGGGAAGCGACCGCGATCCGGGTGGACGACCTCGGCGACTGGGTCCGGCAGAGCGTCGTGACGGGCGAGCCGGTGGGCCGGTGGGACATGAGCGAGATGTCGGGAACCACTCTGGGCGACAGTACGGTGGCCGGGCCCGCGCACCCGGCGTCGGTGTCCGGGGCGGCGTTGGGGCAGAGCGGGCGCATTCCCGGTGGTGAGACTGCGGTGCGGTTCGACGGTGTCAACGACGGTGCGGCGACGGTAGACCCGGTGGTCGACACGGCCGGTGACTACACCGTGTCGGCCTGGGTGCGGCCGACGGTGCTGAGTGCGGTGAATTCCAATGTTGTGTCCGTCGATGGCGCCCGCACGAGCATGTTCGGGCTGGGTAAGAACACCGCCAACAAGTGGGTCTTCTGGACGCACTCGGCCGATACGGACGGCGGTGGTGCCTTGGCGCAGGCCGCGGCGGCCACGGGCCCGAAGGTCGGCGTCTGGACGCACCTCGCCGGCGTGTTCACCGTGGCGGACCGCAGCTTGGCGCTCTACGTCGACGGCGCGCTCGCCGCGACGGCCACCATGTCGGTCGCGCCGTGGACCGCGGGCGGGGCGTTTGCGATCGGCCGCGGCCGGTGGGTGGGTGCGAACGCCTACTTCTGGGCCGGTGACATTGCCGAGGTGAAGGCCTGGAACAGGGCGTTGACTCGCGGCCAGATGCCGTCGATGGCCAATGCCGCGACCGGTCGGTGGGCGATGCAGGATCGGGCACCGGACTCCTCCGGCTACGACCGGCACCTCACCTCGGTCGGCCGGGTGCTGTACACCGACGGGCGCCTGCGCCGGGCTGCCTCGTTTGGCGGCGTCGATCAGGTCCTGACCGGCCCGGCCGCGGTACGCACCGATCAGTCGTACTCGGTGTCCGCGTGGGTGCGGGCCGACCGGCTGACCGCCACCAACACTAACGCCGTGTCGCAGGACGGCACCCGGACGAGCATGTTTGGACTTGGCAAGAACACCGCCAACCGATGGACCTTCTGGCTGCATACTGCCGATTCCGACTCCGGCGGGTCGTTGGTGCAGATCGTCGCCGCGATCGGCCCGGTCGTCGGCGTCTGGGCGCACCTGACCGGGGTGTACGACGCGGCGGGCCAGCGCATCATCTTGTACGTCAACGGCGAGGCTGCCGGAGCGGCGAGCGTGGCGACGGTGTGGCCGGCTACCAGCCGGTTCGTCATCGGCGGCGGCCGGTGGAAGGGCGCGGACGATTACCGGTGGTCGGGCAGCGTTGATGAGGTACACACCGTGCAAGGCGTCCTGACCTCCGTCGAGGTACGCGACCTGTACCAGCGCCAGGTCGCCGCTGCGGCGGTGCCTGTGCGCCAGGTCGCTTCCGAACCCGCCCCCGTATTCGCGCTAGAGGACTTCTCGTATCCCGGTGAGGCGAAGTTCCTGGCCACGCTTGGGATTCGGTTGATCGCCGGCGACGGCCGCATTCGCATGGTCGACTGCGCCACACCGGTCGAGGGGGACATCGGATTGCTGCGGGTGAGCACCACCGCATTGGTGGGAGTGAACGGCAGAGGGAGGTTTTGCTTCCGGGTGTCCGCCCCGACTGGGGTTCTGGAGCTGGAAGTGCCGGCCGTTTACGAGATTCGTGGTGATGGGCTGCGTTCCGGTGCCGGGCACCGTGTGACGGCGGACCTGGAGTCCGAGGACGGCAGGAAGTTGTCAGTGGTCGTCGATCCGGACGGCAGTACGCCGGTCGGAGAGGGTGAGGAGGACTCGTCGACGACGTTGTTGCGGCTGCGGGCGACGGGATGAGGTTCGGGATGCGGGGGATGACGATGGCGCGCAGGGTGTTCCGGGTACGCGGTATGGCGCTCGCTGCCGCCGCGGCCGTGGCGATCAACTTGGTCTGGGTTCCTCCGGCGGCTCAGGCGGCGGACCCGGTCGCACCGGTCGACCGCGACGCGGTCGTGCGGATGTGGAAGAACGGGGGAACGCTGCTTGCCCCGGCCGCCGAACGGGCCTTGCTCGGCTCCGACGACGACGTGCGGGCGTTCCTGGACCGGGCGGAGACGCTGCAGGCGGTGGACGACCGGCTGACGGTGACCCGCATGCTGGCCAGGGGTGGCCCTGCGGTGCGGTCTGCCGCGCAGAGGGCGCTCGACAGCGACGATGTGCGCGGTTTCCTCACGACGGGGTGGCAGGAGGCCACTCGCACGGACGCACGTGTGCGGGTCAATCAACTCCTTGCGGCCGGTGGCCCGACTGTGCGCGTGGCGGCGCAGAAGGCGCTCGACGCGGACACCGCCATCCTGCCGGACCCCGACCCGGACGACCTTGCCGACATCGAGGGAATTAACGATGTCGATGTCGAACCCGCGGGGCCGCTGGACACCTTCCTGGCGTCGGGATGGCGCACGCCGTTCGAAACCGATCAGCGGCTCAAGGTCGTGCAGATCCTGGCCAAGGCTCCTGAAAACTCCAACGTCCGGCGCTTGGCGCAGCGGGCACTCGACGCGGACGACACCGATGCCCTGACGTACTTCCTCGACACTCAGCACGCTGTCGCGGCTGCCCGCGACGACGAGGCGACCACCATTTCCGACTTGGTCAGCGTCGCGCAGCGAGCCAGCGCGGACGCTGCAGTGTTTACCCGAACCGCCAAGGAGAAGGCGGCTCAGGCGGCGACGTCCGCGGCGGCCTCCAAGGGAGCCGCCCAAGACGCGCTGGCGGCCATGGAGGCCGCCAAGGGCAACGCCGAAAAGGCCGCCGACGCGGCTGCCCGAGCCGCCGACGCCGCGAGTAAGGCCGCGGACGCGGCTGCACAGGCGATTGACGCCGCGCACGAGGCCGTGGCCGCGTCCCGGGCGGCCGCGGCGGCGGCCTCGCGAGCGGCGGCTACCGCCGCGATGACCCGCAATGCCGCCAACCGGGCCTACAAAGCGGCCGCGGACGCGGCCGTCAACGAGGACAAGAGCGCGGCTGCCCGGGCTCTGGCGGAGAACGCGCGGGTCACCGCGAAACTGTCGCAGGACGCCGCCTACGCCGTGGGCCGCACCGAAGAGGCCGCCCGCGAGGCGATCAACGCCGCTCGGGCGTCGACCGCCGCGAGCATCGACTCCGCCAACGCCGTCAACGCCGCCCAGCAAGCCCTCGCGTTGGCCCGGGCCACCGGCGCCAACGTACGCGAGGCTGAGGCAGCGGCGCACCGAGCCCGTAACCGGGCCGCGCGTGCGAACCGGGCCGCGGCCGCATCCTTGCGATTCGCGGAGGCGGCGTTGCAGGGCGCCGGTAACGCCCGCGTCGCTGCGGAAGCCGCGGCGGTCGACGCCAACGCCGCTGCGGCGGCCGCCCTGCAAGCGGCCGACCACGCTGGTGACGCCACGCGCGCCGCGCAGGCCTCGACCGACGCCGCCGCTGCCGCGTCGAAGGCAGCCGAACAGGCGGTGACCGCCGCCAACAACGCCTACAAGGTGTACGAGGTCGCACGTGCCGCCGAGGCCGATCGACTGGCCGTGGCAGCCGAGGAGGGAGCTGAGGCCGCCCGCACCGAACTGGCCGCCTACGAGGCCTATCAGGCCCGCGCCGAGTGGGACGCGCAGGAAGCCACGAAACGCAGCGCCGAGACCAACCGGCTCATCGCCGAGGTGCGCAACCCGGTAACGGACCCCGCCGTGGCCGTGCTCAGCGCCCGTAAGGTGGCGCTCACTCTCAGCCAGACCGCCGGCCCCGCCACTCAGCAGGAGGCCCTCGCCGCGCTCGGCGGCACGGACGACGACGTTGTGGAGTTCATCCGTGTCGGCGTCGACGTGGCCGCGGCCCGTGACGATCGGGCCACCGTGACCACACTGCTGCAGACCGGCACACCGGGTATGCAACTGGCCGCCAAGGCCGCCCTCGACTCCTCCGATGCCGAGGTCGCACGGTTCCTGCGCGAGCAGGACTATCCCCAGCGGTCCACCGACGACCGCCTCTCGGTCGTCCGGATTCTCAGCAAGGCGCAGGAGGCGGACAACGTCGCCACCGCGCGGCAGGCGCAGGAGGCCCTCGACGGTTCCGACGAGGACCTCCGTGCGTTCCTGTCCACCGGCCAGTTCCATGCGGCTTACCACGACGACCGGATCAAGGCCAACCGGATGCTGGCCGACCCGGAAAGTGGCCCGGAACTCAAAGCGGCCGCGCAGAACGCGTTGGACGGCGCCCCCGGCTCTTTGCACACCTTCGTCACCACCGGCTGGTACACCGCCGCGCAGAACGACGCCGACGCTGACGTCCACAACCAGGAGATGCTCGCGCTGCTCGCCCGCGGGCTCAGCGCGGCGACGACCGCCACCCAACACGCCGAGCAGGCCCAGGCCGTGGCTGCCCGCGCACGCGGCTGGGCCGAGCAGGCCCAACAGTGGGCGGACAAGGCCGTCAGATCCGCGGAGAACGCCGTCCGGTACGCCAACCAGGCCGACGAAGCCGCACGTAAGGCCGAGAACTCCGCGATCGAGGCTGTCAGTTCCGCGCGTACCGCGGCGCGGGCCGCCGACGTGGCGAACAAGGCAGCGGCCGACGCGAACCAGTCCGCCGCCGCCGCCCGCGACTCTTACGAACAGGCCAAACGCGACGCCGGCCGGGCCGTCAGCGCCGCGAAACGAGCCCAGGCATCGGCATTGGCCGCCGGCAGAAACGCCGCGGAAGCTCGCGCCGCCTACCGAGCCGCCGAGAAAATCACCAGCGACATGATCGCCTCCGAACGGCGACAGGCACTGGATCAGCAGTTCATCGACTGCTACAAGGGCTCCTGGCACACCCCGGATCTGTTGAAGAACTGCCGCAAGGTCTTCGACCCCGCGGACATCAAACTCGCCCGGGCCACGCTGAACAAGCAGTTCTGCAACAAGTTCGCCCAGATTGACAGCACCTACTACCGCAGCTGCGTCGCCGACACGTTCAACCCGAACTTCATGACGAACCGGTCCTGGGACCTCCTCGTCGCCGGCGGGCTCCTCTTCAGCGCCTGGTTGACCGTGTCGGCCGCGACCGGCCTCGCCGTCGAACTACTCGCCCTCGGCGCCGCCTGCGCCGCGCTGTGCGCCACCGCCCTGTCCATCGCCGGCGGCGCCGAAGTCAGCATGGGCATCGGCGGCCTCTACGGAGCATGGGTCGAAGGCTCCCTCATCGGCTCCGCCGCCGGCGGCGTCAGCGGCGGCACGGCTGGTATGGGACTACTCAAGGGGACCCTCAACCGCATCCGTATCCCCGCCGTCATCGAGCGGGTCATCGTCCCCCGCAAGGCCATCGACGCCAACCTCGCCCGCAGCGTGGTGAACCGACCGTGCACCGGCCCTGCCGGTGCACTCACCGCCGCCACAGGCATGAGCCGGTCGGCTATGACACCCAACCCGGCCGGGTGCGAAATCGGGCGATGGGTCGACTATTTCGACACCGCCGACGACCTCGTCCGGGCCGTACACCACCGACGCCTCACCGACCCAAGCGGTCTCGCGAAGGGTGGCAACTACGCAGCAGCTGAACTGTCCAATGGCAGAATCATTACGGCAAGGTCTGACAACGACGAGCACGCCGAGATATATCTGATCCAGATGGCCGAAGGGGTTCGCATCCTGCGCCTGTATTCGGAGCGCGCTCCCTGCGCCACGAGCGGTTGCCAGAAAGCAATCGAGAGGCTCGGATACCCCGTAGAGGTGACTTGGTCCTTCGAATGGAACCACGCCGACGTTGCGAGGCGAAACGCAATTAGGAAAGAAACAACCGCCGCCCTCAAGAAGGCGATCCGACAACTTATGCTGCTACGGTAGGATCTCACCGTGCCTGTGACAGATAGTGAGTTTGATAATGCCGGAGGCGGGTTGTCCTTCGAACTCGTCAGCGTGCCGGCGGAACCGGACGTACCACCGTGGCTGGCTGAACGACTCCGCCAGCCTGGAGTACCACGAAACCTCATCCGCAAGAGGTATCTGGCCGGCGAAACCGCGCGACGGATCGGCGGCGGCAGCGACCTGGTCTCCTTCGGCGGTCCTGCACTGGCACCTATCCGGATGTGTGTGGATCTCGAAACTGGAAGTGTGGTAACCGCCTTCGTCCCCGATGGTCGCAGAGGAGCACACGTCAACGCGACGCTGGACCACTTCTCCGAATGCATCCGAGCTGTTCAAACCATGTTCCCGTTCTATTCGCCCCCTGATTTTGAAGACTGGGACGAGGCCGCCGACCGGGTCCGGTTGGCGATCTCGACCATCGACGAAACGGCTTTCGGAATCGGGGAGGAAACGTATTGGGAAGCTTTCTTCTACGACGTCCAGATGGGTACCTTCGACCCCGAAATGTCTGATCAAGGGGAATAATAAGGCACTCGTTCGGACGTGCTATCGAAGAGCTTGACTAACCGTCGAGATGACGAGGACGTTGCCATAGAGCGACCGCAACAGAGCGGAACAGGCTCGACCCGATCGCCCTAGCTACCGCGGACAGCGCCCATGCCTGCTGGTACTGGTCGGTGATCGAGCGGGGTCACCGTCTCGGCCCCGTCGGGATCGCCGGCGGCGCCACTCGCCCTAGTTGCCGCACACAGCGCCTGCGCCTGCCGGTCCGGGTCGGTGATCGAGCGGGCCATGGCTTCGGCTCGGTTGTCCACCGTGATCAACGACAGGCCAGGCCATTGAACTTGGGGAACTGCGGGCACTCATCTGCTTTCTGACGTACGGCCTGACCAGTGTGGAGCGGCGCGTCTCGAACCGGGCGGCGAGGTCTCCTGCGCCTCGCCCTGGGCGACGGTCAGGACCGCCGGCTCTACCGGCCGCGCGGCGGCGTTCACCCTGGTCGGGTCATCGACGCGCAGGGGCCGCTCCACCGGCGTGGCCGCCCACGTCCACACCACCTTCTGACCCGCACGCCCGGACCGGGTCCGTCATTGACCGGGACGCCCACCGGCACGATCCAGGGCCCGCGGGTTCGTCTACGATGCGCCGGTGATTCTCCGCCGGTTGCTGATCTTCGTGGTGCTCCTGCAGATTCTTCCGCTCGCCGCGTGCTCGGAGCCCAGCAGTCCCGCACCCGCCGTCACGAAACCCTTCGACGCCATGGCCGCGCTCGCCGCGTCGACGAGCGGCATCGACACCGGCTCGTACCGGTTCGTCGTGAACGCGAAGGACGTGATTACGAGGGGCCTGCTGCACGCGCCGAGCGGCACTGCGGACCTCACCTCGCTCGAGACGACGAAGGACGCCCGGGCCTGGCACCGGGCTCGGATCGTCGGCGGCAAGCGATACCTCAAGACGGAACTCCAGGGCGGCAAGTGGGACGACCTGCTCGGGAGGTTGGAGGAGCTGGAGGAAGCCCTCGGCCCCACCCGGAAGAAGCAGGCCGCGGCGGTCCGGGAGGTGCACGACTTCGCCAGCGGCAAGTACTGGCGGCCGCCGGTGGTCGTCGCGTCCACACCCACGACCGGGCCTAACTTCACGGACCCCGACGCGGTCGGGATGAAACGTCTCCTCAGCCGCGTCCGTACCGCCCAGGGCAGCCCAGTGATCGTCCACGGCACCCTCGACGCCACCGGCCTGGCGGAGGACCCGACGATGATCGGTGCAATGGCACGCCGGTACCCGCTGTCCGGTGCCGTGCACGCGATGCCGTTCCGCGCCACCCTCGACTCCCACGACCGTATCCACACGGTGAACGTGATGGTGCCCGGCTCGGCCGAGCCGTGGACCATCGAGGCAAATGACTACGGCGGCGTGCGGGCGCAGGTGCCCCCGGCGGCCGACGAGGTCCGGAAACCCTCCGCGTTGGCGCAGAAGCTGCTGGGCGACGGTGGACTCGCCACCTGACGTCCCGCCGCCCCCACCGCATGATGCGGGCCGGTTACGGGCACGCCGACCCGAGCACCACCGACGGGACCACGCGGGCAAGCAAGGCCACGTCGACTACGTTGCGACGCTGATGCCTGGCCGGGTGGTTCGACACCAGCCCGATCGACGGGGGCTGCGCCAGCGTGCAGGCGCCCGCCGAGCAGATCGGCGCGAGCGCTTTGTTCAAGACCGGGAAGGATCTGCGGGCGAGACTCGGGCATGAGATCGTTCACTCCGGCCCTGGGCCGTTCGGCTCCGACCCGCTTCTATGACCACGTCGCGCCACGTCCCGCGACGTGATCGCCGACGTGGGCTGCGGCACCGGATCACTGGCGTTGCTGCCGGCCCGCGGTAAGCCGCTGGCCCGGATCGTCGGTTTCGACCCCGATGCCGAAGTGCTGGCGCTGGCCCGGCCCCAGAACCTCAGCTCGAGCGGGCGTGGGTGACCGGCCGGGGTGAAGCGGTGGCTGAGCTGCTGGGCCCGGCTTCGGTGGACACCGTCGTTTCGAGCCTCGAGCTCCATCAGTGCCCGCTCGCGGTCACGTGGGCGATGCTGGCATCGATGGCCCGGGCGCTGCGGCCGGGCGGGCACCTGGTCATCACCGATAGCGGCCTGCAGCGGACCAGGTTGATGCGTACGGCGTTCTGCACGGTCCAGATCCCGGATGGCCGGTTCCTACTGACATTTGCACCTCGGACTCTCCTGCGTGACGGGAGTGCTCGGTAGAGCGTTCAGGCGATCCCAGACCACTACTCGGTGGAGGGAACGGTCAGACGTCGTCGTCCCGACCGCTCGGGTCGGCCTCGAACAGCGCGTCGAGATCGACGTCGTAGCCGTCGCCGAGACCGTCGATCATCGCGGCGAAGTGCGCGAAGGCGCGGAGTCGGCCAGCGCGGTGACGCTGAGGACTTACGAGTGAGTGGGACGTGATCCGACACGTGCGCGGGAAATGGCCCGGCAGGTGAGCGCGGTGCTGCGCGCAGAGGCAGCCTTCCTGCGGTGCAGACAGTAGATCAGGGGTCGGTCGAGGTGGAGAACGCGAACGTTATCTAGGTTCGTTAAGCCCTCGGTTGCTGGGTGAGCAACGCCGAGCTGTAGGGGCCATTGCCGGTGCACCTTGCGCGCGGGTAAGGCTGGACGGGGGTGGTCTTGTGGTTGCAGAACTGTCGTACCGGCCTCGTAAGGTCTGGCTATGGCAAGTATCGGTTTGACGCCGGGCGATATCAGGACTCGTGAGCAGGTCAAACAGGCGTTCGGCGGTGGTATCCAGGGCGGGATCATCCCCGTCTGACACGACACCGAATGTGTTTATCTACTCCGATCCTGCTGAAGCAGCTCGGTACGGCTACCACTGGGATGGCCCAGCCACAGACGAGAACGATGAGCCGGTCTTCCTCTACACCGGCACCGGTAACTACGGTGATCAACTCATCACCGGGCTTAACGGCTCCGTCTTGCGCCATCGCGAACAGGGTCGGAGCCTGCACCTATTCGTCTTCCACAGCGATCCCGGCAAGGGCGGCAAGCTGCATACCTACATCGGTGAGTTCGAAGTCGACCCTGATCTGCCGTACGTGCGCGAGGACGGCGTGGACCGCAACCAGGAGATGCGGTCTGCGGTCGTGTTCCGTCTTCGCGCGGTGGGAGCGGCCCTCACCGACTCAACGGGGCAGGTTGAACACGCGGCCGACGTCTCCGCGGGCGCCAGTGCGCTGGTGCCGGTCGAGAAGGTAGAAGCCGCATCGTTCGAACGTGATCCGACCCAAGGTGGCACCGCCGAACGCCGGGAAGCGGAATTGTCCGAGCGCTACCGCACGCATCTCGCCAGCCTTGGCCATGTCGTCAAGCGTGGCCGGCTTCGACCGCCCGGTACGTTGCGACCTCTGCTCACGGACCTGTTTGACGTCACTGCCGGTGAGCTATACGAAGCGAAGGGGACCGCTACCCGCAACGCCGTCCGGCTCGCGATTGGGCAGTTGTACGACTACCAACGCCACCTCCCGTCCAAGACGGCAAGCCTTGCGGTGCTTCTACCGGAACGCCCCGCCGACGACCTCGTCGACCTGCTGCACGCGTGCAAGATCGCCTGTGTATATGAGAACGGCAAAGGCGTCTTCGTTCGCGAGTGAATATGGTGACGACGGCATCGTCGCCAGTACAGCCATCCCAAGCGACTCAGCGGGGGAGACGAGCTAGGTATCGGCGGTGCGGTTACGCAGTGCCAGAACTGCTCGGAAGGCCCGCGGCACGGACCCATGCTGGTGGTCCACGCGCGAGTTCGCCCGTTCGGTCATTTGTCCTTGCAGCCGCTGTGTCTGCCCACCGGGTTCCGCCTACAGGCGTGACGATTCTTCCCACAGGTCTACGACGGGGGACACATGTCGAACAGTCAACAACGCTGCGGCCGGCGAACAGCCCTGGTGATGGCCGCCGCGGCCGTCCTCGCAGCGGCCAACGTAACGCCGGTCACGCCGGCCGCGGCGGCTACGCCGCCATCGCAGTGGGCGCAGGCCGGATACGGGCCCGGCCACACCTACTACAACCCGCAGGAATCGGTGATCAACACCAGCACGATCAAGAAGCTGAAGCTTCGGTGGTCTGTCACCGCGGAGGATGGTGAGCCGGGGTGCAGTGCAAGCCCGGGTTCAACCCGAGTGGTCGATGGACGAATGTTCATGATCAGCGGAGCCGGGGTGGCGGCGTTTGACGTCAAGACCGGTGCCCGTCTGTGGAGTAACACCTCCTTCAGCTATATCAGCGCGGAGCTTGTCGTTGTCGGCGGTCTTCTTCTGGTGACCGACACGAACTGTTACTCCAACAGCAACTACGACGGGTACGTCACTGCCCTGGACGTGCGGACCGGGACGCAGCGCTGGCGCCACAGCGGAAGCTGGATGGTCGACACGGTCGTCGCTGATGCCGGCGTGGTGATTACCTCGGGATACTGCGGCACCTGTGACGGCTTTGAACACGGTGTCATCGGTATCCGCGCTTCCGACGGCGTGCAGGTGTGGAGCTATGACAACACGGTTCTCGCTGGGCCGGTTTCCGCGAGCGGCCGTGTCTTGCTGAGGCCGACTGACTGGCGGTCTGACTTCGTCGCGTCCGCCAAGACGGGCGCGTTGCTGTATACCCTCGGGTCGGGTTGGACGCCGAGCGCTGCCAGTCCCGCAGGAGATCGGTGGTATCTGACCAGCTCGCTTGGCCTGAGCGCGCTCGACGCGAAGAACGGCAAGGTGCTCTGGACGGTCAAGAGAGAGACGGGTGACCTGGCCGCCGACGCGAACCGGGTCTACGTGGCTTCAGCCGGGCGGGTCAACGCATACCAGGCCAAGACCGGGAAGTTGGCCTGGACACGCGCTGTCGTCGACCCCGAGGGTCTTGTTCGTGCCGGCGGTCTGCTGTACGTCACATCCGATAACGGCAGTCTCTCGATCCTGTCGCCGTCCAGCGGCAAGACCGCTGCCTCCGGCATCCCATACGGACCCGTCTACGGCGTGATAGTCGCCGGCGGCAGGCTCTACACAAGGGCTGCGTCCACCGTCGCGGCCTTCACCCCGTAGTGACGCAGAGCCTGTCCGAGGCCGACTGGCGCAGCGGGACGTCATGGCCATGGTCACCCGGCGCAGCTTCTCCCGGCCCTTCGCCGTGCGGGTGCTCCCTTGATCCGCTGGTCGTTTCCCATGCCGTCGCAGGTCAGCGGCGTCCGCCCTCCTGCCAGAGGGCGGCACGCTGGAGGGAACGAGGTGAGCACTCTGCGGCGGCAGGAACGGTCGCGGCTCGAAGGCGACGGGATCATTAAGCGGGCGGTAGGCCCTCGACGGCATCGTCGCCGTATCGTGCGTATGGCTAGAAGCCTAGAGTCCGAAGTGCTGACAGCCTCGCCCGCGCTGATTGGATTCTTCAGTGCGGTCCAGGTGCCAACTACCGGCACAGCAAGCTCCCACGGCAACGACCGTGCGGTGGCCCGGCTCGCCCGAACCGAGCCGGGGCCTTCCTCTGGCTGGTCTTACGTGGTTTCAGCTGGCGTCGGTGTGGGTCATGAGCGCCATTGCTGGTGTGGTCGCAGGATTGTTGAGTGAGTGGGGTAGCGGTCCTAGTGACGGCATTGTTGACGGTGAGGCATCGGCCGCTGTTGGCTATGCGGAGTTGGGTTGGGCCTGCCCCGTTTTGACGGACATCCAAGATCAGGAGACCTGGGGTCTCCGGGAGGATGTCCAGCATTATGGAGAGCGTGGGAAAGAAGCGATCGAGGCCGCGGCGGGCGTTCACGCCCGAGTTCAAGGCCGAGATCGTCGAGTTGTGTCAGCGCGGCAATCGCACCGTCGGGCAAGTGGCCAGGGATTTCGACCTGACCGAGACTGCGGTGCGGGCTTGGGTCAAGCAGGCCGAGCTGGATGCCGGGACCCGCTCGGACGGGCTGGCATCGGATGAGCGGGTGGAACTGGCCCGGCTGCGGGCGGAGAACCGGCGGCTGCAGCAGGACGTCGACATCCTCAAACGGGCCACGGCTTTCTTCGCGAGGGAGACCCGGTGAACGTGTACCCGTTCATCGAGGCGGAGCAGGCCGGAAAGCACAACGTCAAGCGCGCGTGCGAGCTGTTGAAGGTCTCCCGGTCCGCCTACTACCAGCACGCCCGCGGCGAGCAGAGCACCCGGGACCGCATCGACGCGCAGCTGCCCGAGCAGATCATTGCGGTGCACGCCGCGTCGAACGGCACGTACGGTGCCCCGCGCATCCATGCCGAGCTCGCCGACGCCGGGCTGCGGCACGGCCGCAAACGCATCGCCCGGCGGATGCGCGAGATGTGGGGTTCGCCGGTGGCGTAGGCGAAGATCCCGGCCAGCAGGCCGGCGATCAGGCCTGCGAGCAGGCCGCGCAGCAGGCCGGGGTCTCAAAACCGACCTGGTCGACGCCGCCCTGAGCGACGCCCTCGCCCGGCGGCGTCCCGCCGACGGTCTCACTTTTCATTCCGACCGCGGGCAGCACATCAGCGCCCAGCACGCCCGCCTCGCCCAGCGGCACGGCGTACGCCTGAGCGTGGGCCGGCGCGGACAGTGCTGGGACAACGCGGTCGCTGAGTCGTTCTTCTCCACCCTGAAACCGAACTCATCCACCGGCAGGCATGGCCCACCCGCAAGGCCGCCCACCAGGCAACATTCGAGTACATCGAGGGCTGGTACAACACCCGCCGCCGGCACTCCAGCCTCGGCTACAACAGTCCAGCCGCCTACGAAGCCGGCACCAGACTCGCTCCACTGCCTGCCCTCAAGGTAGCGTGAAGATCAACTCATCGAGCCTGTCCGTCGAAACGGGTCAAGCCCAGGTGACAAGCGGGGGACCAAGACGTGCGACGGGTTGGCTGATGAGCTTCACGGTTGAGGCGCGATACCGACGAGGGCACGCACAGGCGCCTGCGTTGCTGCGCTCTCCGGACGACGTCGATGCGATGATCGACGCTCTCCTGGCGGGACCCGAGGATGAGAATCTCGCTCAACTTCATTCCTTGGAGCGCGACACCCTTCTCTCCGGTTCCCCTGATCATGAATTGCTGGTGGGCGTCGACCGGACTTTGCAGGTCGGCATTCTGACGTTCATGGACGCTGGGGGCAACTGGGTGACGGTAGGTTCGCCGGGCAGCCGCGACGACGTCGACTATTTCATCCTCGGTCATTGGACTGACCTTCCCGGACGGTCTGAGGTCCCCCTGGAACTCGTGCGGCGGGCGGTGAAGGAGTTCTGCGTTGTCCGTGGTCAGCGACCGGCCTGTGTGCGATGGGATGGGCAGCAGTAGTACTCCTGCGGCGGGCTGAGTAGTCGGGCGGTGGCGTAGTCGACGGCTCACCGGAGGCCACGTCACCGGGATTGGGGACCTGACGAAAGGTAGCCTCGTGGCTGCCCGGTCGGTGGTGAACTCGGATGCTCAGGTTCTCGCGACCCGCCGGCCGGGCGTTCCGCAGCGATGTCAACCCGAACAGCGACGCCGCCACGCCCGTCCTCGATGCGCCCACCTGTATCGGGTGTCGCCCGACGGGTAGCACCGCGGTCAGTCCCCGGGCCGGACTGCCCCGACGCTCGGGGCGGCGCCGGTCAGTGGTATTTCGCGCGGGCGGCGCACTGCTGCAACACGTAGGCTTGGAGGCTCCGGCCGCTGTCTCGGAGCTGGTAGCTGCGGTAGTTGATGGTGTCTCGGCCGCGCCTACGCTGGTCAGGCAGCAGGGCCGCCACAACATCCTGCACCGCGTGAAGGAGTTCGAGCGCGTTGCCTCGATCGGTCGCAGGAAGCTGCAGCGTGGCGCGGTGCGTGGCGCGGTAGCGTTCCTGTACCGCTAGGAGTCCGTCGCGCAGGTCCGCTGGTACCTCTTTGTCGTGGAACGCCTCGATGCTCGCTCTAATCTCCGGCTCTTCGATGACACCCGAGTCCGTGGCTACAAGCTGGGCCAGGAATCCGTCGATCGCCCGCAGTTTATCCGCGGTCGGCGTGGCCAGTACCTGCTGGATGAAGGGATCGTCCAACGCCGGGTGACCGACCCCGTGCTCTGGGACGAGGTCCTCCGGAACCCTCTTCAGCACAGCGCCGGTGAGTTCGCGTTGCGGCAGGTCGGCCGGCAGCCGGACTCCGGTTACCCGCTCCGCCAGCACCAGCCCGGCGACGTATGACTCGAAGATCTCGCCGCCGAACGGCAAATCGGCCATCTCCGCGTCCAGGAGATGCGGGTCGGCACCATACGGCGACTGCGGGTCCAGCATGTCGAAGCCGACGACGGTACGGCCACCGGTCGCATAGCTAAACGCGTTGGTTGCGTTGACGTTCCAGTACACGCTCACCGCCGCGCCGCCGACCGCGGCACGGCGCAGTACCTCGGGCCGGCTGCCTTGGTAGCCGTTGGGCTCGATGCCCAGACACCAGCCGTCCAGGTCAGCGACCAGCAGCGCTGCCGGCACCTTGCTGTAGTGGAAACCGGCCAGTGTCTCGAACAACTCCGCCTGCGGCATCGTCGCTGAAGGGTCCCCGCCGAACGCCGTGATCAGTGCGGCTTCATCGAGACCCTTGGCGTAGGTGAAGCACAACGCTTCCGAGTCCCACCCCTGCGCCGACAACAGCCGCTCGTAGTGCTCCAGCACACAGTCACCGTATCCGAGACACCGACATGACCAGCGGTTTTCCTACATCAACACAGGAGCAAGCCCGAAGGGCAAACATCGCGGGCACAATAAACGTCCAGCGCACAGGCCACTCGAATCGCGGCCTGTGAGTGCGCTGGACGATCATGGAATGACAGATGAAACGGCTGGCTCCGTTGGTTGGTGGACGTGACACCATCTGGGTAGTGCAAGACAGCAAATGGGCCCGCACATGGGCAGGCTGGCCGATCTTTCAGGTCGTTGGGAGCTGATTGAGGATGGAACCATCAGTGTGGCCTGCAGTGATCACCGGATCCGCCGCCCTGTTCGGTGTCAGCCTAGGCGCGCTTGTCACCGCTCAGGTCCAGAAAAGACAGTGGGCGCTAGGACGGCAAGTTGATGCGTGCGCCGCCATCGTGGTCGAGTCCACCCGTCTCCAGCTCGCGATACGTAGGCACTGGAAGCATCAAGTGGACGTCGATTGGGGTGCATGGAATGACGCGCTCGCGGAGATCAGCCTAGTGGCGGATGGTGCCGTAGTTGACGCAGCTGGCGAGGTCGACGCAGTGTTCTGGCAACAGACCGAGCGAATCGAACGCGGCCAAGTGATCGAGGAGGCCGACTGGTTCGCGGTGACCGCAGTCATGGAAGAGGTGCGTTTGGACTTCGTCAACTCAGCGAAGAGACACGTCATCGGCTCGACAAGGCGCCTCGCTCAGCTGCCTGTCCGCCGTCCGGCCGGATATATGCCCGGCACCGTCCAGGGACCGGCCTCCCTCGACCCACCGGTCGACCCCTGATCACGCTTCTCAGGCTGATAGGCGAGCCCAGATGCCCTCAGTGCTGGCGTGGGGTTCACTGCCTCCACTTGCTGTAAGCGCCGCAGGGACGGCGGCAGATCAGTGCCTCGAGCGCCCCCTACCTAGTTGGATACGACCTCCGTTTTCGAGACACGACTTTCTTCAATCTCCCAAACGGGAACGACCCGCATTGTGCTGCCAACTATCTCACGGTTGACGAAAGAAACCATCCCCCTTCGGTCCATTTCTCACCTGCGGCGACGTCCTTCACGGAGGTGGGAAAGGCAGCCATACACCACCGTGCGTCACTATCCACGATGAACGCCAGCACGCCCAAGAGCGGCAGATCAGCACGTTGGCCCACCTTCAGCAATCGTCCATGAAATAGCTGCGGCCGTGGGCCGATGTGCAGGGCACATGGGGCAGGGCACGGTATGATGAGGGCGGTGAGCAGTCCAAGTCCATACTTCACGGTCGAAGAGCCGACGTTCGTGGCGCGGTTCCTTCTCGACCCAGAGTCCGATACCGAAGAATCGGTGGCGAACGTCGACGCATTCGTCGACCTGCCCGACGGCTCCTGCTGGGCACTGACCATCTTGACAGTCGAGGAGGTCCGACGACTCCTATCGGTGTGGCGGGATGCCGGCGAAGTCGCGAATGGCAGCTACTTCTGGGGTGTCGACGACGTTATCGTGCCAGAGTCCGGCATCGCGGTGATGACCGCAGCGATCCGCGAGCTTGTCCGCAGCGGCGACATCACGCGCGCTGGTATCAGGTGTGAAAGCTGTCCCTGACCCACCGTGTCCGTCAACGCGCATTATCGGCGGCAGATCCGTGCACTCGCCGCCCCCTTCGGTGTTAGCGCTGCGAAAGTCGACCCAGGGCAGGGTGTCGCGCCTGCCGATACCCATGGCGTTACCGAGCGCGATGAGATCATGATCGACATGCTCACGCTTAAGGTGAACGACGCGGCCGCCCAGGTACTCGGGATGATTGGTGCTCTGCGATACACGGCCGCACCGGGCGATCTGACGACGGGCCTTCAAGAGCGCATAGACTGCGGCCTCCGACGCCGGGGCTCGGTCCTCACCTGGGCTGACTCGGTCGGAGTGGCCGAAGGCGCGCCGTCGATCTTCAACGATCTGACAGCCTGGGAATGCGCCGACACCTCGTTCCACATCGAAGACTTTGTTCAGGTAGACGTTGCCATCGTCGATGACGCTCCGGTGATTTCGGACGGTGACCAGCGGACCTTGCTGTTGCACGGCTTCGCCTTCGCACTCCAGTTCAGCCGACTGGTCTACGCGCTCAGCGCCCCCAGCCCAGTGCGCTGCATCGTCGCTGCCAACGACACGAACGCAACGTTCCGTTTCCACCAGATCAGGCAGGGCGAGTCCTGGAACAGGCCTGACCTGGACGCCTACCGGGAGGACAAGATGATCGTCCTGGACATCGAGCCCGCCACCGCGTGAGAGGGCGGTCCGTGAGGTTATGCCCGTTTCTCGGTGAGGGTGAATAGGCCGGGTTGGCTTTCGGTCAGGATTTGCCGGTTGACCAGGCGTTTCAGCTTGGCGCGGATGCCTTCGGTGTCTTTGGGTTCGGTGCCGATGCCCAGCGCGAGGCAGACGTCTTTCGCGCGCAGGGCGCCGCGGTCGGGGCTGAATACGGCGAGGATCTGCTGGTAGGGCTCGCTGATGACGGCCGGCTCGGATGCGCTCACCTCGTCTTCGAGGATCTTGGTCAGGGTCTGGCGGGTGGTCGCCAGGTCGGCCAGTTCGGCGTCGATTGCGGCGACCTCGGCGGCGAGCTTGGCCTGCTGTTGGCGCAGGTCGTCGCGTGCGGTGGACGCGGCAGCTTCGCGGGCGGCGATCAGGTCGAGAATGGTCGTGGTGTTCATGCCGGGTCCCGCCAGGACGGTGTATTGGTGCCGGTCAGCCTGCGGATGAGGTTGGCCGCCGAGGCCCACAGGGTGCGTGACGCCGACGACTGCGGGCGGCTCTCGTACTCGCGGACCAGGCGGCGGTGCAGCATCAACGTGCCGTTGACCTGCTCGACCACCCACCGCTTCGCGATCGGCACGAACCCCGGCTTGGTGTCGCTGCGCTTGACGACCTCGACGTCGACGCCGAGCACCGCACCGTGGATGCCCAGGTCGTGCTTGAACCCGGCGTCCACCCAGGCCCGGGTGACGGTCGGGGTGTGCTCGACGACCTTGTCCAGCAGGCGCACGCCGATCGCGGTGTCGGTGACCGACGCCGCGGTCACCACCACCGCGATGATCAACCCGAGCGCGTCCACGGCCAGCCCGCGTTTACGGCCTGGCACCTTCTTCCCGGCGTCCTTGCCGGTCGTCACGGCCGGAACATGGTTCGCGGCCCGGATCGACTGAGTGTCCATGATGATCGCGGACGGATCTTCGCGCCGACCCGCCTTCTCCCGCGCCTGGCAGCGCAGCAGATCATGGATCGCCTGGTCGGTGCCGTCGTCACGCCACAACGCGAAGTAGTAGTACGTCGCGGACTTCGGCGGCAGGTCATGCGGCAGATACGCCCACTGACAACCGGTCCGGTTCTGATAGAAGATCGAGTTCAGAATCTCCCGCAACGAGTAGCGGCCCGTGTGTCCCGACACCGACGGATGCTTCGCTTTCCAGGCGCCCAAAAACGGGCCCACCACCGCCCACTGCTCATCGGTGAGGTCACTGGGATACGCCTTCCGCTCGCCCATGACCAGCTCAACCCGTCCGCCTGCCAGCCGGACATCGCCGCTACTTAAAGGTTACGACATCGAGCGATGACGAACTACGGAAAGCTCACAAACCGCCCTCTCAGTCGCCTTGTTGTCGCTCGGCTCAATACCGGCGATGTCGAAGGGCTCGTTGCCCTCTACGAATCGGATGCGGTGTTGGTTCTACCCGATGGTGGGGTCGCGAACGGATCGGAGGAGATTCGCGGAACCTACTTCCAACGTTGCTGGAGGGGTGGCCATCTTTCGAACCAGGTAGCCATCGTCCGACCCTGCGTGCCGGCAGGCTGGCTCTCACGTCGACTTGAGCGG
This sequence comes from Jidongwangia harbinensis, assembly GCF_020216025.1. Taxonomy (GTDB): domain Bacteria; phylum Actinomycetota; class Actinomycetes; order Mycobacteriales; family Micromonosporaceae; genus Actinoplanes; species Actinoplanes harbinensis. The sequence continues at coordinate 71,330 of NZ_JAIWNC010000023.1, read as the reverse complement.
GGGTCGCGACGATAGTGTTCATGAGAGCTACTCTCGATAGTCGATCTAGGGCGGCGCAGGCGACCGAGGGCGGTCGATCATGCTGGGCTGCGGTCTCGGCGCCCAGGCCGGGCTGAATCGCGGAGAATGGCGGCAACGATCCGGAGGAATGGTGATGCGGCGGTTCGAGGGCAAGGTCGCGCTGGTCACGGCGGCGGCTCAGGGCATCGGGCAGGCCGTCGTCCGGCGGATCGCCGCCGAGGGCGGCGCGGTGGTCGTCACGGATCTGCAGCAGGACGCGGTGGCAGCGCTGGCCGACGAACTCGGCACTGAGCACGCGCTCGGGGTCAAGGTCGATGTCACCTCACGCGCCGACATCGACGCCGCGATCGCCGCGGCGGTCGGGCGGTTCGGCCGGCTCGACCTGGTGGTGAACAACGCGGGCGGCTGCATCGTCACCTCGATGCCGGAGGACACCTCGGCCGAAGACTGGCACCGTCAGCTCGACTTCACCCTGCTCAGCGCCGCCCGTTGCATCCAGGCGTCCATTCCGCACCTGGTGGCGACCCGCGGCAACGTCGTCACGATCAGCTCGGTCAACGGTATCTCCGCCTTCGGCAACGTGGAGTACGCCGCGGCGAAGGCCGGCCAGATCGCGATGTCGCAGAACTACGCCGCCCGGTACGGTCCGCTCGGTGTGCGCTTCAACGTCGTCGCCCCCGGCACCGTCCGGACATCGAACTGGGACTCCCAGCCGGGCACGCTGGAGAAGCTCAAGTCGATGTACCCGCTCGGCCGCGTCGGCGAGCCGGAAGACATTGCCGCGGCGGTCGCCTTCCTCGGTTCCGACGACGCTGCGTGGATTACTGGCCATACCCTGCCCGTCGAGGGTGGCGTGCTGACCGGCCCCAACCCGACCGGCCTGAGGCCGCCTGACGCCCTCCATCTCCGGAGTGGAGACGAGCGCTCCGTCTGACGGCAGGCAGCGGCCGACCGTGCGCGACAGCGGCGGCCAGCCTCGACATCCCCATGCCATACGGGACAGGGTCAGTGCGCCCGCCAGCTGGGTCATATGCCGGTAAGCCCCGCGCGAGGACCCGCAGCGCGTATGTCGGGCCGATGTAGCGCTCGTCAGCCGGGTCCATGCCGTGCCAGTCCTTGGCCGGGTGGCTGATCAGGTCGAGCATCGGCAGGTGGCTGTCCAGCAAGGCGTCCGCCGGCACCACGCTCAAGAGGCAGTCGTTTGGGCTGCGAACGACCGCGATTTCATCCAGCGAAACCGGTAAACGCTGCTGACCGCACTCCCGCAATGATCGGGCAGAGCAAGCCAACGCGCATTGTCGGCGGCAGATCAGTGCGTCGCTACCTGCGGAAGACGGCCCTACCACGCCAGTCTTCTGGGTCTATGGCTGGCCAGAAAAGGGACTCGGCGGCGGAATGCCGTACTGCGGCCGCGTCGTTTCTCCGTACTCGAACTCTTCCTCTTCTTCCACCTGCAGGGGCTGAGTCCCCGCCAGGAGCTTGCACAGTTGCGGCGCGGCCTGGTCCCTCTCTGCGAGAAGGGTCTTCGGACGCGGAAGCGATAACGCATCCCACAATTCCAAGTGATGCATGTCGAAGGCAACCGCAAGCGCGTCACAGAAGCGCCGGGCAGCGGCAATGGCGGCACGATACGCCGCCCAGGCGAACAAGTAGCAACCAAGCGGGACTAGTAACCAATTCTGGTGAGACCAAAGCAGCCACGTGGTGACCGGGACACACAAAAGGCCCGTGATACATAGCCGAGCTGCCGAATCAAGCTGATTCCTGGTATCTCTGACCTCGCCCTGCGCATCGGGGGTGGCAATTTTGAACAGTCTGCGCCACGCGGTTGCCGTCTCATACCCATAACGAGAGCCAGCTCGGAGCTCGCCTGCCCGAAGAACATTACCAAGGGTAGTGGGGAGCACTAGCGCGTTATCTGCAGGCAGATCGGCAAGGTCATGGAGAACTCGCTCAACATTCGGGAAGCCCGCCAGCTCCATGCGCCAGCGCTTGTATCGGGCCGCACCCAGTCGATGCGCCTGGCCGGCGGTAGGAAAGCGGTCCCAGTAGCCCTCCAGAACTTGGATAAGCGGGTAGGACAACGGGTGTAGCACCACGGAAGCAACAACAATCCCCAGCGCCACGAGGATTCCACCCGTCCACGACAGTTCGGTTATCGAGTGAACTAGCGTCGACCATGACGGTGCCTGATCCGGTGCCCCCGCAGCTACCAGTCCGCCAACTAGCGCAACGAACAGGGTATTAGGGAGTACGTTGACAAAAATGAAGCGTGAGCTGATCTGGAAGGCGACGAAATCATTCATCGGGGAAGTCGAGCGCCGCGTCGAGGCCGTCCGTATCGAAGGGCTGGTCCAGGTTCTCGCCTTCGCGGCGGATCTTTCTCATCTGTGTCGGGGTATGCCGGCATTCCGCGGTGCCGCGGCACTTCAACGTGAGATGGATCGACCACCTTACCCCCTGGCAGTAAGGACAACGGAAGGGGACAGGGTCAGATTTGATGTCTGGCCTGTATGAGGTCCCGGGATCTTCGTCGAACTCCGCGAACAATCCGAAGCCGAACCACCGCCCGATGCCCGGCATGCTCGACCCCCTCAGTGTGCGTGCCATCCGAGATTAGACGCAGCACCGCCATGACCGGAACCGTTGATGCGGCATCCGTCAACATCCATCAGCGTGTTGACCGTTGACGATGCCTGCCAGGCCGTCAGGATGGTGACATGCCTGGAGGACCGCAGCCACCGCGACGCCCGATTTCGCCGTGGCCGGTCGGTGCCGGCGCCCTGGCTGTCTTTGTCATGTTGTCGATCATCCTGGACGGAAGCTTCACTGCGCTCCAAATCATGTTCATGGCGGCACTTCTCGTCGGCGTGGCCGTCACTTGGAGCCGGACGAAGCCTCGACCCGCCCCCAACAGGTCCTCGCCTCCTGGACGTACGTTCGACGGCTCGCCGGGGACTTCGGGCGCTGGGCCTGCCGAGGTCCCACTTCCGCCAGTTGTCAAAGCCGTCGACTTGGCGGTGTACCTCGATGTCGACGTGGCCGATGTCATCGCCGAAATCCAGGCCGGGCACATGCCCGGTAACCGTCTCGGAAGGCACTGGCTTATCCGCAGAGAAGCCCTGGTCGTATGGCTAGACGGTACCCACAGCGCGAACCGCCCCAGCTAGGGGTTGGGCCACACGGCGCCAACTGACGCGCCCGGACGGCGGCAGATCAGTACGCCGTCACACGTATCGACGGACGGTGAGCGCCATTCCGATGCATATTGCAGGGTTGATGCGTTCCTCGTAACCTCAGCGTCCACGTATCGATCCGTGGTTCAAAGTAATGCGATGTCCTCAGCGAGGGCGCGAAGCAAAGGCACCGAGGATGTAGCAGGACACCAAAGGCCTGGCCGGGTCAAACCACAAGGCCCAATGGTCAGGCAGGCCGCTCTTCCGTCATGGCGCCCGGGTCCAGCCGACAATCGTCGGCCAATGGTTCCAGAGGTTCTTGGCCTTCGGGACGTTGCTCATTTTCGACGGCGGCGAGTTCAGCGGCGATTTCTGGTGCCTCGGCGGCGCCGATCCGGGTGAAGATCTCCTTCGCACGGCTTAGCAAGTCGATGGCGTCGGCGCTTCGCCCGGCTGCGAGGACGCACCGTCCCAATCCTGCCAGGGCGTGCGCTTCATCCCATTCACTACCGATCTGCCGCGAGACATCCAACGACCGCCTATGCTTCTTCCCAGCACCCACTAGGTCACCGCACACCCGCAGCAATGCCCCGTATTCGTTGAGCACCTCTACCTCACCGCCGCGGTCACCGGAGGTGGTGTAGAGGTCTAGTGCTTGCTGCAACGCGTCGGTCGCCCCTCGGTAGTCACCCGTCATCCGCCGCACAGTTCCCAGATCGATAAGGGTGTTGGCTTGTCCGAGCCGGTTGCCGAGGCGGGTGTAGAGGTCTAGGCCTTGCTGCAACGCGTCGGTCGCGGCTGGGTAGTCGCCGGTCATCCGCCGCACGGTTCCCAGATCGCTCCAGGTGTTCGCCTCTCCAGTCCTGTTGCCAAGGGTGGTGTATAGGTCCAAGGCTTGCTGCAACGCGTCGGTCGCGCCTCGGTAGTCACCGGTCATCCGCCGCACACCCCCCAGAGCGTGGAGGGCGTTGGCCTGTCCGAGCCGGTTGCCGAGGGCGGTAGAGAGGTCCAGGGCTTGCTGCAACGCGCTGGTCGCGCCTGGGTAGTCGTCGGTGAGGCGCCGCACGCCGCCCAGAACGTGCAGGGTGTTGGCTTGTCCGAGCTGGTTGCCGAGGGGAGTGTAGAGGTCCAGGGCTTGCTGCAACGCGCTGGTCGCGCCTGGGTAGTTGTCGGTGAGGCGCCGCACGCGCCCCAGATCGCTGAGGGTGTTGGCTTGTCCGAGCTGGTTGCCGAGGGCGGTGTAGAGGTCCAGGGCTTGCTGCAACGCGCTGGTCGCGCCTGGGTAGTTGTCGGTGAGGCGCCGCACGCCGCCCAGAACGTGCAGGGTGTTGGCTTGTCCGAGCTGGTTGCCGAGGGCGGTGTAGAGGTCCAGGGCTTGCTGCAACGCGCTGGTCGCGCCTGGGTAGTTGTCGGTCATCCACTGGACGACCCCCAGCGAACGGAGGGCGTTGGCCTGCTCGAGCCGGTCGCCGACTTGCCCGGCGGTCTCGGCCGCGGTCGTGTGCAGATTGATTGCATCGATCCAGGGACCGTCGGTGCGCATGATCGGGGCGAGTGCTGCGGTGAATGCGATGATCCGGGCGTGTTGCTCAGTATCGGTGACATGGTGTAGGCAGGCGTGCAGGTTGGGGCGTTCGGCGCGGCTCCAGGTCAAGGCGCTCGGGTGCTTGTCGACCGGCGGGGCGGCGAACCGATTTTGGCCAGGTAGGTCTGGGCTGGGCCAGGGCTCGTGGGCTAGGACGGTCGCAGCTCGGGTAGCGGTGTGCTGGTAGTAATCCAACAGCCGGTGGAGAGCCTGTTCGCGTTCCGTCTCGGGGACTGCGGCAACCAGGTCGCGGGTGTAGGCGCGGACGAGGTCGTGCATGCCGTACCGGCGGCGTGCGGTTTCGGTTAGCAAGTTGTCGTGCCACAGCCCATCGAGGTGGCCGGTGGCGTCCTGGAGGCTGCTATCGGTCAGCGCCGCCGCGGCGTAGGGGTCGATGCTGGTTCCTGGGTGCAAGCCGAGCAGCGTGAGGAATCGGCGGCGCTGATCGGATAGATAGTCCACCGAGATGTCGAACGCGGCGGCGACGGTGTCCTGTTCGGGCGACAGATGCAGCAGTCGGGTTTCGGTCTCGGCGATCAGGTCGGCCATGGTCCAGCACCGGTGCTGGTTATAGACCCGGGCGAGGATCGTGATCGCCATCGGCAGATGCCCGCACGTTCTGACCAGTGTCGCGACAGCGTCCATGTCGTCGATCGGGCGTTCGGCCGAGCGGACGAACATGTCCTGCGCTTCCCGGGCGGACAGCTGATCCAGAGACAGCGATGCTGTGCGCCCGGGTAGATCACCGAGGTGGCGGCGGCTGGTGATCAGAGTCAGACAGGCCGGGTTGCCAGGCAGCAGCGGCCTGACCTGGCTGCTGCTGGCGGCGTTGTCGAGGATGAGCAACAGGCTTTTAGCAGCCGTCCGGTTGCGCCAAAGCGCAGCGCGCCCGTCCAGGTCCGCGGGAAGCTCACGAACGTTTAGGCCGTCAGCGAGAAGCAGCATGGCCAGCGCCCAGCTCGGGTCGGTGGGCCTGTGCCCCGGGGTGTGGGCATGCAGGTCGAGGAACAGTCGTCCGTCCGTGAACCGGTCGGTGAGTTGGTAGGCGGCGTGCACGGCCAGCGCGGTCTTGCCGGTACCCGGCATCCCGTCGATGGCATGGATGTCGATGATCCCACCGGTTTCCGCGGCCCGCAGCACGGCAGTGGTGATGCTGTCCAACTCGTTCTGTCGTCCGGTGAACGCCGCGGTGTCAAGGGGCAGGCTGAACGATACGGACTCGGAGGCCGGGCAGACGTTTAGGTCGCCGGCGATGTTGATCTGATCCCTGCCGGCCGTGTACGCGTTGTTCCCAGCGTGGACATCGATCCGTGGCCTGTCGCCGACCGACAGGTGTGACGGCAGGGCGGGCTGGTCGGCACCGTCTGCGCCCGGCGGGTCGGGAGCAGGCGCGGCGGTCACACCGGGCCGATGTTGGTCTGGCTACCACCGATGTTCGTCTGGTCACCCAACGCGGTGTAGGCGTTGTTCCCAGCAGCGATGTGAACCTGCTGACCGTGGTCGCCGAGGAGCGTCTGCACCCGCGCCTGTTCGGCGGGCTGCAGCGCAGGGGTCAGCACTTGATCGAGGACCTCGCGGAGCGCGACAGCCAGGTCGGGATCGGTACGCAGCAGCCGGCGTAGCCGGGATCGCCATTCACCGGTGAGCGCGTCCTCGATGTCCTGGTCGCCAGCAGCGCGGGCTTCGAGGACCTCCGCCCGCAACGTGTCGAGGTCACTACCGATGTCCTCGGCGGGCTGGCCGCCGCGGGTACGCCGCCATAGTCCGGTCACCGCGTCACGGATCTGAGCCCAGCTGTCAGTAGCGACCGCCTGCACCAGCGCCGTCCCGAACGCGACCACGACCTCATCCATACCAACTCCCGCCCCTCGGTTCCCGAACCTAAACGGGAAACGATGCACAGGGGCCGAGGTCACGTCACTGCGTCGCTGACATCGAGTACGGAAGGCAACGTTAGGGTTCAAGGTCATAATGCAATGCCGAGGATGTTGAAGGGTCTGGTCATGTTGCGGCTGGCCTATCGGGTCGCTTCGGGTGATGTCGTGGGATCCGGCTAGGCGTAGAGCGTTGATGGCCAGCTGCGTAGCGAGGCAAGAACGCGGGGTCTGAACCGGGCGCGGACCGCGGAATTCATGGGCACCTGCGCGTTCCAGTTCTGCGGGGCGTACGAGCACTGGTCGCGGGACTGGCGCGGACGGCTCCAGGAGTCGGCGGTGAGCTACGGGGTGAACCTGGGCTGGGCGGATCAGCAGACCGAGTGCGCGGTGAGGGACCTGGCCGGCGATGACCCGTGGCTCGGGCCTGCACTGCGTCGCTTCATCGCGGCAAATGAGGGCCTTATGGATCGTGGCCGCGATCCGGAAAGGCCCAGGTCGCCCCATCTGGCGGCTAACCCCATCGACCGTCACGCACTCGTCGATCCCCGGAAGGGAACATCGTCGATGATCCGACAGTGGCTGACCTGTGCCTCGTGCCACTATGGCGTCTCCTCACGTACCTAACCTTGTGAGCAATTGTGGACGATCTGCCGAACCGACTTGCCATGGCCGCCGTGATCGTCGCGCTGGGCTCGCTGCTCTTCGACGCCATGAGCTTCGCGAAGGGCTGGCCATTGGCCTTCCGTAGACTCTTCGCGACGGCGCTGATCGTCGCCGCTGCGACCGTCGGCTCCCTCTTCCTAACAAGTACGCCGGTGGTGGCTAACCGCCCGCCCCAAATACAATTCACGATAATCGCCGTCGCGGCGCTAGCTGGTGCGCTCGGCGTCTATCGACTGGTCCGGCCACTCCGCGCAGCCGTCGATCACGATCTGCGGCAGATCGCCCGAGCGGCCACGGCTCTGATCGAGGGTCGGCCGCTTGCCGCCCCGCTGGCCGGAGCCGGGGGTGTCCGGCGCAAAGACGCGTTCGTGGGCGTCGACGCGGTCTACAGAAGGCACGGCCGAGAGGAGACAGTGCGCGCTGTGCGCGCCCTAGTACGGCACTCGCGCCGAGGAACTGACCCGGTCGTGCTGCTGCAGGGCCCGGCGGGCGGCGGCAAGACCACCATCATGCGGCATGTGGTGAGAATCGCCCTGCCGAGTGGCCGGCGGCTTCGCCGCGGGGCGCCGATTCCAGTCTACGTCGACCTGAGGCGTATGCTTTCGGACGCTGGCACGGTCGAGGCAAACACGATCCGCGAGTACGTGGCCGATATCCTTGGCCATGGCGACGCTCGGTTCCGCGAGTTGGTGCTGCAATACCTTACTGAACGTCATGTCGAGGTTCGCTGGGTCTTCCTCTTCGATTCGTTCGATGAGCTGCCCGCATTGCTCGCATCGAGCGACGCGCGCAGGGTTGCCAGGGCGCACCTGGACGCCATCCGGCTGTTCGTCGACAACACGCCCGAGTCGCGGACCGTCATTGCCAGCCGCGACTTTCGCGAGACTGACGTCGGCGCGCTATGGCCGTCGCTCACGGTTCGCCCGTTAAGCCTGCGCCGACAGAGCAGGTTCGTTCACGTCATGATCACCGACAGGCTGGCTCGCCGGGTCCTGCGTCGGCGGCTCGCCGTGGACGCGGGCCTGCGTACGCTCTGCGAAAACCCGCTGATGCTGCGCCTGCTATGCAATTACGTGCGGGACACCGGTTCCACCGAGTTACCCGAGTCGGTATTCGACGTCTTCGACCGGTCCATCCGCGCCCGTATCCGGGAGACGGTGGGTGACCATGAAGACGGTCAGGCGACCGTCGACCGAACCTTGTCCACCGCTCGGGAGCTCGCCTTCTGCCTTACTGCGGGCAGCGGCACCGATCGGACCTCGTGGGACGACATCCGGCGTGCCATGGCCCTACGGGATTTTCCGGCCGGGGAAACGCTCGACGCGACCGCGCTGGTGCTGAAGCTGGCAGGGCTGGGCGCCACACATGGTGCGCGGGGCGATTTCCTATTCGCGCATCGGCTCATCCAGGACTTCCTTACTGCCGGCCTAGCCATGGCCCGGCCCGGCCTGGTCGACCCGGACAACATCCTGACCGAGCCCGGATGGGAGAACATCGTGCCGTTCATGTTGCGGCACGGAGACGACGAGCTTCGCGCTGCGCTGCTCCGCAGCGCGGAGTCCACGCTAGAGAAGGCTGCGGCAACGGCGGCCGGCGTACCCGTCGAGAGCGATCTGAACAAGCCAGCCGACGAGATCAGGCGGCTGGCTTCGTTCGCTTGGCCGCAACCGACCGTGCCGCTGGTCCGCATGATCGCGGCGGGCCGGCCGACACCCGTGCCAGAGCGATTGCAGCACGTGATCGACCGTCTGGTGGTGGGGGCATTGGTCGGAGGAGCGCCCTACGATCGATCCGTCGCCCTGGACTGCCTCCCGCTGGCCTCTAGTGCCCTTGCTCGGTGGGCAGTAGGCCGGACGATGCATCAGGAAACCGTGGCGACGCTGCGGTCTAAGGCGCTCGACAAGACTGTCGCATTGCGCCTGTTGCCGGTGGAGGACGACGACATCGAACGGCCGATGTTGCTGCTGCAGGCGTGGCGGGGCAAGCGGTCCTGGAGTACGCGGGACGACGGATCCGAGGACTCGCTCGGTGGGCAGTTGGCGATTCTGACGGCTATTACGGCAGTCTCGGCAGCGGTGGTTGCCGGCACGGCGGTCGTCCAAAGGATCGCATTTCCGGCCGCTGTCCCGGTGACAAGGGCGTTGTGGTGCACCGCAGTGGCGACCATCCTCTGGCATTTCGGCTGCCGCGGTTTGGGGCCGCGCTATCCGGCGGTCGTGGCGGCGTGGGTGGTATGCGCGATCGGGGTTCTCGGCCTGCTTTACGGAACGTTTGCCATCGGCGCGGCATTCATCGTGACGGTCTACGATATCCAGAGGTTTTTCTCGTCAACTACGGCCCACAGTCAATTATGGCCCTAGCTGCTGCCTGGCCGCTGCTCGCCCTGCTGGCCGTCGCGGGCGGCGCGTGTCGCGCCTCGCAGATTTTGACGTTGCATAGGCCACTGGCGATGCTGGCGCAACGGCAGATGGGTCGTTTCGTATTCGACTCCACCCGGACGGTCTCTTCCGTCGTTATGGTCATGTTTCTCGCCGCAGTGCTCACCGCCTTAATCGACACACCTGCGAGCTTCCGTTACCTGCCGACGGCATACCAGGATATAGGGCATGCCGCACTTATCGTCCTTCTGTTCGTCTCGATGACCGTGGCCATCTTCTTTCTAGCGTATTTTGATCTATATGCCGACATGCGTTGGCGGCGCTCCTGGCGACGCGAGGTCCCGGCTATTCCCGGCAGCGCCGACCTGCTGTCTTGGATCTCGGCCCAACGCACTCAGTACGGCCTCAGAAGGCTTTTCAAGGAATTGGAGGTGATCTCCCGACACGACCACCGGTTCCTATCGCGCCTAGAAAGCGTCCTAGCCGACCTTGACCGCGCCGTAGAACACCTTGCGAGCACGCGATTCTCGTCGGCCACCTGGACCGCACACCCGTCGGTGTGGGAGAAAGCGTTCCCCTTCACCGAAGCCGCGTTCCTGGCATGGCTGCGCCTGCCAGACACCACACAGCGCAAACTCCGATGGCTTACCGCGCTTGATCGGCAGGTGCTGGTAACGTTAGCCGAGCGGGCGCGTACCCCGATCACATAGCTAGCCGTTGGTAGTGACTAAATTCGCAGGCAGGGAACCAAATTGCCTGGTCGTAGTACGGAATCTCGCGAATGACTGATCAAGCATCGAGGGTCCCTATTGGCGTCCCTCAGATCCGCATGATGCTGCAACGTTACTGGCGTTCGAGTCACTCTTCTCGGCTACTTATCAGGACGTCGCGCAGGCCTCGGGTGCTCACTCGTGACGGTCGATAAGCGATCGACGCGTAGGGACATGTCACCCCTTCTCGGGTTAGCGGCCCGCCGACGATGTCGCCACCGAGTGGAATCGCTCGCGGCCCGCCTCGGGGTGTACGAGCCCGTCCCCTTGTTGCAGGGCCTCTCTGGGTCGTGGCGGCTGCCCTAGTCACTCGTCAAGCACGACGTAGCCGTCCCACTTCTCTTGGTCCCAGTCGTAGATCGTTGTGCCGGTTGGGAAGTCGTGGACGCCTTTTCCGGGCATGGAGGCGCTGACGAGTTTGTCGGTGTGGCTCACGTGGATCATCGGGTTGTCGATGCCCTTGGCCAGTGTGTCGAAGATGACCGCAGCGGCTTCGGCTTCGATGTCGCGGCCCGGGCTCCGGTGGCCGCGGGGTCCGTGGGCTTGCCACAGGCGGATCTCGACGGTGTAGAGGTCGAGCGCTTGAAACTCGCCCCCCGGCCGGTAGGGACGTTCGGACTCGTGTGTAAGGACCGGCCCGCCGAACTGTCCGGATCCATCCGGAACAAGAGTGCCTGTGTCCACCAGGAGTTGGCTATGGTCGGCTCCTTGCTGGAATTGACCTCCGAGTAGCTCAGCGGCCAGTCGAGCCACCTCGGCGTGCGGGCGCTCAGTCCGAAGGAATACCTGCTCACGCACTGACATTCAATCGCCCCTGTGTCTATGTACAGGATCAAGGTTCCGTCTTCCTGGACCACAGTCATGCGCCACTACGGCTGGACGCCCGAACCGAGGCGTGGACAGGCTACAGCGGGACAATTCGCGCCGTTGTCGGTGCGTCGAGTGTGTCTGCGTGCCGATCTCGCAGTGCCGGGGCGTCGGCGGTCATGAGGTGGCATCGGGGTACGGGGCGCCATTGGTGCGGGCCGGGCGGAGGAGTCTGCCGGTGGGGGGTTGAGGGGAGTCGAGTAGTCCTGCCGCGCCGACGGCGCGGATCCGTTGCACGGTACGCACGCTGGTGGCCAGGTCGTCGGCGAGTTGTTTGTTGGTGGCGTCGGGGCGTTCGCTGATCTTGACCCGAAGGCGCCGCCAGCGTTGGTAGGCGGCGGGGTTGGTGGGCATCATCCGCGTGAGTTCGGCCGGCACGTCGGTGAGGTGGTCGCGCTCATCTCGATCGCTGTCCTCGCTGCATTCGTCAGCGTTGTTGTGGTGGTGGGCGTCATCGTGTGTGTGATGAGGCTGGGCGGCGGGGGCGGCTGGCGGCGTGGCCGGGCTGGGAGGCTGGATCTCGGCATTAATGAGTAGGGCCCAGCCGTGGGCGTCGATCATGTCGATGAGTTGCTGTGCGACGTGGTCGATCGGGGTGGTGGTTGCGGCGATGGCGGCGAGGATCGGATCGTGGCTGTGTCGGGCACGGATTTTGGCTTCGATGTGGGTGGCGAGCGCCGCTCGCCGTGCCTCGGCGGCGAGTTGGGTGCGGGCGGCGGTCAGCGATTCAACGAGTCCGTGTCCGTTGTCGATGGCCAATGTGCGGGCGCGCCAGGTGATCGCTGGTTCGCGTTTCCATTGCCACAGCCCGTAGGCCGGGGCGGTGTGGCGCAGCATGCCGCAGCCTCGCAGCGCGTCGCGGCGGCGGGCGGCGGAGTGCAGCAGCCAGACGCTGTAGGCGAAGATTCCCAGGCCGCCGAAGACGGTGGCGAGATACGGGGAGCTGGCGTGACCGGCGATGTTGATGCCGACGGCGAGGGCCACCGACGCGGTGGACAGCAGGCGCCATCCGTAGGCGGTCTCGCCGAGGCGGCGGCGGGTGTCGGCGAAGGCGGCGGTTACGGCGCCGCCGAGGTCGATGACGATGGCGAATGGCATGACCAGCAGCGCGCGGGCCCAGAGCGGGAGGGCGTCGGGCCACGGCGGTATTTGGACGCCGACCCAGATTTGCCCGATCGAAGAGCCTAGCGCTGCGATGACGTAGAACGTCCAGGCCGCCCGCTCAACACCAACCCGCGTGGGTGGTGCGGCGGTGCCCGGCGGCGGGCCGGCGGCCGATGTGCGCAGCATGTCAGGAGACCTTTCTGCGGTGGGCGCGGATGCTGGTCACAGAGGCGTGCCGTTTGAAAATGTCACTCGTGCGGCGGTGGATGTATCCGGCTCAGCAGTTCGCTTGCGAGGGACTCGGTGTGCTCGGACCGTTCGATGCCGTGGGAGTCGAGGGCGTTGTGCAGGGTGGTGAGCCGGTGGCGGATGGCGTCGGCGTCGCCGAGGGCGGCAGCGGCGTGCATCGTGGTGCAGGTGAGTGCCTCGGAGAGCGAGTCGAGCTGGCAGGCCTGTTCGAGTAGGACCCACGACCGGTGCGGATCGGTGTCGGCTTGCAGCGCGGCGGCGTGGGCGAGCAGCTGGACGCGGTGGCGTCGGACCACCTCGCGATCGGTGTCGATCCAGTCGTATTCGGCGCCCTCGGCCAGGGCGCCGCCGGCGGCGTCGAGGGCGGCGCTGGCGTGGGCGAGGCGCTGGTCGTCGTTGGAGGCGGTGGCGGTGGCCTCGTAGTGGTCGAGGACGGTCCACCAGTCGACGCGGACGATGGCGGGGTCGAGGTGGTAGCGGCTGCCGGTGTTGGGAATGGGCTCCAGCCGCTGTTTGCGGGGTTGTGCTGTCTCGGCGCAGGGGGAGGCGGGGGCGGCGGCTTGGCGGATGTGTTTGCGCAGGTCGGCGACAACGGTCGAGAGTCGTTCGCCGGCGCGGCGCAGGGTGGCATCGGGGAACAACGCTTCCATGATGTCGCTGAGGTCGGCACCGTGCCGGTTGACCGCGAGGTAGACCAGCAGCTCGAGCGCTTTGGTCCGGATTCCGGTTGAGGGTTGTCCGTTGTGGTCGAGGACCGCAGGCCGGCCCAGGACTCGGACCGCGACCGGGAGCCGGCCGGCTGGCGCCAGGGGTGGGATGGCCGGCGGCGCGATGTCGTCGGCGTGTCTGGTGTCTGGCTCGACGATTCCGGGTTCGGCGGGCACAGTCGCGGGCAGGTGGGGCTGCTTGGGCGGTTGGAGGCGTGCGGGGTGGTCGATGGTGCCGTGGGCCTCGTGCAGCATGCTGAGCGTCTCGGTGGTGGCAGTGGTGTCGAGGACGGCCAGGCGGGGGGTGTCGTGGTTGCCGGTGGTGCCGTCGGGGGCGACGGTCAGGGTGGTGCCGGTCGGCCAGTCACCGATCAGGGCGGCGCCGATGTCGACGTGGTGACCCAGTCTGACCGCGGTGGCGAGGCGATTGGTGAAGGCTTTGTCGGGGATCGCAGTGATCAGGAGCAGCTGCGGCAGCGGTTCGGCATGAACGTTGGTGTCGCGCAGGGTGTGCACGTCGGCCACTTGGGCGTCGCCGAGCAGCCGGGATCGGCGGATGATCTCTTCTTCCAGTTGGGTGATGGCGTCAGCGTCGGAGGTGGTGACGGTCAGCCGGTCGATGTGGCCGAGGTCGGCGGCGGGTGCGCCCAGCAGGGTGGCGAGGGTGGCTGCGGGGATGATGGCGCGGCCTTTGGCGTCGGGGTCGTCGTCGCGGCCGGAGGCGAGCGTGGAGACCAGTAGCCCGCGGGCGGCGTCGAGGGCGCCGTCACCGGTCAGTCCGAGGCCGGTGGACAGTGGCAGGGCGGCGGCGCCGGCCAGCTCGGAGCCGCTCGGTCCGGTTGACGGCAGCGCGGGTTTGACCGCGGCGACCTGGTACTCGCGCACCGTCGGCATTGGGTGTTCGTCGAGGATGTCCGGGGAGGGGCGGCGCAGGCGGGTCCGGATGCGGGTCATCGCGGCAAGCGGGGGCAGCAGGTCGGCGTCGTGGAGGTGGTCGCTGGTGATCGGGGTGGGCGTGTAGCGGTGCCGGCGGCGTCGCCACACCATGGCCGTGGCGGCGGCCAGCGCGGCGGCCAACGGTAGCCCGACCCACCCGCCGGGTAGGTCCACGCCGGTCTGTTCGGGGGTGCCGGTGGCCGGTGGCTCGGATTCCCTGGGACGCGGTGGTGCGGTGGAGGCCGGTGACGCATGGGTGGTCGCCGGTGAGATGCTGGCGCGGTGATCGCCGGTAGGACCGTCTGAGGCAGCGCGTGTGGCAGGTGCCGACGTGGCGGGAGTGATCGGCGAGGGCCCGGCGGTGGACGGTGCCGGTAGGGTGCGCGGTCCGGGCCGGGTGTCGTTGCTCGGGAGCTGCGTGGCCGGGGGCGGCGGGGTGAGGTGGCCGGTGGCGTGGGGGCGGGTGCCGTGGTCGCGGGCGTCGCGGGGTAGCACGATGGTCCAACCGGCTTGCCAGTGGTCGGGGAAGCGGTGGTCGCGGCGTTCCCAGTGCGGGTTGAGGCGGGCGATGTCGGGGTAGCGGTCGGCGTCGCCGAGGAATCGTTGGGCGACGTCGACCATCCAGTCGCCGCGCGCCACCGTGTAGACAGGTGGACGTCTCGCGCCAGCGTGCCGTCCGGCGGCGGCATCGGCGGGCACGGACTCCGGCGCCACGGCGGTGCCGGCGGCCGTGTCCGGGCGTTGCGGTATGTCGAGAGCGGTCGCGGTGACCGCGACGGGTGTCGTGGCCGCGGCGGCGGGGGCGGCGCTGGTGGTGATCGCGGCGGTGCCGAGCATGGCGGCGGTCACGCCCTGGACCGGTGGCGGCAGGTAGCGGGTGAATGCCGCCCAGGGCAGCCGGCGCAGGGAGGTGGTGAGTACGGTGCTGATCGCGGCGGCGGTGATCGCCCAGACGAGCCAGGCGAGGATGCGGGCGGTCGCCTCCTGGTGGGCGGGGTGGTGCGGGTCGTCGAGCCAGGCGTGGATCTGCTCGGCGGTGGGCCAGTGCTCGGGGACGGGTGGGCCGGTGACGGCGGTGAGCAGGAGCGGTGCGCCGATCAGCCAGGCGGTGACCAGCACGGTGGTGCGGGCGGCGACAACGAAGCGGATCATGTGGCACCTCCTCACGAAGCCGACGGATGCCGGCTTTCGGCGGCCCGTTCCGGCCGTCGGTAGCGGCGACAGGTTGGTGTGGAGGTGACGGTAGGTGCGGTGGCTGCCCGTGCGTCGGTGGTGCGCGCGCACAGTTCATGACAGTCACGCACACGGAATGACAACCGCAGGTCAGCGGCGGTGTCCGGTGGTGGAGTTGGTGACCGTGGTGGGGCCGAGGCCGGCGGCGGCGAGCCGTTGGGTGTAGGCCTGGTGCAGGGCGTCGGCGGCGTGGTGGTCACCTGTTGCGCGCAGGATCTTCTGGGCGCGCTGGTGCACCTCGGCGTTGTACGGGTCGACGGTCGCGGCGGCGCGGAGCACCTCGACAGCGTGGGCGGAGTTGCTGACGGCGGCCATCTGCAGGTAGGCGTCGATGAGGTCGCGGCGCAGCTGTTCACGTGCCGGGTGCAGCCAGGGCCAGCTGAACCCGGCCGCGAGGTCCCCGCGGTAGGTGTCGATGACGGTGCGCAGGGCTGTCTGACGCTCTTCTGCGGTGAGCGCCGCCGCGGCGCCGGTAACGGCGTGGCGCAGGGCGTGCAGGTCGCTGGTGATCGCGTCGGTGTTGAGCAGGTACCGCTCGTCGCGGCGCCGCACGGGTTCGGCGATGCGCGGTGCCAGTTGCTGGCGCAGGTCGGTCAGGGTGGTGTGCAGGCGTTTGGTGATGGCGGCCGGTGGGTGGCCGGGCCACAACGCGCGGACCAGGTCGGTGGTGGTGGCGCCGTCCGGGTGCACGGCCAGAAACGCCAGGACCTGCAGGCCGGCGGTCCGGCGCAGCCGTACCGGGGCGCCGTCAAGGAACAGGTCGCAGCCGCCCAGCAGTTTCAACCGGCCGGCCGGTTCGCCTCGGATGGCGGGCCCCACTGCGGGTTCGGCCGGGGTGGACGGTGGGGGAGTAGCACTGCCGAGGTGTTGCACCAGGCGCAGTAGGTCGGTGGCGGCGTGCGGGGTGAGCACGCACAACCGCCGCGGAACACCCGGGCCGGCGTTGCTGACGGCGCCGTCAGCGCGTACGTCCCACCCGGCAGCGCCGGTTGGCCGGTCGCTGACCGTCACAACGGTAACGACGTCGTCCGGAGCGGGCGCCGACGGGGCTGTCGACGTGTTGCGGCCAGCCGACGGCCCGCCGCGGCGGGTCACCCGCAGGATCGAGCCGGCCGTGAGCGAGTAGGCCGGGTGACTTTCATGGCCGGGATCCCCCGGCACGGTGGTGGTGTCGAGGCCGAGTCCCGGCGGCAGCGACTCGGCCACATCGGTGCCGAGCAGGAGTCGCAGGTCGTGCCGGCGCAGCACAACGTCGACCGGGCTGCTGTGGTGTAGCGCGGCGTGCAGGGCGGCGGTCACGAGCAGGCCGCGGGCGGCGTCGGCAGCACCGGGCCCGCACAGGGTCAGCCGGCCCGCAGGCAGTTGCGTCAGCAGGGCTACATCGGCTGCGGGCGTCGGCGCTGGTGGTGTCGGGTCGGCGGCGGTGACGGCCGCAGTGATTGCCTCTGCGGTTTCCGGTAGAGGTTGCAGATCGGCGTCATGCCGGTGGTGGCCGAGTGGCTGGGGGCCCGGTTGGTATCGGTGTCGGCGATGCAGCCAGATCAGGGTGCTGAGCGCGGTGACTGCCAGCGCGGTCGGATACGGCACCCATCCACCGCCCGGCAACGCGATCCCACCCTGAGCGATGTCGGCGTCTGCAGCGTGCATCGGTCTCTCGTCGCTGGAGGAGAGCGGGTCGTGGGAGTCGTGATCGGCGTTGCCCGCGGCGGCGGGCTGCGAGGCGATCCCGGCCAGGGCTCCGGTGCCGGCGGGCAGGGCGAGCATGGCGGTCCCGGCGAGGGAGGTGGCGGTGGCCTGCGCCGGGGTCGGCAAGGGCAGACGCCGCAGCCGCCGCCACGCGCGGCGCCCGGCGACGCTAGCGGCCCTTACCACGAGGACGGCGGTGAGCAGCCACAGCGCGGCGATCCCGGATCCGACCACCAGCCAGACGAGGGCCTCCGGCGGGGGATCGCCAGCCCACTCCAGGACCTCGCCGCGGTCGAGGTCACGCCACGGCTGACGGGCGGTCCAAACGACCACGGCGGCGGGTGGCCCGACGACCAAGACCAGCACCAGCAGGCTGGTGGCCAGCCGGTTCAGCGCGCCGATCACCGCCGACCCATCCGACAGCGGGCTTGAGGCTGGGGTGGTGGATTAGCGGGCATGGGCGGTCACGGGCAGCCGGGTGAGTTGCCACAGCCGGTAGACGGCCCAGACGGTCACGGCGCCGGTGTAGAGCAGGGCCAGAATGCCTGGCCCCCCGGTGAGAGCGAGGGTGCGGTGGCCGGCGCCAGCGACGGCGACGCAAAACACCGCCAGGAACACCGCGAGCACGCCACGCAGGGGCAGAGAGCGGGCCAGCGTGCACGCGATGCCGATCCCCACCAGGACGCCGCCCAGAATGCGCAGGACGGGTTGAATGCTGGACAGGGCCGGGGGGAGGTAGACCGACCACCAGACCACGACCAGCAGCATCCCGGTGGTGGTGAACACGATCGAGCTGGCCGGGAACGCCAACACCGCATCCACCTCGTTCAGCGCCTGCTGGCGGTCGCGTAGCGTCCACGCCATTGCGGCGAGAACGGCGGTGACCGGCAGTAGTGGCAGTACCGCCCATCGCAGGCTCAGCGACAGCCACAGCCCTAGGTACGCCGCGGCGGCGACCGCGTACAGGGCGGCAATGGCCAGCCCGGTGAGCACGGCGAGGGTGATACCGCCGGCGGCGCGCACCACCGCCACCTCCCCAGCCCTGCCCGGGGCGGGGAGGTGGGGCTGGGCGTGCGCGAGGGCGGTGCCGAGCCACGATGCGGCGGAGAGCGCACCGACCAGCGCCACTGTGGTGGCCAGGGTGAGTTCGCCCCAGGTCACCAGGATCCAATGCGGGTCCCGGCGGGTGCCGCCCTCGAAGTCCGCGGTGAACAGCATCTGGGCGAACAGTGCCAGCGACGCGACGCCGGCGATCAGGACCGACCCCATCCGCCGCAGCGGCGGCATCTGCACTCCGGCCGGTCCTGCGGCTGCTCCGGGTTGCGTGCCGGCGGGGGTGGTGGTGTCGGCGGCGCCCAGCACGGCGGCGAACCCCGGTTGGGTCACGACCTGCGGTACGGCACCGAGCTGGGCGCCGATCGCGGGTGCGGCGGCGGGCATGACGGCGGCGCCGCCGATCAGGTACACGCCGGTGAGCTGCCCGACGGTCAGGTCCGCGGCGGCGACGGCGCGGGCGGCGAGGTCCCCGGCCTGCGTGAGTACCGGCGCGGCGGCCTCCTCGACCAGATGGGCGTGCACGACCAGGGTCGGTGCCGATGCCGGCATCGGGACTGTGACCGCTGCCTGGTGGGTGAGGGACTCGCGGGCCGTGCGCAGCGCCGCCGCTGTCGCCCACCGCGCCCCGTCCGCCGCCGCGGCGCCGTCGGGACTGGTGAGGGTAGTGAGGAGGTGATCGTCGATGGCGGCGGTACCGGCCTGCGGGTCGGCCAGGGTAGACAGCACTTCGAAGCCGGCCGGGCCGCGGCGCAGCACGGTGGCCTCGCACCCAGCACCCAGATCGCAGATCAACAGCAGAGCGCCGACGGGCAGGTGCATCCCGCCGGCCAGCCATCGTTGCGCGGCGGCGACCGGTGCCTCGACCAGCCGGGGCTGGCCGAGGCCGGCGCGGAGCGCCACCTGCCGTAACCAGGTCCGCCGGCGAGGGCCCCACCCGGCCGGCACCACCATCCGCACATCAGTGATCGGGCCACCCACCCGAGCCGCCGCGACCGCGCCGACGTGCCGCAACGTCGCCACCGCCAGATCAGCCACCGGTACCTTAATACCGCCGGGCACCGTCACAGCGCCGCTGTCCGGGCCGTCCAGCACAGCCAGCGGCGACGGCACGAACCCGTCCGCGACGGTGGCGGCGTGCCGCCACGCCGCCGCACCCACCACCTGACCGTCGTCGCCGGCGGTGTGCACAGCGCTGGACAGTTCGAGGGCGCCGTCGAAGGTCAACGGCTCCCACGCCCCGCCCGGCCACACCACCACCGCCTGGGTGCAGGCGGTGCCGTAATCGATCACCAGATGCGGCTCGGCGGGCTGCATGACGGTCAAGTCAAACAGACGATCGTCCATGCGTCACCCCACGATCACTGATCAACACCAATCGATCTGGACGAAATATTCCGAGCGTACGAGTGTCTGCTTCGCTTGCTGCCTGCCACGGCCTTCGCAGCCGCTCCGGGCGCCTTCCCATACCACCACAGTGGACCCGCTGATGGTGGTCAGGAGCGCGGACCGGTAGGGGCACCAGCGACCCGGCGAACGCCGTCACGGTCATCCATCCAACTCGGACAACCGGCCAGGAACGACAGGTCCGGACGGTCGCCCTGGCGGAGCAGGCGCCGGCCATCGTCGTCGGTCAACTGGGTGTACCAACTGGTGAGGTCGTCGTCTCCACCGCAGTAGTTGACCCACTCGTGGAAGCGGTAGAACCAGAAGGCGCCGCAGCCGGTGCAGCGTTGCAGCGATTCCAGGTCGTGCGTCGACTCGTACAGCACCCGTAACGCTTGCAGTTGTGGGTCGTGGCAGCAGTCCAGAAATGAGATGTCCACCACCTGCTCCTTTCCATGCGCCGCCGCCGTCGTCGCGGCCATCTCGGTTGCCGGTGTGGGGTGGGTCAGGCAGCGAGGATGGCGGCGAAGCGGTGGTCGGCGAGGTCGAGCTGGGCGTCGATGTGCTGTTTGACTTCCGTCGGCAGCGGGGTGTCGTCGCGGTGCAGCAGGTCCCGTAACACCGGTACGGCCGGGGCGTACTTGCGGGCGGAGCGGTCCAGCTTGGTGCCGGTGGTGTGGATGATCCCGACCCCGTTGTCGGTGAAGTCCGACAACTTCAGCACCCGCGCCCACGGCTCGCCCGCGACCACACCACGAAGGTGATCGAGATAAGCGCGCACCCGGTCAGTGCCAGGACGCGGATCTGGTTGGGTGACCGCCCGGACCAGGCGTTGCACCCGGTCGCCGTAGCGGCCGGCGATCACCGCGAACGCGTCCTCATGCGGTGGTGGACCGGTACCACCGGACCGGCTGGCCACCGTCCACGACTGGTCTTCGACGCTGTCGTGCAACAGCCCGGCGATCAGCACCTGCGCGTCGGTGACCCGGTAGTGACACAGCATCCGCAACGTCACCCGCAGCACATGATTGAGATACGGCTCCCGGGTGCGCCACTGCCCCGCATGCACCCGGCCGGCCCACCCGGCGGCGTCCGCGACCACCGCCGCGGCTGGGCCGGGGAGGTGGTGGTCGAGTTCGAGGGTGAGCCGGCGACGCAGGCCAGCTTCACCGTGAACTTCGGTGACAGCATGCAACGGCATCGCCCGCAACACCGACGCAGAAACAGAAACAGAAGCGGAGGCGGAAGGACCACCAGTGTTCGTCATGCCATCCATGATCGTCGCTTGTGGCTTCGGCCGGAACTATGGATTCGACAACCAACTATAGGGTGAGGCTATGGGTCAGCTACGGGTCTCCTCCGACGCGTTATCGGCTTTCGTGGTGTTCGCCGAACACCTCAACCTCACCCGCACCGCCGCCGCCCTGCACATCTCCCAGCCGGCGCTGCACGGCAAACTCGCCACCCTCGCCCGCGAACTCGACCGGCCGCTGTACGAAAAGTCGGCCGCAGGCTCGTCCTCACCCCTGACGGTGAACGGATCGCCCGGTTCGCACGCGACCACGACGACCGCCTCACCCGATTCCTCGACGAACTCCGCAACACCCCGCCCACCCGGCCCATCATCCTGGCCGCCGGACACGCCGCCTACCTGCACATCCTCGGCGACATCATCAAAACCACCCTCACCCACCAACCCGGCAGCCTGCGGCTGCTGCACACCCACCGCCAACAAATGCTCGCCGCGGTCCGCACCGGACGCGCCCACCTCGGCGTCGCCGTCCTCGACGTCCAACCCGACGACCTGATCACCGTGCCCGTCGCCACCTACCCCCAAGTCCTACTCGTCCCCGACGACCACGCCCTCGCCCGACGCCGCACCGTCCGGCTGCACCACCTCGCCGGCGAAGAACTCGTCGTCCCCCCACCCACCCGACCGCATCGCATCAGCCTCGAACGCGCCATGCGCGACGCCGGACACACCCTCCACGTCGCCGTCGAAGCCGAAGGCTGGCCCCTGACCGTCCATTTCGCCGCCCTCGGCGTCGGACCCGCCGTTGTCACCGGCTGCGTTCAACCCCTACCCGGCCTCACCGCCATCCCCATCACCGACCTCCCCACCATCACCTTCCACGCCGCCCACCGCCCTGGCGCCCTCGACGACCCCCGCACCGCCACACTCCTGCACGCCATCCGCACCCACACCACCACGACACGCCACCACACCCCCTGACCCCAGGCAGTGTCGCGTGCAAACTCCGCGTGCGGTCGCGCGATCGTCTGAACCCGGCGGCACAGTAGTGCCGCAGCAGGTGAGTTCGACGTTCGTAGGGCGGTGCCGGAAGATGATCCCGTGGAGATCCTCAAGCTGCTGCGGCCGGGTGTGACCAAGCCTCACGTCGATCACGCCGCCCGTGCTCGTTGGCTCGCCGCCGTGTACCACGCGGTGAGAAGCGTCGGCGGCGCTGTCACTGCCGGTGCCGAGGAACCCGCTGTTGGCCGTAACTACTACCGGGTCAGCGTGAGAGCCCGAGACGGTGCCGCGGGGGCCATCCTGTTCAACGCGGCCGCCCTGGTGGTGGCCGCAGCCGAGGGCGGTAGCCCGCAGGAGTCCGCCGCGGTGTTCGCAGACGTGCCTGGGAGCGAGGTCTTCTCCACTCGCGGATTCTCGGTGGCCGACCAAGCGGAACTCAACGAACCGCTCACCGAGCGCCATCTTCAGGAACTCGCAGCGGATGAACGACGTGACGTGGCCTATCACCGTCCACCCCGACTCGGTGATCTGCTGTTCAACTGGTTCGACTGAGTGGCAATGTGGGGCTGGCTACGGACGATCGGATAATAAGACAGTTCAACTTGCTGGGATGATGCCTGCGAGACGGCGCCATTGGGGTAGTGGGAGTCCTCGACTATCGGGGTCGAGGACTTGTAGGCACACGTGATCGGCGCCGGCCTCGAGGTGTTGGCGAACGCGCTCCGCGATGGCAGCTTCATCGCCCCAAGCGATCAGAGCGTCCAGGAGCCGGTCACTGCCGTGGCGATCCAGGTCGTCGGTGGTGTAGCCGAGCCGACGAAGGTTGTTCGTGTAGTTGGGCAGGGTGAGATATCGGCGGAGGTGTTGTCGTCCTATCTCGCGTGCTCGGGTCTTGTTGCTGTCAAGTACGACCGCTTGTTCTGGCACCAATAGCTTGGTTGCTCCAAGGATTTGTCGGGCGTGAGCGGTGTGTTCGGGAGGGACCAGATAGGTGTGGACGCCGTCGGTGTGCTCCGCCGCGACCCTTAGCATGCGGGGGCCGAGCGCCGCGAGCATACGAATAGCCTCCTCGGCTGGTACAGCCCTGTAGTGCTGGGCAGCGCTGTCCATCGCCGCGAGATAGTCACGCGTGGCTTGTAACGGCCGTCCGTAGGACAGGCCGCGTATGTCGTTGACCAGTTTCGGATGGCTGACGCCGAGGCCGAGGATAAAGCGGTTGGGGTAAGCCTCGGCGAGGGTTTGGTGAGCTGCTGCCGTCGATAGTGGGTCACGCGCCCACAGGTTCGCGACGGCGGTTGCGACAATGGTGCGTTGGGTAGCCGCCAGCAGGATGCCAGACTGGCTGATGGGCTCGCGGCCGACGTTCTCGCCGACCCATACGGAGGTGTATCCCAAAGCTTCGAGTTCCTGGACTGAGTCGCGTACGACCGAGGCGGGTTGAAAGTCGAATTGGGCGGTCCACACCCCCACGCCGGCTAGATTCATGACTTCGCTCGGCTGGCCACGCCGCTGAGGGCACAGCCGAACTCGTGGACCAGTTCATTCAAGGTGTTGCTTGCGCGAGCATCAACTTGCTGGACGAGTCGCCGAATTCGGCGGGCCTGTTGAAGGATTGGCACGATAGGTTGGTGGATGGTGGAGGTCAATGCCAGCTGAGTAAGGCCAGTTGCCTGGTCGATGTCGCCGATGTGCACAGCGGCGTCTGCCATGTAGAGGCGCAGGACCGCGCGTGCTTTGGTGTGGGACCCGGGTAATGCGGCGAGGGCTTCGGCTAGCTCCGGATAGGCTCGTTCTGGCTGATGTAGCAGTAGTTTGCTCGTGCCGACGTAGTACCGCAGATCGAGCGTGCCGTGGGCGAAGTCCATGCCATGACGCCGGTCGCGCTCGCTGGAGTATTCGGCTGCTTTCTCTGCCGCGGCGTAGGCAGTGTCGAAACCATCGTTGTTCCCCATGCCCGCGGAGGTACGGGCGTGCAGTGCGTGCAGCCAAGCTCGGGTCGTCGCGTCTGAGCCTTGGCCGGCGAAGTAGATGCCGCGCTCGATCAGCTCGCCCGTGCGGCGGAGATCGCGATTGTGCCAGGGGATGAGGCTCTGAGCGCCCAACAACCACGCGCCGAGTCCCCAAGCCCTGGCCTCGTCGGCGGCGGCTACCGCTACCGCGTACCACCGGTCCGCCTGGTGGTGTTCGTTGAGGTCGAAGCAGGCCCAGGCGCGTAGTCCGGCAAGACGCGCCGCCAGCCTCACTAGCCGTTCGTGATGGCGCAGCGTGTGGGACTGGTGCAGTCGGGCAGAGACAAGCTCCATCAGGACCCGGATCTTGGCGAGCGCATCGGCGGGTGGAGTCTGGGCGAAGTCCGCGTCCAGTCGTTCGCAGGCCAGTTCAGCGGCCGTCAGTTCGCCCGTGCTGATTCCGCCTTGGTCCAGTGCCGAGGCGAGTTCGATGAGATCTAGGTCGGCGCTGTCCCGGCGGTATTGGGTCGGGGCCGTGATCTGATGATCGCTCTCTAGACTTAGCGTGTTGGCCAGTTCGTCGGGCGGCTCGGGCGTTGAGGGGCGGCGCTGTGGTCGCCGGTGACGGTAGAAGCCCAGTTCGGCGTCAGTGTGGACGTCGAGGACGGCGCGGAATCCGTCGCGACGCGCGCGGCCGGGCCAGCGGGTTTCACCGCGTTCGAGCTTGCCGATGTCGGTTTCGTCCAGGCGGTCCTCTTTTCCGTGGACGCGCCATTGCCAGGTGTTGACCGCTTCAGCTAATTCTTGCCGCGACATCGGGCGTCCCGAGCCTGTTGGGGACGCCTTCCGCAAGCGGGCGTTGGTCAGCTTGGCATTCGCCTGGTTGCGTTCACCCATCGCGGCATACCTCCTCGTCAGGTTCCAGGATTACGGTCCGACCAGCAGCGATCAAGCTACACCTGACGCAGCCCAAACATCCTGCGACCGGCGCCACATGCGAAATGGATCTAGCTGGCGTCCGGAGTCCAAGACCGTTGACCATTCCGCGCCCTACGAGTGCGACGCGCGGTCGAACCGCAGGAGTGGGACGTCATACAATTCGGGATCGCGTTCTCGTCGGAGGACCGGACTCGACACTTCAACGAGGAGCATCTCGGTGAGAAACTGAACCTTGGCTGACAACAGGTGGCTGGTGTGCGCTGTGGCGCTGTGTTCCTTGAGGCCGACGGATACGTGGATGTGCGGCAGTATCCGTTGCTCTGTTTCGTCGTAGGCGATGGTTCCGCTGCCGAGGACTTCGACGTTGGTCAGGTGGACGGCTGACCAGACGGGAGCTTGCGGGTTTTCGAGTTTTCTGCAGGTACCGACGATCTCTACCTGCGAGAAGCCGGCGATGAAGGATGAGATGACGCCCTGACGAACCCGGTTGGTGCGGCAGAACTCGTCCAAGGCGGTGAAGAAGTCCTCGCCGTGGTCAAACGCCACCACGAAGGTCCGGCCGATGTCGACCTGTTGACTACGCATCCTCCGCCTCTTCCGGTCCGCGTTCGTGGCGTTGCGCCCAAGGCCACGCCGCGGTATCGCCGCAGCCGCTGGCAGCCCTGAACGCCGCTTCGATTGACTTGCGGTCGGCGTCGGCGGCGAGCGTGGTCCACAACAGGATGCGCGCCTTGAGTGGATCGAGGAATCCGGCCGAGATCAGTCCTCGGCTGAGCAGGTCGCGCTCTGAGCCCGGGAAGCCGTACGTTGTTGTGAGTACGGAGCCGGCGCCGGTCCGGCTGGCGAGTACGACAGGGAACTGATCGGCGAGGTAATGCAGCTGTGGCACCAGGTGTTGCGGGACGTGGCCGACACCGAAGCCGGCGATCACGGCGCCGTCGACGAGATCCGCGAGGCCGTTCAGGAGTGTGCCGTCATCGCCGAGGCTGACTGTCAGCAGTGCTACACGGGGTTGGTGGGTCGGCGTCGGTACGACGGTTCGGTTCGTGATCCGGTTGAATATCCGGGGCTGACCTTCGACGAGGTAGCCGAGTGGTCCGGCGGTCGGGGATTGGAAGGTTGATCCGGCGGTCGAGTGGGTTTTGCGGACGCGCCGGGCTGCGTGGATCTCGTCGGCGAGCACGACCAGGCAGCCCAGATTGCGGGCGGTGGGGCTCGCGGCGGTCTGTACGGCGGCGAGCAGGTTCGCTGGTCCGTCAGCGCCGGCCAGTGTCGGGTTGCGCATGGCGCCGGTGATCACGATGGGTTGTGGCCCGTGGTGGTACAGGTCGAGGAGGTAGGCGGTCTCCTCGATGGTGTCGGTTCCCTGGACGACGACGATGCCGTCGAAGCCGTCGGCCAGCCGTTCTCGCAGGAGCGTCGCCAGGGCTGTCAGATCGTCGAAGGACAGTGACGCCCCAGGGAGCCGGCGAAAGTCGACCGTTTGGACGGCCACGCCGAGATCCGCGAGGCCGGGTACGGCTGCCAGCAGGTCATCTGCGGAGAGGACCGGTGTGACGCCGCCGCTCGTACTGGTTGTCATCGCGATCGTACCGCCCAGGCTGGCCACGAGGACCCGGCGTGGCTCGGATGCAGCGGGCACAGGGTTGTCCTCCACCTCAATGGGACGAATTCTCGGAGCCTAATGGTTTGCTGTGCCGGCCTGCCCGAGGTACCGACAGGCACGGTCCACGCCGACAATGGACAGCAGTCGGCTACGGGGCTGGGCGAACCCCGCACAGCCGTAGTCGCCGAGCCGCGCGCAGCGAGTGACCAGCCAGGACCAGTCCAATTCTAGATAGTCCGCCATTGCCTGGAGGCGACGGCTGGCGGAGGTACCGGCTACGACCGAGTGAGCGCTGGTGTGTGAGGACAGATCACCGTAGTCGCGTATGGCGGGCCGGTCCGTTGTCACGCCGACCTGCCAGATCCCCTCGGCTCCTATCCAGTTCGCGACGATCGCTTGGCGGTCGTTGTCCAGGACGAAGCCCTCGACGGCCGCGTACTCCGGATCGGCACTCACGTTGACGCGGATGTTGAAGGATTCCATCAGGGCGGCGGTTAGGAGCAGCAGGATGCGCTCTCCGGGAGGCGATGCGGTGACCGAGGCTGACGGAATGCAGAGGGCGCGGGTGAGCGGCTGGCCGGTGAACCGGTCGGTTATGGCGCGTAGGTAGTCGTACTTGTGGCGGAACAGCAGCCAGGTGCTGGCCTCTTCGCCGCGTTGCTCGCGGGTCCAGAATTGCGGGATGTCGGCGATGCCGTTGAGATGGCGCAGGATGTGGTGGGCGCAGAAGTAGCTGCCCAACCACATCTGTGACACCGCGGCGAGTTCGGACGCTGGATCGCGCCCGAGTGATGAGGTTGGCAGGGATTCGTAGGGGCCGAGCTGTTGCTGGAGGTCGGCGAGCAGCGCATCGTCGTTGAGCAGTGGTTCGTCGAGGTTGACGACGGCCCAGAGAATCCCGACTGTGATGTCGTCCAGAACGTAGGCGGGAGGGATGAGCAGACGCGATCCCGGCTCGGCTTTGGCCAGCCGCCGGCGAGCTTGTCGAGTGTCGAGGCCGTAGCCAATCACGCGTTCGTCATCGGTGACGGCTCCGACCACAAGTCCTCGGCGGGCTCGGGTCAGGAACCGGTTGCCGGCGAAGTCCGCCGGCACCGTCGCCAGGACGCGTCCGTCCTCCACGGCGGGATAGATCCGCGCGTCCACGGACTCTCCGTCGAAGAACCGACCAGCCGCAGAAAGCAGTGCCTGCTGCTCTGGCTGCCGTGATTCAGGTCCGCGTGCAGCGATGGACGAGCTGGTCAGCAGCGACGGCAGCAACGGGGCCAGGGCCACGGTGCCGGCAGCGGTGGGTGATCGTGAACGCCGGTTGCGGTAGAAGCCGAGTTCAGCGTCGGTCGTAGCCCTCAGGACGGCGCGGAAACCTTCCCGGCGCGTGAGGCCTGGCCAGTGGGTCTCACCGCGTTCGAGCTTGCCGACGTCGGTTTCGTCGAGCCGGTCCTCGCGCTGGTATCTGGACCACTGCCAGGCGTTGACCGCTTCGGCAAGTTCTTGCCGCGACATCGGATGCCCAGAACCGGTTGGCGACTGCAGCCGTCTGCGTGCAGCGATCAGCTTGGTGTTGGGGTTGCTAGCGTCGTCCACCGTGTAGCTCCTCAGGGTCCGGCACGGCGAACCACACGGGTCGGGACCAACGGTCGAATGCCATGCCTTCGTTCTGTAGTTGGCTCACGCGCTGTCGGGGGAAGCCGACGGCCGCCGCGAGCCGCTGGGTGCAGTAGCCGTGCCTTTCGCGGAGGCGGATCAGCTCGGTGGCCAGGCGATGGCGTCGCACGTATGGGCAAAATCAATGCGAACCTCCGGCACGGACAGGAGCGAGTCCACCGTGACTGTCCGACCGCGCGGTGCTGTCCGGTGTAGCCAGAGCGTAACCCCGGATTTCGACGTGATGATCTTCCCGGCCGTCTCCTGGCGTTAAGGGGCCGCAGGTCAGCACCATGTCTGCTGCCAACTTTCCTGCTAACTCTCCAAGTAATTCGGGGTTCCGCCCTCGCGGACTGTCGGTGATCGTAGGCACACCACAAGCGACACATCGATGCGTAGCTCGCCAAGCGGCCGTCCAGACAGCCGCGACGCTGGCGACATGTCCCGACCCCTGCCGAGGAGCACGTGATGACCGTCAACGGGTCACCGACACCCACCGCACGCCGTGATACGTCGAACGTGCTCCGCGTGGGGCCGTCCTCGGGGGCAATCCGCGGCCCGGCCGCTCTCCGCGCCGACGCCGTCGTCCGCGGCCTGTCCCCGTCATCTTGGTTTGGACTGGCGGTGTGGATCTACCGGTTGCACGAGCGTGATGACGCTGACCGGTGCGTGTCCGACGTGAGCCGGACTTGGCGATCGCGAACTCATGCTGCGGCTGTCATCACGGCTGCAGGGATCTACGGGGCCAATGCCACCGCGCCCACGCGCCGCGGCAGCAATAGCCGGCGACTCCAGTCGCCCGGCACAGCTGCTGGCCGCCGTTCATCCGCGAGGGTGAGAGTTGCCCGAAGCGTCCGGTCACGGCCTTCCGCCGAGTGTCGTGGCCTGACCCGGCCGTGCGGTTGGCGCGCCAGATCAAGGCGCGACCAACTGCACGGCCGCGAGGCCGTGATGGCGGCCCAGCGGCCACTCGCATCGGAGTCGAAGGAAACACCTGTATATCGCGACCTCGCCGGCCCGGCCCGACTAAGCAATCCCTATCCGCGGTGCGGCCCGTTGTTCTGCCGGCGCGGAGCACCGTTTGGCCGATGGAGTTCGCCGACTCGAAACGCGAGTACATGACCGTGTGCGGCTGTCGACTGAGGCCGATCGATGCGGACATCATCGAGCGCCGGGCGTGCGCAGGCGCGGCCAGGCTCGGTCCGGCATTGACCACCGGCCGCTGGGCCTGCGAAGCGTTAGCCGACGTGCTGGGCCGCCTGGACACGCGGATCGAAGTTGCCGGGACAGTCAACGACGCGAGGTTCGTCCCGCGTACCTAGACCGCGCCCGCCGTCGCTGCCAGGACGGGGCGCGGCGGCGGGTGGCGCGAAGCTCACCGCGGCAAGCCAGCGCCACATGACCTGCCTCCGAAACCTCCCGTTTCCCGCATGCCGCCCTTGGCCTACGGAAGTCCACATCCCTCAATAGCCAGAGAAGGGATCTCCCCGGTGTCGTATCCGGTCGATGAGTTGCAACGGTTCGGTTATCAGCAGCAGCTACGGCGGGCGCTGCGGTTCCGAGACCTGCTCGCGTACGGGTTGATCTTCATGGTGCCGATCGCGCCGATGGCGATCTTCGGTGCGGTGTTCTCTGCATCGGGCGGCATGGTGGTCACGGCGTACGCGATCGCCGTGGCCGCGCTGATCTTCACCGCGTTCTCGTACTCCCAGATGGTCAAGGCCTTCCCGCTATCAGGGTCGGTCTACAACTACGTCGGCCGGGGCATCGGCGCCGCGGTGGGATTCATCGCCGGGTGGGCGATCATGCTCGACTACGTCCTCGTGCCGTCCCTGCTGTATCTGGTGGCGTCGGTCGCCTTGCACGCAGGCCTGTCCGCGGTCCCGGTGCTGTCGGCAGTCCCTGTGTGGGGATGGCTGCTCGCGTTCGTCGCGGCGAACACCCTCGTCAACACGCGGGGCATCAAAGTGACCGCCCGGTTCACGTGGATCATGCTGATCGGCGAACTCGGCGTGCTGTTGCTGTTTCTCGGCTTCGGCGCCTGGGCCATCGCCACCGGCAAAGGCCGGTGGACGTGGGACCCGCTGTACAACCCGGACACCTTCGGGGCGGCACTGGTACTCGCTGCGGCGTCGGTGGCGGTGTTGTCGTTCCTCGGCTTCGACGCCATCTCGATGCTGGCCGAGGAGGCGAAGGCCGGCGCGCGGGTGATCGGCCGGGCCATGGCCGGGGCGCTGCTGGTCACGGGTCTGCTGTTCATCGCCCAGACCTGGGTAGCGGCCATCCTCACCCCAGACCCTCAAGCGCTGATCACCAACGGGGACCCCGCAGGGACCGCGTTCTACACCGCCGCCGCCGTGGCCGCCGGGCCGTGGTTGGGCACACTGTGCGCGTTCGCGACCGCGATCGCCTGGGGGCTGCCGGACTCGATGGTCGCGCAGGTGGCCATCTCGCGGCTGCTGTACGCGATGGCCCGCGACAAACAACTCCCGAGTCCGCTGGCGAAGGTGTCCCGCAAGCACAACGTGCCCCGCAACGCGATCTGGCTCGTCGCCCTGGTGTCGCTCGGGATCGGGCTTTCCATGAACAAGCGCGACGACGGTACTGCCCTGCTGGCCAGTCTGATCAACTTCGGGGCGTTGACCGCGTTCCTGCTGCTGCACCTGTCCGTGATCGTTTACTACCTCTACCGGCAGCGCAGCCGCAACCTGTTCGCCCACCTGCTGATGCCCCTGACGGGTGCCACGATCCTCGGGTTCGTGGTGTGGAACGCCAACGTCGCGGCGCAGAAGCTGGGGCTCGCGTGGATCGGCCTAGGCCTGCTGGTGCTGATCGGCCTGTACCTCACGGGCCGGCGCCCGCAGCTGTCCGGGTTCACCCCCGTGCCCCATCTCGGCGCACCCGTGCGTGAGGGGGTGTGAGCCATGGGACAACACCACACGTTCACGCCCACCGCGAAGGACTACGGGTACACCTTCGGCGGCGCGATGCCGGTGGCGACGCTGCGCTCCGGTGACACGCTGTCCACGTACACGGAGGACTGCTTCGGCGGTGCGGTCACCACCGTGGACGACCTGCCGTCGCAGGTCTGCACCATGCCGTACCTGAATCCGGTCACGGGGCCGTTCTTCATCGACGACGCCGAGCCCGGCGACACCCTCGCCGTGCACTTACTGTCCCTCGTCCCGGCCCGGACCATCGGCGTGTCCAGCACGTTCCCGCACTTCGGGGCCCTCACCTCGACTACGCACACCGCCACTTTGCAACCACCATTGGAGGAGCGGGTGTGGCTGTACGACATCGACGCCGAGGCCGGCGTGGTGCGCTACCGCGCCCGCAACGGCGACTACACCGCGGACCTGGCCTTGGAGCCGATGCACGGCACCGTCGGCGTCGCCCCGGCCGGGTTCGAGGCCCGCAGCAGCATCACCTGCGATGCCCACGGCGGGAACATGGACACCCCGCAACTGCGCGCTGGCACCACGTTGTACCTCGGGGTCAACGTGCACGGCGCGATGCTCAGCCTCGGCGACGGCCACGCCCGCCAAGGCCACGGCGAGGCGAGCGGGGTTGCGGTCGAAGTCGCCATGCACACCACCCTCGCCGTCGAAGTCATCAAAGGCGTACCGACACGGTGGCCACGCATCGAGTCCGACACCGCCATCATGTCCGTCGGCTGCGCCCGCCCCCTGGAAGACGCGTTCCGGATCAGCCAGCACGATCTCGTCGGCTGGACCGCCGAGTTGACCGGCCTGGACACCCTCGACGCGTATCAGCTCGTCGCGCAGGCCGGCACCGCGCCGGTGGGCAACGTGTGCGACCCGAACTACACCATGCTCGCCTGCCTGCCCAAGCCGCTGCTGCGAGGCGCCACCGTCTACGACGGTGCCCACCAGCGGCTGCGCGCCACACCCCAGGCCGCCGCCCCGGGGATCGGTGCGCGATGACCGTGTTCGTGACTGCTGGCAAGGCCCGCACCGTGTCCACGATTCGCCTCGACCCCCGAGCGGTCCTGCCGCTGCACGCCGAGCTGTACCTCCTCGCTCACGACGACGACACCGGCACCCTGCTGATCAACGAACAGGCCCTCGCCCTCGGCCTGGCCGGAGCACTGCTGCTGGAACTGTCCCACAAGGGGCACGTCGCGATCGGCTACATCTACCACAGCGCCCGCCGGCAATGGCAAACCCAACCGGGCCGGCTGACCGTGTACCGACCCGGCCCGACCGCGAACCCACCGCTGGACGCCGCGCTGGCCGCCGTCACACGCACCGTGCGTGAGGACCGCAGCGACGACCAGCTGCGGACGTGGCTGCGCTCGTTCGCCACCCCCGACCTATATGAACGCGTTCGTGCTGCCCTGATCGCCGTAGGCCTGATACAGCGCACCGAACGCCGCCGCCTCGGCGGGCTCGTCAGGACCGAAACCCACCTGCCGGTGCACTACGGCTACGCCGTCCGGGCCCGCGCCCATATCCGTGATGCCGTCACCCACCACCGTCAGCCGCGCCGGAACCGGCACGCGGCGCCCGACGACGAATGCGCCGCCCTGTGTGGCCTGATCGCCGCCCTCGAACTGGCGGAATTCCTCTACGACGGCAGCCTGTCCACCACAGAACTCATCCAGCAGTTGTGGCACATCGTCACCACCCACGAAAACCCGGCCATCGCCGCCGTCGTCCAAGCAGTCGACGCCGGCCGCGGTGACCTCGCCGTGGCAGCGATGCGATGACCCTCCACCACAACCCACCCGCCGCAGCTCCGTCCAGGTGGTGCCCGTCATGACGGGCGTTTCGCCGGACGAGCGGCAGCCTCCCGTGGTACTCGATTCGTCAGTTCCGCATTCGGCTCGGGTGTGGAACTACTGGCTGGGCGGCAAGGACAACTTCGCCGCCGACCGTGCCCTCGCCGAACAGATCATGCAGTCCTTCCCGGGCATCGTCGGTATCGCTCGGGAATCACGACGATTCCTTATCCGCGCGGTCCGGGACCTCGCGGGGGAGAAGGGGATCCGGCAGTTCCTGGACATCGGCACTGGTCTTCCCTGCGGGACAACACCCACGAGGTCGCCCAGCGGATCGACCCCTACGCGCGGATCGCCTACGTCGACAACGACCCGCTGGTGCTGGCACACGCCCGGGCGCTGCTGACCAGCTCACCGCAGGGCGTCACCGACTACCTCCACGCCGACGTGCACCACCCGGACGACATCCTGCAAGGCGCTGAGAAAATCCTGGACTTCGCCGAGCCGATCGCGCTGATGATGCTCGGCATCCTCGGCAACGTCATGGACTACCACCAGGCCCGCACCATCGTCGACCGGCTGGTATCCGCCCTCCCCTCGGGCAGCTACGTCGTGATCAACGACGGCACCAACGTCATCCACCCCGACGAACGCAACGAAGCCACCCGCCTCTCGATCGAAGCCGGCACCCCCTACATCGCCCGCCACCCCCACCAGATCGCCGGCTACTTCCACGGACTGGACCTCATCGAGCCCGGCGTGATCTCCACCAGCCATTGGCGACCAGACCCCGACGCCGATGTCCCGGCCATGGTCGACGTCTTCTGCGGAGTGGCACGAAAACCATGAACAACTCCACTGGTGCGGTTAGCCCCGGAACCGACGCCTTCACCGCGATCTGGCAGACGCACGTACACCTGCATCCGCCTACGGCGCACCCGCCGGGCTGCCATCACCATCCCGCTGCGCTCGGCGCTTGACCATTCGATCGGAGGACACATGTCTCTCAGGGAACTGTTCGGCGAGGAGCACGTCAACGACATGATGACGGCCTGGCCCACCAAGCCGGCAGTCTCCGAGCTCCCGGCCGATAGCCGTCTTCCCGGCATCGCCAACGCCCAGCTTCTCCACGCCTACCTCGACACCGGCACGGCGCCAGCCGACGACATCATCGTGATCAAGGACAGTGCTGCACTGCACCCTCGCGCGTACACGACGGCCAGCCGCCTCGACCCCGCGAAGCTCGCGAAGTGGCGCGGCCGCGGTTACACCGTCCAGCTTCGCAACATCAACCGCTGGTGCCCGCTGTTGCACAGCGTGTGCGCGGCGATCCAGACGGAGACCGGATACGGCTGTCATGTAACCGGCTTCGTCACCCCAGCGGGAGGGCAGGGCCTGAACCATCACTGGGACCAGAACATGGGGTTCATCTACCAGGTGACCGGCCGCAAGACCTGGCAGATATGGGAACCGGCCGTTGAGGAGCCGCACCGCGACCACCTGGCCTGCAACACCCGGCCAGGCAGCAACCTCGTCCGCCACCTCAAGGGCACCCGCCCGGACCACGATCTCGCCCTCGAACCCGGGCAGGTTCTCGTGCTGCCGCGCGGCTGGATGCACAACGCGCACGCCCGCGACCAAAAAGCGGCGAGCACCCACCTGACGTTCGTGGTGCGCGAACGCACCGGCCTCTGGATCGGCGAACAGCTGACCAAGACCGCGATCACCTCGACATCGCTGCGGCGAGTGATCCCACCAGCCAACGTCGTCAACCTCACCGCGTTTGCCGAGCAGGTCGATCAGGCCCGGCACCTGCTGATGCATTGGCTGGCCCACGCCGATGAGGCAACCCTGGCGGCCGACCTGCTCGACAGAGCGCGCACCGAGCGCGACGTGGACTACGCCTGAGGCGACCCGGCGACCCGGCGACCCGGCGACCCGGCGACCCGGCGGCGCGACCAGCCGATCGCCACTACCGACTGATTTCTGTGTACGGGATTTCACCGACGCATCAGGCGTCGGCGATCCATAGATCCGAGGAGGAGTCGTGACCATCACGACCGCCACGCCGGTTGCTACCGGCAAAGACCCCCAGTCCCTCGTCGACCCGGAAACCTTCGGCAAGCTCGCCCGTCACTTCGCCGCCGTGCAGGAAGTCACCCAGACCTACGCCGAGCGAGCGATCGGACAGATGCTGCTGCTGCTGAAGGCGCACGCCGACTCGCAGCACGACCCCGATTTCGGCAGGCTCCTGCCCGACGGCCGGTCGTACCGCGTCGTCCCGACCAACCCCGTCGACACCGCCTGGCACGTGTCGCTGCAGCACACCGAGCCGTACCTCGCCGCCTGTCAGCAGATCGCCGGCGGCTTCGTGCACCACGTGCCGATCCTGACCGAGGGCATGGCAGACGGCACGTCCCTCGAGTACACCCGCCAGGCGTTGCACGCCACCGGTTACCACGTCGATCCAGAGTTCTGGGTCGGTCAGGCGGAGAGCTGCTGCCCGCCGAACCCGGGCGTCTGAAAGGGTGCATGACTGATGCGCAGTGACTGGACCGCCCTGCCCGACGCCGTCCTGACGGCCATCGCGGAGAGAGCCGGCGGCACCCACGCCACCCCAGCCCTCAGCGGCGACCATGCGGAGATCGCCGCGACCGTCACCGGCGATAAGGGCAAGGTGTTCGTCAAAGCGGCATCATCCGATCTGGGCGTCCGCTCACTGCGCTACGAACTGCTGGCGAGTAAGGCCATCAACCAGTCATATGCGCCGGCGATCGAGTGGGACTTCGAAACCGACGGCTGGCTGGTGGTGGGCTTCGAACACGTCGACGGCCCACACGCCGACCTGTCCCCAGCCAGCCCCGACCTCGACCTGCTCGAGGCAACCCTGAAACAACTCCAAGAGACGCCCGCGCCGGGCGGCCGGCCGTGGTTCAGCCCGGCAGCCCGGCTCGGTTTCACTCATCCCGCGATGGACGGCGACACACTCGTCCACACCGACCTCAGCCCCACCAATCTCATCGTGAGCCCCCACGGCCTGCGCCTCGTCGACTGGGCATTCGCCACCAAGGCGGCACCATGGGTCGAACTGGCGCTGCTCGTTCCATGGCTGATCGCCAGCGGCCACACCCCGCAACAGGCTGAGCAATGGCTCGCGCGACGTCCAGCATGGGGCGCGACTAACCCGCAGATCCTGGACGAGTTCGCCTCGCGGAACGCCGCAAAGTGGTCCATCAAGGCCCAACAAAGCACTGCCGGCTGGATACACGACCTTGCCCATTGGACCGGCCACTGGTCGGCGTACCGGCGCAAGAAGGTACTTGAGCGACCCGACTAAACCCGGGGACGGCGCCGCAGACCAAGCGGTCACGGATGGGTCTAATGCCTGCTGACAGATGCCGCCATCGGATACGTCGTCGGTGTATAAAATTGTTGCCGATTTCAAGGATCGATATTTTATGAATGATGACGAGTTGACTGACCCAATTACCGAGATCGCCGAGCAGGTCGCCGACTGTTTTTCGGAGCGCGGTTACGCCTTCGTCGAAGACGACCACATCGAGGCGCTCGCCGAAACATTGAAATGTTTCCTGAAGACGGCCGGTATTCCGGTGCAGGTCCATGCGATGGAAAAAGTCATCGTTCCCGAAGTCCCGCCCCACTTAGCAGGCTATTCCGATCGGCGCTCACGGTAAGCCTGTGCCTTCGGCCCGCGTGGAATCTTCGCGGCCCGCAGGTCGAAGTAGGGGCGTCGCCGAGCATGGCGGTGTGAAGTAGGACGGGACCGACACGTCGGCGTCGGTCCGTGCAGTCCGCCGACCTTGCGCGCATGTGCGGCTTGGTCCGGCCGTAGCGCCGGTGTAACCGGGGTTGCGTTTGTTCCGGTTCGCCGAGCGGGCTTGACGAGGGCGTCCGCTGCGTCGTTCTCAGTTTGATCGTGGCGAGGTGTTCTTGCTTCTCATCGATGCGGTTCCGGTTGTTGCTCACGGTAGACGGTGATTCGTCACGGGGGAGTTGATCTGGGTGTAGTGGTGTGGGTCGAGCAGATGTCGCCGGTGGCACCACCATTGTGTAGGCGGCCATTAATCGACGCCGCCTTCAACATTCGTCCGCGAACTGCTCCGTGGTTCCGCGTACGGCGCGCGCCCGCGGCTCAGCGACTTCGCAGCCCGGCGACGGCGCACGAGAACAGAATCTGGCTCCAGGCGACGGCTGAGGGACGGCGCCCGTTCGGTCTGCTCCCTCGCCTGCGGCTCGAACGAATGCAGCAATGCTGCGGCGGTTGACTCATCGGATCGCTCTCCGCACTTCAACCGGGGTGGTACGTCCATCTCCCGCCCCGATGGGGGCGCGCGTTGCCCGTGACGCCAGACCAGCTACATCACCATCCGGGGCACCCACGGATGACTGATAGGGGGCGCCGGCGACTACCCGCACTCTTGCCCGTGGTCCAGGCGCAGCCCGTTGAGCAGCCGGCGCGACCCGCGAACGTGTCCACACGAACGCTTCGTAGACCTGCTGTGGTGCGCGCGAGCCGGCGCGCCATCGACTAGTTGCGCGACCAGTAGTCGCATGACAGGGTAGGGCTGTGCACGGACACGAAATCCGGCTCATGGGAGCCCACGAGATCAGCACCCGCCTGCACCTCAGCCGACAACGCGTCTCTCAACTCACCAGCCAGTCAAACTTCCCACGACCACTCGCCGACCTGAGACAAGGAAAAGTCTGGCACGCCGACGACGTAGAAACATGGATCAAGCACCACCGGCCCACGCCTAGCTGCCCAGCGTGCCCGGGCGAACCGCGATGAACAAATCTCCTGGTAGGGCCCTCTCTCGGCCGCGCAGTACACCGGTATCTTCGGTGCCACCCCGGTAGTCGCCTCCGCGATGCCGCAGCCTGCAGCAAGCTCGCATGAAGATCAACCGGCAATTCGGCGCAACGCTGCGGGGGTACCAAGTTCGGCGCGGTCGTCGGGATGCACAAGAAGTACCCGCTACTGCTTGAAGTAGGCGGTGCTCTCTGCGTATGCGGGGTAGTAGGACTCAATCGCGATTTCGTCGATCGTGATGTCCATCGGTCCGCTGCACCGACGACTGAGGTCCTACCAAGGATGATCGAATCCGCGAGGGTGGCCATGAACAAGCTCAGCCAGTAACGACGCCGCCAGACGAGTCCCTGCATGCGGGTGCCCGCGATCGGAACCGATCAGTTCCAGAACAGCGGGTCACCGAGGTCCTTCAGTTCGCTCAGCGGCTGCCGGACCGGCGCCGCGGACGAGCCAAGGACAGTGGTGTACCAGCCGGTCAAGTCGTGGATCGCTAAGCGCTTGTGATCCGGCGCCACCAGGACGGTCGCGCCGGCGGTCTTGCTGGCAGGCGCGACCTGTTTCATCGTCACCGAGCCAGCCGCCGGGTCGAGCGTCGCGGTGGCGACGCTGCCGAAGGGTTGTCGGCCTTCACCCTCGCCGGATGAGCAGAACCGCTCGCCGGCTACAGGCAGGCTGAGCGACGGCCCCAACCGGTTCATCAATACGCGCCTGCTTGCACGATGCGCACGCTTGCGTCCAATGCGCCGTGACCCAGAACCGTCCCGCCGTCGCCCGCAGACAGCTTGGGTAAGACCGGATCGACGGCCGCCATCGCCTGCGGCGCGAAACCAGTCGTGAACCCAGACCAGAAGAATGCGCAATGAAACCGAAGGCGCAAAACGGTGGACGCGATTCTGATGTCCACGACAATCTACAGAATCATCACTCACATCCTCACGCCAAGGTCATCAAGTTAGACACGGCCATCTCATAGCGGACTGTCGACCGCCGGGACTGTCTCGAACGCGGCAGGCGGGCAGATGTTCTGGGACGTTATCCGTCGACAAAGGAGTGCAATCATGGAAGAACTTGTCGCACTGATCGTTATTCCGGTAGTCGGGTTCGTGGCGAGGTCGGCCGCCAAGAAGGGGATCGCCGTCCTCAAAGCCAAGGACGTCAAAATCCCCTCGTGGCTCGCGGAACACGCACCATCGCTGGTGGGCGGCGTGGCAAGTGTCGGCGCTGGCGGTGCCATCCATTCCGGACCGCTGGGGGACAACCAGCCCTGACCCACATCGGAGAGCTTCTACGACCGCTCGGGTACGGCAGTCCGCTCTGCGATCACATTGGCACCTGCGAGCGACAGGACGCTTCATCAACCGCCCATACCGGGCGGTGATGACAACGCACGGGTCGCTGATACTGAATTCCAGGAAGGCAGAAATGGTCCATGTCTTCACTGCGAAAGCTCGCGTTCAAAATCGGCCCCATCGGATGACGCTATTCGTCGGTTCGTGACCGCCGGCCTGTGCTCGATCCGAGGGCGAGGCCGAGGCCCTGCGGGCGGCGCGGCGGGCGCCGAGCCAGCCAAACCGTTGGGCCTTGCTGGTGGCTATCAGCGGACCAGTCAGCGCCTCGACGACTATGCCGGCCGCACTCGCGCGCGCGGCGAGGTAGGCGTCGACGGGGCCGACGGCGTGCACCGGCCCGCTCCCGCCGCCGGGCGCCC
This sequence comes from Jidongwangia harbinensis, assembly GCF_020216025.1. Taxonomy (GTDB): domain Bacteria; phylum Actinomycetota; class Actinomycetes; order Mycobacteriales; family Micromonosporaceae; genus Actinoplanes; species Actinoplanes harbinensis. The sequence goes on along the minus strand of NZ_JAIWNC010000023.1, from coordinate 31,964 downwards.
TTGGCGACATACCGGACCTGGCCACGTTGCCTTAACGAGCGAATACGGTTGCCCTCGATTGGGCCCCCGCTTGGCAGGCGCGGGGCATCCGAAACCGCTTCCGTGTCGAGCCTTGGTTGACCGGTCCAGTCCCGCCACCGCCACGGTGCGAGACTCTGGAAGCAGCCGGCCGTCGACCGAGGAGCTGTTCGCTTGGCTCCTTAGCCGACTGGCCCGCCGTCGTCCTCCACGAAGCCATTCCCAAACAAGTAGGCTCCCTCCCGTCTTTGTCCGGCTCCTTCGGATATGTCGACGTTCACGGTCTCGCCGCGGGCGTCGCAAGCGTGACCAGAAAAGTACAGGCCACCGACCCGGCACATGCAGAACACGCCGCCTTGCTGGTCGAAGGTCTCAGTGCCAGTCGGGGCACGGTTCTCCTGCGGAGAGCACGTGGACTGTGGGTAGGGGCCGTTGCATTTGGGTTTGGCCTGCGCCGCTGGTGCGGACATCACGCCGGCAGTCAGCGCGACACCGGCAAACATTGCCTGGGCGGCCGCCGCCGCTGTGGCCATTGCCGTCATTCTTCTCAGCGGATTCCTTTGGAGATGATCCGGCCTGTTGTTGTTCATGCAGTGTCTCCTGTGCGTGGTCGAAGTCGACGCGCGTGAGTGGGGATCTTTACCTGGCGGCCCGCGGCGTTGGCCCAGACCTGTGGTGCTGTCCTGGGTCAACTGGTGGGTCAGCACTACAGGTGGGATAGGAAGGCTGCCTTCGCCAAGCAGCGGAGCGATTTTGCGCTCCGTGGACAACCGTCCGACGCGTTGTGCACTAGCTAGGATGACAGGTGTGGCCCGCGGTTAGCGCCCAGACCACTCGGCGTGCGCCTATGCCACTTGATCGGCCTTTAAGGGTTACCGCAGGGCCCAAAGTTGGGTTCCCACCGCAGCGATACTTGATCGGCATGGCTGCCTGAGCCACCATGCCGGATGCCGAGACAAAGGCCGGTTTATCGGTTGACAATCTCGTAGTAGCTGCCCTGGACGTACGACAGCCGCCACTCCTGACGAGTCTTGCGCTCTCCGCTGTCCCTGCAGTCCTGGTTTTGAACATCCTCGCACTGTTCGCCGATGCCGTAAAACAGCCTCCGTCGTAAACCGAATGATCTTGCTGAACCGACAGTCGTCGGCGAAAAGATCCACTTTGGTGGTCACCGCCGTGACACGGCCACTGGAACAGTCAATCCGGCTCTGCGAAGTTAAGCGGGGTTGAGGTGTCCGCGGTGCCGGCGGGTGGTCGCGGTGCGGGTACGTAGCCGCTGATTTTCTGGGTTCCGGAAGCCGTAGGCGTCGCGGGCGACGGTCTTGATGACGCGGTTGGTGCCTTCGGAGCCGGCGTTGGTGATACCCGTGGCCAGGAACGCCGAGATTTGCGGCCACCAGGTCTCGATCGTGGTGGCGAGCCGGTGTAGTTCGGGCAGGTCAGTGGCGGCGCAGCGGGTGTAGAAGCGGCGTAGCAGCCGATGGACGTGTTCGCGGTCGGGCTGGGTGCGGGCGGTGGCGAGCAGGTCGAGCAGGTCCTCTTTCGCGTTCCACGTGGCCAGGATCGGGGCGCCGATCCGGGTGGGCAGGGCCTCGAGAGTGTCGGTCAGGCGGTCGACGTGCTTGCCGCTCATCCGGGTCGCCGAGCGGGTCAGCCGGTTCCGCATCCGCCACTCAGGATCGCTGCCGCGGCCACGACGGCCCCGCGCAGTGAGCGTCACCCGGCGGCGGACCTCGGTGACCGCCCGGTTGGCCAGCTGCACGACGTGGAAGTGATCGACGACCAGCAGCGCGTGCGGCAGCATCTGCCGGATCGCGGCCTTGAACACGGTGCACATGTCGATCGCGACCGCCGTGATCTGCTCGCGCCAGGCCGGTGATCGAGCGGCCAGCCAGCCGGTGACCGCGGCGGTGGTGCGCCCTTCGACCTGGGCGAGCAGTCCCTGACCAGCGGACAGATCGCAGAAGCCGACGTGCCACCGGTCCGCGGTCTTGGTCCACGAACCGGCCTTCTCATCCCATGCCCAGTGCGGTTCGCCGCGGCGGACCTCGTCGATGCCGAGTACCGCGACCGGCTCCGGTTCGTCCGGCAACACCCTGCTCGCGTGGGCGGTGAACGCCTGCGCGACGACCGGCCACGAGACGCCGTGATCGCGAGCCGACTGCACGATCGTGCGACCGCCGTCGGCGACTGCCGCCCCGGCCGCCTGCCGCAACCGCATGGTCAGCCTCGACCGGGCCGGCACCTGGGCGACCTGCTCGGTGAACGATTTCCGCGGACAAGCCGCGGTCGGGCAGTACCAGCGCCGTTTACGCCACCGCAGCCGCATCGTCCGCCCGGCGACCGGCAGATCCCGTGGCCGGGTAGTCGCCCACTGCTTGATCTGCGCCGCCCGCCGCCCACACCCCGGACAGCATCGTGCCTGCTCACAACCGGTGGACAGGTCCACCACCGGGACGCCGTCAGCGTCCACCTCGACCCCCTCCACCACCAGCCCATCCAGGCCCAGCAGCCGGGTCGTATCGTTGACCATGCTCGCAGCTCTTCACTTGTGACCATCCGAACTCGACACTCAGATGATCACCGATGGGCTGCGAGCCCCTATGTCCCGGGTCGCCGCCGACTCCGAACCCCGCTCAACTTCGAAGAGCCGTCAATCCACGCCGTCGGTGTCCAATGGGGTTTCCAGGCAGCGAAGAGCCCATTCAAAAACCAACTGATACGGCTGGCTATCCTCGAGAACGGAAGCCGCCAAGAAGTCAATTGTGGCGGCGTGGGCCGATGAAGGAGCACCTACGATTGCCGTCGTGACAACTGCAGCCAAGGCGGCAGTCCCGGCAAGACACCGTTAGAACAGTGCGACGGACCTCCCAGCTAAGCCGAGAGGTCTCGCCACCCATCGTGCCCGTCAGATCAGTCGAAACATAGGGTTGGCGCCGTAGTTCCACTCATACTGAATGGCCCGGTGGTGCTCGCGTCGGGCGGCTATCCTTCGACTGGCCCCAGCCGCTCGACTTGCAGGTAGAGCTGATAGCTGCCGCGTAGGGAGATGTCGTCGGTGTACGGGATCGCCAAGACGCCATGCCCGACGCCGGCGGGCTCGGCCGCAATCAGCGCTTCCGCCCGTTCGAAGGTCAGCTCAAGGATCCAGGGGTTGAAAACGAACGTCGCGGGGTTCGTGGCGCTGCGCACCGTCCCGATGGGACGACTGCCCGAGCTACCGGTGATGCTGGTCAGCGTGGAAGCGGTCTGTATGCCGAGGGAGACGGCGTCGAAGATCCAGTTGTTCGGAGGGAATACCTTCGTGAAGATCTCTTTCGCCCGAGCACCGAACTTGTCGTCAGTGTCCCTTAGCCAAGCGAGCATGCCTTCCCATGCGCTTTGACCGAGATCAAATTCCCAGATGCTAGGCGTGAAGTAGACCACCTCGCCTTCGGTGATCGTGTCGGTGAAGCAGTTCATGGGTGGATAGTCGCGGCCGGAAGGAACTTCCGGACTGATCTCGATTCGAGTCGGCGACCAGATGAAGGGCGGAATCGCAGGAAGGTCGAATACGCGCTTCTTCATCCATGGCTTGTCGTGTGGATATCTGTCCCCATCCCTGAGTCCTCCTTTGCTGGAAGCGCTTCCGCCGACGACTCGGCCGGATTGACCGTTGACGTCACCGATCGTTGCCGACTTACGAGTCGCGGCCTCGTAGATGAGGGTGCCGTCGGAGCGCATTTTCTTGCTGTTCCAGCCGATGAACACCTCGTCGTCTTTGCCGTCAACTTGCAATGCGTGGTCCCATGACTGGTTCTTCACGTCGAAACCGTTGATGCTGATCTGGTAGCGCGCTCGTTTCACCGGAGCTCCTTACATCGATGGTGTTCGCGCATCATTGCCCTGGTCAGAGTTGACGACTGAGGGCCACGCTGCGCTTCGGCGGCTGCCGATTCCGTCTACCAAGCTGTCTGCGGCCACGGCCGGATGGTTCTTGGTCACGGCGGGTCGGAGGCAATGGTGCGCATGCTGCAGGCAGGCGCGTATTGATGAACCGGTTGGCGGTCCCTCAGCCGAGTTGCAGCCGGCCGGCGATGGCTGTGCGGCGATCCCAGCGGCTGCGGCCCAGACGCTGCGGCGGGGCCCGTCGGTGCGCAGCACGGCCGCAGTGCCGGCAAGTGCGCCGAGTCCGAGCAGGTATGCCAGATGCCACATCTCCTGGCCGAGTGGTTGCCGGGGAAGGATGCCTTGGTTGGATGCGAACCAGACCGGCCACAACGCGAGCCAGGTCCTTGGCTGCACCACCTCGGGCGGACCGCCCAGCGTAGGGCCGATGTACTCGGTGAAGTGGTAGTACAGGGCGATGGTGCCGAGCCACAATGTGAGCGTGGTCAGCGGGAGCAGGCCAGGCCAGGGCAGCCAGCGGGCGACTGCGATGCCGAGTAAGCCCGCGCCGAGCACGAGCGTCGGCACCTGTAGGTACTCCACAGCGGTGCGCTGGTACACCCGCTCGCTGGCCAGAGGGGTGTGCGCGGTGGTGAACTCGCCGAGCACCAGCAGCAGTGCCGCACCGGGGAGTCCACGATGACCGGGCCGCGCACCAACCCCACGATGGCGCCCACCGTGCGTTGCCGGCCGTCGACGGGGGTGGCGTCTAACGGCTCCCGGACTCGCGATCGATAGGTGGCGGCGGTGACCAGGTTCGCCGCCACGAATGTCACCGGCGCGTAGACGTGCACCAGGCTGAAGGCCAAGACCATGTAGGCGCGGTTGGCCGGTGGGTCGCCCTCGTGGTTGATCAGCAACGTGACGTCCCATGTGAGGATGTAGAGCATCGCGATGGGATACGCGGGGTGGCGCAGCATCTGGCGTGCCTCCACCGCGCCGAGTCGCCGTGCGGCCGGAGTCGTCATCGCCCGTCTCCTTCCCCTGCCGGCTGGCGTGCCCACTGTCACCGTGTCTGCAGCCAGCCAGCAGCCGCGGTGACCAGGACGGCCACCGCCACGGCAATGCACAATGTCCGGCGCGGTCCCCGGGTGTGCAGAAGCGATGCGACACCGGCCAGGGCTCCGAGCCCGAGCAGGTATGCCAGGTGCCACATCTCCTGATCGAGCGGCTTCCGCGGCAGCATGCCGACGTCCAGCGCGAACCATGCCGGCCACAGCGCGTACCAGGCCGAGGCATGCACCGAGTCGGCCACGGTGACGGGATACATCGCGATCGTGCCGAATCCGACCACGAGCACGGTCAGTGGCAGCACGCCGGGCCAGGGCAGCCAGCGGGCCACCGCGATGCCGAGCAGCCCGGCGCCGAGCACTAGGGCCGGCAACTGCAGGTATTCCCACGCCGTACGGGGGTAGACCGCGTCGTTGCGCACCGCGGTGTACGGAGTGGCGTACCCGTCGAGCACCAACAGCAGCGCGGCGGCCGCACACCCGACCAGCACCGGGCCGCGCAGCACGCCCAGGATCGCGCCCACCGTGCGCTGCCGCTCATCGACCGGCACGGCGTCCAACGGCTCGCGGACCCGGGACCGAAACGTGGCCGCGGCCACCCGGTTGGCAACCACGATCGTCGCCGGCGCGTAGACGAGCAGCACGCTCAGCATCACGATCAGGTAGGCCTGGTTGGCTGGCGCACCCTCATCGTTGACGACCATCGCGGTGCCGAACGCCACGATGTACAGCATGGCCATCGGATAGGCCGGGTGCCGCAGCATCCGACGCGCCTCCACCGCGCCGAGTCGCCGCGCGGCCGGAGTCACCTGCCGCGCCTTGCGCACGGACATCGACCTGTCTCCTTCCTGCCAAGGGCTCAGCGCGTCTGTAACCAGCCGCCGGCGGTGGCCGCGACCACGGCGGTGACCGCGGCCGTCCACAACGCCCGGCGCGGTCCGCGGGTGTGCAGTAGCGCCACGACACCGGCCAGGGCCCCGAGCCCGCACAGGTATGCCAGGTGCCACATCTCCTGATCGAGCGGCTGCCGCGACAGCATGCCCTCCTCCACGGAGAACCACACCGGCCACAGCGCGAACCAGGTACGGTCGTGCACCGCGCCGGTCGTAGGCTGGTACGTCGTGACCGTGCCGATCCATGCCAGGAGCACGGTCAGCGGCAGCGCGCCGGGCCAGGGCAGCCACCGGGCAACCGCGATGCCCAGCAGACCCGCTCCCAAGACGACCGCGGGGACCTGCAGGTGCTCCAGCGCCGTGCGCTGGTACACCACATCGATGGGCCGCTCCGGGTGCGCGATGGTGAACTCTCCGATCACCAACAACAGTCCGGTGATCGCGAAACTCACCAGGACCGGACCGCGCAGCACGCCGATGATCGCACCCGTGGTGCGCTGCCGTTCGTCGACAGGTGTGGCGTCCAACGGCTCACGGACCCGGGACCGGAACGTGGCCGCGGCCACCCGGTTGGCGACCACGATCGTCACCGGAGCGTAGACGAACAGCAAGCACAGCAGCACAAGCGCATACGCAAAGTTGGCGGCTGGGCCGGTCTGGCGGTTCCAGACGACCTCAACGGCAAAGACGACGAGGTACAGCATCGCCACCGGGTACGCCGGGTGGCGCAGCATCCGGCGGGCCTCTACCGCACCGAGCCGCCGCGCGGCCGGACTCATCATCGACTGCCTCCTTCCCGCTGGCCGGCGTGCCGCAGTCACCGTGTCTGCAACCAGCCAGCGGTCACGGTCGCCAGTACCGCCGCCGCCGCGGCAGCGCACCATGCCCGGCGTGCTCCGCCGGTGCGCAGCATGGCCGCGACACCGGCCAGGGCCCCCAGGCCGAGCAGGTACGTCAGATGCCACATCTCCTGCCCTAGCGGCTGCCTCGGCAGCATGCCAGAGGGCGCGTTCGAGGCCATCCAGACCGGCCACAAAGCGAACCAGGTGCGGTCGTGCACGGTGCCGGTATAGGTAGACCAGTACATCGTCTCCGTGCCGAACCACACCAGGAACACGGTCAGTGGAAGCGCACCAGGCCAGGGCAGCCACCGGGCGACCGCGATACCCAGCAGACCCGCACCCAGGACGACGGCGGGAACCTGCAGGTACTCCAGCGCCGTGCGGTGGTACACCACATCGATGGGCCGCTCCGGGTGCGCGGTGGTGAACTCTCCGATCACCAGCAACAGTCCGGTGATCGCGAAACTCACCAGAGCTGGTCCGCGCAGCACGCCGATGATCGCGCCCGTGGTGCGCTGGCGCTCGTCGACAGGTGTGGCGTCCAACGGCTCGCGGGCCCGGGACCGGAACGGGGCCGCGGCTACCCGGTTAGCGGCCACGATAGTCGCGGGCGCGTAGACGAACAGCAGGGTGAGTATCACGACCGTGTACGCCTCGTTGGCGGGCGGGCCCGTCTGTCCGCTCAGGACCGCCTCGACGACGAAGACGGCGATGTACACCATCGCCACCGGGTACACCGGATGGCGCACCATCCGGCGTGCCTCCACCACACCGAGCCGCCGGGCGGCCGCGGTGGCGATGCTCATGCCGTCGCCTTCACCACAGGCTCGGACGAACCCACCAGGAGTAGGTAGCCGTCCTCGATCGATGGCTCGACCAGGGTGGCGCCGGGCGGTGGTGAGCCGACCTGTCGTAGCCTTCCGTCGCTGGTGCGCCAGGCCAGCCGGGCGCCGGGATCGCGCTGCTCGGAGCGCCACACGCGCCCAGCCGCGGCGGCGGCCAGTTGCTGCGGGTTGCCGTCGAAGCGGATGCTGCCCTCGTGCAGCACCACCAGCCGTGGGCAGAACGCCGCCACATCTTCGGTCTGGTGTGTGGACACGACCACGCACCGGTTCTCGGCCAGCGTCGAGATCGTGTCTCGCAGGCGTAGCCGCTGCTCTGGATCCAGGCCGGCGGTCGGCTCGTCCAGGATGAGCAGCCGTGGGTCGCTGAGTAGGGCCTGGGCGATCATCAGGCGTCGCTTCATGCCGCCGGACAGGCGCCACACCCGGCGCCGCGCGTGCGTGGTCAGGCCCATGGTTTCGAGCACCCGGCGAACCTCGTCGTGCCGGGTGCGACGGTCGGTCATCTCCTTGAGGATGGCCACATAGTCGACGTACTCGAAGGCAGTGAAGCCGCGCGGGAAGCCGGTCTCCTGCGGGACGTAGCCCAGCCGGCGGCGGATCGCCACCTGCGCTAGCGGGTCCCGCGCGTCCCGGCCGAGCAGCTCGACCCGCCCGGCGTCGGCCTGGGCGACGGTGGCCAGCACGCGCATCAGGGTCGTCTTGCCTGCGCCGTTGGGGCCCAGCAGGCCGAGTACACCGGTGCCGACGTCCAGGGTGACCCGGTTCAGGACCCGGCGCCGCCCGTAGCTCTTGCTCACCTCAGTTAGCCCGATGTCCGTCACCAGAAGCTCCTTGTCCGTCGGGCGCCGACCAGCGCGAGGCACACCGCGCCGAGGACGATGGCCGAGGACAGCAGCTGCACCGTCGGGGAGAAGGCGCCCAGCACCGACCCGGTGGTGATCCGCGCCGAGGCGACCCCGCCCATCCACAGCGCGGCCAGCCCGCCGATCGCCGTCTGGACGCCGACCAGCCGCTCGGCGACCAGGCCGAGGGCCGCCAGGGCGAGCCCGGGCAGCAACCACAACGCCGCCCCCGCCGTGCCAGGCAACACCAGCCCGCCCACGACCAGCAGCAGGACCGTCATCGGCAGGACTGGAAGGCACCGCAGCAGCACCAGCCGCAGCCGGGGGTACGGCGCGGCCGCCACCACCTCGTGCATAGAGAACACGCCCGGTCCGTACGCCAACGCCACCCCGGTCAGCGGGGCCAGCGGAGCCACCGTGAGGAACCAGAGAGCCATCGGACCGTCCATCTCCCGCGCGGCGATGGCGAAGCCGGCCACCAGCACGCAGCCGGCCACCCACGCCCGGCGCGCCGCCGAGGCCCCAGTGGCCAGCCGCGCCGCCGACGGCGACAACCCCAGCGCGATAAGCAGCCGTTCGAACGGAGACGTACGTGGCCGGTCCAGCCGATCCACCGTGCCGGCCCAGGCCCGGGCTATCAACGCGGCGTCGGCATGCGGCGCGATCGCGGCTCGGCAGCTGGCACAACCAGTCAGATGCTGCTCGACCGAAGCCGCGCGGGCCTGGTCGAGGCCGCCCCCGGCGTACGCCGCGAGCAAGGCGTCGTCAGCGTGCCAGACGGTCATGACAGCGCCTCCCTCAACAGCAGCCGAGCGCGGGCCATCCGGGTCTTGACCGTGCCCTGTGGGATTTGCAGGAGGCGGGCGGCCTCCCGGGTGGTGAGGCCGTCGAGCACCGTGGCCTGCACCACGGCGACTAGGTCCGGGGACAGCCGATTGAGCGCCGTGGCCACGTCGGCATACTCCACGCGTACCAGAACCTGCTCCTCGGCCGAAGCCACAACAGGATCCGGAACTCCAGCCAGCGGACAGTGCCGCGGACGCTTCGCGAGTAGATCGATCATCCGGCGTATCGCGATACCCCACAGCCAGGCGCCGACGTCCCCCTCACCGCGCCACCGGCCAGCGCCACGCCACGCCGCGACGAACGTCTCCTGCAACGCCTCAGCAACCACGTCGTCGTCCACGCAACGCCGCCGCAGGCGAACCTGCAGCCAGGACGCGTGCCGAGAGTAGAGTGTCGCCAGCGCATCGCGATCGCCCCGGGCGATCGACCCGATGAGAGCAGCATCGTCGGCCATGTGGCCCTCCCCACCCGTTCTGCCCAGTCTGTCTGCGTCACCGCACGAGCGGTTCATGAACAGGCGGCGGGGAATCGTGCCCCAGGAGCACCTCACGACAATGGGGACAGCCCTCGAACGGGACGAGGTTGAGCGGCGACCAACACCGAGCCGGGGTCTCCGAATACGACGGACCGAGCGGCCGCTGTGGCGCTGAGCGGGCCGTCCTGGATGCCTCGGCTGCCTCGCCGCTTGGAACCGCGCTCGATGACCGCCGAATAATGGGGTAGCGCTCCTTGCAGCCCTGGTTGGCAGTAGAAGGCTTCGATGCCGTAGTGGGATCGGAAGGCGGTCCACCGGGCCGTTTCTACTCGCTGGCGGGAGAAGCCGAGTACCTGGGCGACCGCGGCTTTCAGGTTGTCGTAGCGGATTTTGTCGGTCGGGACGCCGCCCAGCGTGGTGAACGCGTGGATGTGGCCTTCCAGGAACGCCTCGGTGCCGCCCGAGGCGAAGATCCGGTGCACCGTCTTGCCGGAGAACGACAGCCGCAGCGAGAACAACATGCAGGTCACCGGCTCACCCCGCAGGTTGATCACGATCTCACCGAAGTCGGCCTCAGCTTCCTCGCCCGGCCGGTGTGTCTGCGGGAGGAACACATTGACCGGGCCGTGGCCGGCCTCGGCCCGGATCTTCGGCTTGCGTTCGGCGACGTAACCGCGGACCACCTGGTAGGAGACGGCCTGCATGCTGTGTTCGTCGATCAGCCGATCGAAGATCCGTTTCGCGGTATGCCGCTGCTTGCGCGGCGCGTCCAGGTCCGCCCGGAGGATGTCGTCGATGACGGTCTTGAACGGATCCAGCACCGAGGGCCGTGGCGGCAAAGGGCTTGCGTTCGCGCGGCCACGCAGACGCCAGAGCATCGCTGACCGTGTGCCGGCTGACCCGATACTTGGTCGCGATGGCCCGTCCGGACATGCCCGCCCGCGAGTCCCTGCGGATCGCCGCGAACAGTTCGACCTTCGACATCCGCGGCATCGGCGGACCTCCGTCCCGACCAGCCGATGCTTCCACCACTCTCGGTGGCGCTGAAACTCGCTGACATCGAATCCACCCGATCGGGTCCGCCAGCCGGTGGCGCTCAAACTCGGTATCAAATCCAAGGTCAGGGCCCATACGAGCGATCCAGAGCGTGAGAACATACATGCCGATCAAGGAGGCAAGGTTTGATCCGGCTGCGCGGGCTTAGCATCAAGCGAAAGGCAGTGCAGTCTTGGCTCGGCTGGCCCGTGCCCGCTGACCTGCGCGTCGTCTCCAACGACGAACTGACAAAACTGATCAGCACTGCCGAGCAGCGCGGATTCAGTCGACAGGCAAAGGACTTCCACCCGCGAGGTCAGGAGATCTTCGCCTTACTCCCTTACTGGTACGAGGGCACCCCGGAGGCTTCGTGGAGGTGCTTGGTCGTCCACGTCAACGACTGGAACCCACCGACTGGGTCCCGGCCCGAGATTGCCTTCGGTCGCCTCGACATCGCCTTGGCCGACTTCAATGCCCTCCGGCGGGCCAGACGGCGACAACGAGAACAGCTACTCCACTGGACAGTGTGGCTCGCCTACAGCCGCGGAGCGGTCCGCGCGAGTGGCGCTGAAACTCAGCGACACGAAGCCGACCCGAAGACTGGTGGCGCCGAAACCGGCTGACACGCGGCGTTCGAAGTCGCTTAAAAACTCATTGAGTCGGTTCGTCCGCTACGAGTCTGGCAACCGTCTCTCGGGCCTGAGCTCCCATGCGCTGGCGGGACCGGGTGCATCCGTGCCAGCGTGATTCCTGACTGCCAGATTGGGCAGGCGCACTCGTGCGGGCCACATGGGGTCGAGCCTTGCCTCCAACCCCTGGCCGTTTGGGGCTGACCTGGCTGTTGCGACGCCGCCCGATGGTTAACGCGAATCGGCGGCGACGCCGGCACAGCTATCACCCGGCAGAACGGTAAGCGGGTGCAACGCCGGAGCTCGAACACTGGCGCCTTCCTAGGCGCCGACGGCTGCAGTCCGTAGGCGCGCAGGTTTTGTCGGTCGGCCAGAACTGCACCAGGCAGGAATCATCGGAATGTGTCGATCCGGGGACGCGAACCCCACCGGCGACGACAGGTATTAGGGGCCGTGGGGCGCCCGCAGGGACGGACTCTTTTACTCGGCCCGGCGCCGGCTCCGCGCCGCGGAGGGGGAGGGGGGAGGGGGGCACAACCTCGCAGCTGACCCGTACTGCCGAGCCGATGCCGGGCCGGCGTGCTCCGTACGCTCCCGGGCGATTGATCGCGCCGGCGACTCGGGCGGTGGGGCACCGAACGATGAGACAACCCTCCAGAATCGGTCACGGCCCTCCAGAGTTTGCGCGCGCCAGTGCGGATGTGGTTCGGCAGGTCGGCGACGCGGGGTCGTCGAGAGCGGGCGCAATGCCCGGCAACTGCAACTACCGCCGCGCCCGTCATCGGGCCCTGTTCACCGTCCGGACGGGACCGACACCGTGCTCCGCTCTATGCGTTCACTCTCTGGGGCGTCATGATGACGGAATGAGACAGCGGTCGATGCTGTACGGGCTCCCATCGGTTACCGTGCTGTCCGCGTTCGCGATTCTCGGCTTCCGTTTCGACTGGTGGAAGGCGTTCACCGATCCGGGCGAGGGCGTCTGGCCCTGGGTCGAGGTGATGAGCTGGATCGTCGGTATGACGACAGGCACCCTGTCGCTGATCCTCTCGTTCCGAGGTGCGGGTGTCCCGGCCCCGGCGCCTCCCGCCACTGCGACAGCGCCGACCCGCGACCCGACCCTGCTGGACCGCGAGAAGGAGTACGACGGCCTGTACGACCTGTTTAAGCGCGACCTGCCGCCGGGTGTGGTGCGGGTGGTCGGCCTGGCCGGATTCGGCAAGACAAAGGTCGTCGACAGCGTGCTCGGCGATCTGGAGAAGGCCGGCGTGTCGCTGACCGTGTACCGGCACGTTCTAACTCCCGGGCTGCGCTTCGACGTCCGCACTCTAATTGGTGATCTTGAGGGTTTGGATGAACCGGCGGAACTTCATCCCGGCGAGACCCGACTCGCTCGTCTGCGGCTCGCGCTGCGCAACGCCGGGCTGACCCGCATCGTGATCGTGATCGAGAGCGCCGAGCATTTGGCCGTCCCGGACGGGCGGCACCACGTCGACCTCCAGGTGGACGAGGCGCTGGAGGCGATCTACCGGCACGAGCTGCATCGCGCCACGGTTGTCCTGGTCAGCCGGGACGCCTTGGATTCGTCCGGCCCGCGGCTGTGGACGCAAGAGTCGGCGACTTCGATCGGCAAGCTGCCACGCGCGGAGTTCAGGAAGTTCCTGACGGATCGCGACGCGGAGTTCGGCAAGATACCGGAGGCACGGCACGCCGTCCTTTACGACCGGCTCAACGGCAATCCGCGATGCGGCCAGCTGATGCTTGCCATCGTCGCGCTCGCCGAACCAAGCCGCGCCCTCGGGATCAACGTGGTCGCGGACACCATCGTCGGCCTTGATCCGCTGACCATGCCACGCCGGCTCGCCGGAATCCTGGTGGAGAACCTCGAGGACCTTTCCCGTGAGGTGATCGAGGCGGTGGCCGCTTTCCGGACGACGATGGACGCCGTCGCGATCGCCGCGACCATCACTGCGCCGGTCGCCCCGTCGGTGGTCATCGCGACCCTGCAAAGGTTCGAGAAGCACGAGCTCGTCCGCCGGATCGATGACGGGTATTGCCTGACGTTCGCCGACGCCGATTGGTTCTTGCCGGTTGCCCCGGCGGCACGGTCCGCGCTCCTGCGTCGGGTCGCGGAGGTGCTGCGGTCGCGGCTGCCGGCAGATCCGCGCTCGCTCGACGACCTGCGCATGCATTTCGCGTATGTCGCGGTCCTGATGGAGGGCCGGCGCTATCCGATGGCGTACGCTGCGATGGAGTCGATGACCGGTGTCCTCAAGCGGTGGAACTGTGGTCATCTGCTGCTCGCCGAGCGGAAGACGATGCAGGGCAAGATCGGCATCCCCGGCTTGGAGATGCTCAACGACAACGAGCTGGGGCACGCGTACGCGTCGGTCGGCGACTTCGACGCGGCGAACATTGCCTACGGGCGGGCGCTGGACGAGGCCAACAAGCTAAGCCACCCCGAGATCTCGGCCACGATCCGCTACAACTTCGGCACCTACTACTGGCTGTCCGGGCGCGCCGACCTCGCCTACAACTACTACGAGGAGGCCCGGAAGGAGGCGCGCCAGCAGCAGTTGCCGGCGGTCCTGCGAGCCGCGCTGAAGGAATTGGCCGAATGCCACCACCGCTGGGGTCAGTACGACCGCGCTTTCGCCCGTGCGAACGAGGCGCTCGCCCTCGCCGACGGCGAGCCGATCGGGCTGCTGCTGCGGATCGCCCGGTGGCGCGTCGAGACCGGCGACACTGGTGCGGCGGGAGACCTGATCCGGCGTGCCCGGGCAGCTGCCCGCGACAGCGAATGGCATCTGGCCGCCTGCCATGAGGCCGAGGCGGACCGGCTGCTCGCCACCGGGTCCTTCGGAGGTGCCGGCGACGAGGCGGCCACCGCGCTGGAACAGGCGGTGCAGACCAACAACGCCGTCGTGGTCCTTCAGGCTCGCACGACTCTCTGCTGGGCTGCCCTCTACGCCGGGAAACCGGAGGAGGCCCGCCGGCACATCGAAGATGCGGAGCCGTACCGGGCGCCGCGAAGCGCCCTGGCAGTGCCCGCCCTGAACGCGCTGCTGCACCAGAAGTCCGACCCCGCCAAGGCGGCGGACCTCTTCCGGGATCTCGCCGACGAGGCCGGGGAACGGGTCCGGGACGAGAACGACCGCGGCGCCCGCGACATGCTGGGATTCGCGATCGCCGCGCTCTCCCCCCAGCCGGAGGCGGCCCTGGAATATCTGGTCACCCCCGATTGCGGCGCCTCGGTCCTGCGTGCGCGCCGCGATTTCCTCTTGAACACGCTTGCGGGGTACGCGCAACCGCCCGGCCGCCTGCAACCGTTGCTCGACGCCCTGGCCAGCAACTCCTCACGCCCCACGGACTGAACTCCCTTCCCCCGGCAGCCAGCCGAGCTCCTGGGCTCGCAACACCGCCTGCATCCGGTTGCTCACGCCCATGTCCCGGTAGATCTGCTTGAGGATTCGGTACATCGCCCGCTCCGAGTAGCCGGCCGTGTCCGCCAGGTCCGCCACGGTGGACCCCGCTGCCAACCGCCGCAGCCACGACAGCCGCTCCTCCGACAAGGTCGCCGGTCCGGCCTGCGGTGCGTCGGCCAACATGGACAGCAGTTCGGCGGGCAGCACAGCCTGCCCGTCCGCCGTGGCCTCCACTGTTCGCAACAGGGCCGCGGGACCCGCCGTACGCAGCAGGACCGACCGTGCGCCCATCCGCACCGCCCGGATCGCCGCGGGGTGCAGGTCCTGCAGCACGGCGATTACCGCGACCTCCGGCATGTCGCGCAGCGGGACCAGCAGCCCCCAGTCGGGCCCGGCGAGCAACGTCAGCAGGACGACGGCGGGACGGCGGGATTCCGCCCAGGAGCGTACGTCCTCGGGAACCTGCACCTCGTGGCCGGCCGCGGCCAGCACCGTCGCCGCTCCCTGGCCGAACAAGGGGAGCGGGTCGAGCACGGCGACATGCAGCACCGGGGAAGGCTAGACATCCGCGGACCGGAACGGACAGAGCGGCGCGCCTAAATAGGCAGTGGCATGCCGCCGGAACGTCATCATCCTGTCACAACGTGTCATGGACCCGTATCGAGGCCGTCCGTAGCTTCCGAGGTGGAGACTCTCACCGGGGAGGCGCCCATGGTTCCCGAGAACCCGTACATGCCGGAGCACCTCAGTGCCATGATCGAGCAGCTGACGCCGAAGACGCGGCCCCGAGAACTTACCGACCCCGTCTGGAGGCTCATCGTCAGGTGCTATCAAACACCACGGGACTACTACTTCACCTACATGGACATCTACGAGTGCCTCGACAAGTTCGAGTGCTCGCGCGCGCCCGACCGCGGTGAGAACAAGATCGAGCTACCGTGGGTGCTGTTCGTCCGCTCCAAGCAGTGGGCATGGCCCGTCCCGCAGGACGTGAGCTGACCGTCAGGGGCCTATCGCATCGCATCATGCGACACGTCAACTAGTGCCGTGACCACGAACGTTCGCGGTGTTGGGTGACACGCCGTTCGGCCTGAAGGACGGGCGGTGTTTAGCCGTTCAGGCTGTGACGGTGGCAGATCCCGTACGCGTGCGGCGGCTCGGTGACCAGGAAGGTCAGCAGCTGCTGAGGATCACGCGCAGAGGCACCGGTTCACCGATCCGATTACGGCGGGCGATGGTCGTGCTCGCCTCGGCCGGAGGGAACACCGTGCCGGCTATCGCTCGTTTGGTGCAGGCGGACGAGGACACGGTTCGGCAGGTCATCCACCGGTTTAACGAGTTGGGGATGGCCAGCCTGGACCCTCGCTGGGCGGGTGGCCGTCCCCGCCAGATCAGTCTTGACGATCAGCAGTTCATCGTCGCGACGGCCAACACCCGCCCTGAGAGTCTGGGGCGGCCGTTCACTCGGTGGAGCGTCCGAAAGCTCGCCGACTACCTGTGTGCGCAGGCCACCCGCCCGATTGAGATCGGGCGGGAACGGTTGCGGCAGATCCTGCACCGCCACCGGATCACCTTCCAGCGGACCAAGACATGGAAGGAGTCCAACGACGCGCACCGCGACGTGAAGCTCGCCCGGATCGAGTACGTGAGCAGCCGCTTCCCGCTGCGGGTGTTCGCCTTCGACGAGTTCGGCCCGCTGGTGATCCGTCCGCAGACCGGCGCCGGGTGGGCGCCGGCCGCGCATCCGAAACGGCTGCCCGCGAACTATCACAAGCTGCACGGCGTCCGGCAGTTCCACGGCTGCTACTCGGTCGGTGACGACCAACTCTGGGGTGTCGTGCATCGCCGCAAGAGCGCCGCGAACACCCTGGCAGCGCTCAAGTCGATCCGCAAAGCCCGGCCGGACGGGGCGCCGATCTACGTGATCCTGGACAACCTGTCCGCACACAAAGGCACCAAGATCCGCACGTGGGCGGCCCGGAACAAGGTCGAGCTGTGCTTCACCCCGACCTACGCCTCGTGGGCCAACCCGATCGAGGCCCAGTTCGGGCCACTGCGTACCTTCGTGATCGTCGGCTCGAACCACCCGAACCACGTCGCGTTGACCCGCCACCTTCACCGATACCTGCGCTGGCGTAACGCCAACGCCCGCCACCCCGACGTCCTGGCCGCGCAACGCCGCGAACGCGCTCGCATCCGCAGCGAACGACAACGACGCTGGGGCCAACCAGCCGCACGAGCAGCGTGACCCAACACCTCAAACGTTCTTGGTCACGGCACTAGCGAAAGTTCACTCGTTGAGCTGATACTCGCGACCTAACCTAAGCCACACGACCGCTCCGACCCAAACACACCCGGGTATCGGGGCTGCTCGGCACGGGATTGCTGAAGCTGTTCGTTCCAACTCCCACAATCTCACCGTCTCCTCTGGTCCACTGCCCGCGCCGGCCGAATTGGGGGGGCGTCCACCGACGTCGTTGCCGGTGTGGCCAACACGTCATAGACGTAGGCCCTTGAACTCGCCCAGGTATGCTGGACGACGACCAGGGAAGACACGCATGAGCATGCCGCTGACCGATCTGAGTACTGGGGGTCAAAGGAGGAGGCCAAGGTCGCCTGAACTGCCTCGGTTGTGCGATTCCGCAGCTCAAGTCCAAGACTTCTGCTTCGTTAAGGCAGCGAAGGCCTCATCCGGGGGTCCGCATGGCGCTCCTGGACCGCTTGACCCGCGGACCTTTGCCTTGGTGACCTTGGTGGCTGGTCAAAGCGGGAGTGGGGCAGTGCTCTCGGAATTGAAGGAACCCTGCAAGCTCCCTGGTAGAGGCGGTTGAACTAGCGAGTCGGCTCCCGTCCGGAGGCTCGATAATCGCGTGCACGGCGCTCACGGATGCCGCAACTAGCCCGGCGTGAAGCGGCCCCCCTCTCCAGTTCCATCATCCTGGCCAGCGCACGAGTGGCGTTGTAGGTGCAGCGCTTGTACAGGCGGGCACATTCCCGCCGCGTTGAGTCGACCAGCACCCGGGTTCGCGTCCACTTGCCTGACCGTCGACCTGAGCACCGGCAACGAAGTGATTCTGGCCGGCGCCGGCACCCGCGGCTACTCCGGTGACGGCGGCCCGGCCACCGGCACGGAACTGAATCTGCCGTCGGGTCTGCACGACCGTGGCGGACCGGCCGTCGACCCGGCGGGCAACGTGTCCGACGCCGGTAACCATCGTATCCGCCGCATCGACGCCGGCGGCATCATCACCACGGTGGCCGGTAACGGCTCGGACGGCGATGGCGGCCCGGCGGTCGCCGCCGCCCTGCGGGCGCCGTGCGACCTCGTCTTCGACGCCGCGGGCAACCTGCTGGCGGCGGATCGGGACGCCGGGACCGTACGCCGGATCGCCCCGGACGGCACGCTCGCCACGATCCCCGGCGCCACGGGCTCGCCGTGCGGGCCGACGGCACCGTTCTGGTCGCGCAGACCAGGGGGATCGATCCGGAAGCCGGGCGACAACCTGTGGAGCATCGCCCACGCGCAGGGTCCACGCGCCCCGGCAACCGCGTGGAACGACGCCGACATCGCCCGATACTGGCATCGTCTGATCACCGACAACCGAGACCGGATCAGGTCCGGACGGCCCGGGCTGATCTATCCCGGCGAAGTGCTCGAGCTGCCGCCGACGACCACGACGCCGACCGGCTGATCGGCGGCGGGCGCCTCTGTTGCACGCTCGTCACGCCGAGGGCGCAGTGGCGCTGTTCGAGCATGCCCGGGCGCGGTTACGCCGGGAGCGGGTGCTGCAGCCTGGGGTGAGCGTGCTGGCCCGGCTGGGCTGGTGTCGACCGTGCGGGAGGAATCCGGCCCTGTCGCGTGCGGGTTTGCCGTGCCGACTCTTAACTAACCGCAATCGTCGGCACGACTCGTTGCCTTAATCTACGTCAGTGCGTGTCCGCGCTGCGGCCGGCCGGTCGTGCCTGTCGGTCAGGGCGGGCGCCGGGCTCTAACCTGCCGCGGCGACGTTCGTTCAGCGTGCAGCAGGCAGTCAGGTCCTCGCTGCTTAGAGCGCTACGTCTGCTCATGCATGTAGGCTCGTCACGTGCGTCCCTTGCTGTCCGTAAGCGCTCAGAACTTTCGGAGTCTCAAACGGGTATCCGTAGAACTCCAACCCTTGAATGTCCTCGTGGGGCCCAACCAAGCGGGCAAGAGCAACTTCCTTGACCTTATTGCCTTCCTCGGCGACTCCGCGCGCCACGATCTACAGTCGGCGCTTGAACGCCGCGGCGGTTACGATCGTGTGCGCTTCAGAGGCGATACTACGGGCGCGGTGGCGATCGAGGTCAAGGCCAACGTTACGCGCTATAGTCACGAGAAGACTCCTGATGAGTACCGCCTGTCATTTTGGACGCGGCGAGCGTCACGCGAGCGTCGCGTACTGGTACGCCAAGAGCAATTCACGTTTAAGCGTACAGCTGGTAGAGGTCGCCGTATCACGGTTAGTGGTGGGAAGGCTGAATTCATCCGGGTCACAAGTGGGTCCGAGGATCCGGAACAGAGCTTACATCTGAGCACCAACACTCTGGCACTCGCCGCTCTCCGCCAACTCCCCAAGAGTGAGGGGGGCGAGGAGATTGATCGTGTGGCTCAACTCTTCAGTAACTTTCGGGTGTTCAACCCTGATGTCGAATCAGCCAAACAGCCGTCGCGCATCTCGAAACGGTCGCTTTCTCCCGATGCGGGCAATCTCGCGTCTGTCATCATGCAACTGATGAAGGACGACGACGTATATGGCGACTTCCTTGACGATGCTCGTGCAATGGTTCCGGGCCTGGAATCTATTGAGCTTGAGGGAATCGATGGGCCCGCGCCATCCATGGCGGTGAAGCTGGTTGAGCGAGGCCTGCGTTCGAATACCTACTTGGCAGATACATCGTATGGCACGATACGGGTACTTGCGCTCTTGGCCCTGTTGTACGACCCGCACCCGCCGCAATTGACCTGCATTGAGGAAATCGATCACGGATTGCATCCCTACGTGTTGGACAGGCTTGTTGAAAGGCTGCGCGAGGCGTCAACGCGTACCCAACTGCTCATCGTGACGCACTCACCTGCACTCGTGAACCGGCTTAAGCCCGAAGAATTGCTAGTTTGTGAGCGATCGGAGGATGGGTCAACAATCCTTCCTGCGGCCGACCCTGAGGAAATCCGGCTCAAGGAGGCGGCTACTGAGGGGCGATTGGGATTGGGTGAACTGTGGTTCTCTGGATCGCTCGGCGGAACGCCATTATGAGTTCTCGCCGACGCGCAGGTCCTTGGGACCGGGCATCCTCAATCTTAATATTCGGCGAAGATGAAAACGACACCAGATCGATCCGTGAGGTCGTATTGGCGGCTGTTCCGACGTTCGCAGGCGCTGTTAAGCCGCTTCGCCGACCTCCAGTCTTCAGCAAAGGCGCCAATCCGGAGAGCGTCCGAAGTCACGTGTCCGGAATGTGCGATGTCATACGCGCTGAGATGGCGACTTCCTCCGTGGTGTGCGTGCTCGTGCATCGGGATTGCGACGCGGTAACTCCAGCTCACGTAGGTGATGCCAAGGAGATTGAAACGGCATTCCGCGCAGAAGGTTTTGATGTAACTGCGGTTACGCCCGCATGGGAAATGGAAGCGTGGCTTTTTCTGTGGCCAACTGCAGTGTCGGCCTACCGGTCACATTGGAAACTGTCTCAGAGGTACATGGGTCGTAACACCGGACTTATCAGGAACGCGAAGGAGGAGTTCCGACGCGCTGTCCGCAACAACAGGTATCGCGACTATAGAGAGTCAGATGCTCCCGGGATCTTCGCCAAGGTTCGCGAGTTGCAAGTCCTCGACAAGCCCGAAGGCACTAACGCTTCCTTCTCAGATTTCCGCACCGCTCTTAGCGCGCTGCCGTAGGAGGCTCCCGACGAGTCACCGACCGTGCGCTTCCGTTCGACACCGTCGCACCGACGATTCGAGTGGCGGAAGGGGCGCCTGTTGGGTGCCACTTCAGGGTGAGGACTCTGGCCTGGGGAGACCCGGGTCGGGCAGGCTTGGTGGTGTGGTGGTTCATACGGTCGCGTTGTTGATCGTTCGGCGGGTTCTGGGGGTGTTGGGCTGTGGTCCGACACCGGACGCGGATGCGGTGGAGATCGCGGTGTTTCGGCATCAGTTTGCGGTGCTGGCCCGGCAGGTGACGCGTCCGCGGTATACACCGGCGGACCGAATGTTGTTGGCTGTGCTGGCGAAGCTGTTGCCGCGGGAGCGTTGGGCGGTCTTCCTGGTCACACCCGCGACGCTGCTGCGATGGCGTCGGGAGTTGATCGCCCGCCGGTGGACCTATCCGCCTCCGGTCGTGACCGGCGCGGTGTGGACGAGGAGATTGTCGCGCTAGTGGTGCGACTGGCGCAGGAGAACCCTCGCTGGGGGTATCTGCGGATCGTGGGGGAGTGCCGTGACCTCGGCGTGCGGGTCTCGGCGACCTCGGTACGGCGGATCCTGCGCCGGCATGGTCTCGGGCCGGCACCGCGGCGTAATGGCCCGAGCTGGAGCCAGTTCCTGCACATTCAGGCCGGCGGTCTGCTGGCGACGGACTTTTTCACCGTGGAAACGGTTGGCCTGACTCGGCTGTAGGTACTGTTCGTTGTCGACGTTCAACGACGCGGGGTGCATCTGCTGGGGATCACCGCCCACCCGACAGGGGCGTGGGTGGTGCAGCGGGCCCGGAACCTACTGATGGAACTGGATGAACAGGCACGCCGGTTGCGGTACCTGATCGGGGATCGGGATGCGAAGTTCAGCGCCGCGTTCGACGCGGTATTGGTTGCGGTGGGCATTGACGTGGTGAAGATTGCGCCGCGGGCGCCTCGCGCGAATGCGTACGCGGAGCGCTGGGTGCGCACGGTTGGGTTCGAGTGTGTGGACTGGACGCTGATCTGGAGCGAGCGCCAGTTGTACGGGGTGCTGGCTGGGCATCTGCGCCATTACAACACTGAGCCCTTTTCATCCTGCGTAGCGGTTGGCTTCGACGTGGTGCAGGGCGAGAATGGCCTGCACGATCGCGGTCGCGCGGCGTGGGCAGCAGCGCAGCTTGGCCAGGATTTTCCAGGTCTTGAGCGTGGCGATCGCGCGTTCACCGCGGGCGCGGATCTTCGCGTGCGCCCGGTTGACCGTCTTCTGCCGGCGTGACAGCTTCGGCCGGAAGCGGCGCCGCTTGAACGGCGCACGCTGCCGTGGGCACCCTGATAACCCTTATCGGCGAAAGTCATGACGTCGGCGCTGGTCAGCGCGTCGATGATGCTGTGGGTGCGGGCGGCGGTCAGGTCATGCGTCGAGCCGGGCAGAGCGGCCGAGGCCCAAACGAGACGTCCGGTCGCGTCCGCGATGACCTGCACGTTCATGCCATGGCGCTTGTGCTTTCCGGAGTAGTACGGCCTCTGGTCGGCGACCCGGTCGATCGAGATCAAGGTGCCGTCCAGGATGGCGTAGGCGAGCAGCCGGATCCTGTCCATCGCTGTGGCCAGGTCGTCGGCGGTCGCGGCGAGCAGGTCGATGGCCTCGCGGGCGTAGCGCCAGGCCGTCGTGACACCGATCTTGAACCCGGCGGCGAGCCGGGTCAGGGTGTCACCGTTGCGCAGGTGGGCCAGAGCGAGCAGGGCCTGCCGGCCGGGGTCGAGGCGCCGCCATCGGGATCGCCGCAGCTCACGGTGTGCCCGGATGAGGACGGCGAGGTGGTTCAGGCTGCGGGTGGACAACGGAATCGCGGCAGGGTAAGACAGCACAGCGAGGCTCCCGGTTGGGGCATCTGATCTTGGTCGATTTGCTGTCTTACCGGGAGCCTCGTCCTACATGGACACCGGCCTCCCGCACTGCCCGTGACCTGCGCCGTCACGATGAAAAAGGCTCACTGCTCGTGCACGCTCACCGCGCGAACAGCAACCACGCTGTTGCGCCCTTCGAGGTGTGTCCGTGCGCCGGCGGTCGGAACGCACGTCCATATCATCGGGGGCACCAGCCCGCGAAGACGTCAGGTCATCATGTGGCCGTTGGGCAAGGGCACCCAAGGATGCAGTTGACGCTGTGCACAGCGGTCGGTGGTGGCTGTGTCGTTAACGTGGTCTCCAGAGAAGGGACTTGAGGGACAGCCGGGCCTCTGAGTCTAGCCAGTCAGGATTCTGAACGATCAGCACCCAGGTGTCTTCGGGCATCTCACTCGGCAATAGGTCGAGCGCTGCACGCTCGTCGGGGTGCGCATTCAAATACGTTAGGTAATCACGAAGTTGTAAGCTGATCCGCCGGGCAACCCTCCGTTGTGCGGTAGGGGCGTCGGCGGCACGCTCGAATTCGTGAATCATTTCGTTGAGCGGGGTCGGTGACAGGACACCCAGGCAGTACATCTGCCGGTACAGCACCGCGATGCCGCCGGTTGCAAGGTCACCTGCCGCCGGCCATTGAAGTTGGCGTCGCCAGTCGCTCACGACGGCTGGAACGCGCTGGCCTGAGAGTAGTTCGGCCGCTGTCCGGGCGACTTCAAAGCTGTCGCAAATCGTCTGTTGGAGAGCCACCCACAACGGCCCGACAGACGGGTGGGCTAACGGGTCGGCGGCGCAGGCCCATAGGTTGCGCGCGATCGCAGAGGCGATCCGCTCGGCGTTCTCCGCCATGGTCACACCGAGCAGTGCAAGGAACGGCTCGTCGACCGGCCCGACCGCGGCGACCGGATCGTACTTTCGCGGCGCCGGTTCAGTGGGGGTGGTGAAGCGCTCCGCCACCGGGACCTGACACGAGGCCGTCACGATCCGTCCTACTGCATCCTCCAGACTGTCGTTGTGTGGAGCAACGACCTCCATTAGCGAGGCGATGAAGTTTAAGTAGACGTCCTGGCCAGCCCGGGTACGAGCTCGCGCCCGGTGATTGATCAGCATGAATTTGATCAACTCATCGGCCCCGTCGTCGAAGCTGTCGTTCAGGATTTGTACGGCTAGCTGGGACACCATGCGCCACGATACGTCGCCGAGATGCGGCTCGATCTTGCCAAATACCTCAGCCGGACGCGGGCGCTCTTTGACTAGTTGCGCTGCGGTGAAGTATTCCAGGAATGTGGGGTGAACAAATCCGTAGTGCGGTTCAAATTGGTCGGATCCGACATCGGTTATGACCCACGCTCGCCCGGCGCAAAAGTCGAGGAAGTCCGAGGCTGCCAGCTCTGCATCGAGTACGTTAGGGAAACGTCGCGATTGGAGGTAGCTAGTGAGGAACTGCATCCATTCACTGCGAGGCAGGGCCTGACGGCCCTGCGCGTCGCGAAACAGGTGGATCGCCATCTTCTGTACCGCCGGCCGGATATGCGACTCGTAGCGATGGGCAACTTCGATCCCCCGCTGCCGATCCCAATTCTCGAAGAGCAGGTTCGCGCACTTGTTGTAAATTTCCGGTCGATTTGTGGGGATATAGCGGACCGCTGAGTACAGCGAACACAACAGGGACAGCAACAGCGCATTTGACCGCAGGTCGGAAGCCAGTTCGCTTTGTTGCATGAAGCCGTCGGCTAGTATCTCGGCCTCGTTGTCATCACCGAATGTGTCCAGCCGGAACCAGCGTACGACGTACTCGGCTACCTGGCTGCTGTCGAACGGTCTCAGCTCAAAGGTTGAGAACAGGCTGGGGTCCAGCGAGGCTTCGCCGTACCCCACCCGCCGTGAGGTGACTATCACCCGGGCCAACGGATAGAGATGGACAAAACCTTGCACGAGGTCGAAAAACGATTCCCGCGCCGAACTGTCACCTAGCTCATCGACGCCGTCGATGATGACGGTGCCGAGACCGTTCAGCAGCAGGTACTCGATCGCCCCGGGCGGAGGAAGCAAGTTTCTGGGACGCCGGCACGACGCATGTAAGTAGTGCATCAGCGGTTCGTGGTCGGTGCGGATGCCCTGCGAGAAGTCTCGGACCTTGAGCAGTAGGGGCACCTGGCCGCGATGCCGTTCGTAGACGTCGGCCGCCAGATCGTGCGTCAGCTTCGCGGCTAGAGTGGACTTACCTGCCCCTGGGTCACCAAGGATCACCAAGTTGCGTTCCAGATCGAGCAGTTCGGAGACCGACAACGAGCCATAGCCCTCAAAAAGTGAACCTGGCGCGGGCACCCGTGAGTACGCCAAGTCCGGTGGGACGTACAGCTGCGAGTACTCCACCTTCCTGCGGGCGCCGTTCGCCGCCACCTCTAGCTTGCTATGCCCGAATTGGGCCGCACTACGCAGCATTTCGGCGAAGCTGTGAATCTCCGAGGTCGATCGGAGGCTTGCGAGCAGTTCGCCGTTGCGCACCGCCGATGCGGCGACGCTTGCGGCGGTAACCACTGCCCAGCCGTCTCGCTGGAAACCGGGCGAAGAGGCACGGGTGATCGCCTCAACGGCGCTGTGCACCACTTGCTCCAGAACATCCGTCGCGGTGAACAGCTGGCCTCTGTCGAACGCTTGGCGATGCCGCAGACCGCTACGCAGCTGTTCACGCAGCGCGGAAGTGGTTTCCTCATTGCGTGGCATGATCATTGCCTGCTTTACAGTCTGACCGAATTGGGCTGATTCGACAAAATCGATAAATGATCGAATCTGAACGCTTGATAGCTCGTTAACGAAATTCTCACTAGGGAGGCCCGCTGCTACAGAAGGATCGGTTGACAGGATGCGCATAGCGTCTTCGGCAACCTTCGCCCGCTGCCGTGGAGTGATCAGTTTCCGGGACACCAGAAGCGTCAATGCCTTTGTGGCCGCGTGCGTTGCAGCCTTGCCGGCTGCCAGGCCCAGGGCGGAGATCGCGATGACACCCTCCCTGTCTGCTCAGTATCGCGGGGTACGATCGTACCGCCAAGAAAAGATCATTCCCATCCTGGCACTGAGAGACCCGCCGGGGCCTGCCACCACTCTGAGCGACGCCATGCACTTCGGATGGAACTATCACTCGGATGAGTGCTTGCCATGAGGTTTGAGGTGTGGAGTCAGCGAGTCTGATGACGATCATCATAGACGTTACTGAGCCCCGTGCGCTGCATCGCAGCCCGCGATATCCTACGGCTGATATTGGTGAGTCCCTGTACGGAGATGTGGTCGGCGTTAACGGCTAGGTCAGTAACCAGAGGCTATGAAACATCGGCTTACATGATCTCGTCATTGACTGCGCGTGATTGAGGGTGCAATTCTTAATGGACTGAAGCGGATGTTCCGGCGCCTCGTGCCTATATACGGCGTTCGGAATTGCGGCGATGTACACAACGACTGATCCACTGGCCGTCCTCCCATGCGCGGGGTGACAGCCCGGCCGCCCGGAGGCGACAGTCGACGGACGGCCGGGTCTCACGTCACCGGTGGCCCAAGGCTTCCGCGCTCTGGCAACCGGCTATGGAAAGACTGCCGGCAAGGAAGGCAGCACCGGACCCTAGGTACAAGGACGTCTCAAGACTTCTACACGTCCCGGCACAGCGATGAAACTCGCACCTGGGAACAAGGAGAAGAAGCTGGCTACGTCCGAGATCACTTCAAGGATCTGGCGAATCCATGCAAGGCCTAACTTGAAGCGTCGGCTGGTACGGCAGCGATCGTGTATCCCTCCTCTTATCTCGGCCGTCTGATTCATCAGCCTGGCGTACGCCGTAGTGCCGAGGTTCGAAGCAGTGGGGCGTCATGTTCGTCGCCGGGTCGGGGGTAGCGCGTATGGTCGAGGAGCAAGTTGTCGAAGGGCCAGTTTACGCAGGTCAGGCGGTGTGTACTTCGTAGACTTCGGTCTATGAGTGGCTTTGCGGAGAGCGGCACGCTGGACACCGAGCGGCTGCTCGGTGGTGTGCACGATCCGGCTCACACCTTCCCGCCGGTCATCTATGTCCCGTGTGCGCCGACGGAGACCGATGCCGAGCTCGCCATCGATCTCCGGGTGACACGGGACGGGCGACTCGCGCTGCTGGTCTATTCGGCGATGGACCGGTTGATCGCGCACTGTGGGCCGTTCCAGCGGTGGACCGTCATGCTCACCAAGGACCTGGAGCAGGTGCGTTCGATCACCGGCTTCGAGCTGGTGCTGCTCGATCTGGACATTCCCGAGGAGTTGCGTCGTACCGGGGACGAAGCCGATGGCTGACCAGACCGATGCGGACCTGAGTGCGCTGGACACGATAGCCGGCCGGCTGGGCGAGTCGGCCGACGCCCTCGATGCCGTCGGCGGCAGGGCACCGGGTGTGCCGGACGCCGGTGAGGTCTCCGGAATCATCGGTGCGGCGATCGCTCACCTGACCGAGAGCGCCGGCAATCTGGTATTGGGGATGAAGGGTGCCAGCGAGGCGGTCGCCCAAGCCCGCCGGGACTACGCCGGCCGGGACCAGGCGGCGGCGGAAACGTTCCGGGGGTACTGATGCCCATCGACACGCAACTGGAGGGCGATCCGGCCAGCATCCGGGCTTCGGCCTCGTGGCTGACGGCGTCGCTGGCCTCGGCGGTCGGTGAGTCCGTCACCGACCTGTTCAAGGTTCGGGACGAGGCGGAGAGCGGCTGGCGTGGCGACGCCGGACCGGCGTTCTCCAGCAAACTGGATGCCGGTGCCCGCGAGGCCGACCGCCTGCGCGCCGACGCGGAACGAGCGGGGCGGTCGCTCAACTCCTACGCCGACGACCTCACCACGGCCCAGGTCGGCATGCAGCGGGCTCGCGCCATCGCGCTGGAGGGCGGGCTTGCGCTGGCCGGCTCCACCATCCTGGACCCGGGGGCAGGCCCGACGCTACCGGCGGCGCTGTCCGCGGCGGCGACGCCGGAGCAGGCTCAGGTGTACCACGGCCAGGTCACCGCGTACCACGAGCATCAGGCGAAGGTGACGGCATACGCGCAGGCGGAGGCGCAGGCGAAGTGGGCTCGCAGTATCGGCGACTTCGCCAAGGACACCCTTCAGAACGCTCTGGACGACCTCCGGAAGAAGCCGGTGATCATCGCCGCCGGCTTTGTGAACGAAGGTGTCATCGGCGGTCTCGCCGCGCGGCACGTGAGCCAGCTGAAGAAGCAGAGCGACCTGCTCAAGGCGGCCTCCGAGGACGCCGTCAACAACTATCTCAAATCGCGCGGTGGATCGCCGGAGGCGAAGGCGCTCAACCTCGCGTCCTGGCAGAAGTACCTAGAGGCCGACGAGTTCGAACGCAGAGCCCTGCGGGCCGGCAGCAAGATCGAGGCTCGCATTCCCGTCATCGGCCTCGCCGTCACCGCGGTGGACATCGGCTACGACATCCATACCGGCAAGCCCGTCGGGAAGGCCGTCGTCAGCGGTGTCGGCGGCGCCATGGCCTCCATGGCCGCCGGGGCGGCAGTGGGCACCATGATCGGCGGGCCGGTCGGCACGGTCGTGGGCGCGGGAGCCGGCATCGTCATCGGGATGGCGACCAGTGGGGCTCTCGACGCCGCCTACGACCGCTTGCCGGACGGCACCCAGCAGGCGATCGACGACGGCTTCAAGGCGATCGGCGAAGGCGTGTCCGACGCCGGCGAAGCGGTCGGCGACACGGCGAAGAAGGTCTGGAACAGTATCTTCTGACTTCACGACAGGGCGTACCCGAGATGGATCAGAACCAGGACCCACCCGCCGGCTGGCCGGCCCCGCGTCGCACCGCCGTCCGGGTGCTGTCGGCAGCCTTCCTCACGGTGGTCACGGCCGGCTTGGCGCTGGCCGCAGTCGCCACGGCAGTGACCGGGGACGCCGTCCCGGCGGTCGTCTTCGGCCTGAGCGCTGTCCTAGGCGCCCACATCGCCGGCATCGCCATCAGCGGTCTGCGTAGTCCCCGCCCGGCCGACGACGTCCGGGTTTTGGGAGAGACCGACAAGGGCGAGAAGGGGCTAGCTTTTCCGTACGCTCGCGGACCGTACTACTGGCTGTCCGTAACGCTGGCACTGGTGGTGCTGCTGGCCGGCGGATTCGCCGCGGTGGTGGCCGCCGCCGGTTCGGTGACCGGCTGGATCGTCGCCGCGATCGCGGGAGGGTTCGCGGTCTTCACCGGCTGGTTCCTCGTCGTACTCCTGCGCCTGGCTCCGGGCACGATCGTGCTGACCCCTACCGGCATTTACCACCGCTCCCTCGTCCTGGAGCACTTCGTTCCGTGGGACGCGGTCGTGGATGTCCAGCCCCGGGAGGGCCGGAACCCGTGGATCACGGTCCGGGCCATGCCCACTCCCGGCACGCGAGAACGACGGCACACCGGCCGATTCGTCACCTTCGAAGGCCAGGCCCTACCCTTCATGATCGCCCGCTCCTACTGGCTCGGCGCCCACGCGCTGCCCGCGTACCGGGCCCTCAAGTTCTACGTCGAGCACCCGGGTAAGCGGTCCGCACTCCGCAGTGTCGATCAAGCCGTCCGTTGATGGTCGGGGCAGTACAAGCGGCTAGGTTGCATTATCTGTTCGGCAAGCGCGACGAATCTTCGGCCGCCGCTGGTCAGATAACTCGAGCGAGTCCGGCGAAGACGGCGGCGAGTCGTGTGGCCGGCGGATTGTCGAGTGCTATGTCGTAGTGGCCGCGTCGCAGATTCTGCACGAAGGCGTGCCCGGCGATGACCACCTGGGCCCTCCGATCGGTCTGGAGGCCGCGCATCGGTCGTAGCCGGCGCTTGAGCCGGCCGTGATCGGCCTCAATCGGAAGGAACGAGCCCTCGCCAGGACCACTCCACCAGCCACCAAACCCGGACGCTACAAGCCGACCGACGCCGTTCTGGCCTTCCTCGACAGCCTCTGAACAGACCCGATTATCCCGAACAACCTGGACCCAGATCCCGAGCTGCCCGGCCCAGACCGGGTCAGCTCGGGATAACCAGAGCGTCGGGATAATACGAGACCCGACCCAACAACTCCGCCAGCATGATCACCATCGCGATGATCGACAACCTCGCCAAACGACTCACCGCCGAAAGCACCCCAACGTGGCGATACGGTTAGAACCACTTAACACACAAACAACGTCAATCAGACGTCCTCTCAGAGGGCGGTCCGGGAGGTTATGCCCGTTCCGGGGTGAGGGTGAATAGGCCGGGTTGGGTCTCGGTCAGGATGTGCCGGTTGACCAGGCGTTTCAGCTTGGCGCGGATGCCTTCGGTGTCCTTGGGTTCGGTGCCGATGCCCAGGGCGAGGCAGACGTCTTTCGCGCGCAGGGCGCTGCGGTCGGGTGTGAACACGGCGAGGATCTGCTGGTAGGGCTCGCTGATGATGGCCGGCTCGGAGGCGGTCACTTCGTTTTCGAGGATCTTGGTCAGGGTCTGGCGGGTCGTCGCCAGATCGGCCAGTTCACACTCGATGCCGGCTACCTCGGCGGCGAGCTTGGCCTGCTGCTCACGTAAGTCGTCGAGGGCAGCCGACGCGGCCGCTTCCCGGGCGGCGATCAGGTCGAGGATGGTTGTGGTGTTCACGCCCGTTCACCGCCAGGACGGGGTGCTGGTGCCGGTCAGCCGGCGCACGAGGTTGGCCGCCGAGGCCCACAGCGTGCGCGACACCGACGACTCCGGCCGGCTTTCATACTCACGCACGAGACGGCGGTGCAGCATCAGCGTGCCGTTGACCTGCTCGACCACCCACCGCTTCGCGATCGGCACGAACCCGCTGCTGGTGCCGGACCGCTTGACCACCTCGACATCGACACCGAGCAACGCGCCGTGGATGCCCAGGTCATGCTTGAACCCGGCGTCGACCCACGCCCGGGTGACGCTCGGATTATGGTCGACGACCTTGTCCAACAGCCGCACGCCGATCACGGTGTCGGTGACCGACGCCGCGGTCACCACCACCGCGATGATCAGCCCGAGCGCGTCCACGGCCAGCCCGCGTTTACGGCCTGGCACCTTCTTCCCGGCGTCCTTGCCGGTCGTCATGGCCGGAACATGGTTGGCGGCCCGGATCGACTGAGTGTCCAAGATGATCGCGGACGGGTCCTCCCGGCGGCCTGCCTTCTCCCTGGCCTGGCAGCGCAGCAGGTCATGGATCGCCTGGTCGGTGCCGTCGTCACGCCACAACGCGAAGTAGTAGTACGTCGCGGACTTCGGCGGCAGGTCATGCGGCAGATACGCCCACTGACAGCCGGTCCGGTTCTGATAGAAGATCGAGTTCAGGATCTCCCGCAACGAGTAGCGGCCCTGAGAGGGCGGTCCGGGAGGTTATGCCCGTTCCGGGGTGAGGGTGAATAGGCCGGGTTGGGTCTCGGTCAGGATGTGCCGGTTGACCAGGCGTTTCAGCTTGGCGCGGATGCCTTCGGTGTCCTTGGGTTCGGTGCCGATGCCCAGGGCGAGGCAGACGTCTTTCGCGCGCAGGGCGCTGCGGTCGGGTGTGAACACGGCGAGGATCTGCTGGTAGGGCTCGCTGATGATGGCCGGCTCGGAGGCGGTCACTTCGTTTTCGAGGATCTTGGTCAGGGTCTGGCGGGTCGTCGCCAGATCGGCCAGTTCACACTCGATGCCGGCTACCTCGGCGGCGAGCTTGGCCTGCTGCTCACGTAAGTCGTCGAGGGCAGCCGACGCGGCCGCTTCCCGGGCGGCGATCAGGTCGAGGATGGTTGTGGTGTTCACGCCCGTTCACCGCCAGGACGGGGTGCTGGTGCCGGTCAGCCGGCGCACGAGGTTGGCCGCCGAGGCCCACAGCGTGCGCGACACCGACGACTCCGGCCGGCTTTCATACTCACGCACGAGACGGCGGTGCAGCATCAGCGTGCCGTTGACCTGCTCGACCACCCACCGCTTCGCGATCGGCACGAACCCGCTGCTGGTGCCGGACCGCTTGACCACCTCGACATCGACACCGAGCAACGCGCCGTGGATGCCCAGGTCATGCTTGAACCCGGCGTCGACCCACGCCCGGGTGACGCTCGGATTATGGTCGACGACCTTGTCCAACAGCCGCACGCCGATCACGGTGTCGGTGACCGACGCCGCGGTCACCACCACCGCGATGATCAGCCCGAGCGCGTCCACGGCCAGCCCGCGTTTACGGCCTGGCACCTTCTTCCCGGCGTCCTTGCCGGTCGTCATGGCCGGAACATGGTTGGCGGCCCGGATCGACTGAGTGTCCAAGATGATCGCGGACGGGTCCTCCCGGCGGCCTGCCTTCTCCCTGGCCTGGCAGCGCAGCAGGTCATGGATCGCCTGGTCGGTGCCGTCGTCACGCCACAACGCGAAGTA
>NZ_JAIWNC010000022.1 GCF_020216025.1 Jidongwangia harbinensis | reverse complement strand
CGGCGATGCCGTAACCAGGACGCCCAGTCCGCCGCCGACGGCAGGTACTGCTGGCCGTACCTCTCGAACCGGCCAACCTCCCGCGACACCGTCGACGGCGCCCGCCCTAAACACCGCGCGATCTGCCGGACCGACTCACCCGCCGCCCGCCCTAACCCGATCCGTTCCCGCTCCAACGCCGACAATCTCCCTGCCACAACCCACTCCTACCTGCAGAAACGTGGGTGTTGCATCCAAACCTTGAAATCGCCATGGGGGCCATGGCGCTCCAAGATTCGTCTCCGCCTCCAAGATCTGCTTCAGCCTCCAAGATCTACCGTTCGGAAAGCCGCAAACCGGACCACGGCGGATCCCGGCCGGCCACCAAAGTCATCGACACCGATCAGAGTGACCCGACAAGTCCGCCCCAAGTCTCATCGCCGCCGCCCCACCCCGGCAGCCGACGGCATCCGGGTCACCAACGGCAGAACCAGCGACACCAGCGCCACCACCGCGATCACCGTGAACGGCACCGTGTAGCTCTGCCCGTTGGCCTCGTAGAGCGCCGCCGTCACCAACGGCCCCACCACTCCCCCGATGCTCCACGCCACGATCATCGCCCCGTAGATGGCGCCGGCGTTCGGCGTGCCGAAGTAGTCGGCCGCGGTCGCCGGCATGGTGCCGAAGCCGCCGCCGTACGCCAGGTAGATGAACGCGGACAGCACCGCGAACACGGCGAACGCGGCGGCGTACGGCAGGATCGCGAAGCAGACCGCCTGCAGTGCCAGCATGCCGAGGAACGCCCGCATCCGGCCGATCCGGTCGGACAGCCACGCCCACGCGACCCGGCCGGCGCCGTTGAAGAGGCCGAGCACGCCGACCAGTCCGGCGGCGGTCGCGGCGGTCACCCCGGCGACGTCCTGGGCCGCGTCGGAGGCCTGTGAGATGAACGCTATGCCGCAGGCCGTGTTCAGCGCCAGGATCGCGGTGAGCAGGTACCACTGTGGGGTGCGCAGCGCCTCGGACAGGGTGTAGACGCGGGTGCCGGCGACCGCGGGACCGGCCTGTCTCGGCTCGAAGCCGGGCACCCGGTAGCCGGCCGGCGGGTTGCGGAAGAACGCGGCACCGGCCAGCCCGGCCACCAGGTATGCGAGGCCCAGCGGCAGGAACACGCCGGGTTTGTCGTCGGTGCCGTTGAGCAGTGCCTTGGCCACCGGCGCGGTGAGCACCGCGCCGAAGCCGAACCCGGCGACCGCGATGCCGGTGATCAGGCCGCGGCGGTCCGGGAACCACTTCGCGAGCATGGCGATGGGCGTGATGTACGCGGCGCCGAGGCCGATGCCGCCGAGCACGCCGTACGTGAGGACGAGCAGCCACAGCTGGTCGCCGGACGACACCAGCGAGGCGAGCATGATGCCGGTCGAGTACAGCAGCACGCCGCCGAGCGCGACCGGGCGGGGGCCGCGCCGGTCCTGGATCCGTCCGCCGATCAGGCTGCCGATGAAGATGGTGCCGATGGCCACCTCGAACGGCAGCACCGCCTCGGCCTTGCTCCAGCCGAACTGGTCCTGCAGCGGGCCGTTGAACACGCTCCAGGCGTACACCGCGCCGAGGGCCAGCTGCACCAGGACCGCCGCCACGACGATCCACCATCGACCTCGGGTCGGATCTCGGTCAGCTGCCATGTCGGCCTCCTGCGGGTCACTGTCCGGCGATGGCCGGGCCCTCCTCCGTCTTTTCCCCGCTGACGTCCGTCGATGCCTGGGATCGGGCGGCCAGGCGGGCCCGCTGCGGCACCACCGTGTACCGGGGGTCCTTCGCGGAGGCCACACCGCCGTCGAAGATGCCGAACCGGGTGCAGAGCGACGCGGTCAGCAGCGACAGCCCGGACAGCCCGGAGATCACCCGGCTGCGCCGCCCGAGGTAGGCGCCGGCCACCCCGGCGGCGGTGAGTGCCCGCCCGGCGCGCAGGAGCCGCCCGGCCCGGCCCTGCGTGTACGGCTCGCTGAGCAGGCCCTTGGTCGTCTCCACCCGGTGCGCGCCGTACAGCTCCAGGGCCGCGCCGAGGGTGGCCAGCCGGCGGGCCGGTCCGGCCTGGGCGCACGGCGCGGCCAGCAGGCCGACCCCGGCGCCGCTGGCCAGCGCGCTTCCGGCGAACACCCACGGCAGTTCCGGGTACGCCGCGTGCCAGCTGGGCGTGGCGGTGTCGGCGAGCAGCACCGCGGTGTACGTGGCCAGCGCCGGCGCCAGGACCGCGGCGCCGTACTGACCGGCCGTGCCGAGCGGCGGCAGCACCGTGCGGGCCAGGCCGAGCGGGCCCCGGCCGGGGAGCAGCGGCGCCGCCTCGGCCACCGCGGACACTCCGGCCGCCGCGCCGAACGCGCTGAGGATCCACGTACCCATGGACATCGGCGACGTCGGCTTGGCCACCCGCAGCATGTGGTGGAAGCGGGCCGGCCGGCCCAGGTCGTGGATCAGGAAGTAGGTGCTGGCGGCCAGCGCGCCGAGCGCGGTGACCCGCCCGGCCCGGCGCAGTGCCGGACGGCCGGTGGCGTCGCCGCCCGCGGCCAGCAGCGCGGAGCCGGCCGCGAGCCCGCCGGTGAACAGGTACGCGGCGATGTCGTGGTGCCACACCGGCGCCTTGACGACGGGCCGCCCGTAGTAGGACCGGAAGTCGGCCGGCGGCACCATGGACCGTTCGCCGCCGCGCCGCTTCACGAGCGCCCGCCCAGGAACGAGACGACGACCGCGGCGGCCATGGCGAGCCCGGCCACGCCGGCCCGTTTCCACATGGCCGGCAGGTCGCGGGTGGTGACCACCGGGTCCGGCGGCAGGCCGTACACCTCCGGCTCGTCGAGCAGCAGGAAGAAGGCGCCGTCGCCGCCGACGCCGTCGTCCGGGTCGTGGCCGTACAGCCGGGCCTCGGTGACGCCCTGTTCCTGCAGCGCCTCGACCCGGTGCCGGGCCCGGGAACGCAGTTCGTCGAGCTCGCCGTACTGGATGGACTGGGTGGGGCAGGCGGTGGCGCAGGCCGGCATCAGGCCGTCGCCGATCCGGTCGTAGCAGAGCGTGCACTTCCACGCCCGGCCGTCGTCCTTGCGCTGGTCGATGACGCCGTACGGGCAGGCCGGAATGCAGTAGCCGCAGCCGTTGCAGATGTCCTCCTGCACCACCACGGTGCCGAACTCGGTGCGGAACAGCGAGCCGGTCGGGCACACGTCCAGGCAGGCGGCGTGCGTGCAGTGCTTGCACACGTTGGACATCATCAGCCAGCGGAAGTCGCTGCGCGGAGCGTCGATGGTGCGGCCGGGCAGGTCCGACATCGGCATGCCGAGGAACTCCGGTTGCCGCCCGGGCGGCGCGATGGTCGCGGCCGCGGCGAGGGCGTCCACGGTGCCGCCGCCGCGGTTCGCGGCCGGCTGCTCGATGAACGCCACGTGCCGCCACGAGTTGGCGGTCAGCCCGCCGGTGTTGTCGTACGACGTGCCGAGCAGGTTGAACCCGTCGTCCGGGATCAGGTTCCACTCCTTGCAGGCCACCTCGCACGCCTTGCAGCCGATGCACACGCTGGTGTCGGTGAAGAACCCCATCCGCGGCGGTGCGTCGGTGTAGCCCGCGTCCGGTGCCGGGTCGAGCGGGCCGTACAGGCTGTTACTACCCATCGTCGGAGTCCTTGGTCAGCATCGGCGTGTGGTGCTGCGGCAGCAGACCGGCACGGTTGCGGTAGTCCTGCACGTAGGAGATCAGCTCGGGACCGGTCGGGCGGCGGCCCGGCCGGATGTCGCAGGTGCCGACCTTGCTCTCCTGGATCAGCACGTTCGGGTCCAGGGTGATGCCGATCAGGTCGTTGGCCGAGTCGCCGGTGACCAGCCCTTCGCCGCCCCAGTGGTACGGCATCCAGAGCTGGTGCACGATCCGCCCGTCGATGCGCAGCG
Organism: Jidongwangia harbinensis; assembly: GCF_020216025.1. Classification (GTDB taxonomy): domain Bacteria; phylum Actinomycetota; class Actinomycetes; order Mycobacteriales; family Micromonosporaceae; genus Actinoplanes; species Actinoplanes harbinensis. The sequence goes on along the minus strand of NZ_JAIWNC010000022.1, from coordinate 191,857 downwards.
GGGTAAGCCGGTCGGTGACCATCACCCTCGCCTCGATCGCGGAGCGGGCGGTCACCACGTGCGCCCAGCCCAGGTGTTCCAGGTCGCGTTCCGCGGCCAGTTCCGGCGACACCTCGACGAACATCTCCGGCTGCAGCTCCGACAGGTACGCGAGCTGCCGGCTCATGCCGCCGGCGGTGTGGTGCTCGGTGAGCCGGCTGGTGCTGAAGACGTACGGGTAGACCTCGGTGTGCCGCTCCGGCGGGCTCGGGTTGGTCAGGTTGTCCGAGCGGTCGTACACCTTGCGGGTCGGGTTGGCCTGCTGGGTGTAGAGCGGGTTGCGCACGGTGGACTCGACCGGCTCGTAGTGCGTGGGCATCGGGCCGTCGATCAGCCCGCTGGGCGCGTACAGCCAGCCCTTGCCGTCGCCCTGCATGATGAACGGGTCGTCGCCGGAGATCGCGGCCACGCCGGTGGCACCGTCCGGCGGCCGGTACTCCGGCGCCTTGGTCTTCTCGAAGTCCGGCACGTCGTACCCGGTCCACTCGCCGGCGTCCGGGTCCCACCAGACGTACTTCTTCCGCTCCGACCAGGGCTTGCCGTCCGGGTCGGCGGAGGCGCGGTTGTACAGCAACCGGCGGTCCGCCGGCCACGCCCAGCCCCACTCCCGGGCCACGTAGTCCTGGTCGCGGCCGGGCTTGCGGCGGGCCGCCTGGTTCACCCCGTCCTTGAACACGCCGCTGTAGATCCAGCAGCCGCACGCGGTGGAGCCGTCCGCCTTCAGCGCCGCGAACCCGGGCAGCGGGGCGCCGGTCGCGACGTCGTACCCGTTGATCTCCTTGAGCACGTCCTCACCGCTGGGCTCGTCGCCGCGCTCGCCGTGCAGCGGATAGTCCCAGGTGAGGTTGAGCAGCGGCCGGTCCCGCGGTGCGGTGGAATCGGCCAGCCGCTCCCGCAGCATCCGGCCGAGGTGGTAGAAGAACCACAGCTCGGAGCGGCAGTCGCCGGGCGGTTCCACGGCCTTCTCCCGCCACTGCAGCATGCGCTGCGTCTGGGTGAACGTGCCCTCCTTCTCGGCGTGGGAGGCGGCGGGCAGGAAGAAGACCTCGGTCTTGCACTCGGCCGGCACGATCTCGCCGGTGGCGACCTCCGGGCCGTCCCTCCAGAACGTGGCGCTCTCGATCAGGTACAGATCGCGCACCACCAGCCAGTCCAGGTTGGCCATGCCGAGGCGCTGGGCCTTGCCGTGTGCCGAGCCGACCGCCGGGTTCTGGCCGAGCAGGAAGTAGCCCTTGACCTTTCCGTCGATCATGTTCAGCACCTGCTGGTAGGTGCCGTGATCGCCGGTCAGCCGGGGCAGCCAGTCGTACCCCCAGTTGTTCTCCGCGGTGGCCGCGTCGCCGAAGTACGCCTTGAGCAGGCTGACCGCGTACGCCTCGGCGTTGGCCCAGAAACCCTGCTGCTCGGGGTGCCGGATGGCGTCGATCCACTGCCGGAACGTCTCGTGGGTCTGGACGTGCGGCATCGGCAGGTAGCCGGGCAGCAGGTTGAACAGCGTCGGGATGTCCGTCGACCCCTGGATGCTGGCGTGCCCGCGCAGCGCCATCACGCCGCCGCCGGGCCGGCCCATGTTGCCCAGCAGCAGCTGGATGATCGCCCCGGTGCGGATGTACTGCACGCCCACGCTGTGCTGGGTCCAGCCCACCGAGTAGACCAGCGCGGTGGTCCGCTCCCGCCCGGAGTTGGCCGTCCAGGCCTCACAGACCTCGAGGAACTTCTCCCGGGGTACGCCGCACACCTGCTCGACGACCTCGGGGGTGTAGCGGGCGTAGTGCCGCTTGAGCACCTGGTAGACGCACCGCGGGTGCTGCAGGGTGGGGTCCCGCGGCACGTCGGCGGGCACCGGCGGACCGTGCGACTCCTGCTCCAGCCCCGACGCGGTCTCCCGGTCGATGGCCGCCTCGTCCTGGTCCTGCGTCTCCCGGTCGCCCTGCTGACCCTCGTACGCCCAGGACGTCTGGTCGTACGTGTTGGTCTCGGGGTCGTAGCCGGAGAACAGCCCGCTGAGATCCTCGGTGTCCCGGAAGTCCTCGCTGACGATCATCGAGGCGTTGGTGTACGCGACCACGTACTCCCGGAAGTCCTTTTCGTTGCTGAGGATGTAGTTGACGATCCCGCCGAGGAACGCGATGTCGGCACCCGCCCGCACCGGCACGTAGGTGTGCGCGAGCGCGCTGGTCCGGGTGAAGCGCGGGTCGATGTGGATGACCTTGGCGCCGCGGTTCTTGGCGTCCACCACGTACTGGAAACCCACCGGGTGGGCCTCCGCCATGTTGGAGCCCTGAATGATGATGCAATCGGCGTTAGCCAGATCCTGGAGGAATCCGGTGGCCCCGCCACGGCCGAAGCTGGTTCCCAGACCGGGAACGGTGGCGGAGTGTCAAATCCGCGCCTGGTTCTCGATCTGGATCGCGCCGATCGCGGTGAAGAGCTTCTTGATCAGATAGTTCTCTTCGTTGTCCAGCGTGGCGCCGCCGAGGCTGGAGATGCCGAGCGTGCGGTTCAGCGGGCGGCCGTGCGGATCGGTGTCCTCCCAGGTGTCGGCGCGCGCCGCGAGCACCCGGTCGGCGATCATCTCCATCGCGGTGTCCAGGTCCAGCTCTTCCCAGGCGGTGCCGTACGGCCGCCGGTACAGCACCGTCCGCTGCCGCCGGTCGCTGGTGACCAGGCTCTTGCTGGCCGAGCCCTTGGGACAGAGCCGGCCCTTGGAGATCGGGCTGTCCGGGTCGCCTTCGATCTGGACGACCTCGCCGTCCTTGACGAAGATCCGCTGGCCGCAGCCGACCGCGCAGTACGGGCAGACCGAGCGGGCCATCGAGTCGGCCGTCTCGGTGCGCGCGGTGAGGGCCTTGGAGCGGGGTGACTGCGCCGCGGCGCCCCGGCCCAGCGGGTCGGTGCCGGTCAGCTGCCGGTACACCGGCCAGTCCTGGATCCAGGTGCGGACGCCCATACCATCGACCCTAATCGAGACTCCGGCGTCCCGCACGACACTGCGCCGACGGGCGGCCGGGCAACGTTCGCCCGGCCGCCCGTCGGCGGCGTGCGGATCAGCCGGCGTTCTGGTCGGCGACGAAGGACGCCACCCAGGCCAGCGGCGCGTTCCAGTTGATGGTCAGCTCATTCGTCGACCAGGACTGGATGTCGTCGATGTAGCAGAACTGTCCGACGCAGCCGGCCAGTTTGCTCTGCGCGAACGGGTCCTGCAGCGACGAGTTCGGGCCACCGGCGAGCGTTCCGGCCGGCGGGTTCGGCAGCGCCGGGTCGAGCTGGCGGGCGTACCACCGGCTGTGCTGGTTCTGCGAGCTGACCTCGCCGTAGCCGGTGACGTACGAGATGTTCAGCGCGTTGCGGCCGAGGACGTAGTCCATGCCCTCGATCACCGCGTTCCGGTACCCCGGGCGGCGGGTCAGGTCGTACGCGGTACCGACCACCACCAGGGTGTTGAGCACCGCGCTGTTGGAGCCCCAGTCCCAGGAGTTGTTGTTCGGGGCGTACGCCACCGCGTACGGGTGTGCCCGCTGCACCGCCACGTACTTGTCGGCGCCCTCCACCACGGACTGCACGACCTGCGCGCGCCCGGGCAGCTTGCTCGGCACCAGCGCGAGGTCGAGGCGGGCCGCAGCGGCCGTGTTGCCCCAGTCGAACGCGCCCGGGCCGAACACGTCCGAGGTGTGGTACGGCGAGGCGGTGACCCGGTCCGCGAACGCCTTCTCGCGGGTGGTCAGGAACAGCTCGGCCGCGGCCCAGTAGAACTCGTCACCCACGTTGGCGTCGGCGTACGAACCGCCGCCGACGCCGTCGGCGTCCGAGGCGATCCGGGCCGGGTTGGCCACCGCGGCGTCGAACGCGGTCCGTGCCGCGGCCAGCGCCCGGGCGGCGAACGCCGGGTCGTACTTGTTGTACAGGCGGGCGGCCTGGGCGGCGGTGGCGGCCAGGTTGAGCGTCGCCGCGGTGGACACCGGGTGCAGTTCGCGCAGTTCGGCGTCCAGGTGCGGCATCAGCGGCAGGCCGGTCCAGTTCTGGTCGTGGATCTTGTGGTGCACCATGCCGGCCAGCGGCTGCCCGGACGGCACCTGCATCTTCAGCAGGAACTCCAGCTCCCAGCGCACCTCGTCGAGGATGTCCGGGATCTTGTTGCCGCTCTCCGGCAGGGCCAGCGTGCCGTCGCCGAGCTTGCGGCTCTCCGCGGCGGTGACGACGCGGCTGCGCTCGTACTGGTTCAGCAGCTGCCAGACCGAGATGCCGCCGTTGACGACGTACTTCCCGTGGTCGCCGGCGTCGTACCAGCCGCCGGTGACGTCCAGCCGGTAGTCGCAGACGCCGGGCTGGCACGGCACGTCCCCGTCGCCCCGGTTCGGCGGCACGTCGACGTGGCCGGCCGGACGGCCGTACCCGGGACGCAGCGAGTCGAGGATCTCGATGCCGGAGCGCTGGGTGTAGTAGAACTTCAGCGCGTCGGCCCGCAGCTTCTCGTACGCGGCCGGGTCGATGTCGAACGGCCGGCTGGTCTCACCGTCCGCCACCAGCGTGAAGCCGGTGCCCTTGCCGCGGTAGGCGCTGAAGTCGATGGTGTGCGTGTTCTGGCCGCTGGACGCGTCCACGCCGCGGGGGCGGGTCACGCCGTTGGCCACGGTGACGCCGCGGGCGTTCTTCAGGTCCCAGGTGGTGGCCTCGGTGGCCTCGGTGACCAGGGTGGCGTTCTTCGGGCCGGCCGGCAGGTACGCGACCTGGTTCACCCGGACCCGCGGGCCGGTGTCGGGTTCGTAGACCTCCGGTGGCACGCCGCCGATCAGGGCCACGTCGTCCAGGCAGAACCGCCACGGGTCCGGGCTGCCGCCGAGCTGGAACGTGACCTGCGCGCGGTCCGACGTGACCGCCGAGGTGAACGTGTAGGAGTAGGCGTTGCCGGAGACGCTGACCGGCGGGGACGCCTCGAAGTAGGTGTCGTACGGCGCCTGGGTGTCGCCCACGACGGCCCGGGCCACGTGGCCCTCCGGGGTGCCGGTGGCGAAGAACTCGAGACGGTACGACTCGCCCTCGACCAGATCGATGTCGTTCTGCCCGACGGCCACGTCCCAGCGGTTCACGGTGCCGCCGGGCACGTCGACGCAGGCCCGCCCGTCGACCAGGGTGATGGGCATGCTCGGGGTGGACCACCATGGTTCGATGGCACTGTCGAAGCCGCCGTTGACGACCTGGTCGACCTCGTCGGCCTGGGCCGTGCCCGCGGACACCGCCACCAACGTGGTGGCCAGCAGGGCGGTGGTACCGACAATGGTGGTCAGGCGCCTATGGGGAGTCCGGATCACTGACGCTCCTCATGCTGAAGGGCGATCCTGGGAGCGCTCCCATGGATCGATGCGAATATGCTGATCCCTCCGTCACGGGCTGTCAACAGCCACGAAACGCCGCGTTCACGCCTACCGCGCGGGAACACCCGCTTCGCACCGGCGAATTCTGGGCGAGTCAGGCCATCAGGGACGTGACCTGGTGCTCGGGGAGGGGGCGGGTGGCACCGCAGTGGGTGCACTCGCGCAAATAGGTCGGCCGCTTCACCGGAAACAGCGGGATGAAGAACAGCGTGAACTTGGTGGAGCGCTTGACCAGGCCCTGAGCCGCGGTCATCCCGCAGACGTCACACGTCATGGTGCGGACGCCCAGCCGGCGGTGCGAGGTGCGGAACCCGAAGAGGATGAACACCACCTCCACGGTAGGCGAGGCGGGCCCGGCCCGCACGGCGACTCAGGTACGGAACGGCCCGGTCACGCAGTACGTGATGCCGCCGGAGGACGAGCCGGACGTACCGCGCTGGGAGGAGAAGTAGAGCCGGTCGCCGGCGGGGGTGAACGCCGGACCGGTGATCTCCGAGCCGCTGTGCCCGGTGACCCGCAGAAACACCGAGACCTGATCGGCCGGCGTGATCAGGCAGATGTCCATGCTGCCGCCGTCCTCGGCCACGTACAGGTCGCCGGCCGGCGTACCCGTGATGTTGTCCACCCCGGTCAGCGGCGCGGTGCCGTCGACCAGCGCGTCGTCGTACCCGAGCTGATAGGTGCCGGTCAGCAGGTTGACCTGCCAGATCCGGTTGTCGCCCTTGGTGGTGAACCACACCGTGTCCGCGGCGTAGTGGCAGCCCTCGCCCCCGTCGAACGACTTCGCCCCGGACACCTGGCTGCGGGTCGCGGTGGGTGAGCCGTCCGGGTCCGGCACCGTGGCCCAGGTGAACGACCCGGAGGTGGCCGACCCGGCGCGCAGCACCTGCAGCGTGCCGCTGGACAGGTCGCCCCAGCTGGTCGGCACGAACCGGTAGAACTTGCCGTCCGGTTCGTCCTCGGTCAGGTAGATCACCTTGCGTACCGGGTCGGCCGCCGCCGCCTCGTGCTTGAACCGGCCCATCGCCGGCCGGACCACCGCGGTCCCGCCCAGCGGATACGTCTCGCTGACCCGGCCCAGCGACACCTCCTCGCAGGACAACCAGGTGTGCCACGGGGTTCGGCCGCCGGCACAGTTCTGGTTCGTCCCGGACAGGATCCGGGACGCGCCGGCGATCGCGCCGGTCGACGAGAACACGATCCGGGACGCGCCGCCGCCGGACGACGCGGACACCTCCGCATTGGAGACGTACACCCAGCCGGAGCCGTTGGCGAACACCGCGCCGCCGTCCGGGGCGGAGTGCCACCGGTAGCTGGTACCGGGCACCACCTGGCCGGAACGGGCCACCACCTGGCTGGTGAAGCCGGCCGGCAGCTGAATGCCGTTCGCGTCGGCCGGCTGCAGCGGGCCGTACGGACCGGCCGCGTTCTGCGCGGGCGCGCCGTACGCGGCCGGCCAGGCGGTGAACGGCAACGCCATCGCTCCGGCGCCCATCACCGTGGTACGCAACATCGTCCGCCGGTCCATCGAACCTCCCTGATACGTGGGGTTCAGCTGATTGAGCGGTTCGGAGCTGTCGCCCGGTGATGGACCGGGTGAATGCCGGGCGACGCTTGGCTGGACAGGTCGTGTGGTGATCGGATGGCGGCACGGGGAAGCGCGCGGAGGGACGGCACGGATGCGGGTCGAGGTGGAGCGGGTCACCGCGCTGCGGTTCGACGACGGTGCACCGGTACGGGCGGCGTCGGCGATCGCCCCGTTCGGCGACGGCTGGCTGATCGCGCAGGACGACGCCACGCACGCCGCGTGGCAACGGCCGGACGGGATCCGCCCGGTGCGCGTGGCGGCGGCCGTCGACGGGCACGAGACATTCAGTTCGGCATCGGGTACGAAGCCACTGAAGCCCGACTTCGAGGCCGCCTGCCCGGTACCGGTGGACGGGCGGGACGGGGTACTGCTGCTCGGTTCGGGCTCCACGCCGGTCCGGATGCGCGCATCGCTGGTCACGCTCGGGGCGGCCGGCCCGGCGTACCGCATGGTCGATCTGACCCCGGTGTTCCACCGCGTCGCCGCGGTCCTCGGCCTACCGCCGGACCGCCTCAACCTGGAGGGCGCGTGCCGGCTGGGCGACCGGCTGCGCTGGTTCCAGCGCGGCAATGCCGCCGCCGGGGTGCCGTCCGCCAGCGCCGACGTGGACCTGGCGGCACTGCTCGCCGTGGTGACCGGCACCGGCCACCCGGACCGGGTCGGCGTCGCCGGCCCGCGCCGTTACGACCTCGGCACGGCCGCCGGGGTGGCGCTGGCGGTCACCGACGCGGTGGCGTTGCCGGACGGTCGGGTGCTGGCCAGCGGTGCCGCCGAGGACACCCCGAACGCGGTGGACGACGGCCCGGTGGTGGGCGCGGCGCTGGCGTTGCTGGACGGCGACCGGTCGGTGTCGGTGGCCGCGCTACCGGCCACCGGCGGCGCCGTGTTCAAGGTCGAAGGTCTGGCGGTACGCCGGGCCCGGGCGGGCGAGGTGTCCCTGCTGGCGGTCGTCGACGCGGACGACCCGGAGACGCCGTCCGCGCAACTGCTGCTGCGGGTGACACACGACTGACCCCCGCCCCCCGGACGGGCCGGGGGTCAGTCGTGTGCCAGGTCAGCGCCAGCCGGACTCGGCGCGGCGCCGGCGCAGCGAACCGAACAGGACCACGCCGCCGAGGATCAGCAGCAGCCCGGCACCGGCGATGGCGATCGTGTTGACCCCGGTCAGCGCCAGCTTCGGCGAGTCGTCCGCGGGCGGCGGCGCCGGCTCGGCCAGCACGGCCGCGTCCTGCTGCGACTGCAGCTCGGCCGCCGGGGCCTGCTCGGCGTCCTCGGTCTCGTCCGTGGACTCCTTCTTGACCGCACCCTTACGGGCGGTCGCCGACGGCTTCGGCCGCACGGCCTGGGCCGTCTCGGCGTCCTCGTCGCCGCGTCCGCTCTCCGCCCGGTCGGCCTCGTCCCGGTCGGCCTCGTCCCGGTCGGCCTCGTCCCGGTCGGCTTCCTCGCGGGGCTTGTCCTGGGTTGCCGGCTTGTCGGCCGGGGGCTTGGCGGGCCGGGTGGAGGTCTTGGTCGTCGGCTTGGTGGCGACCGGGTTCGGCTGGTTTCCGCCGTCCTGGGCCGGCGGGTTCCCGTCGCCGTCACCGTCCCCGTCGCCCGGCGGGTTGCCGTCGCCGTCGCCGTTGCCGTCGCCCGGCGCGTTGCCGTCGTCGTTGCCGTCGCCCGGCGCGTTGCCGTCGCCGTTGCCCTCTCCGTCGCCCGGGGCCGGCGGGTTGTCCTCGTCGTTCTCGTCGTCCTCGTCGTCCTCGTCGTCCGCCGGCGGGCGGCCCCGCTCGACCCGGATCCGTACCGCGTCGAACGCCGGGGTCTGGTTGGCGCGCTGCATCATCGGGATGCGGTGCGAACCGTCGCCGGCCCAGGAGGCGCACTGCGCGATGCCGTCGTCCGGCAGCCCCGGCACCTGGATCGTCACGGTGTCCGGCTGCGCGCCGCCCCGGCGGTCCTCGGTGGCCACGAAGAAGGCCGGGACCGGTGCCGGGTCGACCGCCGCCCGGGTGGAGGAGAGCATCCGGCAGGCCGTGTGGAAGTGACCGCGGACCAGCCCTTCCGGGGTGAGCACCGAACTCTCCACGTAGTAGCCGCCCTGCCCGGCGGCCAGGAACCGGTCCCGCACCAGGTTGCGCGTACTGACCTTGAGCTGGAACGACTCACCGGCGCGTACCGACTTCGGCGCCTCGGTGATCAGCAGCGTCGGGTTCTTCTCCGCCGGGCCGACCTCGCCGAACTCGGTGGACACGCACCGCTCGCCCTTCTGGAAGCCGTCGTGCGGCGCCAGCCGGCTCTTGCCACAGTCGTTGGCGAGGATCTCCAGGCCGTTGACCTTCTCCGGTCCGGACTTGTCACCGGCGTTCGAGATCTGGGTGACGCCGATCAGGCCGCCGAACACCACGACGGCGGCGGCGACGCCGATCAGACGACGGTCGAAACGCGGTCGGGTGGCGGCGCGACGGGAGGTCGACCTTCGCATGGGATACCTCTTCTATCACTTCTCGCCGCCCGCGGTGCCCCCCACGAGCATCCATTCGGGCCGGCATCAAGAAAATAAGAAACATCCGGCCGCGAAGCCAATTCAGGCGAGAAATTTAGTGCGTTCTTGAGGCGCAATTAAAGAAGAAATATGCGAGGTACGCCGACCCGCCGGCATCATCCGTTCGGCCGATGTCCGGGGTTCAACGCGAGCCCGTCTTTTTCCGCGAAAACGTGCCAACTGAGCCGCGACCAGCACACCGGGCAGCCCGCCGAGTACCGAGAGTACCCGTCCCCCACCGCCACGCACGCACCGCCGGCCCTGTAGATCGTGGACTTTATGATGCCCGATTCGTCGATGCAAAATGGCTTTTGTTCCGCCGCAACTCCAAGATCGGCGGAGTGCGGAAGGCGTGCCGGATGCCAGTCAGCGGCGTTGCCGAGTGCCGGCAATCCGGGGTGTCCCATCCCGGCGTCACAGATCTGGTGAGTCGATCAGACGCGACTTTCGCACCGTGCGCACCGGCAGTCGCAGACCCGTGCCGGTCGCACATCGCCGCAGCCGCAGCACCGCCCGAGGGCGCCGCCGGGACGTGTGGAGTTCGGGCACGGCAGGCGCCACAAGTCCGCACGCTCCACCGGCGTCACCGACACGTGTGAAGTTCCGGCGCGCTGGGCACCACAAGCCCCCACGCAACGCCGACACGACCGGGACGTGTGGAAGTCGGGCGCGGTAGGCGCCTCAAGTCCACACACACCGCCGACACCACCCGCGCGTGTGCAATTCCGGCGCGGCGAGCACCACAAGCCCACACACACCGCCGACACGACCGGGACGTGTGGAAGTCGGGCGCGGTAGGCGCCTCAAGTCCACACACACCGCCGACACCACCGGGACGTGTGGAAGTCGGGCGCGGTAGGCGCCTCAAGCCCACACACACCGCCGACACCGCCCGCGCGTGTGCAATTCCGGCGCGGCGAGCACCACAAGTCGAGCGAAGCCGCGCGCCGCCTCGGCAAGCCGCCATCAGCGGTGTTCACGGCGCGGTCAGGCTGGTGCGGACGTCGTCCTGGCCGCCACGCCCGCTCGGATCATCACCGGCGTGCTCGGCGTCCGGCGGGGCCGGTCAGCGCAGGGCGGGCAGCACCTTGGCGCCGAAGGTCTCCACGAACGGCATCAGGTCCTGCCCCACGTGGTGCAGGTAGATCCGATCGAAGCCCAGCGCCGCATAACCGCGCAACCACTCGATGTGCCGCTCCAGGTCTGCGGAGACGTTCACCACCGAGCGCACCTTGTCCAGCGTGACCTCCTCGGCCACCACGTCGAAGTGCTCCACGGTCTCCAGGTCCCAGCAGACCGGCGGCGCGAAGACGTTGCTGCGCCACTGGTCGTACGCGATCTCCTCGGCCTCCCGCTCGGTCGGCGCCCAGCTCAGGTGGACCTGCAGGGCGATCGGGCCGCGTCCGCCCGCGCCGCGGTAGGCGGCGATCATCTCCCGCAGCGTCGCCTCCGGCGCGTTGACCGTGACCAGACCGTCGGCCCATTCCGCGCACCAGGCGGCGGTCGCCGGGCTGACCGCGGCGCCGATCAGCGACGGCGGCGTCTCCGGCCGGGTCCAGAGCCGGGCGCGGTCCACCCGGACCAGGCCGTCGCGGCTCACCTCCTCGCCGGCCAGCAGTTCGCGGATCACGTCCACGCACTCCCGCAGCCGGGCGTTGCGGACGTCCTTGCGCGGCCAGACGTCGCCGGTGATGTGCTCGTTGCTGTACTCGCCGCTGCCCAGCGCGGCCCAGAACCGGCCCGGGTACATGGCGCCGAGCGTGCCGATCGCCTGGGCGATGATCGCCGGGTGGTAGCGCTGTCCGGGCGCGTTGACCACGCCGAACGACAGGTTGGTGGCCTGCAGCGCGGCGCCGAGCCAGGCCCAGGCGAACCCGGACTGGCCCTGCCGCGCGCTCCACGGCGAGAAGTGGTCGGAGCACATGGCCGCGTCGAAGCCGGCGCGTTCCGCGGCGATCACGGCGGCCAGCAGCTCGGCGGGTGGGATCTGCTCGTGCGAGGCGTGGATTCCGTACTCCGTCATGGCCTCCCGGTACCCCGGTCGGCCCGCCGGCAATCAGCGGGAGTAGCGCTCCCGCCGCACGGTGGGCCGGCGCCCGCGGATGGTCGCCTGCTGCATCGCCGCGATGACCATCTCGGCGGCCGACTCCGGCACCTCGACCAGCGAGAACCGGTCGGTGATCTGGATCGCGCCGATGTCCCGGGCGCTCAGCCCGGACTCGCCGGCGATCGCGCCGACCAGGTCCTGCGGGCGCAGCCCGGCCCGCCGGCCGAGGCCGAAGAACAGCCGGGTCGCGCCGGTGTCGCCGCCCGGGCGGCCCTTTCCCTGCCCACGGTACGGCTCGGAGCGCCGCGCATCCCGGGACGGTGCTTCCCGGGGCGGGGCCACCGCGGGGATCTCCTCCTCGTCCACGTCGCCGCCGGCCGCCTCGTGGGCCAGCTTGACCGCGGCCAGCGCCACCCGTTCGAGGTCGGCCTCGTCGGTGAGCGACTCGATCACCACGCGGAAGCGTTCCAGGTCGTCGTCGCCGAGGCTGCCCTGGATCGCGGCGCGGGTGAGTTCCATCCGGCGGGCCCGCAGGTCGGTGACGGTCGGCACGCTCTCCAGCGTGATCCGCTGGCGGGTCAGCCGTTCGATGGCCTTGAGCATGCGGTTCTCCCGCGGCTCGGCCAGCGTGATCGCCGCGCCCTCGCGCCCGGCCCGGCCGACCCGGCCGATCCGGTGCACGTACGCCTCCGGGGCCGACGGGACGTTGTAGTTGACCACGTGGGTGAGCTGCTCGACGTCCAGGCCGCGGGCGGCGACGTCCGTGGCCACCAGCAGTTCCGTGGCACCGGCCCGGAGCCGGCCCATCACCCGGTCGCGCTGGTCCTGGCTCATCCCGCCGTGCAGCGCCTCGGCCCGGTAGCCGCGCCCGTTGAGGGTCTCGGTGACCTGGTCCACCTCTTCCCGGGTACGGCAGAACACGATCGCCGCGGTGGGCGCCTCCACGTCCAGCACCCGGGCCAGCGCGGCCGACTTGTGGGCCCGGGGCACCACGTACGCGCTCTGCCGCACCAGCGGGATCTCGCCCGGCGCGGACTCCTGCCGGCCCATCTGGATGCGGACCGGCTCGCGCAGGTGGCGGCGGGCGATGCTGTCGATCCGCGGCGGCATGGTGGCGGAGAACAGCACGGTCTGCCGTTCCCCGGGGGTCTCCGCGAGGATCGCCTCGATGTCCTCGGCGAAGCCCATGTCGAGCATCTCGTCCGCCTCGTCGAGCACGACGGTACGGACGTCACCCAGCTCCAGCGTGGCCCGGCCGATGTGGTCCAGCACCCGGCCCGGCGTGCCGACCACCACGTCCACGCCGCGCTGCAGCGCCTGCAACTGGCGGCCGATGGGCTGCCCGCCGTACACCGGGAGCACCCGTACGCCGAGGTCCCGCCCGTACCGGTGCACGGCCTGCGACACCTGCTCGGCGAGTTCCCGGGTGGGCACCAGGACCAGCGCCGACGGGCCGGTGCCGCCGGTCTTCCGGTCCAGGCCCTGGAGCAGCGGCAACGCGAACGCGGCGGTCTTGCCGGTGCCGGTGGCCGCCTGCCCGAGCAGGTCGTGTCCGGCCAGCAACGGCGGGATCGCCTCCCGCTGGATCGGCGTCGGTTCCTCGTACCCCAGACTGGTCAGCGCGCGCAGCAGCTCGCTGCGCAACTCCAGGCCGGCGAACCCGGCGCCGTCCCCGGATGTCTGCTCGCTCATGCTCGTCACTCCCCGCAACCGACATTCGGTGAGGAGTCAGGATACGAGGGTCGGTGCACCGGCCCGATCAGCGGGCTCGCCGGGTCACCAGCCGTTGGAGCAGGACGAACGCGAACAGCAGTCCGCCGATCACGATCCGGGTCCACCACGAACTCAGCGTGCCCTGGAACGTGATGATGGTCTGGATCAGGCCCAGGACCAGCACACCGAGTACGGTGCCGAACAGGAAACCGGAGCCGCCGGAGAGCAGCGTGCCGCCGATCACCACCGCCGCGATGGCGTCCAGTTCCAGGCCCTGGGCGTGCAGCGGGTCGCCGGAGAGCATGTAGAAGCTGAGCAGCACGCCGCCGAGCGCGGAGCAGAACCCGCTGATGGCGTACACCGAGATCCGGGTACGGCCGACCGGCAGCCCCATCAGCAGCGCGGACTGGGCGTTGCCGCCGATCGCGTACACGTTGCGGCCGATCCGGGTGTACGCCAGCACGAACGCGGCGATCAGCACCACGACCACCGCGATCACCACGCTCAGCGAGATGAAGAACCCGCCGAAACGCAGCCGTTCCTGGGCCATCGAGGTCCAGAAGCCGTCGGTGATCGGGATGGCCTCCTTGCTGATCAGGTGGCAGAGACCGCGGGCCAGGAACATGCCGGCCAGGGTGGCGATGAACGGCGGGATCTCGAAGAAGTGGATGATGCAGCCCATCGCCAGCCCAATGGTGGTGCCGATCAGCAGGACCAGCGGCAGCACCACGCCGGGCGGCCAGTCCTTGCCGAGCAGCGTCGCGGCCACCACGGTGGTCAGGGCGACCACCGCGCCGACCGACAGGTCGATGCCGCCGGTGAGGATCACGAACGTCATCCCGACCGCCACGACCAGCAGGAACGCGTTGTCCACGAAGATGTTCAGCAGGACCTGGGTGTCGGAGAAGCCCTCGTAGTTGGCGACGCCGAGGCCGTACATCAGGGCCAGCAGCGCCAGCGTCGCCAGCACCGGAATGTGTCGCTGATTGGGCCGGTACACCCGGCCCTTCGTGGCGACCGGCCGGTTCTGCACCGGCGCCGGGGTATCGGTGATCATGCCGCTCCTCCAGCTCGCGACGGGGTGGGCAACAGCCGTTTGACGCCGGACGCCCAGGCCCGGAAGGACGGCGACTGGAGCAGGCAGAGCACGACGACCACGACCGCCTTGAACAGCAGCGTCACGTTGGACGGGATGCCGACCGTGTAGACCGTGATGTTCAGCGTGTTGATGATGACCGCGCCCAGTACCGTGCCGGCGATGGAGAACCGGCCGCCGGTGAGCGCGGTGCCGCCGATCACCACGGCCAGGATCGCGTCCAGTTCGATCAGGTTGCCGGTGTTGTTGCCGTCCGCGCTGGACACGTTGGAGCTGAAGATCAGGCCGGCGATGCCGGCACAGAGCGCGGCGAAGACGTACACGGTCAGGATCAGCGTGCGGGCCTGGATGCCGGCCAGCCGGCTGGCCGCCGGGCTGCCGCCGACCGACTCCAGCAGCAGGCCGAGCGCGCTGCGGCGGACCAGCAGCGCGGCGGCGGCCACGAACAGGCCGGCGATGATGACCGAGACCGGCACGGTGAGGACGTAGCCGGCGCCGATCACCCGGTACGGGTCGGAGCGCACGTTGATGATCTGCCCGTCCGTGATCAGCTGGGCCAGCCCGCGGCCGGCCACCATCAGGATCAGCGTGGCGATGATCGGCTGGATGCCGCCGACCGCCACCAGCAGGCCGTTCCACAGGCCGAGCACCAGCGCCAGCAGCAGCGCGAACCCGACCGCCGCCAGCACGCCGCCGACGCTGTTCGGGTCGGGCAGGTCACTGATCCGCAGGCAGGCCACCGCGCCCGCGATGGCCATCACCGAGCCCACCGACAGGTCGATCCCGCCGGTCGCGATCACCAGCGTCATGCCGAGCCCGACCAGGATCAACGGGGTGCTCGCCCGCAGGATGTCGATCAGCGAGCCGTACAGGTGGCCGTCCTGCAGCCGGATCGAGAAGAAGCTCGGCGTGAAGAACACGTTGCCGACCAGGAGCAGCACCAGGACGGCGGCCGGCCAGAACAGCCGGTGCCGGAGGACCGTACGCATCATCCCGCGCTTTTCCGGGGTCTGGTCCGGCGGAGCGGACCGTTCACTCACGGTGGGTTGGGTCACGCCGGCTGCCCTCCGCTCGCGATCGCCTGCATCACCCGGTCGGCGTCCAGGTCGGCGTCGTTGTCGATCTGCTGGATCAACCGGCGGTCGCGGAGCACCGCGACGGTGTGGCTGACCCGGAGTACTTCCTCGAGTTCGGCGCTGATGAACAGCACCGCCATGCCGCCGCCGGACAGCTCGGCGAGCAGGCGCTGGATCTCCGCCTTGGCGCCGACGTCGATGCCGCGGGTCGGCTCGTCCACGATCAGCAGCCGCGGCTCGGTGATCAGCCAGCGGGCCAGCAGCACCTTCTGCTGGTTGCCGCCGCTGAGGTTGCGGACCGGCCGTTCCGGGTCGGCGGGCCGGATGTGCAGCGCCTTGATGTACTTGTCGGCCAGTTCCTCCTGGCGCCGCCGGGAGATCGGGCGCAGCCAGCCGCGGGACGCCTGCAGCGCGAGCACGATGTTCTCCCGGACGCTGAGGTCCTCCACCAGCCCTTCGGCCCGGCGGTTCTCCGAGCTGAAGGCGATCCGGTGGCGCATCGCGGTCCGCGGGCCGCGCAGGGTGACCGGCCGCCCGCCGATCTGGACGCCGCCGTGGTCGGCCCGGTCCGCGCCGAACAGCAGCCGGGCCAGTTCGGTGCGCCCGGAGCCGAGCAGACCGGCCAGCCCGACCACTTCGCCCTCGTGGATGGTCAGGTCGAACGGCTCGATGGCGCCGACCCGGCCCAGTCCCTCGGCCTGGATCACCACCGGGGCGTCCCGGGCCCGGTCGTGGGTACGCCCGGTCCGCTCCTCCAGTTGTTCCAGCGTCTCCAGTTCCTTGCCGATCATCTTGCTGACCAGGTCCATCTGGGGCAGTTCCGCGGTCCGGTACTCGCCGATCCGCCGGCCGTTGCGCAGCACGGTCATCCGGTCCGCGATCTCGTACACCTGGTCCAGGAAGTGGGAGACGAAGAGGATGGCCACGCCGTCGTCGGAGAGCCGGCGGATCACCCGGAACAGCTGGTCGACCTCGGAGGTGTCCAGGCTGGACGTCGGCTCGTCGAGCACCAGCACCTTGACCGACACGTCGACCGCCCGGGCGATAGCGACCATCTGCTGCACCGCCAGCGAGTAGGTGCTCAGCGGCGCGGACACGTCGATGTCCAGGTCGAGCCGCCGCAACAGCTCCGCGGACCGCTTCCGCATGCGGGACCACTGGATCTTGCCGAACCGCCGCGGTTCCCGGCCGATGAAGATGTTCTCCGCCACGCTGAGGTTGGGGCAGAGGTTGACCTCCTGGTACACGGTGCTGACGCCGGCCCGCTGGGCCTGCAGGGGCCCGGTGAACCGGACCGGCTCCCCGGCCAGCCGGACCTCCCCCGCATCGTTGGAGTAGACGCCGGTGAGCACCTTGATCAGCGTCGACTTGCCGGCGCCGTTCTCGCCCATCAGGGCGTGCACCTCACCCGGCAGCAGCCGGAAGTCGACGTCGTCGAGGGCGACCACACCCGGGAAGGTCTTGCCGATGCCGGTCATCTCGAGGACGGGTACCGGTTGACCCATCGTCCACTCCGTTCTGCAGTCACGCCCGGCCGACGCCGCGCGGTTCGCCGATCGCCCCGGCCGGGCGGCCGGGGCGATCGCCTCTGTTCATCGATGCGTACTTCGCGGCGCAGGTCAATACGCCGGCGCCGACTTGCTCAGTACTTGCGCTCGGGCAGCGCGGCCTTCGCCTGCTCCGGGGTGAACGTGGTCTCCTCGGTCAGCACCCGCTGCTCCACCTGCTCGCCCTTGACGACCTTCTTGGCCAGGTCCATCAGCTGTGGGCCGAGCAGCGGGCTGCACTCGACGATGAAGTTGATCTTCCCGGCGGCCAGCGCCGTCATGCCGTCCTTGACCGCGTCCACCGTGATGATCTTGATGTCGGTGCCGGGCTTCTTGCCGGCCGCCTCGATCGCCTCGATCGCGCCCAGGCCCATGTCGTCGTTGTGCGCGTACAGCACGTCGATGTCCGGGTTCGCCTTGATCAGCGCCTCCATGACCTCCTTGCCCTTGGCCCGGGTGAACTCGCCGGTCTGCGAGGCAATGATCTTGAACTTCGGGTCGGCCTTGATGACGTCGGTGAAGCCGGACTTGCGGTCGTTCGCCGGGGCCGATCCGGTGGTGCCCTCGAGCTGGACGATGTTCACCGGCTCGGTCTTGCCCTCGTACTCCTTGACCAGCCACTCGCCGGCCTTCTTGCCCTCCAGCACGAAGTCCGAGCCGATGAAGGTCTTGTACAGCGAGGTGTCCTGCGAGTCCACCGCGCGGTCGGTGAGGATGACCGGGATGTTCGCGTCCTTGGCCTCCTTGAGCACGGTGTCCCAACCGGTCTCGACCACCGGGGAGAACGCGATCACGTCCACCTTCTGCGCGATGTAGCTGCGGATCGCCTTGATCTGGTTCTCCTGCTTCTGCTGCGCGTCGGAGAACTTCAGTTCGATGCCGGCACTGGCGGCCGACTCCTGGATCGACTTGGTGTTCGCGGTACGCCACCCGCTCTCCGCGCCGACCTGCGCGAAGCCCATGGTGATCTTGTCGTCGCCGCCACCACCGGTCGAACCGCCACCCGCTTCCTCGCCACCACACGCGGCCACGCCGAATGCGAGCGCACCGGCAACCAGCGCGACGGACAGTCTCTTGAGCACTGAATCCTCCTGGAGTTGTCGGACGGGCCGTGCGCGGAACGCCCGCGGTCGCCGTACCGTGGAGAGCAAAACTTTGTTAGCGCTAACATCAACGCTTCGGGGATCACGTCGGTCGTTGATGCCGTCGGTGGTTGCCGATGGACAGCCGTGGAGCGTCACCTGCCGGTCACTCAGCCGAGCGACCATGTTTCAGGAGTGTTATCGCTCTCATCTCTCTCGTCAAGACTTGCGTTTCGAAGAGTTTCGTCCTCGTCGCAAACCCGGACGTCTCCGCCCGCACCCGGGCTCACCGAGCGGCAAATCGGGTCATTGCCCGGGACACCTACGGTCTCAGAGCGCGAAATGTGAGCGGTCACATTTCGGCCTCGATTTGGCCGCATCGGCGTGACCGTGGCCCGCTGCCGGACGCCCGAGGCTCCGCCCCGCCGCCGCGCCGAACGCACCGCGGGCGATGTACCGGT
Organism: Jidongwangia harbinensis; assembly: GCF_020216025.1. Classification (GTDB taxonomy): domain Bacteria; phylum Actinomycetota; class Actinomycetes; order Mycobacteriales; family Micromonosporaceae; genus Actinoplanes; species Actinoplanes harbinensis. The sequence goes on along the minus strand of NZ_JAIWNC010000022.1, from coordinate 173,312 downwards.
GCCGTGGCCGGGCCGGGGCCGTCACCCGGCCGCACCGGCTGCCGACCCACCTCCGGAACCAAACGGTCAGTCGGTCGGCGGCGCGACGCCCCAGTCGGCGAACACCACGCGGTGGTGTTCGCCGGGACGGGGCGGCGGTGCACCCAGCGACGCCGGCGTGCCGCTGAAGCGGGGCGCCGGTGCGGGTTGGCGTACCCCGTGGTGGATCGGGAAGGTGTTGCGGGCCGCGAGGTGCGGGTGGTCCGGGGCCTCGGCGAGCGACAGCACCGGCGCCACACACGCGTCGCTGCCGGCGAACACCGCGGACCACTCGTCCCGGGTCCGGGTGGCGAACACCGCCGCCAGCCGGGCCCGGATCGCCGGGTCGTCCTGGCGCAGCCCGTCCAGGTCCAGCCGGGCCAGCAACTCGGCGAAGAACCGCGGTTCCAGCGGCCCGACCGCGACGTGGCCGCCGTCCCGGGTGGCGTACACGTCGTAGAACGGCCGGCCGCCGTCGAGCAGGTTGACCCCGCGCTCGTCGCGCCACTGCCCGGCGGCCAGCATCCCGTGCACCATGGTGGACAGGTGGGCGACGCCGTCCACGATGCCGGCGTCGACCACCTGCCCCCGGCCGGTCGCGGTGGCCTCGCGCAGCGCTGCCAGCAGGCCGACCGCGAGATAGAGTGCGCCGCCGGCGAAGTCGCCGAGCAGGTTGAGCGGGATCTGCGGCGGGCCGCCGGCCGGGCCGATCGCGTGCAGGACGCCGGTGACCGCCAGATAGGTGATGTCGTGTCCGGCCCGGCCGGCCAGGGGACCGTCCTGGCCCCAGCCGGTCATCCGGCCGTACACCAGCCGGGGGTTGATCGCATGGCAGTCCGCCGGGCCGAGGCCGAGCCGTTCCGCGACGCCGGGCCGGAAGCCCTCGATCAGCGCGTCGGCCCGGCCGGCGAGCCCGCGCACCGCGGCGGCGCCGGCCGCGTCCTTGAGGTCGACGGCGACCGACCGCTTGCCCCGATGCAGCAGATCCTGATCCGGCGCCGGCAGCCCGGCCGGCGGCCCGCCCGGGCGGTCGACCCGGACCACGTCGGCGCCCAGGTCGGCGAGGAGCATGCCGCAGAACGGGCCGGGGCCGATCCCGCCCAGCTCCAGCACCCGCAGGCCGTGCAACGGTCCCATGCCGGAGAATCTAGGCGTTCACCCGCTCGGCGCGCGACTGCACCGCCAGCGGCGCCAGCCCGGCCCAGACCAGCAGGGACGCGAGCGGCAGCAGGTCCAGGTTCACCGCGAGGGCGACGAAGCCGCCCAGCACCAGGGCCGGGCTCCACCACGGCAGGCGGCGCAGCACCAGCAGCGTGAGCAGGCCGAACTGGAACAGCAGCGGACCGATCAGCTGCAGCGGGCCGGGCAGCGGCGCGGCGGACTGGAAGCCCTCGGACAGGTCACCGGCGATCACCCAGAGGAAGCAGGCGGCGCCGATCAGGACCGCGGCGGTGGCCGCGTTGGACAGCGCCGAGGGGGTACGCAGCCGGAGCGCCAGCACGGCGAACAGGATCATCGCGACGAAGAACGCGACGTGCCCCACGTCCCACAGCCAGCCGCCCCGCACGTCGTCGAGGCCGTCGAAGAACCGCAGGACGCCGTAGAGCAGCATGAGGGCGGGCGCGGTCACGGCACAGAAGCGAGTCATGCGGGCAGACTCGCGTGGCGGCGGCCCGAGTTCCTATCCGGACTTCCCCGGGTACTCCCCCGATCTCCGCCGTCCGGCTTCCGCCGCCGGCAACCCGGGTCTACTGGCCGAGCAGCCAGCGGTGCGGTGCGGCCAGCTTGCCGGCGCGGGCCGGGCCCCACGATCCGGGCGGGTACGGCGCCATCCGGGGCCGGTCGGCCAGCAGCGGCGCGGCCACCTTCCACACCGCCGCGAGGCCGTCCGGGCGGGTGAACAGCGACCGGTCCCCGACCAGCACGTCGTGCAGCAGGCGGACGTACGGCGGCAGCGGCTCGGCGTCGGGCAGGTCGGCCAGGGGCAGCCGCACCGAGGCCGGCCGCAGGGACAGCTCCACCCCGGGCTTCTTGGCCAGCAGGCCGAGGTCGATCTCGCCGGACCCGGAGAGCGCGAAGGACAGCACGTTGGACTGGGCCGCGAGGCCGGCGAACGGGTGGTCGGGGGTGCGCAGCACCAGGCTCACCCGCTGCTCGTCGGCGGCGAGCCGCTTGCCGGTCCGGAGCAGGAACGGCACCCCGCGCCAGCGCGGGTTGTCGATCCACAGCCGGGCCGCGACGTACGTGTCGGTCCGCGACCGCCGGCCCACCCCGGGCACGTCCCGGTAGCCGGCGAACTGGCCCAGCACCACCTCCGCCGGGTCCAGCGGCCGGAACGCCCGGATCACCTTCTCCCGGGCGGCCCGCAGGTCGTCCGCGCCGAGGCTGGCCGGGGGTTCCATGGCCACCTCCGCGGCGACCTGGAACAGGTGGGTCACGAGCATGTCCAGGACCGCACCGGTGGCGTCGTAGAACTCGGCCCGGTCGTCGACGCCGAGCGTCTCCGGCACGTCGATCTGCACGCTCTCGATGTGCCGGCGGTTCCACACGGCGCCGAACATCTCGTTGGCGAACCGCAGCACGTGCAGGTTCTGCGTCGCCTCCTTGCCCAGGAAGTGGTCGATCCGGTACACCTGCGACTCGTCCAGCACCGAGTGCACCAGCCGGTCGAGCTCGCGGAAGTTCTCCGGCGACGTGCCGAACGGCTTCTCGTACACCACCCGCGCCCGGTCGGCCAGGCCGTGCTCGCCCAGCGCCCGGGTGATCTCGCCGAACGCGACCGGCGGCACGGCCAGGTAGTGCACCAGCTGGGCGTCGGCGGGGAGTTCGTCGCGGGCCTGGCCGATCACGTCCAGCAGGCTGCCCGGGTCGTCGGTGGCGAAGCCGCCGCCGGCGAAACGCAGCCGCCGCCGGAACTCCCGCCACGGTCCCTGGTCCGGCGCCGGGCCGAACTCGGTGAGCACGTCGTGCACGTGGCCCTGGAAGTCCTCGTGCGAGACGTCGCCGCGGCCGTTGCCGACCAGCACCCAGTCGTCCGGGAGCAGTCCCTCGACGGCCAGCGTGTAGAACGCCGGCAGCACCATCCGCTTCGCCAGGTCGCCGGTGGCGCCGAAGAGCACGAACACGGTGGGGCCGGGAGTCGTCGCCATGCCTGGGGCATGCCCACGGTCCCGGCCGGGGAATCCTCAGCGGGCGTGTGACCTGAACGTCCCCCGGTACGCCTGCGGGGTGGTGCTGAGCCGGTGCGCGAAGTGGTGCCGGAGCGTGGCGGCGCTGCCGAAGCCGGACCGGTCGGCGATCGCGTCGACGCCCAGGCCGGTGTCCTCGAGCAGCCGCCGGGCCAGCAGCACCCGTTGACTGGTGAGCCAGTCGTGCGGGGTGACGCCGGTCTCGGCCCGGAACTTGCGGGCGAACGTCCGGGGCGCCATGTGCGCCAGGTCGGCCATCGACTCGACCGTGTGCGGCCGGTCCAGCGTCTCCAGCACCTGGGTGAGGACCGGCTGCAGCGTCGCGCACTCGGGCGCCGACACCGGTGTCTCGATGTACTGGGCCTGGCCGCCGTCGCGGTGCGGCGGCACCACCATGCGCCGGGCCAGCTGGGTGGCCACCGCCGAGCCGTGCTCCTGGCGGATCACGTGCAGGCCGGCGTCGACGCTGGCGGCGGTGCCGGCGCCGGTGAGCACGTTGCCGTCCGCCACGTACAGGACGCCCGGGTCGACCTTGGCGGCCGGGTACTTCTCGGCCAGCCGGTCGGTGTGCCGCCAGTGCGTGGTGCACCGCCGGCCGTCCAGCAGGCCGGCCGCGCCGAGGGCGAACGCCCCGGTGCACACGCTCATCACCCAGGCACCGCGGTCGTGGGCCCGGCGCAGGGCGGCCAGCACCTCCTCGGGCGGATCCTCCCCGGTGTCGAACGGCACGACCGCGACCAGGTCGGCGTCCTCGACCGGGGCGAGGTCGCGCTCCGGGGCGATGGAGAACCCGGCATGGGTACGGACCGGGCCGCCGTCCGGCGAGCAGACCGAGAACCGGTGACCCGGAAGCCCCTCCGCGGTCCGGTCGTATCCGAACAGCTCACACAGCACGCCGAGCTCGAAAACCGCGACGTCCGGGAGGGCGATGACCGCGACACTTCGCAACATGCGGCCAGTCTAGAGCCGCGTGGCAGCATCTTGAACATGTATGGCTTTACTGCCGCTGTTGGCGGGCCCGTGCCCGGCGCAAGCTGAGAGTCAAGCAACCCGGTGCGCACCGGCCCACAGCACAGCCGGACTAAGGGTGAACCGCCATGGAACTCCTCATCGTCGTCCTCTTCTTCGCTCTCATCGCGCTCGCCTCGGCGCTCGGCCTCACCGCGGACAGCCGCGACAGCGCCGACTGGAAGCCCTCGCATCAGGGCGCCCGGGAATCGCGCTGGTGACGCTCCCGAGGTCTCCGGTTCAGCCGCCGGAGACCTCGTGTGCCGCGTGCATGGTGCGGCGCACCGCCGCGAGCAGCGCATCCCGGTCGAACGGCTTGTGCAGCAGCATCGAATCCGGGGGCAGCTCGTGACCACCCGGGGCGGGACCGGCCGTGTAGCCGGACATGAACAGCACCGGCAGGGCCGGACGGAGTTCGCGGAGCCGGCTGGCCAGCTGGGTGCCGGACATGCCCGGCATGACGATGTCGGTGAGCAGCAGATCGCAGCACTGCGGGTCCGCCGTGAACAGCCGCAGCGCGTCCAGCGGTGACGCCGCCTCGGCCACCCGGTAACCCGCGTTGCTCAGCTGGCGGAGCACCACCTTGCGGACCGCGTCCTCGTCCTCGACCAGCAGCACGGTCTCGCCGGCGCCCTCCGGCACCGCGCCGTGCCCGTCGCCCGGCTCGGCCTCGGCCTCGGTGGTCGCCGGGAGCCGGATCCGCACCGTGGTGCCCGCGCCGGGTGCCGAGTCGATCTCGATGGTGCCGCCCGCGTCGGTGACCGCCCCGTACGCGGTGGCCAGCCCCAGCCCGGTCCCCTGCCCCTTCGGCCGGGTGGTGAAGAACGGCTCGAACGCGCGCTGCGCCACCTCCGGCGCCATCCCGTGGCCCTGGTCGGCGACGCTCAGTTGCACCGTACCGTCGGCATTGCGGGTCTCGATCCGCAGCTCGCCGCCGTCCGGCATCGCGGCCCGGGCGTTCACCACCAGGTTGAGCAGGACCTGTTCCATCTTGCTGCGGTCCGCGCGCACCGGATGCAGGTCGTCGGCCAGCTCGGTGACCACCGTGACGTCCTCGCCGAGCGTCCGCTTGAGCAGTTCGCGGGTCTCGCTCACCACGGTGTTGAGGTCCACCCGTTCCAGCCGCGACGGTTCCAGCCGGCTGAAGATCAGCAGTTGCCGGGTCAGTCCCGCGCCGCGCTCGGCGGCCTTGCGGATGCCGTCCATGTCGGTCTGGCACTCGTGGTCCGGCGGCAGCGACTCGGTCACGATGCCGCAGTAGCCGAGGATGACCGCGAGCAGGTTGTTGAAGTCGTGCGCCACCCCGCCGGCCAGGTGGCCGAGCGAGTCGAGCCGTTCGTTCTGCCGCAACTGGTGCTCCAGGCGGTGCCGCTCCTGCTCGGCCACGATCCGCTCCGAGGTGTCGCGCAGGATGCCCTCGACCGCGACCACCGTGCCGTCCGCGTCCCGGATCGGCGCGGCGCGCTGCTCCAGGTACACCAGACCACCGTCCGGCCGGCGCCAGCGCGCGGTCAGCGGCACCGGGTCGACGTGCCGCCAGGTGCCCTCGAACGCCGGCCGGTCCTCCGGTTCCACCAGCGAGAACACCAGCTCCGGATCGGCGTACAACTGTTCCGGCGGGTAGCCCAGGATGTGCTCCACCGCCGGGCTGAGGTACTCCACGGCCGGGTGGGGCCGGCGCCGGTACCGGAAGATGATGTCCTGGGCGTGCTCGGCCAGCAGCCGGAAGCGTTCCTCGCTGACCCGCAGCGCGGTCTGGGTGGCGCGCCGCTGGTGCCGGTCCGCGGCCTCGCGGAGCTCCCGCTCCACCGCCGGCACCAGCCGGGCCAGCCGGTCCTTCAGGACGAAGTCGTGCGCGCCGGCCTTCATCAGCGCGGCCGCGGTCTCCTCGCCCACCTCGCCGGACACCAGGATGAACGGTACGTCCAGGCCGCCGTCGCGGATCAGCGCGAGGGCCTCCTCGGCGCTGAACGCGGGCAGGTTGTAGTCGCAGATGACCACGTCCGGGGTGCGCTCCCGCAGCGCGGTACGCAGATCCTCGGCGGTGTCCACCCGTTCCGCGGTCACCTCGGTGCCCACCCGGCGGAACTGCCGCTGGATCAGCAACGCGTCGTCGTCGCTGTCCTCGACGATGAGCAGCTGGATCGGCATCCGGGTCAGTCCTCGCCGCGCCACGGCGGCGCCGGCTCGTTGACCAGCAGCCAGTACACGCCGAGCACCTTGGTGGCGTCCACGAACTCGCCGAAGATCACCGGCTTGCGGACGAAGCTGTTGGCGCCCAGCCGGTAGCTGGCCACGATGTCCCGTTCCTCGCTCGACGTGGTGAGCACCACGACCGGTAGCCCGGCGGTCCGCGCGTGCGACCGGATCCGGCGCAGCACCTCGAGACCGTCCACCTTGGGCAGGTTGACGTCGAGCAGGATCAGCGCCGGGCGCAACGCCTTGCTCTCGTCGTCCGGAAGCAGGTATTCCAGCGCCTCGGCGCCGTCGTGCGCCACCACGACCTCATTCGAGATCTTGTTCCGCTGGAACGCGCGGATCGTGAACATCACGTCGTCCGGGTTGTCCTCGACGAGGAGAATCTTGCCACCGTTCATCATGCGGTCACCTCGGCCGTGGCGGGTTCCGTCGTCAGCGTGAAGAAGAAGGCGGCACCGTTGCCGACCTCGCCCTCGGCCCAGATCCGGCCGCCGTGCCGGTGCACGATCCGGGACACGATGGCCAGCCCGACGCCGGTGCCCTCGAAGTCGGAGGCGGAGTGCAGACGCTGGAACGGGTCGAACAGCTTCGCGGCGTACCGCATGTCGAACCCGGCGCCGTTGTCCCGGATCGCGAACACCCCGTCGTCCGGGCCGGTGGCCTCCACCGTGATCACGGCCGGCGTGCTGCGGGCGGTGAACTTCCACGCGTTGCCCAGCAGGTTGCGCAGCACCAGCCGGATCAGATGGGCGTCGCCCTGGGCGACGAGCCGGTCCGCCACGCTGACCTCGACGTCCCGGCTCGGGTAGGTGTCGCGCAGCTCGGCCACCACGTCCCAGGCCAGCCCGCTGATGTCGACCCGCCCGCGGCGCAGCTCCACCCGGGTGGCCCGGGACAGGTCCAGCAGGTCGTCGATCATCCGGGCCATCCGGTCCGCGTTCGCCTCGATCCGCCGCAGGTAGCCGCGACCGGTGTCGTCCAGCACGTCGGCGTAGTCCTCCAGCAGCACCTCACTGAACCCGGCCAGCGAGCGCAGTGGCGCACGCAGGTCGTGCGAGACGGAGTACGCGAACGCATCCAGTTCCCGGGTCGAGGCCTCCAGCTCGGCGGTGCGGTGCCGGACCCGCTCCTCCAGTTCCTCGTTGAGCCGGCGTACCTCGTCCTCCGCGCGTTTGCGTTCGGTGATGTCGGTGGAGATGCCGCAGATCGCGTACGGCCGGCCCTCCGCGTCCTTCAGCGGGAACTTCACCGTGATGTACGTGCGCGGCCCGTCCTCGCCGGGCGCCAGCTCCTCCAGCCGCATCGGCCGTCCCTCGGCGATCGCGGCCAGGTCGTTCGCACGGAACTCGTCGGCCACCTCCTTCGGGAACAGGTCGTGGTCGGTGAGTCCGACGATCTTCTCCCGGCGCACCCCGAACAGGCGTTCGTACTGCCGGTTGACCAGCATGTAACGCCCGTCCAGTCCGCGCATGTAGATGACCGCCGAAGTGTGGTCGAGCAGCGCGATCAGTTGCTCCTGACCCACCGCCAGGCTGGCTCCGACGCTCATCCGTTGCCCACCCGCACCTCCACCAACCGGTCGGCCGCGGCCGGAACCGCCGCCGGGCCGGTGCCGTCGGCCCGGACGAACGGGCCCGGCTGGAGCGAGACCTTCGCCACCGGCAGCGGCCCGGCGGCGCGCGCCAGTTGCGCCGAGGTACGCCGCAGCGGGGCCAGCGGGTGCTCCCGGCGCATCCGGGTGAGGCGGTCCAGGATCGACTCGTCCAGGCCGGTGGTGCCGCGCCGGTTCGACACCAGCTGCCGGTCGCCGATCCCTTCCGAATCGCGCCGGCGCTGCGGGTTGAACAGGAAGCGCTTGCTGAGCATCAGATGCGCGCCGGCGGCGCGGGCATGGCTGGACAGCAGCCGGTGCCAGTCGGCGACCGCCGGGTGGGTGCCGGCCAGCGCTTCCAGTTGGTACGGCGACAGCTCCGCCAGCCCGGCCCGGTCCAGGCCGACCGCCGCGAGCAGCCGGTCCGGCATCGACGGCCGGTCCATGCAGTGCTGCAGCTCGGACCGTTCCCGGGCGAGCAGCGCCGGCATGATCCGCTGCACGTGCCGGACGTACGACTCGTGGGTCGTGCCGAGCAGGAAGTCCCGCTTGAGCGCGTCGACGTCCAGCGCGCCGCTGGGCGGGATGTCGCCGGGCACCCAGTGCGCCGCGAACTGCCGGAACACATCCATGAAGTACTGCGGCTGCATGCCGGCACCGTGCCGGGCGTCGGCGAACTCCAGGAACAGCCGGCGCAGCGCCTCCAGCAGCGTGGTCGCCTGGCGTACCCGGTGCAGCCCCTCGTCCGAAGTCAGGCCGACCTCGCCCTCGACCAGCGGCTCCAGCACCGTGTTGACGCCCAGTTCCAGCGTCTGCCCGCGCTTGACCAGCTCGAAGAACCACTGCTCGGCCGGGTCCCCGGTGTAGCTGAGGATGACGCCGTCGGTGGTCCCGGACAGCGTGGCCAGCACCGCACCGCCGAAGTGCACCGCGATGGTGGGCACATTCCAGATCACCAGCGAGGCGTACGCGTCCCGCCCGTAGTGACCGGTGCCGGTGCGCTCGGCCAGCGCGGCGAAGTAGGTACGGAAGGGCAGCATCTCCGGTCCCGCGGCCAGACCGTCGAACGCGTGTTCCGGATGTTGCTTATGGTCCGCGTCGTTCTCCTGGTAGTGCCGGGCCACCGAGGACCCGGCCAGCCCCATGCCGATGACGAGTTCCTGGGCGACCCGGGGAGTGAGCCGGGTCGGCGACGGCAGGTCCGGCAGAATGATCGACATGGCGTCGGCCACCGCGGTACGGGGTGCCGTTCCGCCCAGCACGGCACGGTTCAACTCGGGCATTTCCTCCCGAAACCACGCATCGAGGCGCACGGGCAAGGTCGCCATCGCAACTATCCCTTCGCCGTCCCGCCCCAGACTATGACGATCAGTCTGTATTTTTCGCATTTTAATGGGATCGGTCCTCGCGGGTGCGCTGTCGGCGAACACGCTCACGGCGAACAGGGCCGTCGATCTCCCGCGTGCGCGGCTAGCGTCGAGACATGGATGTGCAGAGTCGCTACGTGGTGCCGTCGTTCGTCGAGCGCACGGCGTACGGAATCAAGCAGACCGACCCGTACAACAAGATGTTCGAGGACCGGATCATCTTCCTGGGCGTCCAGGTCGACGACACTTCGGCCAACGACGTGATGGCCCAGCTGCTGACGCTGGAGAGCGCCGACCCGGACCGCGACATCACGATGTACATCAACTCGCCCGGCGGCTCCTACACCGCGATGACCGCGATCTACGACACCATGCAGTACGTCCGCCCGGACGTCGTCACGGTGTGCCTCGGCCAGGCCGCCTCCGCGGCCGCGGTCCTGCTGGCCGGTGGCACCCGGGGCAAGCGGATGGCACTGCCCAACTCCCGGATCATGATCCACCAGCCGGCGCTCGGCGGGGCGATCCAGGGACAGGGCAGCGACCTGGAGATCCAGGCAAGGGAGATCCTCCGGATGCGCAGCCAGATGGAAGGACTCCTGGCCGAGCAGACCGGCCAGCCGCTGGACAAGGTCAACCGGGACATCGACCGGGACAAAATCATGACCGCCGACGAGGCCCACGAGTACGGCATCGTCGACGTGGTGCTGCGCAGCCGGAAGAAATCTCTCCTGGCCACGGGGTGACTCGGCGGTTGTCCGGGGTTGGTACGAAGTAGGGCGATGTTGATCGTCCTAAGGAGACCACCATGGCGTTGACCTCACGCCGCTCCGTGCTGCTCGGTGCTGGCCTCGCCGCCGGTGCCGGTCTGGCCGGCACCGGCATGCTCGCCGCGTCACCGGCGGCAGCCGCCGAACCGGTGCACGGCCCCGCCGAAGCACTCGCCCGGCTGCGGGCCGGCAACCAGCGGTTCATCACCGGGCGCCCCCGGCACCCGCACCAGACCATTGCCCACCTGCACAAGCTCGCCTCCGGGCAGCATCCCTTCGCCATCACCCTGGGCTGCGCCGACTCCCGGGTACCCCCGGAGATCCTGTTCGACCAGGGCCTCGGCGACCTGTTCGACAACCGGGTCGCCGGCAACATCGTCGACGACCTGCTGCTGGGCAGCATCGAGTTCGCGGTCGAGGAATTCGAGAGCCCTCTGATCGTCCTGCTCGGTCACGAGCGCTGCGGCGCCATCACCGCCACCATCGACGCCATCCGCACCGGAGGCACCGCCCCCGGCCACATCGGCGCCATCGTCCAGGCGCTGCGCCCCATCGTCGAGCCGGTTCTGAGCCAGCCCGGCGACCCGGTGGACAACGCGGTCCGCGCCAACATCCGCGCCCAGGCGTCCCAGCTGGCCGAGCGCAGCGACCTGATCGCCGAACGCGTGCACTCCGGCCACCTCGCCATCGTGGGCGCCCGCTACGACCTCGACGACGGCCGGGTGTCCCTGGTCAGCTGACGTCCGGCGGTCCGGCCTGCCACGCCCCGCCACCGCCACGCCCGCCACCGCCACACCCGCCACCGCCACACCCGCCCGACGCGCCCTGCCGCCCCCACCCGTCCGTGGGCGGGTCGTGCCGTTTGCCCGAGTGGCGGGCCACCGGGACGGCGAGGTCGGTGGAGTGTCGTGCCACGTGGCTGCGGCGGCGGGTCGGAGGAAACCGCGATCTCATGCGGTTGTGGTCGCATGTCGACCACAACCGCACGAGCGTCGACGTGCGCACCATTCCGGACGAGGCGTGTGGCGGGATGACCCGCTCCACGCCCGAACTCCACACCCCCCGGTGGCAGCAGGCTGCGCGTGTGGAAATGCGGCGCGCTCCACACCCACAATCCACACACTCGGTCGCCCCAGGCTGCGCGCGTGGAAATACGGTGCGCTCCACACCCACAATCCACACACTCGGTCGCCCCAGGCTGCGCGCGTGGAAATACGGCGCGCTCCACACCCACAATCCACACACTCGGTCGCCCCAGGCTGCGCGCGTGGAAATACGGCGCGCTCCACACCCACAATCCACACACTCGGTCGCCCCAGGCTGCGCGCGTGGAAATACGGCGCGCTCCACACCCACAATCCACACGCGCGGCCGGCCAGAACACGGGTAGGCCGAGGATCGATCGGGGTGTGGGTGACGGTGGTTCGTCCGGCACCTCGTTTCCGGCCACGGAATCGGCGCCTGCATGCGGCCGGCGGCGGCGCTCGGACTGACGGGTTTGCGACGGCTGGTATCGGTGCGGTGGGGCGGGTGCTCCTGAGGTGTGCCGTCACACACGGGAGGAAGCATGACCGTTCAGCAAGCAGTCCGAGGCGCCATCGACGGCGCCTCCGGGGAGACCGTCGAGGTCAAGGCCGCCGCTGTCGCCGCGGCCGCCACCGCGGCCAGCCGGATTCCGGAGCCGCCGAAGGACGAGGTGGGTGTGCTCTGGCGGATTCTGGCCACCGCGTTGTCCGTGGTGCTGGTGGTCGCGCTCGCCGGGATCGTCTGGACCGTCGTCGACGGCAAGGACAACACCAGCCCGGACGTCCTGGTCACGGTGTTCTCGTCGGCGTTGACCGGGTTCCTCGGCCTGTTCGTCAAGTCACCGGCCTGAGCCTGCCGCCGCCCGGCACGGCGTCGCCGCGCCGGGCGGTGGCGGGATCAGGAGCCGCCGGCGTTCAGGGTCACCGTGGCGGGCTGGAAGGACGTGCCGTTGACGTCGATGCCGGCCGCCTTGGCCTGGTCGATGGCCTGTCGCAGGTAGTCGTTGGTGTAGGCGAGACCTTCCGGCTGCTTGGTCAGCACCGTGTCACCGGTCTGGTTCTTCGTGGTCAGCGACAGGTCCACGGTCTGCTTCCAGGCCGCCTCGTCGATCGTGCCGGCGCCCGCGGGAGCCGGCCAGACCAGCTTGTTGACCTCGTTCATCTGCCACAGCTGGTGGCTCTTGCCGAGCTTCGAGCCCTTCGCCACCACCAGGTCGCGGCAGGCTTCCGCGTTGTCCCGGCAGTATGCCCAGCCCTTCAGCGTGCCGAGCAGGAACTTCACGGTCTGCTGCTGGTACGCCGGGTCGTTGAGCTTGTCGGTGTTGGCCCACACGGCGTCCTGCAGCATCGCCGTGCCCTCGGTCTTCCAGTCGATCACGGTGAAGTCGGCCGGGGTGTACAGCTTGCCGGTGGCCGGGTTCGTCGCCTCGAGGAGTTGGGCGTACTCGTTGTAGCTCATCGCCTGGGCGACGTCGATCTCCTTCTTCAGCAGCGCCTGCATGTCGAACTGCTGCTGGACCAGGGTGACGTCCTTGCCGGGGTCGAGCCCGGCCTTGGTCATGCCGGCGAACAACTCGAACTCGTTGCCGAAGCCCCAGTTGCCCACCTTCTTGCCCTTGAAGTCGGCGGCCTTGGTGATGCCGCTGTCCTTCCAGGCCACCTGGTACGTGCCCGAGCGGGCGAAGAACTGGCCGACGTCGGTGATGTTCGCGCCCTGTTCCCTCGACGCCAGCGCCTTGGGCACCCAGGCCACCGCGTAGTCGGCCTTGCCCTGGGCCAGCACGGTCTGCGGCACGATGTCGACGCCGCCCTCGAGGAGCTGGACGTCGAGGCCCTGCTCCCGGTAGAAGCCCTGGTCCACGGCGGCGATGTAGCCGGCGAACTGGGCCTGGTAGAACCACTGGAGTTGCAGCTTGACGGCGACCGGGGCGCCGCCGGAGGCGGTCGGGGTGGTGGGGGTGTCGGCGGTACCGCAGGCGGCGAGCAGGAGGACGGAAGCGGCGGTGCTGGCGAGCAGGATACGACGCACGCAAGGCTCCTAAGTGATCAGGCGAGATTTCCAGGGCATGGCGAGCCGCTCGACGATGAGCGTGGTCAGGTAGAAGACGAGTCCGAGGAGGCAGGCGCCGACCACGAAGGCCCAGGCACGGGGGTACGCGGTGAACGCGGCCGCGGAGGTGATCCGGGAGCCGAGTCCGGTCTGCAGGCCACCGAAGTACTCGGCGACGACCGCGGCGATGACGGCCAGCGACGACGCCTGTCGCAGGCCGGTGAAGACGAAGGGCAGCGCGCCGGGCAGGCGTACCGTGCGGGCGAACGTCCAGCCGCTCGCGGCGTAGCTGGTCATCAGCTCGCGGTGCACCGGGTCGACCTCGCGCAGGCCGCGCAGCGTGTTGAGGAACACCGGGAAGAACACGATGATCGCGGTGACCAGCCGGCGCGGCACGCTGCTGGTGGATTCGAACATGTTGTTGAGGATCGGGGCGAGCGCGATGATCGGCAGGGCGTTCAGCACCGCCGCGAACGGCACCGACACCTCACTCAGCGGGCGGAACCGGCTCGCCGCGAGCGCCGCCAGGATGGCCAGGACGGTGCCGCCGATCAGGCCGATCAGGGCGTTCGCGCCGCTGGCCAGCGCGGCCTCCCAGACGTTCGTGCGCTGCGCCACCAGCTCGCGCCAGATCGCCGACGGCGCGGGCAGGATGAACGGGGCGATCCGGCCGAGTGTGACGGTGAGTTCCCACGCCGCCAACACGAACACGCCCACCAGCACCGGCGGCAACACGGAACGGATCCATCTCATGATGCTGCCGGCACGCCGCCGCCGCGCAGTTCGCGCCGGACCGCGGTGATCGCGTCGAAGTACCGGGGTGACTGGCGGGCCGCGTCGTCGCGCTCCGGCAGGTCCACGTCGACGGACGCGGTGATCCGGCCGGGACGGGCCGACATCACCACCACCCGGTTCGAGAGGAACACCGCCTCGGAGATGGAGTGCGTGACGAACACCGTGCTGGTGCCGGTCGTCGCACAGATCTGCAGCAGTTCGCCCTGCAGCCGTTCCCGGGTCATCTCGTCCAGCGCGCCGAACGGCTCGTCCATCAATAGCAGCGGCGGATGCACGGCCAGCGCGCGGGCGATCGCCACCCGCTGCTGCATGCCGCCGGAGAGCTGGGCCGGGTAGTGCCCGCCGAACTCGGCCAGGCCGACCAGCGCGAGCATCTCGGCGGCCCGGGACCGGCGCTCGGTCCGGGACACTCCGCGCAGTTCCAGCGGCAGTTCCACGTTGCGCAACACGGTCCGCCACTCGAACAGGCCGGACTGCTGGAACGCGATGCCGTACTCCTGGTCGTTGCGGGCCTGTGCGGCCGGCTTGCCGGCCACCGTGACCGATCCGCGGGTCGGCGGAATCAGGTCCGCGATCAGCCGCAGCAGCGTGCTCTTGCCGCAGCCGGACGGCCCGATCAGCGAGACGAACTCGCCGGCCCCGACCGTCAGGTCCACCTCGGACAGTGCGGTGACCTCGTCCGCGCGGCCGGCGTTGAAGACCTTGCTGACTCCCTCGATGACCACGGCACTCACATCGTCACCACTTCCACGCGTCGGCGGTGCCGCATCAGCGGCAGTTCCAGCAGGCTGACCAGACCCGCCACGACCAGACCGAGGACGGCCGCGCCGAGCATGGCGGTGTAGACCTTCGCGGGGTCCGAGGTGGCCTCGCGGGAGTACTCGATGATGAGCCGGCCGATGCCGCCGCGGGTTCCGGTGGAGATCTCGCCGACCACGGCGCCGACCACCGCGGCGGCGCCGGCCAGCCGCAGGGCCGGGAAGAGGTACGGCAGCGCGGCGGGCAGGCGCAGCTTGAGCAGCGTGCGCCACCACCCGGCGGCGTAGCTGCGCATCAGTTCCACCCCGGCGGCCTGCGGCGACTGCAGGCCGCGCAGCATGCCGACGGCCACCGGGAAGAACGCGAGGTACGCGGCGATCACCGCGACCGTCATCCGTTCCGGCCAGACCGTGCCGCCCCAGCCGGCGATCAGTGGTGCGAGGGCGACCAGCGGCACGGTCTGGGACAGGATCACGTACGGCAGCAGACCGCGCTCGGCCAGCCGGAACCGTTGCATCAGCACCGCCAGCAGCAGGCCGACCACGGCACCGGCGAGGAACCCGGCGACCGTGATGCCGAGCGTGAACAGGCACGCCTGCAGCACCACCGTCCACACCGGACGGCCGCCGGTCAGCTCGGGCCGGCCCAGCCGTTGCAGCACGTCGACCAGGTGCGGCATGGACAGGTCGTCGGCGCGGGGCAGCAGGCGCACCCCGAACAGGACCGTGCCGTCCGGGTCGCCGACCAGCTTGTAGCCCTCCCAGAGCAGGGCGAACAGGGCCAGCCCGCCGAGCGTCCAGAGCAGCCGCCTCACGAGACCGCCGGGATGATGTGCTCGCCGTACGCCGCGAGGGTCTCCTCCTTGGCGTCGTGCTGCAGGTACACGGCGAACTGGTCGACGCCGAGTTCGCGCAGTTCGGCCAGCCGCTTGAGGTGGTTCTGCACCGGCCCGAGCAGGCAGAACCGGTCCACCACCTCGTCCGGCACGAACGTGGTGTGGCTGTTGCCGGCGCGGCCGTGTTCGGCGTAGTCGTACCCCTGGCGGTCCTTGATGTAGTCGGTGAGGACCTGCGGCACGGCGCCGTCCGCGCCGTAGCGGGCCACGATGTCCGCCACGTGGTTGCCGACCATGCCGCCGAACCAGCGGGTCTGGTCGCGCTGGTGTGCCACGTCGTCACCCACGTAGGCCGGCGCGGCCACGCAGAACCTGATCGCGGCGGGGTCCCGGCCGGCCTTCGCGGCGGCGTCCCGGACCGCCTTGATCATCCACTCGGCGATGTCCGGGTCGGCCAGTTGCAGGATGTACCCGTCGCCCACCTCGCCGGTCAGGGCCAGCGCCTTCGGCCCGTACGCCGCGACCCACACCTCCAGCCGGCTGTCCGGCGCCCATTCGAACCGCAGCTGGCGGCCGCGCAACGACACCGCGTCCCCGTTGGCCAGGCCGCGGATCACGCCGATGCTCTCCCGCAGCTGGCCGAGCGTGTTCGGTTGCAGGCCCAGGACCCGCAGCGCGGAGTCGCCCCGGCCGATGCCGCAGATGGTGCGGTTGCCGTACATCTCGTTGAGCGTGGCGAACTGGGAGGCGATCACGGTCCAGTCCCGGGTGCCCGGGTTGGTGACCATCGGGCCGACCACCACCCGGGACGTCTCGGAGAGGATCTTCGAGTAGATGACGAACGGCTCCTGCCAGAGGACGTGCGAGTCGAACGTCCACACGTGGCTGAACCCGGCCGCCTCGGCCTTCTTCGCGTACTCGACGACCTGCAGCGCGGGCGGGTCGTTCTGCAGTACCACGCCGATGTCCATGGTCACCGCACCTTCGGGAAGCCGAGGTCGACCTCGCTGGTGGCCGGGTCCGGCCAGCGGGCGGTGACGACCTTGCCGCGGGTGTAGAACTGGATGCCGTCCGGGCCGTACATGTGCAGGTCGCCGAAGAGCGAGGACTTCCAGCCGCCGAAGCTGTAGTAGGCGACCGGTACCGGCACCGGCACGTTGACGCCGACCATGCCGCAGACGACGTCGTACTGGAACTGCCGGGCCGCGCCGCCGTCCCGGGTGAAGATCGCCGTGCCGTTGCCGTACGGGTTGTCGTTGACCAGCCGCAGCGCCTCGGCGTAGGTGTCCACCCGGACCACCGACAGCACCGGGCCGAACACCTCGTCGACGTACAGCGGCGAGTCGGTCGGCACCCGGTCCACCAGCGACGCGCCCAGGAAGAATCCGGGGCCCCGGCTGACCGGCGCCTCCCGTCCGTCCACCACCAGTTCGCCGGCGGTGTCCAGGTAGGACGCCACCCGGTCCCGGTGTTCCCGGCTGATCAGCGGGCCCATCTCGGCGGCAGGGTCGCTCGCCGGACCGACCGCGATCCGGCCGACCCGCTCGGCGATCGCCGCCACCAGCGGGTCCGCCGAATCGCCGACCGCCACCACGACGGAGATCGCCATGCAGCGCTCCCCCGCCGAGCCGTAGCCGGCCGACACCGCGGCGTCCGCCGCCGCGCCGATGTCCGCGTCCGGCAGCACCACCATGTGGTTCTTCGCGCCGCCGAGCGCCTGCACCCGCTTGCCGCCCCGGGTGCCGGTCTCGTAGATGTGCCGGGCGACCGGGGTCGACCCGACGAAGCTGAGCGCCTGCACGTCCGGGTGGGCGAGCAGCGTCTCCACCGCCACCCGGTCACCCTGCACCACGTTGAACACGCCGTCCGGCAGCCCGGCCTGACGCAGCAGGTCGGCCAGCAGCAGCGACACCGACGGGTCCTTCTCGCTGGGCTTGAGCACGAACGTGTTGCCGCACACCAGCGCGTTCGCGAACATCCACATCGGCACCATGGCCGGGAAGTTGAACGGCGTGATACCGGCGACCACGCCCAGCGGCTGCCGGATCGAGTAGACGTCGACGCCGCGCGAGGCCTGCTCGCTGTAGCCGCCCTTGAGCAGGTGCGGCGCACCGGTGGCGAACTCGATGTTCTCCAGGCCGCGGGCCACCTCGCCCTCGGCGTCCGCCACCGTCTTGCCGTGCTCGCTGCTGACCAGCCCGGCGATCTCCTTGCGATGGGCGTCCACCAGTTCGCGGAACCGGAACATCACCTCGGCGCGCCGGCTCAGCGGGGCGGCCCGCCATTCCGGGTACGCGGTCAGCGCCGTCGCCACCGCGTCGTCGGTCTCGGCCGCGGTTGCGGCGACCAGGTACGCCTGCTGTTCGCCGGTGGCCGGGTCCCAGACCGGCAGCCGGGTGCCGCCCGTACCGGAGATGGCCCGGCCGTTGATCCAATGCTTGATCTCACGCATCGGGGTCTCCTCTCAGACCAGGTAGTCGGAGAGGCCACGCCGGACGAATCGGCCGTGGCCGGCCCGCCCGGTGTACGCGCCGCCGGAGCTGATCACCTCGCCGCGGGACAGGACCGTGTCCACCCGTCCGTCGACCTCCCAGCCCTCCCAGGCGGAGTAGTCCATGTTCATGTGGTGGGTCTCGACGCCGATGCGGGTCCGGCCGTCCGGGTCGTACACCACGATGTCGGCGTCCGATCCGGGGGCGATGACGCCCTTCTTCGGATAGAGCCCGAACATCCGGGCCGGCGTGGTGGCGATCGTCTCGACCCACCGGGCCAGCGACAGCTTGCCGTCCACCACGCCCTGGTAGAGCAGGTCGACGCGGTGCTCGACGCCGCCGATGCCGTTCGGGATCTTGGAGAAGTCGCCGAGTCCCATCTCCTTCTGGTCCTTCATGCAGAACGGGCAGTGGTCGGTGGAGACCACCGACAGGTCGTTGGTCCGCAGACCCTGCCACAGGTCGGCGCGGTGGCTCTCGTGCTTGCTGCGCAGCGGGGTCGAGCAGACCCACTTGGCGCCGTCGAATCCGGGCGCGCCGAGCTGGTCCTCCAGGGTCAGGTAGAGGTACTGCGGGCAGGTCTCGGCGAACACGTTGCGGCCCGCGTCGCGGGCGGCCCGGACCTGTTCCAGGGCCTTGGACGCGGACAGGTGCACGATGTAGAGCGGGCAGTCCGACGCCACGCTGGCCAGCCAGATCGCCCGGCTGGTCGCCTCCGCCTCGAGCTCCTGGGGCCGGGTGATGCCGTGGAAGATCGGGTCCGTCTCGCCGCGTTCCAGCGCCTGCTTCACCAGGACGTCGATGGCCGGGCCGTTCTCCGCGTGCATCATGATCATCGAGCCGTTGGTGCGGGCCTTCTGCATGGCACGCAGGATCTGGCCGTCGTCGGAGTAGAAGACGCCGGGGTACGCCATGAAGAGCTTGAAGCTGGTGATCCCCTCGTCCGTGACGAGCTGGTCCATGGCCTTGAGCGAGTCGTCGTCCACGCCGCCGAGGATCATGTGGAACGCGTAGTCGATGTGGCAGTTGCCGGCGGCCTTCTGGTGCCAGGCGGCGAGGCTGTCCTGCACCACCTCGCCGTAGCGCTGGACCGCGAAGTCGATGATCGTGGTGGTGCCGCCGATCGCCGCCGCCCGGGTGCCGGTGTCGAACGTGTCGCTGGCCTCGGTGCCGCCGAACGGCAACTGCATGTGGGTGTGCGCGTCGATGGCGCCCGGGATGACGTACTTGCCGGTCGCGTCGATCGTCTCCACGTCGTCCGGTCCGCGGCCGGGACTGAACAGCGCGGCGATGGTCTCGCCGTCCACCAGCACGTCGGCGGCGACCGGTCCGGTGGGGCTGACGACGGTGCCGCCCTTGATCAGTTTCACGGCCGCACCAGCCCGTCGTAGCTGTCCGGGCGGCGGTCGCGGTAGAACTGCCACCGGTCGCGGACCGTGGCGAGCAGGCTCAGGTCGAGGTCGCGCACGATCAGCTCGGGCTGGTGGGTGTCGCCGACCTCGCCGACGAACTTGCCCTCCGGGTCGACGAAGTACGACTGGCCGTAGAAGTCGTTGTCGCCCAGCTCCTCGATGCCGGTGCGGTTGATCGCGCCGATGAAGTACTCGTTGGCCACCGCGCTGGCCGGCTGCTCCAGCTGCCACAGGTAGGAGGAGAGGCCGCGGCTGGTGGCGGACGGGTTGAACACCAGCTGGGCGCCGTTCAGGCCGAGCGCCCGCCAGCCCTCCGGGAAGTGCCGGTCGTAGCAGATGTAGACGCCGACCCGGCCCACCGCGGTGTCGAAGACCGGGTAGCCGAGGTTGCCCGGACGGAAGTAGAACTTCTCCCAGAAGCCGCGTACCTGCGGGATGTGGTTCTTGCGGTACTTGCCGAGGTAGCTGCCGTCCGCGTCGACCACCGCGGCGGTGTTGTAGAGGACGCCGGGCTGCTCCTGCTCGTACATCGGCAGGATCATCACCATGCCGAGTTCGGCGGCGAGCGCCTGGAAACGTTCGGTGGTGGGGCCGGGGATGGACTCGGCGTACTCGTAGTACGCGGAATCCTGCACCTGGCAGAAGTACGGACCGTAGAACAGCTCCTGGAAGCAGATCACCTTCGCACCCTGAGCGGCGGCGTCACGGGCATAGTCCTCGTGCGCCTTGATCATCGACTCTTTGTCGCCCGTCCAGTTCGTCTGGACGAGGGCGGCGCGGACGATGTCGGTCATCGCGGCCCCTTCCTGTCGTGTGGCGTGGGTCACCAGATGATTGTGATCGCCTTGGCACCTTCTGTCACCGGCCTAGCCGGTTCCGGGTGTCGTGCCTTGACATCGGGGCCGGATGTCGTAGGACACTACGACACAGACTCGGGCGGACAATTGCCTGATCGTTACGGAATGTTTCGGAAAGGTAACTTTGCTCGCGCTCATCGCGGGCGCCGTCGAGGACCGCACCGCACGGGGAATCGCCGCCGCCGTCAGCCGGCTCGTCACCGCCGGCAGCCTGCCCAGTGGGGCCCGGCTGCCCACCGTGCGCGACGTCGCCCGCGAGCTCGGCGTCAGCCCGACCACGGTGTCCGAGGCCTGGCAGAGCCTCACCCGGGCGGGCGCGATCCAGACCCGGGGCCGGTCCGGCACGTTCGTCGGCGGGCTGCCCCGGCAACGCCTGCGGTACGCGCAACTCGGCGGCCCGTCGCTGGGCACCGACCTGTCCACCGGCGTACCCGATCACGACCTGCTGCCCGACCTGACCGACGCCTTGAAGCGGGTCGGCGACGGCAGGCTCACCACCAGCTACCTGGACGCGCCGGTGCTGCCCGCGCTGGAGGACGTGCTGCGCGACCGCTGGCCGTTCCCGCCGGAGCAGGTGACCGTGGTGGACGGCGCGATGGACGCGCTGGACCGGATCACCGCCGCCGTGGTCCGCTTCGGTGACCACGTACTGGTCGAGAACCCCGCTTTCCCGCCGGTGCTGGACCTGCTCGACACGGTCGGCGCCACCGTCGTCGGGGTGCCGCTGGACGGCTCCGGTCTGCAGCCGGCCGCGCTGCTGGCCGCGCTGTCCGAGTACCGGCCCACCGCGCTCTACCTGCAGCCCCGCGCGCACAACCCGACCGGGGTCAGCATGACCGCCGAACGGGCCGCCGCGCTGGCCCGGATCCTCGCCGACTTCCCCGCCGTGACCGTCATCGAGGACGACCACGCCGGGGACATCGCCTCGGCTCCGCCGGTCAGCCTGGGCGGGTACCGGCCCGACCGGACCGTGCACGTGTCCAGCTTCTCCAAGAGCCACGGCCCGGACCTGCGGCTGGCCGCGGTCGGCGGACCGGCCGCACTGGTGTCCACGGTGGCGGACCGGCGCCTGCTCGGCCCCGGCTGGTCCTCGCGGATCCTCCAGGCCGTACTCCTCGACCTGCTCACCTCCGCGGAGACCACGGCCCGGGTGGCCGGCGCCCGCGCCGAGTACGCCCGGCGGCGCGACGCGCTGCTCGCCGCGCTGGCCGCACACCGGGTGACCGCGACCGCGCCGGACGGCATCAACATGTTCCTCCCGGTCGCCGACCAGCAGTTCGCCATGGTGACGCTGGCCGCGCACGGCATCGCGGTGGCGCCCGGCACGCCGTTCCGGGCCGCACCGCTGCCCACCGACCACGTCCGGATCACCGTAGGCCTGGTCCGCGACGGCTTCGACGACCTGGCCGCCGTCCTCGCCGGCGCCGCCCGCCCACGCACCCGAGTAGTTGGAGGTTCCCGATGACCGACGACCTGCTGGCCCGGCACCACGCCGTCATGCCCACGTGGATGCCCGTCTACTACGGCGACCAGGCGATCGAGATCGTGTCCGGCTCCGGCCGCCGGGTCACCGACTCCGCCGGACGGTCCTACCTGGACTTCTTCGGCGGCGTGCTGACCAACATGATCGGGTACGACATCGCCGAGATCCGCGACGCCGTCTCCCGGCAACTGGCCACCGGCGTGGTGCACACCTCCACGCTGTACCTGATCAAGCAGCAGGTGGACCTGGCGGAGAAGATCGCCCGCGTCTCCGGCATCCCGGACGCCCGGGTCTTCTTCACCAACTCCGGCACCGAGGCCAACGAGGCCGCGATGCTGATGGCCACGAACATCCGCCGGTCGAACCAGATCCTCGCGATCAAGAACAGCTACCACGGCCGGACGTTCGCCACCATGGCGATCACCGGGCACCGCAGCTGGTCGGCCAGCTCGCTGAGCCCGGTACAGGTGTCCTGGCTGCCGTCCGGCGACCGGGTCCGCGGCCGGCTGGCCGGGCTGGCCGACGCGGACCGCATCGAGGCGTCCGTGGAGGACCTGCGCGAGACGCTCGCCACGGTCACCGCGGGCGACGTGGCCGCGCTGATCGCCGAGCCGATCCAGGGCGTCGGCGGGTTCGTGCACGCCCCGGACGGCATGCTGGGCGCGTACCAGAAGGTGCTGAACGAGCACGGCATCCTGCTCATCGCGGACGAGGTGCAGACCGGATGGGGCCGCACCGGCGACCACTTCTGGGGCTACCAGGCGCACGACGTGGTGCCGGACCTGATCACGTTCGCCAAGGGCATCGGCAACGGCTTCGCCCTGGGCGGCGTGGTGGGCCGCGCCGACGTGGTGAACGCGGTGCCCGCGATCAGCTTCTCCACGTTCGGCGGCAACCCGGTCTCCGCCGCGGCCGGCAACGCGGTCCTGGACTACGTGCTCGACCACGATCTGCAGGCCAACGCGAAACGGGTCGGCACCATCCTGCTCGACGGCCTGCGCGCGGCCACCGCCGACTCGACGATCGTGGCCGAGGTGCGCGGGCGGGGCCTGATGATCGGCGTCGAGTTCGTCCGGCCCGGCACCACCGAACCGGACCCGGCGGTGACGCTGCGGGTGTTCGACGAGTGCCGGCGCGGCGGCCTGCTGGTCGGCAAGGGCGGGCTCTACAACAACGTGCTGCGGATGGGCCCGCCGCTGACCCTGACCGAGGCGGAGGCCCGCGAGGGCCTGGACGTCCTCACCGCCGCCATCGCCACCGCGACAGCCGAGGCGACCGTCTCGTAGGGTGCGGGCATGCGAGTGGGGATCGTCGGGGCGGGAATCGGCGGGCTGACGCTGGCGCATGCGCTGCGCCGGCACGGCATCGACAGCGTGGTGTTCGAACGCGACGCCTCGCCCGAGCACACCGCCGGCTACCGGCTGCACGTCAACGAGGCCGCCACGGCCGCCCTGCGCGACGGCGTACCGGCCGCGTTGCTCGGCGCGCTGCGGGCCTGCGGCACCGGCGCCGAGGCGTTCCGCCAGTTCTCCATCTTCGACCACCGCGGCCGGATCCGCCTGCGGCTGCCCGCCTACGACGGCGAGGACATCCTGATGATCGGGCGCCGGCCGCTGCGCGCGGTCCTCGCCCGCGATCTCGACCAGGTGCGCTGGGGTACGCCGGTGGACGGCTACACGGACACCGGCGACGGCGTCCGGGTGCACCTGCGCGACCAGCCGGACACCGAGGTCGACGTGCTGGTCGGCGCGGACGGCGTACGGTCCCGGGTGGCCCGGCGCCTGCTCGGCCGGCGCGGTGCCCGGCCGGCCGGCGTGATCGGCGTGGCCGGCAAGACCCCGCTCACCGCGCGGACCGTCCGCTGGGTGCCGCCCGGACTGGTCCGCGGCCCCGGGTTCGTGATCGGCCCGGACGGCATCGGCTCGTTCCTCAGCCTGCACCGCCCGGGGCCCAGCACCGATCCGGCCGCCGAACCGCCGTACCTGGTGTGGTCGGTCGCGGCCCGCACCGCCCAGTTCCGCACCGACCCGCTCACCCTGAGCCCGGCCGAACTCGTCGCCGAGGCCCTCCGGCTCACCCCCGGCTGGGCGCTCACCCTGCGCCTGCTGATGCGGGCGTCCGAGGTGGACAGCACGGCCGCGTTCCCGTTCTGGTTCCCGGCGGCGCTGGCACCCTGGCCGGTGGGCCGGGTCACGCTGCTCGGCGACGCCATCCACCCGATGCCGCCGACCGGGGGCGCGGGCGCCAGCACCGCCATCGTGGACGCCGTCCACCTGGCCGGCGACCTGGCCGGACGGCCGCCGCGGGCGGCGCTGACCGAATACCAGACCCGCATGCTGAGCTACGCCGGGGATGCGGTGGACGAGGCCCGGCCGCCGCTGGCCTGGCAGCGGCGGCTGGCGAACCCGGTGCTGCGGGCGTTCGCCACCGAGGTGCTGATGCCGATCGCGAACCTGGCGGTGGCTAGGCCCTGATCCGGGCGAACCGCGGGTGGGCGAGCGCCACCCAGTCCTCGGTGCGGACGGCGACGGACCGGTCCAGGCGGGCCGCGTTGAAGTACAGCTCGGGCGCGTCCCGCAGGGACGGATCGGCGACCAGGTCGAGGCCGTCGTGGTAGCCGATCGGCAGGACGGTGCCGCTGACCGTGCCGGCGAGATCCTCGGCCTTCTCCGCGGACGCGAAGGCGACGTAGCTGCCACCGAACAGGTCCTTGACCGCGGCCAGGTCCAGGCGCGCGTCGCCGGGGATCACCGCGAGGACGTACCGCGTCTGTTTCTTGCCGATCTTCACCATCACGATCAGGCACTTCGCGGCGTGCGCGACCGGGTGCTCCCGGAGGGCGCTGACCAGGTCGGTCCGGCCCTCGGCCGGGTGCTCGATCAGCCGGTACGACGCGCCGGCGGCGTCGAGGTCGGCGAGGAGCCGGTGGTACATCGTGGTCATCGGGTGCTCTCCTGCAGATCGGTCCGGATTCGGATGCGGTGCCCGGTCTCCGCGCGCTGCCCCGCGTACGTTCCGGCGAGGACCAGCGTGATGCCGGCGACGGCCACCGGGGCCAGATGCTCGCCGCCGAGGCCCACGCCGATCAGCACCGCCCACACCGGTTCGGTGCCGAGCAGCAGGCTGGCGCGGGCCGCCGAGGTACGGCGCACCGCCCACAGCTGCACCAGGAACGCGAACACGCTGCACCCCAGCGCCAGGTACAGCACGCCCAGCCACTGCCCCGGGCCGAGCCGGTGCACCGCCGCGCCCAGCACCGGCGCCGCGGCGACCGTGCAGACCAGCGCGCCGACCGCGGTCTGCACGGCGGTCAGCGTCACCGTGTCGTAGGGCCGGCCCCGGGTCAGGCGGGCCGAGCAGGTCACGTGGACCGCCCGCACCACGGCGGCCAGGAGAATCAGGGCGTCACCGGTCGACGGCGCCCGCAGCCCCGGCCCGCCGACCAGCAGCAGCACGCCGGCGACGGCCACCCCGGCGGCCACGAAGAACCGCGGCGGCAGCCAGCGCCGGCCGGCCGCGCACTCCAGCACCGGCGTCAGCAGGATGGTCAGGCTGATCAACACCCCGGCATTGGTCGCGCTGGTCTGCGACACCCCGTACGTCTCCAGCACCAGCACGGCCGTCTGGGTGCCGCCGAGCAGCGTCCCGACCGCCAGCTCCGACCGGTCCGGGCGGCGCGGCCGGCGCACCGCCACGACCACGGCCATCGCCCCCGCCGAGATCAGGAAACGCAGGGCCAGGACGGTCAGGACCCCGCCCGCCACCACCAGCGTCCGGGCCGCCAGGTAGCTGCTGCCCCAGACCACGGCCACGGCCAGAAGCAGCAACGTCGTCACCCGAGAAGCGTGCGACCGGCGGATCGGGTAGACAAGACACGTCCTGGTGAACCGATAGTTTAGTGAGCGCTAATGGATTTGCGTCACCTGCACCTTCTCCGGGAACTCGGCGACCGCGGCAGCGTCGCCGCGGTCGCCCGCGCCGTGCACGTCACGCCGTCCGCGGTGTCGCAACAACTCAACGCGCTGCAACGCTCGGCCCGGGTGCCGCTGACCGAGCGCCGCGGCCGCCGGCTGGTACTCACCGACGCCGGCCGGGCGCTCGCCGCCGCCGCCGTGGAGGTGTCCAGCGCACTCGACCGGGCGGCCCGCGCGGTCGACGGCTACCTCGACGACCCGGCCGTGCCGGTGACCGTGGCCGCGTTCCACAGCGCCGGGCTGGCCTACTTCGCCCCCCTGATCCGGCGGCTGACCGAGACCGCCGGCCCGCCCGTACGCTGCGCCGACGCCGACGTGGCGCAGGCCGACTTCCCCGGGCTGACCGCCGACTACGACCTGGTCCTGGCGCACCGGCTGGAACACAGCCCGCCCTGGCCCACCGACCGGCTCGCCGTCGTACCGCTGGTCTACGAGCCGCTGTACGTGGCGCTGCCCGCGGCCCACCCGCTCGCCGCCCGGGACCGGCTGACCGTGGCCGACGTCAGCGGCGAGGAATGGATCAGCGTGCACGACGGCTTCCCGGTGCAGGGCACCCTGGCCGCCATCGCCGCCGTGGCCGGCCGGCCGCTGACCATCACCCACCGGATCAACGATTTCACCGTCGCCGCGTCGGTGGTCGCCGCGGGCGCGGCGGTGGCGCTCCTGCCCGGCTACACCACGCCGCCGGACCCCCGGCTGGCGTTGCGGCCGCTCGCCGACCTGCCGGCCGGACGGCACATCGACGTCCTCGCCCGGCCGGAGACCCTGCACCGCGCCGCGGCCCGGCAGGTCCTCGACACGCTCCGGACCATCGCCCGGCGCGGGTAGGCCGGTCAGCCGAGGCGGCGGGTCGGTGGGGTGCCGTAGCGGTCGGCCAGCGCCGCCTTGAGACCCGGTCCGGCCTTGTACGACTGCTCGGTGCGGATCAGTTCGCGCTGGGCGCCGGCGTCGCCGTCCCAGGCGGCCAGGCTCAGCTCCGGCGCCACGTTCGCCACCGCCAGGATCGCGCCGGTGGCGCCCAGCCAGCGGGCGTACCCGGTGAGCGCCGCCGACCCGGTGTAGACCGCACCGGGCCACTCCAGGTCGATCTCCGCGGCCAGCCGCGCCGGGATGCCACTGGAGTCCTTCAGCCCGGCCAGCGGCAGCCCGGTCAGCGCGGCCACCGGCACCTCGCCGCCGGCCACCCCCGGATAGTGGTACGCGAGCACCGGAGCGGTCCCGGCCGCCTCCGCCACCCGGCCGTAGTACACGTCCAGCGCACCGCCCAGCCGCGGCGGCGCCACCAGCACCGCGTCCGCGCCGGCCTTCACCACCGCCTCGGTCCGGTCCGCCGCCTGCCGCCACCAGTCCCCGGACGAGCCCGCCACCACCGGCACGTCGGGGCACGCCTCGCGGACCGCGGCCACCACTTCGGCGCGTTCCGCGTCGGTGAGCGCGGCGGCCTCGCCGGTGCTGCCCGCCACCACGACCGCCCGCATGCCGGCGGCGACCAGCCGGGCCGCGTGCGCGGCGGTCTCCCGGGCGAGCACCGCGCCGCCGTCGTCGAACATCGTCACCAGAGCCACCGCCGGCCCGGTCCACCTCACGTCACCCATGCCCCCCATCTTGCGCCGCGGGCCGGCGGTCCGCCGGGGCGGTCAGGGCAGAGCGACCGCACAGGGTACGTCGAACGGGGCCGGCAGCCGCAGCTCCACCTGCACGGAAAGACCGTCCCGGGGGTGCGGAACGGTCCACTCGAAACCGTCCGTGTCCGGCTCGGCGTCCAGGCGCAACCGGACCGGCGTCTCGAGCTGCACGGTGCCGCCGGCCGGTACCCGCAACGTCGTCGGGTTCACCCCGATGTCCAGCGCCGGCTCGTGCACCGGCACCGCCACGCCGCCCGCCGACGCCCGCACCGCGAACGAGACGAACGGCTCGTACGACGGCACCTCGATCTCGGTGGACCCGTCGTTGGCCAGCGTGAACCGCAGCGCGTACGCCCCGTCCCCGAGCGCGACCGCGGTCACCCGGCAGGACGCGGTCATCCCTTCTTGACCTTCCACGTGGTGCCGTCCGCCTTGAGAATCCGGGTCACCGTGTAGTTCCCGAGCGCGACGCCGGGCTGGGCCTCGTACGTCTGCGGCAACTCGACCTCGACGTCCTTCGGCGCCACCAGGTTCGCCACCAGGTTGCGCAGGTCCGGATGCCCGCCGTGCCGGTCGGCGATCCGGTCGTCGGCGTTGACGGTGAACGTGCCGTTGTTGCCCGCGTACGTGCCGAGGAAGTGCCGGGACACCGCGTCCGCGGTGGTCAGCCCGTGTGCGGTGCGGTACGCCGGGGCGATGTCGGCGGGCGCCACGTTGCCCAGCCGCCAGTTGGCGAAGCGTTCCAGGATGGTCTGATGCTCGTAGAACGGCGGCATCAGCGGCACGATCGCCGGCCCGATGTCGTACGTGTAGACGCCCGGCAGGCTGATCTCGCCGGTGCCCTCCTGCTGGGTGATCGTGGTCGGCACCCGGGTCTTGAGGCCGAAGTTCCAGGTGTGCGTCGCGGACACCGAGTTGTCGGCGATCTTGCGTACCCTTAGCACCACCTGCACCGGCGGGGCGCCGAGCCAGGGCGTCGGCAGGAAGAAGTCGACGTTGCCGGAGTCGAGCCCCGGCACGGTGACCGTGGTCGGCCCGGCGACGGTGGTGAACACGCCACCGGTCGTCGAATACTCCAGCTGGTAGTCGGCGGGCGCCGGGTCGGTGAACCGGGCCCGGAAGATGATCCGCTCCCCCGGCGCGGACAACGGCGCCCGGTCGAACGGCACGATGTACGCCGCGGCCGGCGCGTCCGCGACCGACTGCTCCGACGTGGCGACCGGGGCCGGAGCCGGAGCGACCGGCGCCGCCTCCGCCACCGGCGCGTCCTCCAGCCGGGCGAAGAGCGCGGACACCGCGCGGTTGCCACCGGCGTGCAGTCCGGCGGCGGGCACCGGGCGGCGCATCGGGGGCGCCGGGGACTGCTCCTGCTCGCGTACCGTCGTCGCGCGACTCAGCACGGCGCCTCCTCGCTGTCGGCGTTCCCGTCATCGTATGACGGGAACGCCCGCGCCCACCCCGCTTGTCACGGACCCGATCGGGCGGTCCGCTCAGGCCGCGACCAGAATCAGCGTCGGCGCGTCGGCCGGGTGGGCGGCGGAACCGTGCGCGGGGTCCGCGGAAGACCCCAGCCCGGGCGAGGCCACCGCGGACTGAGCCACCGCAGGGTGAGCCACCGCCGACTGAGCCACCGCAGGGTGAGCCGCCGCAGAGCGAGCCACCACAGGGTGAGCCACCGCAGAGCGAGCCACTGCGGACGGGACGGCCGGCACGGACGAGGCCGGCACGGACGAGGCCGGCACGGACGAGGCCGGCACGGACGAGGCGTTTACCGACGGGGCGTTCACCGACGAGGCGACTGCGACCGGGACTCGGGCCACGCCACGGACCGCGCCGGTGACCGGGCGGCTCTCCGCCGACATGACCGCGGCGCGCACGACCGGCATGACCGCGGCGCGCACGACCGGCATGACCGCGGCACGCACGACCGGAGTGGCCGCAGCCACGGCGGGCACCGCCGGGACCATCGCCGCCGACGACGCCGCGGGGACTGTCGCCGCCGACGACGCCGCGGGGACTGTCGCCGCCGACGACGCCGCGGAGACCGTTGCGGCCGACGATTCCGTGCGGACCGTTGCGGCCGACGATTCCGTGCGGACCGTTGCGGCCGAGGCGACCACCGGAGCGTCCTTGCGCACGACCAGCACCACGCAGACGACGAGCGCACCCAGCAGGCCGGCCGACCCCGACGCCCAGACCGCCGCCTGCCCCATGCCGATCCCGTAGCCGAGCCAGCACGCGCACGCCGCCGCAGCCAGCTGCCAACGCAGCGGGGAGACCCCGGACAGGTCCTGACGACGATCGCGCAGCAACGACAGCGGCTGCGGCACGGCGGACACGATCGACGCGATGGCCAGCACCGCGCCCAGCATCGGCGCTACCTGGACGCCGTCGTACCCGGGCAGGGCCGCACCCAGACCACTCAGCACCACCGCGATCAGCAGCACCCCCGCGGTCGACGCGGTCGCCAGCAGCGCCCGGCCGCGGCGCAGGTCCCGCCGGCTGATCAGCAGCGCCGCCAGGACCGCGAGGCCGGCAACGCCGGTACCGACGTTCGTCACGACCTGGATGGGGTCCCGGAGCAGCAGGCCGTACGCCATCCAGCCGATCGGCATGGCGGCACCGAGCCAGCAGGAGCTGGCGGACAGGCCGGTGGTGCGGCCGCCGATCCAGCACCGCCAGACCTGCGGCCAGGGAAGAGCGATGGTCAGGGCGGCGGCGAGGACTCCGAGAACTGAGGTGAGCATGATCCATCCGGTTCGAGGCAGGCGGGACCCCTGTCTCATCGCCAGCCGCCGGAATGGTCTGACCAGATCCGCCAGTGACGGGTCTTACGGCCAGAAACCACCGTCCTGCACCCGAATCGGGCACGCGCCATGCCTCGATCTGCCCACTGTCGGAGCCGCTCCCACCTCGGTCCCCGCCGCCCGTCCACGACCAACCGCCGCGAGCTTCCTCGACATCCGGCCCGCCTTGTCAATCGTGCCCGGCGTGCAGAACTACGGCGCGCTCCGCACCCCGAAACCACACGCGCCGCCACCCCCAACACCGCGTGCAGGGATACGGCTCGCTCCGCACCCGGAATCCCCACACGCCACCACCCCGAGGGCATGCCCGACCGTGGTGTACCAGTGGAGCGCTCCACTGGTACACCGATGCTGGTATGGGCGGCCCAATAACCACCCGTGGTGTTCCACCGAGAGCCGGTCCGGCGGCAGCGCGCGCGGCAGACCGACCGCCTCGAGCCGCCCGGCGCCCGTTTGGGCTCCACGCCGAGACCGCGGTACGGCAGCGGCAGCCCCGCTGCAATCGCCTCAGTGGTACACCACTGCCGGCCAGGCGCAGAGGTAGTGCGAGGTCTGCACCACGCGCCGCTCCGAAGAGAGCACCGCGTGCGGAAACACGGCTCGCTCCCCACCCCGAAACCACACGCGCCACCACCCCCAACACCGTGTGCGGAAACACGGCTCGCTCCGCACCTCGAAACCACACGCGCCACCACCCCACACCACGCGCGGAAATGCGGCCCGCTCCGCACCCGGAAACCACACGAGCTCAACATCGGCCACAGCACACCCACCACCCTGGGCCTGCACCACCACACCGCCCGCCAGACGCTGGTAAGCCGGGGACGGTCGCCCCCCCGGACGTCCAAGACCTGGACCGCCGTCGGATCGGTGACCAAGATCGACACCTGTGCGGGCGGCTCGTACAGTGGCGCGGATGGGTGGGGGGTTCGCGGTTCTGTCGATGGGTGAGCAGCGCGTCTTCCGGCTGCTACTGGGCGTCTCCGGGGCCGACGCGGGCCGGGTCGCCGGGCTCGCCGGGGTGTCGCTTGCCGAGGCCGAGCGGCTCCTGGCGTCGTTGCGGGACCGGGGTCTGGTGACGCCGGGACCGGTCTTTCACGCGCTGCCGCCGGACGTCGCGCTCGGTGACGTGCTGCTGCGGCGCCAGCAGGAGCTGGAGGCGGCGCGCCGGGTGGTCGCCGCGCTCAGCGAGGACTACCGGACCAGCACCCGCCGGCGCAGCGCCGAGCATCTGGTGGAGATCGTGGTCGGCGCGCCGGCGTTGCGGGAGCGGCTGCGCGAGATGCAGGAGTCGGCGCGCGACGAGATTCTCTGGTTCTGCCGGGCCAATCCGATCGCCATGGCCGGCCCGGAGAACGCCGAGGAGGGTTCCGCGTTGCAGCGCGGCGTGCGGTACCGGGCGATCTACGAGCGGGAGCTGCTGGAGCGACCGGGCGAGCTGGCCGGCATCGTGGAGTCGATCAAGCTGGGCGAGCAGGCCCGTACGCTGCCCAGCCTGCCGGTGCGGCTGGCGGTCGCCGACCGGGCGCTGGCGATCTGCCCGCTGGTGCCGGACTCCTCGCGCGGCGTGGGTGAGCCGACCGCCGCGCTGATCCGGTCCAGCGAGTTGCTGGACGCGCTGGTGGCGCTGTTCGAGAGTTACTGGGAGCGGGCCACGCCGGTGCTGGCGAACGCCGCGGCGGACGAGCCCGACGTGCTGCTGCTGTCGTTGTTCGTGTCCGGGCTGCCGGACAAGTCGATCGCCACCCAGCTGGGCGTCAGCCGGCGCACGGTGCAACGCCGGCTGGACCGTCTGATGGCGGTGGCCGGCGTGGACACCCGTACCGGACTGGCGTTCCAGGCCGCGAAACGTGGCTGGCTCTAGCGCGCCCGGCCCTCGGCCAGCATCTGCACCGACTTGGCGATCCGCCGGGCCCGTGTCTCCGCGGTCCTGGCGCCCTCCGCCTGCAGCACGTGCCAGGTGCGGGCGCTCACCGACAGGCCGTCGAAGAAGGCCTTGGCGGCCGGTTCCCGCGCCAGCGCGGCGGCCAGATCCTCGGGTACGTCCACCGTCCGCTCCGCGGTGTCCAGCGCGATGTCCAGGTCCAGCACGTCCCCGGCCCGCACCCCGGCGGCGGTACGGCGTTCCGCGCTGACACCGAGCCAGTACTCCCCGCCCATCCGGGCGATCGACGAGCGGAACTCGTACCCCCGCACGGTGACGACGACCTTGGGCCGGCCGCCGCCGCCGAGCGCCGCGACGTCCTCGTCGGGAATCCGGAAACCGGTCGTGTTGCCGCCGGTGGCCTGTAGTTCCGCGGTGATGCGCATGCCTAGAGGATATTGGCGGCGGCCCGGTCATGGCGGTGCCCGGGCCGCCGCCGATATCGGTCATCGACGGCCGTAGGCGCGGACGACGGTCTGGGTCACCGCGTTGCCGTCCCGGTCGACAGCGTGGATCCGCAGCGACACCGGGGTGTCACCGGCCGGCACGGTCGCCGTGTACGCGCCGTCCCGCCCGGTGACGGCGAGCGTCCGCCAGGTGGCGCCGTCGTCGCCGGACATCTCCGCCCGCAGGGTGGTGCGTTTCGGTGTGCCGGTGCGGCCCGGAGTGCGCAACGACAGGCCGATCCGGTGCGCCCCACCGGCGGCGGCCCCGTTCTGGTCGACCGGCGCGTCGTAGCCCACCTGCAGCAGCGGCAGCACCCCGTCGGCGCCGGACCGGAAGGTCCAGGCGCTGTCGGTGCGGGTGCCGTGGACCCAGTCGTCGCCGCCGCGGACCGTGCTGAGCCGCAGTTCGTATCCGGCCGCGCCGGGCGTGGTGGTGACGTCCCGCCAGGCGTCCGGCAGCTCGGCGAGCAGCGCGCCGTCGCGCCACAGCGACGCGGACGCCTGGTCCGCCTCGTCGATCGAGAAGTGCCGGTCGGTGCTGTCCACGTGTTCCGCGACGCGCAGGCGCAGCAGGTCGCCGGTGCGGGTGGAGGAGAAGCCGTCCGGGGTGGCCGGGCGCACCACCGGCTCGGCCCACGCCTCCCGGCTCTGCCCGGGCCGGTAGCTCTGCGGGACGTGGGTCAGGCCGGACTGCAGCATGCCATCACCCCAGGGGTACGCGGGGTGCACCCGGTGCTGCCACACCGAGTCCCCGGCGGACACCCATTCCTGGCGGACGGACGGCGTCCGCACCGCCCGGACGGTGTCGTTCCAGGCGTACTCCTGCCAGGGGCGCCAGCCGAAGCGCTGCTCGCGGATCCAGTCGAAGCCGCCGTTGTGCGCATACCGGGAGGTGATCCGCATGGTGTTCTCCGGGGTCACCCGGTGCTCGATGCGCTCGGGGACCCGATTGCGGGACACCTGGATCACGTCGTAGAGGTAGGGGCTGGACGTGGTGAGGGTGAGCGCGATCGATGCGCCCGGGCGGGCGGCGCGGGCGAGCAGGCGGTTCCCGTCGGCGTACCCGACCACCACGGCCGGGACCGGCAGCCGGTCGCCGTCCGGGCGCCACACGGTCCACGGGGACCAGTCGGCCGGGCGTACCGCCAGCACCGCGGCGGCACCGGCCGCGGCGGCCTCGGCGATCCGGGTCCGCTCGTCGGTGTCCGGGTCGGGCGGCAGCAGCACCGCGGTGCCGCGCACGTCGCCGGTCCCCCACACGGTCAGCGGGAACTGGCGGGTGCCGGTGTAGGCGGGCGAGTGCCCGTGCAGGTTGATCCGGTGCGGTCCGGGCACGCCGGGCACCACGGCCCGTACCATCGGCGCCTCCAGCTGCCAGCGCGAGGAGAACTCGAAGGTGCCCTCGCGGACCCGTTTCGTCGGCGTCACGTTGACCTCGCGGACCGTGCTGAAGTGCATGACGCCGTGAGCGATCTCCCGGCCGCTGCCGGTGACCCGGTGCACGTAGTAGCTGAGGATGGCGCGCTGCTCGGCCGGCCGCGGCGTCTCGATCCGGATCGGCGTGCCGGTCCGTGCGTCCAGCAGCACCTCGATGTCCCGGTCCACCCGCAGCTCCGGGTTGGTGACCAGGGTGACCTCTTCCTGCGATCCGCCGTCGACCAGCGCGTGCAGCAGGTAGTCGCCGGCCAGCACCCGGTACGTGACGGCGCCGTCGCCGACCCAGCCGAGCACGTCGGAGCGGCGGTCGTCGCCGTGCAGCGCGAGCACCGGCACCATGGTGGGCCGGCCGTTCCGGTCCACCGCCCGCACGGTCACGGTGTACTGCGGCGGGTCGTACGTCGCGGCGACCGCGGTGGTGACCACGGTGTCGCCCGCGGTGGCGCGGAGCCAGCCGGTATGCGGTCCCGGGTCGATCCGGGTGAGGTCCAGCGTGACCGGTACGTCCGCGGTCCCGCCGGCCGGCACCGTGACGGTCCGGGACGCCACGGTGACCGCGGCCGGTACGTCCAGCGTCAGCGTCACCGGCGAGGCACCGGCGTTGGTGTAGGTGACCGTGCGGGTGTGCACGGCCGGCGTCTCGCCGACGTGGTGCACGCCGAAGTCCACGGTGCCGGAGCCGGTCACCGTCTGGGTGACCGCGCGGGCCACGTCGACCCGGCCCGCGCCCTGCGCGTACACGTCCGTTCCGGGGGCCGTCCGGACCGTGCTCACCAGCGCGTTCTTCAGCTGTGCCGCGGTCCAGTCCGGGTGTTGCTGGGCCAGGACGGCAGCCGCCCCGGCCACGTGCGGGGTGGCCATCGAGGTGCCGTTCGCCGCGGTGTAGCGGGCGTCGACCGGGTCGCCCATCGCGGTGCCGGCCGCGCGGGCCGCCACGATGCCCACGCCCGGCGCGGTGATCTCCGGCTTGAGTCCGAGGTCGCCGAGCCGCGGGCCGCGGCTGGAGAAGCCGGCGATCCGCTCGGCGCGGTCGACCGCGCCGACGGTGAGCGCGGCGTCCGCGGTGCCCGGCGAGCCCACCGTGGAGGCGGCGCCGCCGGCGTTGCCGGCCGCCACCACGAACAACGTGCCGGTGCGGGCGCTGATGTCGTTGAGGGCGGCGCTCATCGGGTCGGTGCCGTCGGTGGCGTCGCCGCCGAGGCTCAGGTTGACCACCCGGGCGCCGGCGTCCGCGGCCCACTGCATGCCCTCGACGATCGACGACTCGTAGCCGGAGCCGCTGTCGTCCAGCACCTTCCCGACGAGCAGCCCGGCGCCGGGGGCGACGCCCTTGCGGCGACCGGCGGAGGCGGCTCCGGTGCCGGCCACCGTGGACGCCACGTGGGTGCCGTGGCCGTGCCGGTCCACCGCGTCCGCGCTCTCGCTGAAGTTGCGCGCCTCGGTCACCCGCCCGACCAGGTCGGGGTGGGTCTGGTCGACGCCGGTGTCCAGCACGGCGACCGTGACGCCGCGTCCGTCGAGCCCGGCCTGCCAGGCGGTGGGCGCGCCGATCTGCGCGGTGCTGCGGTCCAGCACCGGGCGGACCCGGCCGTCCAGCCAGATCCGCCCGGCGTCGGCGGCCCGCATTCCGGCGCGGCTCTGCCAGAACCCGGCCAGCGACTCCTTGCCGGCCCGGAACGCGACCGCGTCCAGGCTGGGCAGCCGGCGTTCGCCGGTGCGCTGCACCCGCAGCCCGGCCGCGCCGCCCTGCACGATCAGCGGCAGCGTCGGCGTGGTGGCGTCGCCGTAGCCGTCGGCGAGCAGCCGTTCGACGTCGAACAGGTCGGCGTCCAGCCGGCCCGCGTGGAGCAGCGGCACCACGTCGCTGGGCAGCACCCGCAGGCCGTCGTCCGACTCCAGCGTGTGGAACGTGACGCCGTCCCGGCCCGGCGCCGGCCGTACCGTGGCAGCGGTCCGGTCCCCGGCGGCGGTGAGTTCCACGACGTCGCCGGTGATCAGTGTGACCGCCCGGGTCGGCGGCGCGGGCGGCGCCGCGGGCGCGGCGGCGGCCGGCGGGGAGCCGGCGAGGGCGAGGCCGGGTGCGGTCAGGACGGCGGCAAGCACACCGGCGGTACGGCGCAGCGGTCGCATGGGTGGGGCTCCTTCGCGTGCGCGCCCGAGGGGTGGCGGGCGTTGCAGGCATTCTGGAGGCTCCACGTGTCGGCGGAAGTGTTCCGCGGTGCCGCACAGCGGACATGGCGCGATGTGGACAGCTACTCCGCGTCGGCCGGACCTTCCAGACCGGACCGTTCGTCCCGTTCCGCCCACTGTAGGAGCGTGTCCAGCCGGTACGCGGTGTCGTCGATGCCGGCGTGCAGGTCGCCCAGCCGCGCGAAGCGTTCCGGCACCGTCCGCACGGTGAAGTCACGCGGGTCCACGTCGGCGACCTCGTCCCAGGTGACCGGTGTGGACACGGTGGCCTCGGGCACCCCGCGCACCGAGTACGCGCTCGCGATGGTGTGGTCCCGGGCGTTCTGGTTGTAGTCGATGAACAGTGCCTCCGGGTCACGGTCGCGCCGCCACCAGGTGGTGGTCACGTCCTCGGGGGCGCGCCGCTCCACCTCCCGGGCGAACGCCAGCGCGGCCCGGCGCACGTCGCCGAATCCCCACTCCGGCGCGATCCGCACGTAGACGTGCAGTCCCTTGCCGCCGGAGGTCTTCGGGTAGCCGGTGATGCCCAGGTCGTCGAGCACCTCGCGGGCGACGCCGGCCACCCGGCGTACCCGGTCGAACGGGCACTCCGGCATCGGGTCCAGGTCGATGCGCCACTCGTCCGGCTTCTCGGTGTCGGCGCGGCGCGAGTTCCACGGGTGGAACTCGACGGTCGACATCTGCACCGCCCAGATCACGTCCGCCACCTGGGTCACGCAGAGTTCGTCGGCGTGCCGGTTGTACCGGGGGAACGTCACCCGCACGGTCTGCAGCCACGGCGGGGCGCCGTGCGGCACCCGCTTCTGGTGCACCTTGTCACCGCTCAGCCCGTCCGGGAAGCGGTGCAGCATGCACGGCCGTTCGCGCAGCGCCCGGACGATGCCGTCGCCGACCGCCAGGTAGTAGTGGACCAGGTCGAGCTTGGTCAGCCCGAGCGCGGGAAAGTAGACCCGGTCCGGATTCGAGACCCGGACGGTGTGGTTCCCGGCGTCTACCTCCACCGAGGGACTCTTGGCGGCCATGCTCTCAACCTAGCGTTCTGATCACCGAGGAGGCACAGATGAGCCGGATCGCGGTCACCGGGGGCAGCGGCAAGCTGGGGCGGGCAGTGGTGGCCGACCTGCTGGCCCACGGCCACGAGGTGGTGAACCTGGACGTGGCGCCGCCGCCGCGGCCACAAGGCCGCTTCGTCCGTATCGACCTCACCGACTACGGGCAGGTGGTGGACGCGCTGACCGACATCGACGAGGGTCCGGGCGCGTTCGACGCGGTGGTGCACCTGGCCGCCATCCCGGCGCCCGGCGTCACCGCGAACGCGGCCACGTTCGCGAACAACGCCACGGCCACCTACCACGTGTTCGCGGCGGCCCGGACGGCCGGCATCACCCGGGTGGTGTGGGCGTCCAGCGAGACGGTGCTGGGTCTGCCGTTCGACACGCCGCCGCCGTACCTGCCGGTGGACGAGGAATATCCGGCCCGCCCCGAATCGACGTACTCCCTGGTCAAGCATCTGGAAGAGCAGATGGCGGCGCAGTTCTGCCGGTGGAACCCGGCGCTCACCATGATCGGGCTGCGGTTCTCCAATGTGATGGAGCCCGGCGACTACGCGGCGTTCCCGTCGTTCCAGGAGGATCCGCGCCGGCGGATCTGGAACCTGTGGGGCTACATCGACGCCCGCGACGGCGCCCAGGCGGTGCGCCGGGCGCTGGGGTACGACGGCACCGGCGTGGAGGTCTTCATCATCGCGAACGCGGACACCGTGATGGAGAAGTCCAGCGGCGCCCTGGCCGCCGAGTACTTCCCGGACGTGCCGGTGATCCGGCCGCTCGGCGAGCACGAGACGCTGCTCGGCATCGACAAGGCGAAGCGCCTGCTCGGGTACGCGCCGGAGCACTCCTGGCGCACCTGAGCAGGCGCTCGGCCCTAGAGTGCGCCGGTGTAGAGCAGCCGGTTCGGTGAGCCGGTGCCCGGGCTGGTCACCACGCCGGGCGTGGCGCTGTCCACGATCGCGCCACTCACCTGCGCGGGCGTCGCGGCCGGATTGGCCGAGAGGTACAGCGCGGCGGCGCCGGCCACGTGCGGTGCGGCCATCGACGTACCGCTGATGGTGTTGGTGGCGGTGTCGCCGGTGGCCCACGCCGAGGTGATGTCGATGCCGGGCGCGAACACGTCCACGCAGGTGCCGCGGTTCGCCCAGCTGGCCTTGCGGTCGGTGCTGTCGGTGGCGGACACGGTCAGCGCCTCGGCCACCCGGGCCGGGGACTGGGTGCAGGCGTCCAGCGGGAAGAGGCCGAGCAGCCCGTTCCCGGCCGCGATGGCGTAGCTGATCCCGGAGCCGATCGAGTTGCGTACCGCGGTGTCCAGCGCGGTGTCGGCGCCGCCGCCGAGGCTCATGTTCGCCACCGCCGGGCGCGTCGCGTTGGCGGTCACCCAGTCGATGCCGGCGACCACCTGCGCGGTGGTGCCGCGGCCCTGGCAGTCCAGCACGCGCACGGCGACCAGCTGCACGCTCTTCGCCAGCCCGTACCCGGTGCCGCCGACCGTGCCGGCCACGTGGGTGCCGTGGCCGTTGCAGTCGTCCGCCGCGCCGCCGTCCACCGCGTCGAAGCCGCTGGTCGCGCGCCCGCCGAAGTCGCCGTGGGAGACCCGGATGCCGGTGTCGATGATGTAGGCGCGCACGTCCGGGGCGGTGCGGGGATAGGTGTAGGAGCTGTCCAGCGGCCGGTTGCGCTGGTCCACCCGGTCCAGGCCGTACGACGGCGGGTTGGCCTGGGTGTCGGTGGCGTGGTGCACCACGTCGGGTTGCACGTACGCGACCGCCGGGTCGGCCGCCATCCGCCGGGCCTGCTGGGCGCCCATTGTGGCGGCGAAACCGCGCAGCGCGTGCCGGTACGTCGCCGTCAGCGTCGCCGCGTGCCGGCCGGCCAGCGCGCGGGCCTGCCCGGCGACCGCGTCCCGGGCCGGCTTCAGCACCACGATGTAGCTGTCCGGCACGACCTCCGCACCGGGCACCGCGGCCACGGCCGCCTCGGCCGGCGCGGCGTGCGCCGCCGCCGGCCCTCCGGCGATCCCCACCAGCGCGGCGGTCGTGACCGCCACACACCATCGAACCGAACGACCCATCTGCGCCTCCCACGACGTGGCCGCGGGCGCAGGCCATCGTGTCGACCTGGCGCTCCGCGACCGGCTGACTGCGTAAGGTGACGCTAACAGGCTGATCGATAAATGAGAATGTTTCAGTGTTGGGCGTGCTTCGAAATGGGGGCCGGAGCGAGGCGAGGTCCAGGTGTCGGCCTAGGCGAGCACCTCGTCGATCTGGCCCATGGCGAGCCGCATGCCCTCCTCGGCGCCCCGCTCGACCACCTGCTCCAGCTGCTCGGCGCTGTCGAACATGGAGACCGCGGTCATCCGGGCGCCGGTGCCGGTCGCCTCGATGGTGACCACGGTGTGCGAGGCCCGCATCGTGTCCAGCGGCTCGCCGTCGTCACCGGCACAGCCGTCGTCGAACGCCAGCCGGTGCGGCGCCTCGATCGCGGTGACCGTCCACCAGCCGCGCGCCTTCTCCCCGGCCGGCCCGGTCATGGAGTACCGGGACTGGCCGCCGACCACGAAGTCGTGCCGCTCGAACGTGGCCGGCCAGGTCGGCGGACCCCACCACCGCTCCAGCCGGCGCGGGTCCTGCCACACCTCCCACACCCGCTCGACGCTCGCGTCGAACTCGGCGACGAACGTCATGGTCCCCGCCTCGACGTCCTTGTGCGCACTCACCACGGTCATGATTCGTCCCCTTCTCGGTCTTCGGACAGCAGTTGCTCGATGCTCCGGGCGCGGTGCCGCCACAACTTCTCGTACGCGTCCAGCAGCCGGGCCACCTGGCGCACCGCGGTGAGGTCGGCGTGCACGACCTGCTCCCGGCCGCGCCGCACCTTGGTGACCAGCGCCGCCCGCTCCAGCACCGCGACGTGCTTCTGCACCGCCGCGAAACTCATGGCGTAGTGCCGCGCCAGCCCGGAGACGGACTGCTCCTCGCGGATCACCCGGGCGACGATGTCCCGCCGGGTGGCGTCCGCGAGGGCGTGGAAGATCCGGTCCGCCTCCGCGTCACCTACAACCATGTGGTTGTACGTTAGTCCGCCCGGCCGCCCGGCACAAGGGCGACGGGTCAGGGATCGGCGCGGTGCCGGCCGCCGGTCCGGCGATCCCCGCCCTGCCGCTTCGCCTCGTACATCGCCTCGTCGGCGGCGCGCAGGGCCTGGTCCGGGTCGCTGTCCGAGGGAGCCAGGTGTACGCCGACGCTGGCGCCGATCCGGATGCGGCGCCCGTGCACGGTGAACGGCGCGAAGAGCGCGTCCCGCACCCGGTACATCATCGACTCCGCGTCCGCCGCCGTCGCCACGCCCGGCATCAGCACCACGAACTCGTCGCCGCCGACCCGGGAGAGCACGTCCTGCTCCCGGACGCAGGCGCTGAGCCGGGCCGCGACCTGGCGCAACAACTCGTCGCCGACCTCGTGGCCGTGCGCGTCGTTCACCGGCTTGAACCCGTCCAGGTCGACGAAGAGCACCGCGACCGCGTCCCGGGCCAGCGTCGAGCCGAGCGCGTCATGCATGCGCCGGCGGTTGGGCAGGCCGGTGAGCGGGTCGAGCTGCGCCTTCTGGTCGAGC
This sequence comes from Jidongwangia harbinensis, assembly GCF_020216025.1. GTDB lineage: Bacteria > Actinomycetota > Actinomycetes > Mycobacteriales > Micromonosporaceae > Actinoplanes > Actinoplanes harbinensis. Next base: position 132,399 of record NZ_JAIWNC010000022.1, on the reverse strand, counting down.
GGCTCCCCGAACCGCGGGTCGGCCCGCTGGCCGGCCGACAGATCGGCCCGCTGGCCGGGCCGCTGGTCGGGCCGCTGGTCGGGCCGCTGGTCGGGCCGCTGGTCGGGCTGCTGGTCAGGCCGCTGGTCAGGCCGCTGGTCAGGCCGCTGGTCAGGCCGCTGGTCAGGCCGCTGGTCAGGCCGCTGGCCGGGCCGCTGGTCGGGCCGGCGCCGGCGAAACCGGGTACGGCGACCGAGCAGCAGGATGCCGGCCACGCCGACGGCCAGCACGCCTAGCACCACCGCCGCGATCATCGGCACCCCACCGGCACGGCGAGCGCCGCGACCGGCACCAACACCACGCTGACGACCACAGTCATGCCGTTGCGGACCCGCATCAATCGCCTCCTCGGCCCCGGGTCATCGGCAGGATCGGGCCGTCCTGAACCAGAATTCGGTCAGGAACCGGACGCGGCCGGCCGATCGCCGGAAGACAGATCCCGGGGTACGCCGACCCGCTCCCGTCGGACCTCGCGCAGCAGTCCGGCGGCGGCCCCGGACCGTGGGTGGGTCAGCCGGCGTGGGCCACGGCGACGCCCCGGAACCGCCGCGCTCAAAACCTGCGGTGCGCGGCAGACCTTGGAGGCGCTAGATCTCGCCGGTCCAAGGCCGCATACCGGGCAAGCTGCGCGCCGGGCCGGATCGCCTACCGTGGGCGGATGCCGATCGACTATGTGTCCCGCTTCCCGGTCGACGACGAGGAACTGTCCGATCTGCACGCCCGGGCGTTCGGCGGTGACGCGCAGCGGGTGACGCCCTGGGCGGCGCGGCTGGACCGGCACGCGCTCACCTGGATCGGCGCCCGCGACGCCGGGCGGCTGATCGGCTTCGTCCAGGTCTGCTGGGACGGCGGCGAGCACGCCTTCCTGCTGGACACCGCGGTCGACCCCGGCTGGCAGCACCGGGGCGTCGGCACCGGCCTGGTGCGGGCCGCGGTCGCGGACGTGACGGCCGCCGGGTGCGCCTGGCTGCACGTCGACTTCGAGGACCATCTGAGCACGTTCTACCTGGACCGGTGCGGCTTCCGGCCGACCGCGGCCGGGGTCCTGCGGCTGACCGGCCGATCAACGGCTGCCGATGTCGGCGGGGTCCGGTAAGTTCCCGCACCATGAGGTCGCTGCGTACCGTTTCCGCCGCCGCACTGGGAATGCTGATCCTCGCCACGTCGGGCGGCTTCGCCGCCGGCAGCCGCGAGATCACCGACGGCCGCGAGCCGTCGTGGCAGGTGACCGACACCGGGGTCACCGCCCGGTTCCGTGGCCTCGCACCGGTCGACGACCGGGTGGCGTGGGTCGCCGGGTCCGCCGGCACCATCCTGCGCACTGTGGACGGTGGCCGCACCTGGCAGCGGGTCGACCCGCCGGGCACGGCGGAGCTGCAGTTCCGCGACATCGAGGCGTTCGACGCCCGGCACGCGGTGGCGCTGACCATCGGCGAGGGCGACCAGTCCCGGCTCTACGCCACCGCGGACGGCGGCCGCACCTGGACCGAGACGTTCCGCAACACCGACCCGGCCGCGTTCTACGACTGCCTCGCGTTCACCGACCGCCGGCACGGTCTGGCCCTGTCCGATCCGGTGGGCGGCAAGTTCCGCATCCTCGCCACGCCCGACGGCGGGCGGACCTGGCGGGTGCAGCCGACCGCCGGCATGCCGGACGCGCTGCCCGGCGAGTTCGCGTTCGCGGCCAGCGGCACCTGCCTGGTCACCGCGGACCGGGGCGGCGCCGGCCGGGCCTGGTTCGCCACCGGCGGCGGCGAACGGGCGCGGGTGTTCGCCACCGCGGACGGCGGGCGCACCTGGCGGGTCACCGACTCCCCGGTGCCGAGCGGCCCCAGCGCCGGGATCTACAGCCTGGCCTTCCGCGACCCGCGGCACGGGATCGCGGTGGGCGGCGACTACGCGGTTCCGGAGACCGCGCCGCAGGGCAGCGCGACCAGCCGCGACGGCGGGCGCACCTGGACCACGTCGGCCGGCGTGCCGGGCGCGTACCGGTCCGGGGCGGACTGGGTGGGCCGCGGACCGCTGGCGCTGACCGTGGGCCCCACCGGCAGCGACCTCAGCCGCGACGGCGGGCACACCTGGCAGCGGTTCGACGCCGGCAGCTTCGATGCGGTCGTCTGCGCGCCGGACCGGTCCTGCTGGGCGTCCGGCGAGCAGGGCCGGGTGGCGAAGCTGCGCTGGCTCAGGAATTCAGGTACGTGAGCACGGCCAGTACCCGCCGGTTGTCGTCCTCCGACGGCGGCAGGTCCAGCTTCGTGAAGATGTTGTTGATGTGCTTGCTGATCGCCTTCTCGGTGATGAACAGCTTCGCCGCGATCGCCGCGTTGGACCGGCCCTCCGCCATCTGACCCAGCACCTCCCGCTCCCGGCCGGTCAGCACCGCCAGCGGCTCGCTGCGGGCCAGCAACTGGGACACCACCTCGGGGTCCATCGCGGTGCCGCCGCCGGCCACCCGGCGCACCGCGTCGACGAACTGCCCCACGTTGGCCACCCGGTCCTTCAACAGGTAACCGACGCCGCCCTTGCGGTCGGTGAGCAGCTCGCGGGCGTACAACGGCTCCACGTGCTGGGACAGGACCAGGATCGGCAACCCCGGCACCTCGGTACGCGCGGCGATCGCCGCCTGCAGCCCCTCGTCGGTGAACGTGGGCGGCAGCCGCACGTCCACCACCGCCACGTCCGGGCGGTACTCGATCAGCGCCGGCAGCAGCGCGGGACCGTTGTCCACCGCCGCGACCACCTCGAAGTCGAACGCCTCCAGCAGACGGGTCAGTCCGTCCCGGAGGAGGGCGAGGTCTTCGGCGATGACAACACGCACGGCAGCTCCATGGTCACGACGGTCGGTCCACCCGGCGGGCTGGACAGCGTCATCGTGCCATCGAACGCGGCGAGGCGGCGTTCGATCCCCCGCAGGCCGGTGCCGCCCTCCGGATCGGCGTTGCCGGCGCCGTCGTCGCCGACCGTCAGCACCAGCGTCTGCTCCGCGTGCCGCAGGCTCACCCAGGCCCGGCGGGCACCGCTGTGCCGGGCCACGTTGGTCAGCGCCTCGGCGACCGCGAAGTAGGCCGCCGACTCCACCGGCGTCTCCGCCCGCCCGGACACGTCACTGTCCACCGTGGTCGGCACCGGCAGGCTCAGCGCCAGCGCCCGGACCGCGCCGTCCAGCCCGCGCTCGGCCAGCACCGGCGGGTGGATGCCGCGAACCAGGTGCCGCAGCTCGACCAGCGCCGTGGTGCTCGACTCCCGGGCCTCGGCCAGCAGTTTGCGCGCCGCGGCCGGGTCGCGTTCCACCAGTTCCTCGGCCAGCCCGATGGTCATGCCCAGCGACACCAGGCGGGCCTGCGCGCCGTCGTGCAGGTCCCGTTCGATCCGGCGCAGCTCGGCGGCCTGGGCGTCCACCGTGTCGGCCCGGGTCTCGGTCAGCCGGGTGACCCGCAGCCGCAACTCGGCCGCCCGGGTGGGTGCCAGGAACAGCCGGGCGAACTGGGCGTCCACCCAGCGCAACCACGGCGCGACGGCCAGCCCGACGGCCAGGAACACCACACCCTGCGGCGCCGACAGCCAGCCCTCCCCGACGGTCTCGATCGGCCAGAACACGCCGTAGCCGTACCAGTCGGTGCCCAGGTACAGCCAGAGCGGCAGCAGGGTCAGCCCCTGCAGCCCGTACAGCGGCAGCGCCAGCGAGAGCAGTCCCAGCACGATCCCGGTGACCGTCCCGGGCACCAGCCAGGCCACGTCCCGCCACGTCGCCGGGTCGGTGACGATCCAGCGGAACCGCGCCCAGCCGGTCAGCCCCCGCGGCGGCATCGGACGGTACGGCCGCCGGATCGGCACCCCGGCCCGCGCGGCCAGCCGGCGCTGCAGGTCGGTGCGGCGGCGGACCAGCGCGGTGACACCGTGCAGCGCCGCCGGCCCGGCCACCGGGAGCGGGCTGAGCACCAGCGCCACCACGGTGAGCACGAGCAGCGGCACGTTGACCAGGGACAGCCCGACGACGGCCAGGCCGTCCCGCAGGGCACGCAGGCCCTCCTGCGCCCAGCGGATCGCCCGTACGTCGGTCTCGGCCATGTCCACCCGCTCATTCTGGCCGACGACGGCATGCGGGTCGGTGGTGTCAGCACCACCGACCGCGGGGACGTGGCACTCCTGTGCCGCCGGCCGCCGTCCGGTTCGCTGGTAGGCATGACGCTCACCATGGAACCGGCCCGGTCCGCGGCCGGAAGTGACTTCGCCGTCCTGGCCCGCCGGGTGTCGGCCGAGGGTCTGCTGACCCGGCGCCCCGGCTACTACGCGCTGCGCCTCTCCGTCGTGGCCGCGATGCTGATCGGTGGGTGGACGGCCTTCGCGCTGCTCGGCTCGTCCTGGTGGCAGCTGGCCGTGGCGGTCTGGTTGGCGATCGCGTTCGCCCAGGTGGCGCTGGTCGCGCACGACCTGGCGCACCGGCAGGTCTTCCGGACCCGGCGACCCGGCGAGGTCCTCGGCCGGCTGGCCGGGAACCTGGCGATCGGGATGAGTTACGGCTGGTGGATGGAGAAGCACACCCGCCACCACAACAATCCGAACCACGACGACCTGGACCCGGACGTGGCGCCGGACATCCTGATCTGGACCCGGGAGGCGGGCTCCGGGCGGCGCGGCGTCAAGGGTTTCCTCACCCGGCACCAGGCGGGCCTGTTCTTTCCGCTGCTCACGCTGCTCGGCGTCAACCTCAAGGTGTCCAGCGTCCGGGCCCTGGCCGGCGGCGGCATGAAACACCGCGGGCTGGAGGCGGTGTTGCTGACGGCGCATCTGGTGGCGTACCTCGGCGCTCTGGTCCTGGTGTTGTCCCCGCTGCAGGCGGTGGCGTTCCTGGTGCTGCACCAGGCGGTGTTCGGGGTGTACCTGGGCATGACGTTCGCGCCCAACCACAAGGGCATGCCGCACCCCACCGGCGACGAGGACTTCCTCCGCAAGCAGGTGCTGACGTCCCGCAACGTGCGCGGCGGCCGGCTCACCGACGTGGCACTGGGCGGGCTGAACTACCAGATCGAGCACCACCTGTTCCCGGCCATGCCCAGCCCGAACCTGCGCCGGGCCCAGCCGATCGTGCGGGCCTACTGCGCGGAGATCGGCGTGCCCTACGCCGAGACCGGGCTGATCGAGTCGTACCGGCAGGCCCTGCAGCACCTGCACGAGGTCGGCGAGCCGGCCCGTGCGGAGTACGCCGCCCGCTGAGCCGGGCCGGCTGCGATCCTGGGTGCCTCGGCGGAACGATCTCGGAGGTACCCATGGATCTGCAGTTGCGGGGCAAGGTCGCGGTGATCACCGGAGGCAGCGTCGGGATCGGCCTGGCGATCGCCCGCGGCCTCGCCGCCGAGGGCGCCGACCTGGCGTTGTGCGCCCGCGACGCGGACCGGCTGGCCACCGTCGCGGCCGGGCTGCAAGACGAGTTCGGGGTACGGGTCACCGCCACCGCCGCCGACGTCGCCACCGAGGCGGGCACGGCCGCCCTGGTCGACGCGGTCGGCACCGAGTACGGCGGCGCCGACATCCTGATCAACAACGCCGGCACCGGGAGCGAGGAGACGATCCTCGAGGCGCCGGACGAGCGCTGGCAGGCGTACTGGGATCTGCACGTGATGGCCGCGGTCCGCCTGGCCCGCGCGCTCGCCCCCGGCATGAAGTCCCGCGGCGGCGGGGTGATCCTGCACAACGCGTCGATCTGCGCCACGCAGCCTCTGGGCTACGAGCCGATCTACAACGTCACCAAGGCCGCGCTGGTGATGTTCTCCAAGTGCCTGGCGAACGAGCTGATCGGCGACAACATCCGGGTGAACGCGGTGAACCCCGGCCTGGTCATGACGCCGGACTGGGCGAAGACCGCGAAGCTGCTCACCGCGGACACCGACGTCTCGTGGCAGGAGCACCTGCAGAAGGTGGCGGACGACAACGCCCCGATCGGCCGGTTCGCCGACCCCGAGGAGATCGCGAACCTGTTCGTGTTCCTGTGCTCGGACAGGGCGAGCTACTGCGTCGGCTCCACCTACTACATCGACGGCGGCTGGCTCAGGGTCACCACCTGAGCCGGCCGCCGCGCCGTACCCGGAGCGCGATTCGAACGCGCACTGTCGCCATCTTGAACGGCGTGCCACGTCGTACCCGGAACGCGATTCGAACGCGCACTGTCGCCATCTTGAACGGCGTGCCACGTCGTACCCGGAACGCGATTCGAACGCGCACTGTCGCCATCTTGAACGGCATGCCGCGCCGTACCCGGAGCGCGATTCGAACGCGCACTGTCGCCGTCCTGAACGGCGTGCCTCCTGCCAGTTGGGCTACCCGGGCGGGTGTCGGAGCCGTGCCCTCGGCGCGAGTCGAACGCGCACCACCGGCGTTCTCACCGCCGGGCCTCTCCCAGTTGGGCTACGAGGGCGTGCGGCGCGGGAACGAAAGGCGGCGGTCCGTCGCGTTGGCCGGGTAGCGCAAGTGTTCCCGGCCAGCGAGCCCGGCGGTCGTGGTACCCGCCGCAGCCGGCCCGCGCCGGGCCTCCGCTTTTCGTTCCCGCACCTGTTGCGGCCCGTGATCGGCCCACGTGCGTGCCGATTCCCCCCACGAGCCGCGAGGTCGAAAAAAAATGCAGTTATGTAAATGGTCGGGGCATTAAAAACCGCCCGATCCCGGTGGGATGGGGCGGCGGCGGTGCCGTTTCCGGCGCGCTATCCGCGCGGCCTGCCCGATCCGAGGAGAAGGTTGCTGAGGTGGCACACACGGCCGTTAAGCTGTGCCGTGCCCAGGAGGGATTCGCCGAGCCGGCCCCGCACGACCGGACGGCGCGGCGATAGCCAACGCGCGTCGTGAACGGTCCGGCGGAACATCTCGGTCTCCCTGCATTTGAAGTCGTGGTCGAGTTACGACAATAGAGCGGGCACCAGCCGACGGCAATCCCTTTTCCGGGGCAGTTCTTCTGCGGCCGCATTCTTCGCTCGCCGACGCGGCTTACGTGTGCGCACCGCCGTGCCGCTTCCCAGTTCTTCCGGCCGCGGCGTGGGGAGTGACGGCGCGCCCCGCACCGGAACTCGACACACGCCCTCACTTTCAGCACGGCGTGCAGAGCCGCGGCGCGCTCCGCACCACAACCCGACACACCCCTACTGGCGCCCCGCGCGGGGCACTCCGCGCTCCAAACCCATACCGCGCGGCTCCGCCGCCCCGCCGCGGGGCGGGGCGGGGCGGCAGCGGCGGGACGGGGTTACTTGGGGGCGGCCAGGTCGTCCAGGGCCTTGGTCGCGCCGCGGTGCAACGGCACCGGGTCGGTCAGCCGGGCCTTCTCCAGGCTGATCTCCTTGGCCGCCGCGGTGGCCTGCTCCAGCTGCTGCTTCCGGTCGAACAGCGCCTTCGTCAGCACGCACGCCACGTTGGCGTCCAGGTTCTCCCGGACCAGCAGCATGTTGGGCACGACGATGGTCTTCACGTCGGCCGCGGTCTTGTACGTGGCGGCGGGGATCGTGCCGGCCTCGTACACCGGGTTGATCTTCTGGAGTTCGGGGAGCAGGGGCGTGATGTCGAGGAACTCCACCTGCGCCGCCGACGTGGTCATCAGGTCGGTCACGCCGGGGGTGGGCAGGCCGCCGGACCAGAACATGGCGTCGATCGTGCCTTCCTTGATGCCGTCGACGGTCTTGGTGAGGTCGAGCTTCTGCGCGCTCACGTCCGCCGCGGGGTCGAGGCCGGCGGCGGTGAGGACGCGGTTGGCGATGACCTCGGTGCCGCTCTTCGGCGAGCCGGTGGAGACCCGCTTGCCGCGCATCCCGGCCACGTCGGAGATGCCGGCGGCCTTGCGCACGATCACCTGGGTGTAGTTGGTGTGGATCCGGGAGATCGCGGCGACCGGCTGCTTGGCGGTGAAGCTGCCGGTGCCGTTGACCGCGTCGGCGGCCGTGTCGGCGAGGGAGAAGGCGACGTCGAAGCTGCCCGCGACGAGCTGCTGGATGTTCTGCACCGAGGCGCCGGTCTCGGACGCGGTGGCCTTGACCTTGCCGCCGGTGGCGCTCAGCTGCGCGGCGTACGCGTTGCCGAGTGCGAAGTAGACGCCGGTGGCGTTGCCGGTGGCGATGCCGACCCGGGTCTCGTTGGCGACCTCGCAGGTGACGTCCCCGCCGGCGTCGGTGGTGGCGGCGTCCTGCCGGCCGCCGCAGGCCGTCGCGGCGGTCACCGCCAGGGTTGCGGCGGTGATGGTGGCAAGGGTTCTTCTCATGTCGGTTGCCTCCCCGTTCGTTTGGCGATGATGGCGAGTCCCGCGGCGACGGCGAGCGCGGCGACTCCGGCCGCGATGGTGACCGGCGCCAGGTAGAGCAGCAGCAGCCCGGCCACGCCGGCCAGGACCCGGGTCGGGATGCCGGCCGGCCCGATGCCGGGCACCCAGGCGCCGGTGGCGACCGCCAGGCCCAGGACGGCGAGGACGGCCACCGCGGTCGCCCACAGCACGCCGGTGACCGGGCCGCGGGCCAGCAGGTACTCGCCGGGGTCGGTGAGCACGAACGCGATCGGGGCGAGGAACGCGGGCAGCGCGTACTTCAGGGCCTGCCACATGGTGGGCACGGTCCGGCCGCCGGTGATCGCGCTGGCGCCGACCGCGGCGAGGGCGGTCGGCGGGGTGACCTCGCTGAGCACCGAGTAGTAGAAGACGAACATGGCGGCGGCGGGCGCGGAGACGCCGAGCGCGAGCAGCGCCGGGCCGATGATCACCCAGCCGATGATGAAGCTGGCGGTCACCGGCACGGCCAGGCCGAGGATGGCCAGCGCGACCGCGGCCAGCACGACCGTGAGGGCGAGGACCGCGGTCGGGTTGTCGGTGACCGCGCGGGCGCCGCGGACCAGCAGCGAGGCGAGCTGCGCGCCCAGTCCGGTCTTGGTGGTGGTGGCGGTGATGATGCCGGCCGCGGCGCAGACCGCGACCACCGGCAGCACACCGCGGACGCCGGCGGCCAGGGCCTCGAACAGCCGGCGCGGGGTGAGCCAGCTGCGCCGGTCCAGGAAGGACAGGGCGGCGGCCAGGACGGTGGCGTAGACCACCGCGCGGGTCGCGCTCAGACCCAGGGCCAGGAGTACGACGATGAGCACGAGCGACGAGAAGTGGTAGCCGAACCGGGCCAGCAGCCGCCACGCGGAGGCGGCCGGAACCTCGATGGACCGGACGTCGAACCGCCGCACGTCGATCTCCACGGCGAGCAGGATGCCCAGGTAGTACAGGACGGTCGGGATCATCGCCCAGCCGAGGACGGTCAGGTACGACACGTTGAGGTACTCGGCCACGATGAACGCGGCGGCGCCGAGCGTCGGAGGCGACAGGATGGCGCCCACCCCGGCCGCGGCCAGCATGCCGCCGGCCTGTTCCGGTGGGTAGCCGGCGCGGCGCAGCATCGGCCAGGTCACCGCGCCGACGCTGACCGCGGTGGCAGTGCCGGATCCGGAGACCGTGCCGAGCAGGAACCCGGCCGCGACGGCGGTACGCCCCGCCGCGCTGCGCGACTTACGGAACGCGGCGACCGAGAGGTCCACGAAGAACCGGCTGGCGCCGGAGAGGTCCAGCACGGCGCCGTAGATGGTGAACAGCACGATGTACGTGGCGGCGACGTCGAGCGGGGTGCCGTAGAAGCCGCTGCCGGAGTTGTAGAGCGCGTCGACGATCTGGGCGAAGTCCAGCCCGACGTGGGCCACGTCCCAGGTCTGCGGGAGCAGGCCGCCGTAGTAGCCGTAGGCGAGGAAGGCCAGGCAGACGATCGGCAGCGCCCAGCCGGTGGTGCGGCGGCACGCCTCGACGACCAGCACCAGCAGCACCGCGCCGACGGCCACGTCGACCGGCTCGAGCAGGCCCTGCCGGGACAGGAAGCCGTCGTACCCGCCGTTCGCCGGGTTGAGCGGGTAGAGGCAGACCAGCAGCGTGGTCGCGGCGAGCAGCCAGTCCACCACGGTGGGCGCGTCCCGGCGTTCCCGGTTGCGCCACCGGACGCCGGAGCGGTACACGAGGAAGACCAGCGGCAGCGTCCCGGCCAGAAAGATGATCAGGTAGTACTGGCTGCCCTGGGCGAGCGGCCGGAACACCTGCCACAGCACCAGCACGGCGACCAGTGCCGCCACGATCGAGACGCCCAGCGCGACCGGGCCGGTGAGGGCACGGGCGGGGCGTTCCTCGTCGTCGTAGTGCACGGCCGCCGGTCCGTCCCCGGCCGCTGGCACCGTCGCCTCCACGGTGGACACCGGGCGCGGCGACTCCGCGGCGTCCGGCGCCGGGTCGGCCGGAGGTCGACCGTTGACCATGACCGGACCCTACTATGTGGTCCGCCCTTTGTAACCGCTCCCCGGCCGCCTACCCGGGCGCGCCGGCCAGCAGCGCCTCGGCCAGCGGGGTCCGTACGGTGAGGACGGTCCGGCCGGCCCGGTGCGCCGCCACCAGCCCGGCGGCGCGCAGCACGGCCAGGTGCTGGGACACGCCGCCCGCGGTCATCCCGGTCCGCCGGGCCAGTTCGGTCGTCGACACCGGCCCGTCCGCGGCCAGCAGCAGCCGGGCCCGCCCGCGGCCGAGCACCGCGGCCAGCGCGCCCGGATCGCCGGTCGGCGGCTCCCAGAGCGTGGCCACCCCGCGCGCCGGGTACGCCAGTTGCGGCACGTCACCGGCGAAGATGCCGAGGACCGCCGGCCACACGAACGCGGACGGCACCAGCACCAGTCCGCTGCCGTCGCCGACGTCCGGCGCGGTGCAGTGGCGCTTGTCCACGGACAACGTCCCGTCCGTCCAGCTGACCCGTTCGTGCAGGTCGTTGAGCAGTCCGGCGGCGCCGTCGGCGGCGAGGCGGCGGGCCCGGGTGAACACGTCGGCGTCCAGCAGCGCGACGATCCGCGGCCAGTCCGGGGCGAGGGCCACCCGCCAGAACGCGGCGATCTCCCCGGCCAGCCGGTCCAGTCCGGCGGCCGGGTCGGCGTGCAGGTGGCGGACCCGGGGAGTGCGGACGCCGTACCGGTCCAGGTCGGCCCGGACCACGGCGGGCGGGGTGGCGCGCAGCACGGCCAGTTCGGCGTCCAGGTCGGCGGTCAGCCCGGCGGGCGGCGGGGTGAGGAAGTCCGGCAGGTACGCCGGTTCCCGTGGGATCAGGTCCCAGAGCAGTCCGACCGGGTCGAGCAGTGGGCCGGTCCGCCGGGCCCACGGCAGGTGCACGGCGTGGCTGCCGGGGTCGCGCAGCACCCGGACGGCGGCCACCACCTCCCAGAGGCCGGACACCGCGAAGCGGATCCGGGCGACCGCTCCGGCCGACAACCCGATCGCGACCATGGTCCGCTCCTTTTAGTCAGGGCTGAAACAGTACGGCCGCGGGGGCCGGTCACCAAGACTGGACCGATGACCGACTTCCGTTCCCTGCACGTGCCCGGTAAGCCGCTCGTCCTGGTCAACGCCTGGGACGTGGCCAGCGCCCGGATCGTCGAGGCGGCCGGGGCCGCGGCCGTCGCCACCACCAGCGCGGGCGTCGCGTGGAGCCTCGGCGCCCCGGACGGCGACGCGCTCGACCGGGAGTCGGCGGTGGCCGCGGTGTCCCGGATCTGCGCCGCGGTGACCGTGCCGGTGACCGCGGACATCGAGTCCGGGTACGGCGCGGTGGCCGACACGGTGGGGCGGGTGGTGGCGGCCGGCGCGGCCGGGATCAACCTGGAGGACGGCCGGTGCACCGTCGAGGAGCAGCGCGCCCGCATCGCGGAGGCGCGCAGGGCCGGCGGCGCCCTGTTCGTGAACGCCCGGATCGACACGTTCCTGTTCGGCACCGGCGGGCTGGACGAGACCGTGCACCGGGCAGAGGTCTACCTGCGGGCCGGCGCGGACGGCGTGTTCGTCCCCGGGGTCACCGATCCGGCGACGATCCGGGAGCTGGTGGCGCGGATTCCGGCGCCGGTGAACGTGATGGTCGGGCCGGGCGCGCCGCCGGTCGCCGACCTGGCCGCGCTCGGCGTGGCCCGGATCAGCTTCGGCTCGTCGGTCGCGCAGGCGGCGTACGGGCTGGTCGCCCGGGTGGCCCGGGAACTGGCGGTGCCGGCGGGCGCCGACTACGGCACGCTGAACGGGCTGGTCAGCCGTCCCGGAACTTGAGCACCGCCAGGACCCGGCGGTGGTCGGTGTCGGTGGGCGGCAGGTCCAGCTTGGCGAAGATGTTGCTGACGTACTTCTCCACCGCGCTGTGGCTGACCCGCAACGCCTCCACGATGCCCGCGTTGGAGCGGCCCTCGGCCATCAGCCGCAGCACCTCGGCCTCCCGTGGGGTGAGGCGGTCGCGCCAGTCGTCGCGGCGGCGGACCAGGAGTTGCGCGACGACCTCCGGATCCAGCGCGGTGCCGCCCGCGGCCACCCGGCGCAGCGTGTCCAGGAACTCGTCCACGTGCGCCACCCGGTCCTTGAGCAGGTAGCCGACCGCGCTGGTGGAGCTGCCGAGCAGGTCGGTGGCGTAGCGCTCCTCGACGTACTGGGACAGCACCAGGACCGCCACCTCCGGGTGCAGGCGGCGGATCACCAGCGCCGCCTGGATGCCCTCGTCGGTGTGCGTGGGCGGCATCCGGACGTCGATCACCGCCAGCTGGGGCCGGTGCGCGGCGACCGCGGCGAGCAGTGCCGGGCCGTCGCCGACCGCGGCCACCACCTCGAACCCGCCGGCGGCGAGCAGCTTCCCGAGACCGGCGCGCAGGAGGACGGAGTCCTCGGCGAGCACTACCCGCATGGCAGCTCCACGGTCACGGTGGTCGGTCCCCCGGCGGGACTGTGCACGCTCATCGTGCCGTCCACCGCCGCGGCCCGGTGCGCCAGCCCGGCCAGCCCGCCGTCGGCGTCCGCCACCGCGCCGCCCCGGCCGTCGTCGGTGACCTCGATGCGCAGCCGGTCGTCCGCCCGGCGCAGGACGACCGCGGCCCGCGTGGCGGACGCGTGCTTGGCCACGTTGGTCAGCGCCTCGGAGACGGTGAAGTAGGCGATCGCCTCGATCGGCGGCGGGCAGCGCGGCGTCACGTCGACGAGTACCCGCACGGAGAGCGGCGCCCGGGCGGCGATGCCGGAGATCGCCGCGTCCAGGCCCCGCTCGTCGAGCACGGCCGGGTGCAGCCCGCGGACGAACTCGCGCAGCTCGGTGAGCGCGGCCACCGCCTCGTCGTGCGCCGCCTCGATCGCGGACCGTTCCGGCGACGGCGGCAGCGACCGGCGCGCCAGGCCCAGGTTCATCGCCAGCGACACCAGCCGCTGCTGGGTGCCGTCGTGCAGGTCGCGTTCTATCCGGCGGCGTTCCGCGTCGGTCGCCGCGATCACCTCGGCGCGGCTGCGGGCCAGCGTCTCGACCCGCTCGGCCAGTTGCTCGGCCCGGCCCGGGCCGAGCAGCGCGCGGGCCAGGCGCACATCCAGGCGGGCCAGGCGGCGCGCTGCGGGCGGGGCCACGACCAGCAGGGTCCCGGGTACGTCCACCGCCACCGCGTACAGGTGGAACAGGAGCCGGCGCCAGGTGCCGGCGGTGCGCCACGGTTCGACCAGCCGCCACCAGCCGCGGACCCGGGGCGGCGCGGGCGCCGGGATGTCCACGCCCAGGGTGCGCCGGAACCGGGCCCGCTGCCGGACGGCGAAGGTGCCGGCCGCCCAGAGCAGCGCGAACGGGCCGACCGGCACGGTGCCGGCGTAGATCCAGACCAGGATCGGCGCGCCGGTCGGCCCCTCGATCAGGCTCAGGATCGCGGCGATCCAGGCGAGCAGGATGAGGATCAGCGTGGCACCGGTCGCGGCGGCGAGCAGGCCGCCGGAGACCAGGTGCCACGCGACGCGGGAGGTCGCCGGTGCGGTCATGACGTCAACGTTCGGGCCGGCACGCGTTCGAGGCTATCCGGCGTACCCGCCGGTGGGGGTGCGGAAAACCCCACCCCGGACGGCGCGCCCGCCCCACTGACCGGGGGCCGCCGCCACGGAAACGTAGCCCCCGACACGAAGGGGGCGAACGATGATCGAGGCGAAGGGCCTGACCAAACGGTTCGGCGGCACGGTGGCCGTCGACGATCTGACAGTCACGGTACGGCCGGGCGTGGTCACCGGTTTCCTGGGACCGAACGGGGCCGGCAAGTCGACCACGATGCGGCTGATCCTGGGACTGGACGCGCCGACCGCGGGCACGGTGACCGTCGACGGCCGCCGGTACGCGGAGCACGACCGGCCGCTGACCCGGGTCGGTGCGCTGCTCGAGGCGCGGGCCGTCCACCCGGGCCGCAGCGCGTACCACCACCTGCTCGCGCTGGCCCAGAGCAACCGGATCCCGCGGTCCCGGGTGCTGGACGTCATCGACGCGGTGGGGCTGGCGGACGTGGCGCGGCGCCGGGCCGGGACGTTCTCGCTCGGCATGGAACAGCGGCTCGGCATCGCGGTCGCGTTGCTCGGCGACCCCGGCACGCTGATCCTCGACGAACCGCTCAACGGCCTGGACACCGAGGGCATCCGCTGGGTCCGCGGGCTGCTGCGCGACCTGGCCGCGGACGGCCGCACGGTGTTCGTGTCGTCGCACCTGATGAGCGAGATGGCGCTGACCGCCGACCACGTGGTGGTCATCGGCCGGGGCCGGCTGCTCGCCGACGCGTCCCTGGACCAGCTGGTCGCCGACTCCGGCCGGTCCTCTCTGGAGGAGGCGTTCGTGCACCTGACCGCGGACGCGGTGGAGTACCGGGGAGGCCGGAGATGAGCGTGGTCCGCGCGGAGTTCACCAAGTTCCGCTCCACCGCCTCCACCGGCTGGACGCTGCTCAGCGCGCTGGTGCTGGTGGCCGGCGTCGGCATCCTCTACGCGATGGTCCGGGCGAGCCGGCCGCCGGCCGACCCGTCGGCGTTCGACGCCACCGCGGCGAGCCTGTCCGGGGTGCAGGTCGCGCAGATCGCGGTCGGCGTGCTCGGGGTGCTGGCGGTCACCGGCGAGTACGCCACCGGCCTGATCCGGACCACGTTCACCGCGGTTCCCCGGCGTACCCCCGTGCTTCTCGGCAAGGCCGTGGTGGTCGCGGCCGGCACCTTCGCGGTGAGCCTGCCGGCGGTGGTCGTCGCGTTCCTCGCCGGCCAGTCGGTGCTGGCGCCGGAGGGTCTGAACGTGTCCCTCACCGCACCCGGGGTGCTGCGCGCGGTGGTCGGGGCCGCGCTGTACCTGACCGTGGTGGCGCTGCTCGGGCTCGCCCTGGGCGCTCTTCTGCGCAGCACCGCCGGTGCGGTCGCGGCACTGTTCGGCGCACTGTTTGCGCTGCAGATGACGGTCGGGTTCCTGCCCGACGACGTCTACCGGGACGTGGCGAAGTACCTGCCGGCGCCGGCCGGGCAGGCGGTCGTCATCGTCCGGCCGGACCCCTACTACCTGTCGCCGTGGGCCGGGTTCGCGCTGTTCGCGCTCTACACCGTCGTTCTCCTCGCCCTCGCCGCGTGGCGCGTCCGCCGCCGCGACGTCTGAACGGAGATCCGCCGTGAAGAAGGTGTTCACCACCGCGCTCACCGCCGGGCTCT
Organism: Jidongwangia harbinensis; assembly: GCF_020216025.1. Lineage (GTDB taxonomy): Bacteria > Actinomycetota > Actinomycetes > Mycobacteriales > Micromonosporaceae > Actinoplanes > Actinoplanes harbinensis. The sequence goes on along the minus strand of NZ_JAIWNC010000022.1, from coordinate 116,841 downwards.
GCCTGGTCGCCGCACCGGCCACCGCGACTCCGGGCACCGGCGGGATCGCCTGGCACCGGTGCACACTCGGCCCCGGCGACGACACCGGCCGGGCCCTGGACGCCGCCGGCGTCGACTGCGCCGACGTCACCGTGCCGCTCGACCACACCCGGCCGCGCGGCCGGACGATCACCGTGGCGATCGCCCGCAGCAGGGCGCCGGACCCGGTACACCGGATCGGCGCCCTGGTCCTCAACCTGGGTGGTCCGGCCAGCCCGGTGCTGAGCGTCGTACCGGACGCCCGTGCCGCGATCGGCGCGGCCGGCGCGCGGTTCGACCTGATCGGCATGGATCCGCGCTTCGCCGGGCGCAGCACCCCGATCGACTGCGGCTGGCCGGCGCACTGGCTGCCACGATCGGCCGGCCGGGACCGCCGCGGCTTCGACCGGACGACCGCACTGGCCCGGGACCTGGCCGCCCGGTGCGGACGCACCGAGCGGGCGCTGATCCCGCACGCGTCGACCGCCAACCTGGCCCGCGACCTGGACCGGGTCCGCGCCGCGCTGGGCGACGAGCGGCTCTCCTACCTGGGCTATTCGCAGGGCTCCTACCTCGGGGCGGTCTACGCCCAGCTGTTCCCGCACCGGGTCGACCGGATGGTCCTGGACAGCGCGATCGACCCGGCGTCGCCCGGCACGCGGACGTTGCGCAGCACCGCGCCGGGACGCGAGGCCGCGCTGCGCGAATGGGCCGCCTGGGCGGCCACCCGGGACGCCGAACACCACCTGGGTACGACGGCCCAGGCCGTCCTGGACACGATCCACCGGGTGTACGCGGCGTCCGCCCGCCGGCCGCTCCGGGTCGGCGACTTCCGGGTGGACGACACCGTGCTGCCGGCCCTGCTGCTCGGCCCGCTGAGCGACGACGCGGACGACGACGAGTTGGCCACCGTGGTGGCGCTGCTGGCCCGGGCGGTCGCCGGACACCCCGCGGAACCCACCGAGGGCCTGGCGGAACGTCTCGCGTCGTTGCTCACCGGCGACGGGTCCGCCCGGCACAGCGCCCAGACCGCGATCCTGTGCGGCGACGCCCCGGTGTCCCGGGACCCGGAGTGGTACTGGCGGGACGTGCAGGCGCATCGGGCGGCCGGCCCGCTGTTCGAGCCGGTCGCCCGCACCGTCACGCCCTGCGCCGCGTGGCCGGACACCCCGCGGGAGGCGCCGGTCCGGGTCGGCAACGACGTGCCGGCCCTGATCGTGCAGGCCGAGAAGGACGTCAACTCGCAACTGCCGGAGGCGCGCGCGCTGCACCGGGCGCTGACGTCCTCCCGCCTGGTCGTGCTGACCGGCGCCCGCACCCACGGCGTCTACCGGTTCCGCGGCGCGCCGTGCGTGGACGACACGGTGGACGCGTACCTCGTCAGTGGTCACCTGCCCCGGACGGACCGGGACTGCGCCGAGTGAGCAACGGGTCGGTGGGCGGCGTCGTCCACCGTGTCGAGCACCTGGTTCTTCGCGAAGTACACCGAGTCGATGAACCACAGGTTCCAGTTTGATGGTCATGGTCCGGCGCGGACAGACGGTCACGATGGTCATCCTTTTCATCGAATCGTTGTGGAGATGACAATTACGACCATCGTTCGCGACAAGTCAACGAGACCACCCGACTGGCCCCGCTGCCGTAGCGTTCCGGACGTGAAACGACCGACGATCGCCGACATCGCCCGCGAGGCCGGCGTCTCCAAGGGCGCGGTCTCGTACGCACTGAACGGCCAGCCCGGCGTGTCCGCCGCCACCCGGGAACGCATCCTGGCCATCGCCGAACGCGCCGGATACCGCGCCAGCACCGCCGCCCGCGCACTGGCCGGCGCACCCGCCAAGGTGGTCGGCCTGGCGCTGCAACGACCGGCCAGCACGCTCGGCGTGGAACCGTTCTTCATGGAGCTGATCAGCGGCCTGGAGGCGGAACTGTCCCAGCACTCGTACGCCCTGCTGCTGCAGATGGTGCCGGACGACCGGGCGGACGCCGAGACCGAGATCTACCGCCAGTGGTGGAACGAACGCCGCGTCGACGGGGTGCTGCTCTGCGACGTCCGGGTGGACGATCCGCGAGTGGCCGCCGTACACCGCATGGGTCTGCCGGCCGTGGTGATCGGCCCGCCGTCGGTCGGCGGACCGCTGCCCAGCATCTGGTCCGACGACGCGGTCTCGGTCACCGAGGCGGTGGAACACCTGGCCGCGCTCGGCCACCGCCGGCTCGCCCGGGTGGCCGGCATCCGCGAACTCGCGCACACCCGTAGCCGCACCGAGGCCTTCGCCGCCGCCTGCGCCCGCCGGGGCCTGGCGCCCCCCGAGACGGTGTGGACCGACTACAGCGGCTCCGACGGAGCCCGCGCCACCCACACGCTGCTCACCGCGGCCACACCACCCACCGCGATCATCTACGACAACGACATCATGGCGGTGGCCGGCCTGTCCGCCGCGCAGAACCTGGGGCGCGCGGTACCGGCCGAGGTGTCCATCGTGGCCTGGGACGACTCGCCGGTCTGCCCGCTGCTGCATCCCCCGCTCACCGCCCTGTCCCGCGACATCGGCGCCTACGGGACGCACGCCGCCCGGATGCTGCTGTCCGCCGTCGCGGGCGAGCCGGTGGCCGACGTGCACGACGAGCCGGCGCATCTCACCGTCCGGGGCAGCACCGCCGCGATCCTGCGGCCCTGATCGGCCGGCCTTTCGCCGGCATTTCGGGCGGCCCGGTCGGCGGGCTAGCCGCCGCCGGTGGACGGCGGGCCGGAACTCCGGCGTACCACCAGTCGACCCGTCTCCGCCTGCACGCTCCCCGGCGCCACCCCGCCGATCACGTCGAACAGCAACCGCGCCGCCTGCATGCCCAGCGCCGGGATGTCCCGCCGCACCGCGGTCAGCGCCGGCGCCACCAGCTGGCACAGCGGCGAGTCGTCACCGGCCACGATGGACAGTCGCCCGGGCACGTCGTACCCGCGCTCGCGTGCCGCGCCCAGCCCGGCCACCGCCATCACGTCGTTGTCGTACACGATGGCGGTCGGTGGGTGGACGCGGTCGAGCAGTTCGCGGGTGAGCCGCGCCCCGGACGCGCCGGTGTAGTCGCCGCGGACGATGGTGACCTCGGCCGGGGCCCGGCGGAGGGCCGCGTCGCGGACCGCGGTGTGCCGCAGGTTGGCCGGGCCGCTCACCCGGGCGATCCGGCGGTGCCCCTGGGCGATCAGGTGGTCGGCCACCTCGGTGACGGCGGCCGCGCCGTCGGACCAGACGCCCTGGGTACCGGGGGCGCCGCCGACCACGACGGCCGGCAGGTTCAGTTCCTCCACCGCGGCCATCCGGGGGTCGTCCAGGCTCGGGTTGACGATCAGCACGCCGTCGACCCGTCGCTCGGCGCTCCACCGGCGGTGCACCGCCACCTCCTCGTCGAGGTCCGCGACGAACTGCAGGGCGAGGCCGAAGCCGCGGGCGGAGAGTTCGGTCTGGATGCCGGCGATGAGGTGGCGGTGGAACACCTCGACCGTCACCGCGGCCGACGAGCGCAGCATGACCAGGCCGACCGCGCCGGCCGCGGCGCCGTGCATGGCCAGGGCGGCGCCGTTCGCGCGGTACCCCATCTCGCTGGCGATGCCGAGGATGCGGCTGCGCAGGTGGTCGGACACGCCGGGGCGGTTGTTGATCGCGTACGACACGGCGATGCGGGACACGCCCGCGCGCCGGGCGATGTCGGACATGGTCGGCTGCCGAGCCACCGCGCCTCCCGTCGATCGGTTCCGATGGACATCACGGTAACCGGGTTAGGGTCCCTGGCATGAGCGTGGAGTCCGTGCCGGCGACGATGCACCGGGTGATGGGAACGGCCGACGGGGTCCGGGTCGTCGAGGTGCCGACGCCGGTGCCGGGGCCGGGTGAGGTGCTGGTGCGCACCGCGGTGGCCGGGATCTGCGGCTCGGACACGCATGCGCTGCACGGGCGGCACCCGTTCATCACGTTGCCGTACGCGCCGGGTCACGAGGTCGCCGGACGGGTGGTGGCCGGCGACGGCCGGCCGGCCGGGCAGCGGGTCACGGTCGAGCCGTTCCTGCCGTGCTGGGACTGCAAGCAGTGCCGGGCCGGCCGGCAGAACCTGTGCGAGCGGCTGGGCTTCTTCGGCTGCGCCCACGACCAGGGCGGCATGGCCGAGTATTTCACCGTCGACGCCCGCCGCCTGCACGTCGTCCCGGACGAGCTGGACTGGGCCACCGCGGCGCTGATCGAGCCGCTGGCCACGCCGGTGCACGCGATCCGGCTGGCCGGTGGGGTCCGGGACCGGACGGTGGCGATCCTCGGCGCCGGCACCATCGGGCTGCTGCTCCTGCGGGTGGCCCGGGCGCACGGCGCCCGGCGGATCGTGCTGACCGCCCGCTCCGCGGCGAACCGGGACCGGGCCCTGCGGTTCGGCGCCGACGCGGCCGTCGACGCCACCGCACCGGACGCGATCGATCGGGTACGCCGGGCGCTGGCCGAAGGGACCCCGAGCGCCCGGGGCGGCGCAAGCGGCGAGAGCGCCGACGTGGTCTTCGACTGCGTCGCCGAGCAGGACACCCTGCTCCAGGCGATCGGGATGGCGGACAAGGGCGGCACGGTCGTGGTGGTGGGCGTGCCGCCCGGTGACGTCTCGGTGCCGCTGCCGGTCGTGCAGGACAGCCAGATCCGGATCCAGGGCAGTGCCACGTACCTGCCGGAGGACTTCGCGGACGCGATCGAGTTGCTCCGGGCCGGCACGGTCACGGCCGCCGAGTTCGTCACCGCGGTGTGGCCGCTGGCGGAGGCGGCCGGGGCGTTCCGGGACGCGGCCGGCGGCGGCCAGATCAAGGTGCTGCTGGCCGCGGAGCCGGGGGTGGCGGGGTCGCGCCCGGCCGCTTAACGTTCCGGGCATGCGGGCCGACATCCGGTACGACGTGGTCGTGGTCGGCAGCGGCTTCGGCGGCAGCGTCGCGGCGCTGCGGCTGACCGAGAAGGGTTACCGGGTCGGCGTGCTGGAGGCGGGCCGGCGCTTCACTCCGGAGATGATGCCGCGGACGTCGTGGGACCTGCGCGCCTTCCTCTGGGCGCCGCGGCTCGGGCTGCGCGGGATGCAGCGGATCACGCTGCTCTCCGATGTCCTGGTGCTGTCCGCCGCGGGCGTCGGCGGCGGGTCGCTGGTGTACGCGAACACGCTGTACCGGCCGCCCGCGGCGTTCTTCGCCGATCCGCACTGGTCCGGCATCACCGACTGGGCCGCGGAACTGGCGCCGCACTACGAGCGGGCGTCGGCGATGCTGGGCGTCACCGAGCAGCCGTCGATCACCCCGTCGGACGAGGTGGTCCGGGCGGTGGCCGAGGACATGGGCGTGGGCGGTACGTTCCGGCGTACCCCGGTGGGGGTGTTCTTCGGTGCGCCGGGCCGCACCGTGCCGGACCCCTACTTCGGTGGCGCCGGACCGGACCGCACCGGCTGCCTGGAGTGCGGCGACTGCATGATCGGCTGCCGGTACGGCGCCAAGAACCGGCTCGACCTCAACTACCTCTATCTGGCCGAGCGGGCCGGCGCGGTGATCCACCCGGACACCACGGTGACCGCGGTGCGGCCGGACGGCGCCGGCTGGGTGGTGACGGCCGGGCGCCGGGAGTTCCGGGCCGGGCAGGTGGTGCTGGCGGCCGGCACGCTCGGCACCCAGCGGCTGCTGCACGCGATGCGGGACACCGGCGTGCTGCCCGGGCTGTCCGACCGGCTCGGCGTGCTGACCCGGACCAACTCGGAGGCGTTGCTGGGCGCGCAGGCGGCGGGCGTACCCCGGCGGCCGTTCTCCCGCGGGGTCGCGATCACCTCGTCGTTCCGTCCGGACCCGGACACCTACATCGAACCGGTCCGGTACGGACCGGGCAGCAATGCCATGGGCCTGCTCTCCACGCTGCTGGTGGACGGCGGCGGCCGGGTGCCGCGGCCGGTCCGCTTCCTCGGGCAGGCGCTCCGGCACCCCGGGCGGCTGCTGCGCTCGCTGTCCGTCCGGCGCTGGAGCGAGCGCACGATCATCGCGCTGGTGATGCAGTCGACGGACAGTTCGCTCACGGTACGGCGGACCCGGCGCGGCCGGCTGACCACCGGGCCGGGGCACGGACCGGCGAACCCGCGGTGGATACCGGTCGGCCACGAGGTGGTGCGCCGGATGGCGGCGAAGATCGGCGGGTATGCCGGCGGCTCGCTGGCCGACGTCGTCAACGTGCCGACGACCGCGCACATCCTGGGCGGCGTGACGGTCGGGGCGTCGCCGGAGTCCGGCGTGCTGGACCCGTACCACCGGGTCTTCGGTCATCCGGGCCTGCACGTGGTGGACGGCTCGGCCGTTCCGGCGAACCTGGGCGTGAATCCGTCGCTGACCATCACCGCGCTGGCCGAGCGTGCCCTGTCCCTGTGGCCGAACCGCGGGGACCCGGATCCGCGGCCGGCACCGGGCGACGGTTACCGGCGGATCGAGCCGGTGCCGCCCCGGGCACCGGCGGTCCTGCGCTTCGGACCGGCCGCGCCGCAGTCCTGAGCCGGACGCGACCGCGGCCCTCCCGGAGTCGGGAGGGCCGCGGGGCGGTGCCGGAGGATCAGGCCCGGGCGCAGGTGGCGCCGTTCAGCGTGAACGCCGACGGGGTGGTGAAGCTGCCGGAGTAGCTGCCCTGGAAGCCGAACGACGCGCTCGCACCGGGTGCGAGGGCGGCGTTGTGCGAGGTGTTGCGCACGGTCACCGCGCCGCTGTTGCCGGTGACCGCGGCGTTCCACGAGTTCGTCACGGACTGGCCGCTGGGCAGGGTGAAGCCGAGCGTCCAGCCGTTCAGCGCGCTGCTGCCGGTGTTCGCCACGGTCACGTTGGCGACGAAGCCGTTGCCCCAGGACTCGGTGGCGTAGGTGACCCGGCAACCGGCGGACCCGGACGGCGGCGGCGTGGTGGTGGTCGGCGGCTGCGGGTTGCCGCCGCCCCCGTTGACCGAGGCGGAGAAGTTGTTCACGGCCAGCCCGGCGCCGCCGATCCACGGCTCGAAGCCGGCCTGGATGCTGGTCAGGTACCACGAGTTGGTGATGGAGCCGCGGTTACGCACGTCGCTGATGAAGTCCAGGACGCTGAAGCTCCAGCTGTTGATCGGGGACGGCGCGACGTAGGAGACCACGTTGTTGCCGCCGTTGTTGCCGGTCCAGACCTCCCAGGTGCGCCCGCCGATGGTGGCCGAGCCGTTCCGCGAGCCGATCGGCTGGATGTTGCCCTGGCGGTTGAACCAGATCATGATTTCCATGGCGTTGACGCCGTTGGTGCGCGGCGTCGGGTCGAGCCAGATGTCGTACGACGCGTTGTACGTCGCACCGTTCACGAACGTGTAGTCGATGCTGCTGGTGGCGCTGCTGATCTGGCTGACCTGGATGGGCAGGTTGGTGCCGGGCGAGCAGTTGCTGTAGTGGCAGCCGTAGAAGACCGACGGGTACGACACCGGCGCGCCGCTGGTACTGCCCTGACCCTGCTGGCTGACCACCGAGAATCCGGTGCCGGTCACGTTGATGCACTGCTCCGCCGTGGTGCCCCAGCGGTTGTTCTGCACCACGTAGCGGCCCTGAATGGTGGTCGAGCCGTACTGCTCGCAGATTCGGGTGTCGGCCTGCGCCGGCCCGGCGACAGCCAGGGTCGTGATCGAGGCGGCGGCGAGCAGGAAGGCCGCCGCGATGCCACGGATGGCACGTCTCATGACAGCTCCTTGCGGGGATCCCCAACGGGGACGGGGGTGGATTATGGGAGCGCTCCCACCGAACGTACAACACATCGATAGACGTGAACAGTGTTACGCCGAGGTTTCGCCGTGCCGGCCCGGTGACGCGGGCGGCGTTCCGACTCGTCCGGTTTGACCCGTGCGAAGAATGCGACATGCGGATGCCACAATTTGCACTCGGAACGGCGAGCGGACAGAATGAATACGGCACGAATATCTCGGCGTGAGGACATTCACCGCACGATCGCTAACGCGCCGTCGAGTGTCGACGCCGCGTGTGTAACGTCGTCACGCAATGACACCGTTGTGGGAGCAGGCACATCATGGCCAAGCAGGTAATTACCCTTCTGACCGACGATCTCGACGGCGGTGAGGCCGATCGCACCGTCGAGTTCGGACTCGACGGTGTCAACTACACGATCGACCTGTCGGAAAAGAACGCGGGCAAGCTGCGCAAGGTGCTGGACCCGTACCTGAGCGCGGCCACCCGGGTCGGCCGCGGTGGCGGCGAGGGGCGCGGCGCGCGGCGTACCGCCTCGGCCGGAACCGGCCGGGCCAGCCGCGACCAGAATCAGGCGATCCGCGAGTGGGCCACCAAGAACGGCTACGAGGTCTCCGAGCGCGGTCGCATCCCGAGTTCCATCGTGGAGGCGTACCACAGCCGGCGATAGGCTTATCCAGGCAATCGAAAACGGCGTCGCCGGAGTCCGGCGGCGCCGTTTCGTGAAAGGTGGAGTCGGGTATGGCGGTCATCATCGTCACCGGAGCGTCGAGCGGAATCGGACGGGCCACCGCGGATCGGCTGGGCCGGACCGGAAACACCATCGTGCTGACCGCCCGGCGCGCCGCGGAATTGGCGGAGGTGGCCCGGCGGATCGAGTCGAATGGCGGCACGGCACTGGTGGTGCCGGCCGACGTACGCGATCCGGGCACCGCCGGCACGCTGGTCGACCGGACCCTGGCGGCGACCGGCCGGATCGATGCCCTGGTGAACAACGCCGGGGTCGGCGGCTCCCCCTCGGTGCTCGCCGACGACGCCGAGGTGGACGCCATGCTGGACGTCAACCTGCGCGCCCCGATCCGGCTGATGCGGGCCGTGGTGCCCATCATGCGCGCGCAGGGCGCCGGGTCCATCGTCAACATCGGCTCGGTGGCCGGCGAGATCGGCCTCGCGGGGGTGTACTCGGCCACCAAGTTCGCCCTCCGCGGGCTGACCGACTCGGTCCGCCGCGAACTGGCCGGCACCGGCATCGCCGTGACGCTGATCGAACCCGGCTTCATCGCCACCCCGCTGACCCGCCGCACGAACCTGCCCGGCCCGGAGATCGTGGCCGACGCGGTGGAGAAGGCACTGCGGCGACCACGCCGCCGGATGGTCTTCCCGGTCAAGTACCGCCTCGCCATGACGGCGGCGAGCACGCTGCCGTTCCTCGCCGACCGGATCCTCGCCGGCCGGGCCGCGGAGCGGCACGAACGCGGCCGGTGATTGAACCCGCGCCCCCCGGGTAGGCCGTAGGGATGCGAGTGGTCATCGTCGGCGCCTCCGGCAACGCCGGAACCGCGCTGCTGCAGCGGTTGCGCACCGAACCCGACCTGGATCTGGTCGGCGTGGCCCGGCGGCTGCCGCCGGCGGTCGAGCCGTACGACGCGGCCGAGTGGCACGCCTGCGACATCGGCACCGAACCGGACCGGCTCGCGCAGATCGTCACCGGCGCCGACGCGGTGGTGCACCTGGCCTGGCAGATCCAGCCGAGTCACGACCAGAAGGTGCTGTACCGCACGAACGTGCTGGGCAGCCGCGCGGTCTGCGAGGCGGTGCTCCGGGCCGGCGTACCCACGCTGGTCTTCGCCTCCTCGGTGGGCGCGTACGCGCCCGGCCCGAAGCACGAGTACGTGCCGGAGACCTGGCCCGCGACCGGGATTATCGAGTCGTCGTACAGCCGCCACAAGGCGCTCGTGGAGGCCATGCTGAACCGGATCGAGGCGGACCACCCGACGCTGCGCGTGGTCCGCCTGCGCCCGGGCCTGATCTTCCAGCGGCTCAGCGGCACCGAGATCGGCCGCTACTTCGCCGGTCCGCTGCTCCCCGCCCGCCTGCTGCGCTTCCAGCGGGTCCCGGTGCTGCCGTGGCATCCGTCGCTGCGCGTGCAGGCGGTGCACGCCGACGACGTGGCGGACGCCTACGCCCGGGTGCTGCGCTCCGACGTACGCGGGGCGTTCAACGTGGCCGCCGGGCCGGTCCTCGACACCACCCTGGCCGCGAAGGTCTTCAAGGGCCTGCCGGTGCCGGTGCCCGGGGTGCTGCTGCACGCGGCCGCGTCGCTGTCCTGGTGGCTGCGGCTGCAACCGGTGGACGCGGGCTGGGTCGAGATGGGCCTGAAGGCGCCGCTGATGTCCACCGACCGGATCACCCGCGAACTGGGCTGGCGACCGGCCACCGACGCGGTGTCCGCACTGACCGAACTGGTCGCCGGGATGGCCGACCGGGCGCACACCGACAGCCCGCCGCTCTCCGGCGACCCGGCCCTGCCCGGGCGGTTCGGCGGGCTGGTCCGGGGCCGGCTGCCCGGTTCCGGCAACCCGTACTGACCGCTCAGGCGACGGCCAGCTGCTGCGGCTCGGTCATCCAGGTCAGCGCCTCGGTCGGGCCGATCGGGGACGAGTACAGGTAGCCCTGGCCGTACGGGCAGCCGATGCCGGCGAGCACCTCCAGGTGCTGCGCGCTCTCGATGCCCTCGGCGACCACGGTCAGGTTCAGCGAGCGGGCCAGGCTGATGATGCCGGACACCAGGGTGAGCTGTTGCGGATCGTCCACGATGTCGTCGATGAACATCTTGTCGATCTTCACCACGTCGATCGGGCGCTGCCGCAGATAGCCGAGCGACGAGTAGCCGGTGCCGAAGTCGTCGATCGCGATGCGGACGCCCAGCTCCTGCAGCACCGCGAGATCCGCCCAGATCTGCTCGTCCGCGCCCATCAGCAGGGTCTCGGTGATCTCCAGCATCAGGGCCTGCGGCGGCACCCCGGCGTACTCCAGCGACGCGCGCACCTGGTCGACGAACCCGCTCTGCCGGAACTGCCGCACCGACACGTTGACGCTGACGTACGGCTGCCGGGTCCGGGGCAGGATCCGGCGCCACTGCGCCACCGTGCTCAGCGCCTCGTCCAGCACCCAGCGGCCCATCGGCACGATCAGACCGCTCTCCTCGGCCACCTCGATGAACTGGTCCGGCGCGATCACCCCGCGCACCGGATGGTGCCAGCGGACCAGCGCCTCGAAGCCGACCGCCTCGTCGGTGCCGAGATCCACGATGGGCTGGTACTGGAGCAGGAAATGGCCCTCGTTGACCGCGTGGTCCAGCGCCGACCGCAACTCCAGCCGCTCCACCATCGCGCCGTGCAGGTGGGTCTGGTAGCGCCGCCACTGGCCCTTGCCGGCCCCCTTCGCCACGTACAGCGCCAGGTCGGCCTGGCGCAGCAGCTCCTTCGCGGTGTGCGCCTCGGGCGTGGTGGTGATGCCGATGCTGGCGACCGCCTGCAGCGGCTCGCCGTCCACCAGGATCGGCTCGGTGAGCGCGGCCAGGATGCGCGACGCGGTCTCCTCCACCGCGCCCGGGTCCTGCACGTTCTCCACCAGCGCGGCGAACTCGTCGCCGCCGAGCCGGGCCGCGGTGTCGTCGGCCCGCAGCGCCCCGGAGATCCGCTCCGCCACCGCGACCAGCAACTGGTCGCCGACCGCGTGACCGAGCGTGTCGTTGACGATCTTGAAGTCGTCCAGATCGATGAAGAGCACCCCGACCACCGAACCGTCCCGGCCCGCCCGGGCCAGCGCGTGGTCCAGCCGGTCCGCGAACAGCACCCGGTTCGCCAGCCCGGTGAGCGCGTCGTGGAACGCCTGGTGGGTCAGCTCCCGCTCCAGCCGGCGCCGCTCGGTCACGTCCCGCATGGTGATGACCAGACCGGCCACGGTCTGGTCGCCGCGCAGGTCCCGGCAGTGCAGCTCCAGCGTCACCTCGGTACGCCGCCGGTCCAGCGCGCGGAAGTCCAGTCCCTGATCCGGCACCCGGCCCTCGCGCACCGAGGCCAGCAGGTCGGCCAGCCGCAGCCGGTCCACCGGGTGGATGACCTCGTACAGGCGCACGCCGGCCGGGTCACCGCCGAGGACCGTGGTGGCCGACGGGCTGGCGTACCGGATCCGGTCCTCGTCGTCCACGATCAGGATGACGTCCGAGGTGTTGAGCACCAGCGTCCGGAAGTAGGTCTCGCTGTTGCGCCGGGTCACCTCCTCGCCCAGCTCGATCCGTTCCAGGGCCAGCGCCACCTGGGTGGCCAGCACCTCCAGCGAGCGCTGCAGGCCGGGCAGGGCCCAGGTCGGCGCGCCCACGTGCAGCACGCCCACCAGCGGGTCGCCGGTGGGCCGGTCGCGCAGCACCAGCGGGCAGCGCAGCACCATGTTGAACTGGGTCAGCCGGACCGCCACCGCCCAGTCGACGTCCCGGGTGGCCACCAACCGGGCCGCGGTGCCGGACGCCCGGTCCTCGCCGGCCTGGGCCGCCACCGGGCCGGCCAGCGGCTGATCGGTCTGCGGGACGGCCAGGCCGAGCACCACCCGGTGCGGCACGTCCGCGGGCAGCAGCTGGGCCACGGCGGCCCGCACCGCGTTGCCCACCTCGTCCGCGTCGGTCGCCGACACCAGCGCCGCCGACGCCTCGCGCAGCGCACGTTCCCGGCCCACGGCCAGCCGGTGACTCGACATGATCCCGGCCATCCGCGCCAGCACCAGCAGGAAGGTGAGCGCGCAGAGGCCGCCGACCACGCCCAGGTTGGGCATCCGGCCGCCGCGCCACACCTCGATGATCAGCACGCTCGGGGCGACCAGCGACGCGGCCGCCAGCAACGCCAGCCGGACCGGCCCGATGTCGGTCGCGTGCATCGGCGCCGACCGGGTCAGCTCGGTCATCGACGGATGCAGCGCGGCCAGGCCGGCGACGGCGTACAGCGGGATCCGGCCGAACATGCCCAGGACCGAGTGGTCGCCCTGCGGTTCCAGCAGGTTGTAGCCGAACGCCGCGGTGAGCAGCGCGACCACGCCGACGGCCAGCATGCCGGTCGGCATCAGGCGGCGGCCGGACGTGGTCATCAGGCGGAACAGCAGCCCCAGGCAGAGCAGGTCGCCGATCGAGAACGCCATCCGGAACCACTCGTCGCCGTGCGGGAAGTCCAGGCCGGGCAGGCGCGGAGCGATACCGTACGCCCAGGCCAGCAGCGCCATCCCGGAGGTCAGCGTGAGCGCGTCCAGCACGCCGCCGCGGTCCCGCCGCCCGCCGGACCGGAACCGGATGAACAGCCCCAGCACCAACGCCAGCATCGGGTACACCGCCAGCATCATCCAGTTGCCCACCGCGGGCAGCCAGGACGGGGCGGCGAGCACCGACGACAGCGCGGCCACCACCGTGGTGCCGACGCTGGAGAGGACCACGGTGACCGCGAGCAGGCGCCACGGCACGGTGCGGCTGGGCCGGAACCAGCGCAGGCCCAGCACGATGACCCCGACGGTGGAGGCCCCGGCGACCAGGCGTACCGGCGTCTGCCAGGCGGGAACCAGCGCGAACCCCACGCACAGGGCCGTCATCCATGCGCCGAACAGGACGGCCGCCCACCGTGTCGGCATCCTGCTCCTTCCCGGGTCGTGTTGTCGCCGCGTTCGCCTGATCGGTCGCGAAGACGATCAACTGAGTGAAACCGGGCACAATGGGTGGGTGCTGGACTTCGTCACCGCCCATACCCGGCTCGCGCCGGTGCCCTTCGTCCCGGAACTCGTGCTGTACCAGGCCGACGAGCCGATCGCGCTCTGGGAACGCACCGAGGCCGGCGGCACCGAGCAGCCGCCGCCGTTCTGGGCGTTCGCCTGGGCCGGCGGCCAGGCGCTGGCCCGGCACGTGCTGGACCACCCCGAGCTGGTCGACGGCCGCGCGGTGCTGGACCTGGCCACCGGTTCCGGCCTGGTCGCGGTGGCCGCGGCCCGGGCCGGCGCGCGGCCGGTGACCGCCAACGACATCGACCCGTTGTCGCTGTCCGCGGCAGCGGCCAACGCGGCGGCCAACACGGTCGAGGTACGCACCGTGCAGGCCGACCTGCTGGACACCGACGAGCGGTACCCGGTGGTGCTCGCCGGCGACGTGTTCTACAGCCGCGAGATGGCCGGCCGGGTCCTGCCGTTCCTGCGCCGGGCGGCCGGCCGGGGCGCGCTGGTGCTGGTCGGCGACCCGGGGCGGGCGTACCTGCCGACCGACGGCATGATCCGGCGGGCCGGGTACGAGGTGCCGGTGGCCGAGTCGCTGGAGAGCGTGAATGTGCGGCACACCTCGGTCTGGCAGGTCCGGCCGGCGTGAGGTTACGGTGCGGCCATGGTGATCGAGGCGTACCTCTCCGCGGCGCGTACCGTCTCCGGCCTGCTCCGCGCGCCGGAGCTGGCGGACCGGTGGACTGAGCCCAGCGCGCTGGCCGGGTTCCGGGTCAGCGGCCTGGCCGGGCACCTGGCCCGCGGCGTCTTCACGGTGGAGAAGTACCTGTCCGCCGCCCCGCCGGCCGGCCCGCCGACGGTGGACGCGGCCGGCTACTTCCTGGCCGCCACCGACAGCGACCCCGGTTCCGCGACCAACCGGCAGATCCGGGAACGCGGCGAGGAGGACGCCGGCCCCGGCCCCGGCGACCTCGCCGACCGCTACGACGCGGCGCTGGACCGGCTGGCCGTCCGGCTCGCGCCGCTGGAGCCGGACCGCCCGGTGCCGATGCTCGGCGGCGCCGTGCTGACCCTGGCGGACTGCCTGGTCACCCGCATGGTGGAGCTGCTGGTGCACGCGGACGACCTGGCCCTGAGCATCGACGTGCCGGGCCCGCCGTTCGACGACCGGGCGGCCGACCTGGTGGTCGCGGCGCTGGCCCGGTGCGCGCGGCGGCGCCACGGCACCGCCCCGGTGCTGCGGGCACTGGCCCGCCGGGAGCGCGCGGACCGCCCGATCGCCGCCTTCTAAGGCGTGTTTCGGAGCGAACGGAGCAGAATGCCCGGCGTGACCAGCGTGCTCGGGTGGCGCTGCATGAACGTCACCTCGTCGAATCGCCGGGCCACCACCGGATCGACCTGCGCGGCGTCGACGATCCGGCGGGAGATCCACCGGGTCGCCCGGTACCCGCGCGGATAGGGCCCGTCGATGTGCGGCAGCGCCAGGTCGGCCCGGGTGGAGAACCCCCAGGCCGCGTCCACCACGATCCGCTGCCGCGCGAAGAAGCCGCGGGCCGGGGCCCGGACGTCATCAGAGCGGAGGTACGCGGACAGGCACGCCGCGTGCAGCGCCGCCGAACTCAGCCCCTGCGCGTAGATCGGGTTGAACGACGCGACGGCGTCACCGACGCTCACCACCCCGGCCGGCAGGCGCCGCACCGCGTGGTAGTCGCGGCGCCGGCTCTCCGCCAGGTGGAAGTTGGCCACCGGCCCGAGCATCTCCCCGGACACCACGTGGCCGAACTCGGGCGGGTACTCGTCGCGGCACCGGCGCACGAAGTCGTCCGCGGTCCGCCCGGGGCGGTGGTCCACGAACCCGGCCAGCAGCGCCATCCACCGGTCCCCCTCGACCGCGGCGAACGCCGCCCCGGCCGCCTCCGAGCCGTCCAGGGCGCCCCGCAACGCCAGCGCGGTCTTGGTCGGCGGGTCCGGCTCCGCCCGCCGGAACAGGGCGGTGGCGTAGTTGATCCGGATCGGCATCCGCCGCACCGGCGCCGCCTCCCAGCCGGCCCGCTCCAGCCAGTCACCCAGCCGGCTGGACCGGCCCATCGCGTCCACCACGAAGTCCGCCGGCTCGACCGTCTCGGCGTCCGGGCCGGCGCAGCGCACCCCGGTCACGGCGGCCCCGGTCGCCTCCAGCCCGGCCGCCCGGTGGCCGGCGAACGTCACGTTGGGCAGCGCCGAGGTGCGGCGGCGCAGCAGGTCCTCCAGGAACGGCCGGGTCAGGCTCAACGACTCCACCGGCGCCCCGGCCACCCGGCGGCGCCCGTTGCGGTACCGGGTCCGGGCGCTCGGCTCGACCAGCACGGCGCCCTCCGCCGCCGCCTGCCCGGCGAAGCCGGGAAACCAGCGGTCCAGCTGCGACCGGCCGCCGGGCTGGAGGACGTGCAGCTGGTTGCTGTGCGGCGCGCCGCTCCGGCTGCCGTCCGGGGCCGCCGCCCGGTCCGGTTCGAACACCACCACCTCGCGGGCGTGGTCGGCGAGCACCCGGGCGGCCAGCAGGCCGGCCACGCTGCCGCCGAGGACGACCGCCCGGTCGAACCACACCCGCGGCGCACCGGCGGGACCCGTCCCGCACAGGGCGTCGAAGATCGCGGCCGGGGACCGCCGACGGGCGATCAATCGGCCTCCCCGATCAGCTGGAGCAGGCCGAAGCCGTCGTCCACGGTGGCGTCCGACTCGGGCCAGCCCGCCGGGTCCTCCCGGTCGGTACGCGGCGACCGCATCAGCACCGCCGCCGCCACGTCGGCCCGGCGCGCGCAGAGCACATCGCGGCGCCGGCTGTCCCCCACCATCCAGCAGGACTCCGCCGGCACCCCGAGCGCGTCGGCGGCCAACCAGATCATCTGCGGATTCGGTTTGCGTACCCCGGCCTCGTCGCTGTAGATCTGCGCGCCGAACAGCGTGCCGACGCCGGCCCGGGTGAGAAAGTCGCGGTGCGCGGCGCCGCAGAGCGTGTTGCTCACCACGGCCATCGGAAGCCCCGCCTCGGCCAGCGCGCGCAACGCCTCCGGGATGCCCGGCCGCAGCGCCCACAAGTCCCGCCAGCACCACTCGTAACTCAGCCGGGCGGCGGAGGCCCGCACCGCCGCCCGCGCCGCCCGCGGCCAGTCCGCGGCCACGAACCGGTCCCAGACCTCGGCCTGCGGCAACTCGTCCGGGTGGTCCTCGTCGCGCCACCGCGCATAGGCGGCGTGCCCGGCGGTCAGGGCCCGCTGGATCTCGCCGGGCGGCAGCACCCCGCCGACCAGGTTGTGGATCCGCAGCACCAGATCGGGCGGCGCGGCCTGCTGCGGCGGTGCGTCCGCCAGCACGCCGCCGAAGTCCAGCAGCAGAGCGACGGGGAATGGCGGCATGGTGCCCAACCTATCGAAGTGGATTGACGCCCAGCGCCCATGCCCGGACGCCGCCCACGATGCCCGCCGTGTTCGGCACCACCACCACGTCGTCGCCCATCCGGGCGAGCTGGGCCGGCGTGATCAGCCGCGAGTTGCCGCCACCCAGGTAGACCCGGTCCCAGAGGAACACCGGCCGCAGTCCGTCCACCACGTTGCGGACCCGCCGCGACCAGAGCGCGTCGCCGAGCCGCCGCCGCTCGTGCTCGCCGATGTAGGTGTCGTAGCTCATCCCCCACCGCACCGGCGCCTGCGACATCTCCAGGTGCGGGGCCAGCGCGCCACCGTCGAACAGTGCGCAGCCCAACCCGGTGCCGAGCGTCAGGACCAGCTCGCACCCGGTGCCGGCGACCACCCCGGCGCCGTGCACCTCGGCGTCGTTGAGGACCAGCGTGGGCAGCCCGAACGCCTCGGCCAGCGCGGTCCGCGCATCGAAGCCGTGCCACGCCTCGAGCAGATCCGGGTCGACCTTGGTGCGTGGACCGCTCCGCGTCACGTAGTGCGGCGTCGCCACCACCACCCCGTGCCGCAGCATGCCCGGCATGCCGACCGTGACGCGGTCCGCGGTGGGCAGCCGCTCGCCCAACCCCAGCAGCGTCTTCACAAAAAGATCAGGATGCAGGGGGTACGGCGTCGGCACCCGCAGCGGCTGGGCCCGCATGGTGCCGGCCTCGTCCAGCACCGAACCCTTGATCCCGCCGCCACCGCAGTCGATCGTCAACGTGAATGCCACGTGGCCAGTCTGCAACGAGCACCCACATTTCCGACAGCCGACCGCCCGCTCACCCCGTTCCCCATCGGGCGTGTCGTTGCGGGGTGCGAGGCTCGTCCGTCACGCGACTTCGCCCGATATGCGGCCTCGTCCCGGCGAAATCTTGGAGGCCCGGGCGAATCTTGGAGCCGCAACGCCCCCCGGGGGGCCAGTGCGCGCCAAGATCTGGCCACGCCTCCAAGATCTGGTCGCCGCGGACCCGAGCGAGCGCCTTATCGGACATATCACCCGGGCCACCGGATCGAGCCGCTACCCGACAGCCGATCGGCGGCGCCGCGGCGACCGGTATCCTCGCGCCGATGTCCAGGACGATGCGGGTCACCACGCGAAATGCAAGCTTCCAGCAGTGGCAGGCGCTGCTGGCCAACCGCACCAAGCGGCAGCGGGCCGGCGAGTTCCTGGTCCAGGGCGTCCGGCCGATCACCCTCGCCGTCGAACACGGCTGGCCGATCCGCACCCTGCTGTACGCCGACGACCGGGCCCTGTCCGACTGGGCCCGCGACCTGCTCGACCGCACCGGGGCCACCCCGGTCGCGATGGCCCCGGACCTGCTCCGCGAACTCGGCGAGAAGGACGACGACACGCCCGAGCTGCTCGCCGTGGTGGCGCTGCCCGCGGACCGGCTGGACCGGGTGCCGGTGAGCCCGCGCCTGCTGGTCGTCGTGTTCGACCGGCCGGCCACCCCGGGAAACATCGGCACGCTGATCCGGTCCGCGGACGCGTTCGGCGCCTCCGCGGTGGTGGTCACCGGCCACGCCGCCGACCCCTACGACCCCAAGGCGGTACGGGCCAGCACCGGATCGCTGTTCGCGGTGCCGGTGGTCCGCGCCGACTCGCACCGCGCCGTGCTCGACTGGGTGGACGGGCTGCGCGCCGGCGGCCTGCCGGTGGAGATCGTCGGTACCGACGAGCGCGGTGCCGCCGACGTCGCCGACCACGACCTCACCGGCCCGCGGGTGCTGCTGGTAGGCAACGAGACGCACGGCCTGAGCGCGGGCTGGCGGGACGCCGCGGACACCATGGTCCGCATCCCGATCACCGGCGCGGCCAGTTCACTGAACGCGGCCACGGCCGCGACGGTCGTGCTCTACGAGGCGGCGCGCCAGCGGGCCCGCCTGCCCTGACCAGCCGGGCCTCCCGGGCGGCCCGGCTGGGGTTGCCGGCCCGGCTGGGGTTGCCGGCCCGGCTGGGGTTGCCGGCCCGGCAAGGGTTGCCGGCCCGGCAAGGGTTGCCGGCCCGGCAAGGGTTGCCGGCCCGG
Source organism: Jidongwangia harbinensis (assembly GCF_020216025.1). Lineage (GTDB taxonomy): Bacteria > Actinomycetota > Actinomycetes > Mycobacteriales > Micromonosporaceae > Actinoplanes > Actinoplanes harbinensis. The sequence continues at coordinate 97,874 of NZ_JAIWNC010000022.1, read as the reverse complement.
CTGGGGTTGCCGGCCCGGCTGGGGTTGCCGGCCCGGCAAGGGTTGCCGGCCCGGCTGGGGTTGCCGGCCCGGCAAGGGTTGCCGGCCCGGCTGGGGTTGCCGGCCCGGCTGGGGTTGCCGGCCCGGCTGGGGTTGCCGGCCCGGCTGGGGTTGCCGGCTCAGCTGACCTCGTCGGCCCAGACCCGCCAGTCGTCGAGGACGCCGTACAGCGCGGGCGTCAGCCAGCCCGGGGCGGACCGGCGGAACACGCCCGGATCCATCGCACCGGCACCGTCCGGCAGCGCCCCGACCAGGTGCGGCGCCAGCTCGCTCAGGTTGGCCCAGTGCACCAGCTCCGGCTCGGCCGGCCAGGCGCCGAGCACCACGCCGGCCGGCACCCCGCGACGGGCCAGCGCCTCCAGCGTCAGCGCGGTGTGGTTGAGCGTGCCCAGGCCGGCGCGTGCCACCACTATGGTGCTCACGCCCAGCGTGGTGGCCAGGTCGGCGAGCGTCCACGGGTCGCCCGACGGCCGGACCCCCATCGGCACCAGCAGCCCACCGGCACCCTCGACGAGCACCAGGTCGTGCTTCTCCGCCTCGGCGCGGATCGCGTCCACCACCTCGTACAGCTCGAGCGGCGGCTGATCGGCCACCCGGGCGGCGGCGAGCGGGGCCAGCGGTTCCGGATAGCTGGCGAGGGTGCGCGCGGTGTGCGGACCAGCGAGCCGGTTCACCAGGTCGATGTCGGTCGGTCCGCCCCCGGCCGTACCGGTCTGCCCCGGCTTGATGACGGCCACCCGCAGCCCGGCGGCCTGCGCCGCGGCGGCCACCGCGGACGTCACCACGGTCTTGCCGACATCGGTGTCGGTGCCGGTGACCAGCACGATGCCGCGCCACTCGCCGGACTCGGCGGGCCGGGCCGCGGGGCGGGCGGCCGGCTCCGGGGACTGGGCAGCGAGTTCGGCGGAGATCTCCTCGCTGAGCTGCTCACCGACCGCCGACGGGCCGGGACCGGCCGGTGCGTCCGGGATCGGCCCGACCGGCGCCGGCGACACCGGGATGGTCTCGGTGCCCGGCGACCCAGGGTCGATGCCCGGAAGTACCGGATCCGTGCCCGGGAGCCCCGGATCGGTGCCCGGCGGCGCCGGTTCCGCCGGTGCGGAGCCCGCGGGCGCCGGTTCCGCCGGAGCGGAGCCCGCGGGCGCCGCTTGCGCCGGAGCCGAACCCACAAGCGCCGCTTGCGCCGGAGCCGAACCCGGGGGTGCCGGGTGCACCGGAGCCGAACCCACAAGCGCCGCTTGCGCCGGAGCCGAACCCGCGGGTGCCGGGTGCGCGTCGGTTGTCACGGTGCACACTCCACGATCACGTCGAGGGCGCGGGCGAAGTCCGCATCCGCTACGCCCGCGTTGAGGGTGAGCCGCAGCCGCGAGGAACCGTCCGGGGTGGACGGCGGCCGGAAGCAGCCCACCGCGATCCCCCGGTCCCGGCAGTCCGCCGCCCAGGCCAGCGCGGCCTCCGGGCCCGGCGCCGGCACCGACAGGACCGCACCCGCCGGCCGGGACACCGCGAAGCCGGCCGCGCCCAGCCGAGCCACCGTCTCGCCGGCCCGGGCGGACAGCACCGCGCGCCGGTCGTCGGCCGCGCGGGCCAAGCGCGCGGCCGCCTGCACCCCGGCCACCACCGCGGGCGGCGGCGCGGTGTCGTAGATGAACGTGCGGCCGGTGTCGATCAGGTGCCGGATCAGCTCCGCCGGCCCGGCCACCACGCCGCCCGCGCCGCCGAGAGACTTGGACAGGGTGGCGGTGACCACCACGTCGGAGGCGCCGGCCAGGCCGGCCGCGTGCACGCCACCGGCGCCCGCCACGCCCAGGACGCCGAGCGCGTGCGCGTCGTCCACCAGCAGCAGCGCGCCGCGGGCCGAGGTCACCTCGTGCAGCGCGGCGAGCGGCGCCAGGTCGCCGTCCACGGAGAACACCGACTCGGTGACCACGACCGCGGGCCGGCCGGGCGCGGAGTCCAGCAGCGCGGCCACCGCGGCCGGGTCGGCATGCGGCGCGACCACGGTCTCGGCGCCGGAGAGCTTGCAGCCGTCGATCAGCGAGGCGTGGTTGTAGGCGTCCGAGACCAGCAGCGTCTCCTTGCCGGCCAGCGCCCGGACCGCGCCCAGATTGGCCAGGTAACCCGACGAGAAGACCAGGGCCTGTTCGGCGCCGAGCCAGCCGGCCACATCGGCCTCGAGCGCGGCATGCGCGTCGGTGGAGCCGCGCACCAGGCGGGAACCGGTGGCGCCCAGACCGTACCCCCGCAGTGCCGTGGCGGCCGCCGCGATCACCTCGGGGTGCCGCGACAGGCCGAGATAGTCGTTGCCGGCCAGGTCGACGACCTGGTCGTCGGCCGTCCGCGGGCGCAGCTGGCGGGTCAGCCCGGCCTTCGCCCGGGTCCGGGCCAGACGGTCCAGCGTCTCCAACCAGCCCGCCACAACGCCCGCCGCCCTTCGCTCCGCGGAACCGCCCCGTCCGGCCGTTCCGCGCCCAGATCGGGAAACTATCACCCGGCACCGACAGTTCCCCGGGACCCGCACGTCTGCGAAACCGTCGCACCCGCGCTGTAGGGTACGGGCATGTCAGCGATCCTCGACCGGGCCCGCGCCCAGGTTCTTGCAGACGGTGTGGGGCTCGACGAGGCGGGTGTGCTGGAGGTGCTGCGGTCGCCCGACGACGACCTGTCGGCGCTGCTGCAACTCGCGCACGAGGTCCGCATGCGATGGTGCGGCCCCGAGGTCGAGGTCGAGGGCATCGTGTCGCTGAAGACCGGCGGCTGCCCGGAGGACTGCCACTTCTGCTCGCAGTCCGGCCTGTTCACCTCGCCGGTCCGGTCGGTCTGGCTGGACATCCCGTCGCTGGTCGAGGCCGCGAAGCAGACCGCCGCGACGGGTGCCACCGAGTTCTGCATCGTGGCCGCCGTGCGCGGGCCGGACGCCCGGCTGATGGCGCAGATGCGCGACGGCGTCGCGGCGATCCGGGCGGCGGTCGACATCCAGGTCGCGGCGAGCCTCGGCATGCTCACCAAGGAGCAGGTCGACGAGCTGGTCGAGATGGGCGTCCACCGCTACAACCACAATCTGGAGACCTGCCGGTCCTACTTCCCCAACGTGGTGACCACCCATTCGTGGGAGGAGCGCTGGAGCACGCTCACCATGGTCCGTGAGTCCGGCATGGAGGTCTGCTGCGGCGGCATCCTGGGCCTGGGCGAGTCCGTCGAGCAGCGCGCCGAGTTCGCGGCCCAGCTGGCCGCGCTCGACCCGCACGAGGTCCCGCTGAACTTCCTCAACCCCCGGCCGGGCACGCCGCTCGGTGACCGCCCGGTGGTCGAGGGCAAGGACGCGCTGCGCGCGATCGCGGCGTTCCGCCTGGCAATGCCGAGGACCATCCTGCGGTACGCGGGCGGCCGCGAGATCACCCTGGGCGACCTCGGCACCCGGGAAGGGCTGCTGGGTGGCATCAACGCCGTGATCGTCGGCAACTACCTGACCACGCTGGGCCGTCCGGCGAACGCCGACCTGGAGCTGCTGACCGAGCTGAAGATGCCGGTCAAGGCGCTCTCCGCGACGCTGTGACCGCGCCGGAGGGCCGCACGGGCACGCCCACCGGCCCGGTGCCGTGGTGCGACCGGTGCGGCGAGGCCGCCGCCCAGGGCGATCACCGGACCTGCGCGGCGGCGCGGGCGCTGGAACCACCCCGGTTCTGCCCGGACTGCCGCCGCCGGATGAAGGTCCAGGTCGTGCCCACCGGCTGGACGGCCACCTGCGTGGAGCACGGTGACCGGCACGGCTGAGCCCGAGCCGCCGCCGCCGCCCGGCACGGCCGAGTCTGGGCCGCTCAAGGGCCGGTGGGTGACCGTGCGGCCGGCGGTGGAGGCCGACGTGCCGCGGCTGGCCGAGATCCGGGCCACCCCCGAGGTGTACGCCCGGTGGCGCGGCGACGACGACCTGGCCGCCGAGATCCGCGGGTCGATGGCCGAGCTGGGCGCCGCCTACCTGGCGATCGAGTGGGACGGCCGGGTGATCGGCGCGATCCAGTGGGCCGCCGAGGAGGACCCGGAATACTCGCACGCCAGCATGGACGTGTTCCTCGACCCCACGGTGCACGGACGCGGGCTCGGCGAGGACGCCGTGCGTACCCTCTGCGCCCATCTCGTCGACGACCACGGCTTCCACCGCCTGGTGATCGACCCGGCGGCCGACAACGCCGCCGCGATCCGCTGCTACACCAAGGTCGGCTTCCGGCCGGTCGGCATCATGCGCCAGTACGAACGCGACCCGCACGGCTGGCACGACGGCCTGCTGATGGACCTGCTGGCCGCCGAACTCGTCCGCTGACCGGGGTGGCTACTCCTCGTCCGACTCCGCGCGGGGCAGCGGACGCAGGCGTACCCGGGTGATGGCCCGGCCGGTCACCTCCACCACCTCCGCGGTGAAGTCGGGCAGCGTCACCACCTCGCCGGGCTCGGTCGGGATGTGCCCGAGCACCGCCAGCACCATCCCGGCGACCGTGGTGTAGTCGCCCTCGTCCGGCACGGTCGTCTCGTACCCGATGTCGGGCAGGTCGTGGATCGGGAACGAACCGGGCATCAGCAGCGCGCCGTCCGGTTCGCGTACCACCGCCTGCACGTCCCGGTCCGTCTCGTCGTAGATCTCCCCGACGATCTCCTCGACCAGGTCCTCCATCGTGATGATCCCGTCGATGGCACCGCGCTCGTCGACCACCAGCGCCAGCTGGTGACGTTCCAACCGCAGGCCCTTCAGCGCGTCCGACACCCGCAGCGTCTCCGGCAGGAACAGGCCCGGCCGCGCCAGGTCGTCCACCGGCCCCTTCGCCTCCACCAGGTCACGCAGGTGCACCACGCCGATCACGTCGTCCAGGCCGGCCGGCCCGACCACCGGCGCCCGGGAATGGCCGCTGTCCAGCAGCGTCCGCAACGCGTCGGGCGCCGGCGTGCCGGTGGGCAGCGTGAGCACGTCGCGGCGGGGCACCAGGATCTCGCGCAGGATCCGGTCGGCGATCTCGAAGGCACCGCTGATGATGGTCCGCTGCTCGGCGGAGAAGTCCTGCTGCGCCGCCACCATGTCGCGGATCTCCTCGGTGCTGACCTCCTCGCGCTGGGCCTTGGGGTCGCCGCCGGTGAGCCGCACCACCAGATCGGTGGCCACACCGAGGAGCCACACCGCCGGGCGGGAGATCACCGACAGAATGTCCAGCGGGCGGGCCACCAGCAGGGCCCATCCTTCGGTACGTTGCATCGCGATCCGCTTCGGCGCCAGCTCCCCGATCACCAGCGTGACGAACGTCAGCGCCATCGTCACCAGCACGATGGCGGCCGGTTCCGCCGCCGCGCCGAGGAAGCCGAGCGGCTCCACCAGCGGCTTCGACAACGACACGGCCGCCGCCGCCGAGGCGAGGAAGCCGGCGAGCGTGATGCCGATCTGAATGGTCGCCAGGAATCGGTTCGGGTCGCGGCTGAGCCGGGCCAGCACCCGCCCGCGCCGGGACTGCCGCTCCAGCCTCTGGACCTGACTCTCCCGCAGCGACACCAACGCCATCTCGCTGCCGGAGAATGCCGCGTTCACCAGGACCAGCACGAGCACGAGCACGACCTGGCCGCCTACGCCGTTCATTCCCCACGTCCCTCGGGAGCATCGATCACGAAGGCACCACGCTAGCGACCGCGGGCCCGGCCCGCCGGGCGGCAGGCGGAGAAGCCCGTCCCGTTTTCCGCCACACCCCGTGCCCGTACGCCGAACCCGGTGGCGCGCCTCTCCCCCGCCGTAGGGCGCAGCCGCGGGTCAGAAGCGGGCGAAGGAGCGGATCGGCATGCGAGGGCCGTAGCGCGGCGCCATGATGCCGCCGGCCGCCAGCAGGTCACACACCCGGCCGCGATGTCCCCGGAACGGCTCCAGCAGCTCCAGCATCCGGGCGTCGGTGCCGCGCGCCTCGCCGGCCAGGGCCCACGCCACCGTGTTCGGGATGTGGTAGTCACCGACGCTGACCGCGTCCGCGTCGCCGTACACGGTGCGGACCACCTCGGCGGCGGTCCACGGGCCGATGCCGGGCAACGCCACCAGCCGGCGGGTGGCGTCGGCCGAGTCGGGGCAGCGTTCCAGCCGGTCCGCCACGAGCGCCGCTCGCAGCAGCGTCTCGGTCCGGCGCTGTTCGACGCCGAACGGGTGGAACGTCCAGTACGGGGTCGCGGCCACGGCGGCCGGGTCGGGCGGCAGGGTGAGGTCGGCCGGGCCGGGCGCCGGTTCGCCGAAGTGCCGGACGATCGCCCGGTACGCCCGGTGCGCCTCGGTACCGGTGACCTTCTGTTCCAGGATCGCGCGGAGCAGCCGGTGGAAGGTCAGGCCGGTGGCGGGCATCCGTACCCCGGCGAAGGTCCGGGCCAGCCGCGCGATCAGCGGGTGCCGCGCGGCGAGGGCCGGGAAGCCGGCCGTCTCGTCGCGCAGGCCGGCGATCGCGTCCGCGCGCTCCACCAGCCAGGCCGCCCCCGGCCCGTGGCCGGTGGCGGTGAGTTCGGTGCGGGAACAGCTCAGGTGGAGGGTGCCGGGCCCGTCGGGGGTACGCGCGGCGAGCCGGAAGTCGCCGCCGTCGATGCGGGCGCACGGGTCGTGGCGTACCGCGATCAGGGAACGGACCGACGGGCCGAACCGGTAGTGCTCCGGCGGCGTCAGCCGTCGGGTCTCCGGTGGCGCGCTCACCCGCGCCACTGTGCCACCGATCCGGCCCGGCGGCCAGACCTGGGTGCGGACATGCCGATGGCCCTGACCGCGCTCCCGGTCAGGGCCATCGGGGGGCGACCGCGGACACCCGAGTTGGTCCGTGTCGCCTCGTACCGGAGCTGTCTTCCCGGCCCGACCGGTCCCGCGCCTCCTTTCGTCAGCCGTTTCCGTTGTCGTGCCGTGCCGCGGTGCCGTCCTCAGGGGGGTGGACGGCGTACCGGTCACCGACGGGGGGTCCCACGCGGTACGGCGACCGACAGGTAACGCCGTACCGCGGGGTTCGGATCCCGGTGCTGCGGCAGTGCTCCGTGTGTTCGGTGGAGGATGCCTGTCTTACCGCTGCCGGCCGCCCTGCTGCTGGCCGCCCTGCTGCTGGCCGTTGTCGCCCTCGGCCTGCTCGTCGCCGGCCTGCTCGTTCTGGCCCTGGTCGCCGCCCTGGTCACCCTGGTCGCCAGCCTGGTCACCCTGGTCGCCGCCCTGGTTGCCCTGGTCGCCAGCCTGGTCACCCTGGTCGCCGCCCTGGTCACCCTGGTTGCCCTGGCCCTCGTCGTCGTTGTTGCCGCCACCGCCGACCTGGATGCGGACCGCATCGAACGCCGGGGTCTGGTTGGCGCGCTCCATCATCGGGATGCGGTGCGAGCCGTCACCGGCCCACGAGGCGCACTGCGCGGTGCCTTCCTCCGGGAGACCCGTCACATTGATGGTGACCTGGTCGGGGGCCGCGCCACCGCGCCGGTCCTCGGTCGCCACGAAGAAGGCGGGTACCGGTGCCGGGTCGGGCGCCTCGTCGGTGCTGGCCAGCATGCGGCAGGCACTGTGGAAGTGGCCGCGGACGAGACCGCCCTGCAGCACCGAGCTCTCCACGTAGTAGCCGCCCTGGCCGGCCGCGAGGAACCGGTCCCGGATCAGGTTGCGGGTGCTGACCTGAATGGTGAACGCCTCACCGACGTTCACCTGCTCGGGCGCCTCGGTGATCAGCAGCGACGGGTTGTTCGCCGCGGCGCCGACCTCACCGAACTCGGTGGAGACGCACCGGTTGCCGATCTGGAAGCCGTCGTGCGGGGCCAGGTCGCTGGTCTCGCAGGTGTTGGTCAGGATGCCGAGACCGGCGCCGGGGGGCGGCTGCGGCGGGTTGTTGCCACCGTTGTTGCCGCCGTTGTTCCCGCCGTTGTTGCCGCCGGGCTGGCCACCGTTCTGACCCTCGCCGGCCGCGGTGTCCGGGCTGGCGCCCGGCGAGGCGTTGCCGCCGGTGTTGCCGCCGTTGTTGCCCTTACCGGCGTTCTGCATGACCCACTGCCGGCACCGGCTACGCATCTGTTCGGTGGTCGGCACGCTGCCGGCACCGTCGTCCGCGTGCTGCGTGGTGCGGCCCTTGTTGGTCTTGTAGGTGCCCCGCTTGGTCTCCGTCGACAACTTGCTCGACTTCGGCGCCTGGATGTTGTTGCAGGCAGCGAGGGCGCGCTGAGTGGAGCGGCGCGTGCTCGCGTCCGACACCTGTGTGACGGTCACGATACCGCCGAACGCCACGAGGGTGGCGACCGCGGCGATGATGCGGCGCCGGCCGGAGAACCACTTCGAGGACGATGATTCGCGCCGGTACTTTGACCTTCGCATGGTGACACCTTTCTTTGACACACGTGGCGGCGTTGGAGCCGGCCGAGGGGTCATGCCGTACGGCCTGGTCGGCTGGCCAGGTCCGGAACCGGACGCGGGCTACCGCGCTCGGACGATGCGCATGGTGGAGATCACGCCGGCGACGAGGGCGACGGCGAGAACGAGGAGAATGACCGACGTGTTCATGCCGGGCACCCCGCCGGTGCCGGTGGCCGCGGCGAGCATCTGCCCGTCCACCGGTACCGGCCCGGAATCCGCCTGCGGCGGAGGCGCCGTCGGCAGCGAGCCGTAGTTGACCAGTCCGCTGCTCTCCAGCAGGGTCAGGTGGGTCATCACGAACTGGTTGGTGTCCTGGGCGAGCTTCCGAACGGCGTCGTTGCGGGTGCTTGCCCGGATCGTCGCGATGGCCGGGAAGATCGCCCCGTGTGCGGCGCGGAGCCGGTCGACGTAGACCTGGTCGAACGTGGTGGCGTTCGCCGCCTTCATCTCCGCGAGCCAGCCCTCCTGCTGCCGGGTCGGCCTGTTCGGCAGCGCCAGGCCCAGCTTCTTGGCCGCGTCGATGGCGAGCTTGTCCAGCACCACGTGCTGCGCGGAGATCGCCTTGCCGATCTCCACGACCCGCGGGTCCTGCGACTTCGCCTGGGCCATGTTGCCCGCCGGAACCTCCCACAGCCCGGCGAGACGCACCTTCACCACGAAGTCACGGTCGGCGGCGGACACCGAGCCGGTGCCCTTGTTCGTCATGCCGGTCCGCGGCGGCACCGGCACGCCGTCCGCCGCGCGGGCCGGGGCCACCGGCGCCAGCAGGAACAGCAGGACGGTTGCCACGGTGCCCACAAGCCAGCGATTCGACCGGCGCGTAGAGCGGGCGGCAAACATCTTTTGACACCTCCGACAATGATTTGCGGACGACTTGAAATCTAAGTTCAGGGCTAACCTAGATCAATAGAAATGCGACGCTCTTAGGTACGACTTAAAGAGGATTTACAGGTTCCGGAAAGTAGCCGATCAGTAGCTGTAGTCAGCTCCGCCGCCACTTTCCTCCGAGTCCTCGTCGTCGTCCGCCGGAGGCGCGACAGGCTTCGAGATCTTGGGCAGGCACGTCAGATTCTTCGTGCCGTCCCCGTTCACCACGAACCATTTCCCACCGACATTCTGGCCTTTCCACGTACCGGCCTTCTTGTCGCCGATGTACCGGTATACCGGCCACTTGCCGATGGTGAGCTGCTTGGTGCCGTCCGCGCGGGTCACGGTGCCCACGTCCTTCGGGTCGACGCCCTTCAGCTTGGGCTTGCCGTCCTCGGTGAGAGCGGGCGGCCACACCTTCGCGCAGTCGCCGTTGCACCGGGACTCGACCGCGGGCTTGATCTTGTCGTCGTCGAACCGGTACAGCACGAAGCCGTCCTGGTCGGTGACGGCGTTGCCCATCCGCTTCACGGGCGCCTCGGTCAGCTCCGTGGTGATCTCGTCGTCATCCAGCTTCGGGGCCTTGGCCTTCTCGGCCGCCTTGTCCTTCTCCTTGTCGGCGGCCTTGTCGGCGGCCTCGGCCTCCTCGGCGGCGTCGTCGTCCTCGGCGACGATGTCGTCCTCGGGTGCGGACGTGGCGTCGACCGCGTTGGCGGCCGGCTCGGCGCCCCCGCCCCCGTAGTCCGCGGCGTTGTACCCCGCGGGCGCGCAGCCGGCCAGGGCGAGCGCCGCCGCGATTGCGGCGCCGACGACCTTCAACTTTCGCTTCTCGGGTACCACGGGAGCCCTCCAGCTTGGATGTCACTGCGTTTCCGGGCTGTAGTACGCGGTACGCCTGCGCGCGGTTGAACAATCGGCGCAATCAATTTCCAGGTTTTTCGGTTGAACCCTTCGAGCCGCCCGTACGTAATTGAACGGACCTCCGCACCACTCGGTCGCCCGCCGTGGTGGCGGACGCGCCGAGCGTCACGAAAAACCCGGCCGCCGTGGCGACCGGGTTTCCGTATTACGTGCGATCAGGATGTGGTGGTGACCAGTGTCTCGGTCTCACCATCCGGCGTGACCGCCTGGATCTGCAGGTGGGCGATTCCGGAACGCGGCAGTGCGGTGACCGCCGGTAGCATCAGCACCTTCGGGTTGGCCGCGGTGCCCCAGCCCTTCTCGCCCACCGTCCAGGTGGACAGGACGTCGGAGCCACCGTCGGTGCGCACCGCCACCAGCCGGCAGGTCAGCGGGCCCTTGATGTTGGAGACGGCGAACTGCACCTGGGTGCCCCAGTCCTTCGGCTGCAGCGCCGCGTCGAGACGCACCCCGCTGCGCGGGTCGGTGCTGCCGACCCGCTCACCGGTCAGGTCCGGGCCGCCGACCCCGGTGCCGTCGCCCAGCGGCAACGGGTCCAGTTGCGCCGGCCCGTTGGGACGCTGCGCCTGGGTCGGGTTCGACCGCTCCTCCGGCGCCAGCCACTCGGCGCCCGCGAACAGGGCACCGATGGAGAGCATCGCGAAGACGACCACGGCGGCGGCCAGCGAGTAGAGGCGCCGGCTGTTGGCCCGGCGGCGTTCCCGCTTCACCTCACCGATCATCGACTTCAGCACGAGGCCGTCGCGGCGCGACTCCTCCGTGGCCACCAGGGCCTCCGCGTCGACGTCGGCGAGGACGTCGGCCACCTGCAGGAAGGACTCCAGCTCGATGGCGCAGGTGCCGCACTCGATGAGGTGGTCCTCGAACCGCGCCGCGTCGTGCTCGTCCAGCACGCCCAGCGCGTACGACGCCACATCGAAGTGCTGATCCTGGGTCATTCCGTCACCCCCCGCTGCTGCAGGGCCGTACGCAGGGCCCGCAGGGCGTAGTACACACGTGACTTCGCCGTCCCCAGGGGCAGGCCAAGCACCTCCGCCGCTTCCGGGACGGTACGCCCGCGGAAGTAGGTCTCGACCAGGATCTCCCGGTGCGACTGACTGAGCGCCTTGAGCGCGTCGGTCACCGTCATCAGCTGCAGCACACGGTCGGTGTCGTCGGCCGAACTCGGGAAACTCTCCAGCTCCCGGTCGTACGTTTCCGGCGGGCGCGCGCTCACGCTGCGGTGGTCGTCGATCGCGATCCGCCGCGCCACCGTCACCAGCCAGGGCCGCAGGGACTGCTGCCCCTGAGCGCCGAGCCGGTGCGCGTTGCGCCATGCCCGCAGCAGCGTCTCCTGCACGATGTCCTCGGCGCGCTGCCGGTCACCGCCGGTCAGCCGCAGCACGAACATCAGCAACGGCCCCGCGTGTTCCTCGTACAGCATCCGGACCAAGGTGTCCTCGTGGTCCGCCGGGCTCGACGCAGCTTCGTGTCGAGGAGCCTGTCGCGGAATCACCGCACCATCATTGTCCGCACCACGGCCTCCGTCGAGAGCCTGCCACCGTCCACCGGATCGCTGCTGCGTCATCACGCACACCCCGTCCGGCGTGAGCCGTTCCATGACTGACGCATGCATCGATTCCTCCTGCCGGTGCTATCCCCGTCACCACAGTTACGGGCGGGGACCACCGGGGGGATCAATGCAAGCGGGAAATTTTCCGGAAACACGGCAGAGCCGCTGGTGAGGGGTGATAGCAAGGTTCCTCCGGGTTCCGGGCAGGGGGCCTACCGGCGCGGAACGATCGCTATCGATCCATGTGCGCCGATATGTGCGGTGGAGCACGCGAATAATACTCAGCAGCGGTCCCAACGCGAAGTGCCACCGCGAACAGTCATCCGGCCGTGGCACAGGGTAGAACCCGGAAGGGTCCGTCACCGCGCCCGCTCAGCGGCCGCGCGCCGTCGCCATGGTCAGCGCCCGGTGCAGGAACCGCACGTCACCCAGCATGCCCCGCAGCCGCCGTTCCAGGCCCGCGATCGGCACCAGATTCTGCGGCGCCCGCGGATCCTTGTACGACGACGACGCGAACCGCGGCAACGTGGCCACCGACAGCCCGGCCAGCTCCACCGCCTGGTCCGCGGTGAGGTCCGGCGAGCACTCCACCCGGACGATCCCGGCCCACGGCGCGCCGCTGGTGCCGGGCAGTCGCAGGTACCACGACCAGCCGCCCCACACCGTACCGAGGTGGAAGACCGGGGTGCGCTGCCCGGCCCGCAGTGACGTCACCACCTGGGTCAGCGCCGCCGACAGGTACTGCTTCTGCTGCGTCTTGACGTACCCGATGGTGCGCGGCAGCTGCCGCCGGTTACGCAGCGGCCCGTCCACCACCAGCAGGTCCGCTCCGTCCGAGCCGTGGTCCCGGGCCGCCGCCGAGACGTCGATCTCCAGCGCGGTCAGCGGCGCCTGGACCGCGGCCGGCAGCTTGCTCGCCTCGCCGGTGCCGCTGACCCGGTGGATCTCGTACCGCACCGAGCCGGCCACCAGTTCCCCGGCGCTCGGGCTGGCGGTGAACAACCCGCGCGAGACCCGGGCACCGGCCAGCTCGGCGACGCCGTTGCGCAGATCGCACCGGACCACCCCGGCCGCGTACGAGGCGGCCAGTCCCGGGTACGAGGTGCCGTCCTCCTCCGCCGTCCACAGCCCGGCGTCGTTGCGCCGCACGCCGTCGACCAGCAGCACCACGTCCGGGCAGCGGATGCCGCGCGGCACGTCGATCGGCGCCCACTGGGCGGCCGGCACCTCGACGTCCGTGTCGACCTGGGCGCTGCTGGGCGACGCCGGCCCGTCCGCCTCGCCACCGGAGAACGACGCCCCGTACGCCGGGTCCCACGCGTCGACGAACATCCGGGTCAAAGGCCGACCCTTTCCACGTACGCGGTCCGCGCGTCCTTGTGCACCTCGAACCGCACCGGCACCCGCTCGGCCAGGGCGTGCACGTGGGTCACCACACCGACCATCCGGTCACCGCGGGCCGCCAGATTCTCCAGGGTCGCCGCCACCACGTCGAGGGTGGCCGCGTCCAGGGTGCCGAAGCCCTCGTCCAGCACGATCGACTCCAGGCTGGCCGCCGTGGTCGACATGCCGGCCAGCTGTTCGGACAGCGCCAGCGCGAGGGCCAGGGAGGCCTGGAACGTCTCCCCGCCGGACAGCGTGCGCACCCCGCGGCGCAACCCGGCGTCGTGATGGTCGACGACGAAGAACTCGCCCTTGTCGTGCATCAGGTCGTACTGGCCGCCGGTCAGCTCCCGCAGGATCCTCGAGGCGCCGTCCACCAGCAGGTCGAGCGCCTCCTCCAGCAGCCAGCGCTCGAAGTTGTTGGCCCGCAGATGCCCGGCCAGCGACTTGGCCACCCGGTTCTCCCGCTGCAACCCGGCCCGCTGCTCGGTGAACTCGCGGGCCTGCTCGCGCCGGTCGACCAGGCGTTGCCAGGCGGCCCCGGCGCGTTCGGCGGCGACCGCGGCGGCCCGGATCAGGTCGGCGTCGGCCCGGCCGGACGGCGCGCTCAGCCCGGCGGCGGTGAACAGCGCCACGATCGCGTCGTGCGCGCGTTCCGTCTCGTCGTGCGCCGCGGCGACCGCCGCGACGGCCGCCGCCCGGTCCTCCTCGCGCCGGCGCCGCTCGGCCTCCGCCCAGGTGACCAGCGTGGTCCAGGCCGCGGTGAGGTCGTCCCGGTCGGCCGGCGGTGGGGCGAAGCGGCCGACCGCGTCGCGGGCCGCGTCGAACGCCCGCCACGCGGACCGCTGCTGCTCGTCCGCCGTGGCCACCGCGGTGCGCGCCCGCCGCTGCTCCTCCCGGGCGGCCCGGACGTCGCCGCCGGCCCGGTCCAGGTGCCGCTGCAGCTTCGCCAGCTCGGCCAGCCGCCGCTGCAGCGCCTCCACCCCCGGCGAGTCGGTGAGCTGCGTCCTGATCTCGGCCAGCCGGGCCAGCTGCTGCTCGTGCTGGGCGCGCTTGCGTTCCAGCCCGCGTTCCAGCTCCCGGGCGACCGCGTCGCGCTGCCGGAACGCGGTCTCGGCAACGTCCGCGGCGGCCCGGGCGGCCTTGCCGGCCTCCTCCGCGGCCCGCACCGCCGACCCGGCCGGCATCGCCGGCACGGTGGCGACGGCCTGCTCGCAGACCGGGCAGTGCTCCCCCGCGGTCAGGTGCGCCCGGAGCGCGGCCGCGCGGTCCAGCGTCTGCGCCTCGGCGTAGTCCGACCGGGCCTGCTCCAGCACCTGTTGTGCACCGGTCCGGGCGCCGGCGGCCAGTTCCGCCGCGGCGAGCGCGTCGCGCCACTCCTCCTCGGCCACCGACACCTCGCCGGCGACCCATTCGGCCTGGCCGGTGAGCCGGTCGAACTCGGTGTGCCGGTCCAGCAGCAGGCTCAGCTGCCCCTGGTCGCCGGCCGCGGCCAGCTCGCCGCGCAGCTTCTCCTCGCGTTCCTCGGCCAGCCGGACGCGCTCGGCCGCGGACTCCGTCTGGGCGCGTGCGGCGGCGACCGCCTCGGCGACCTGCGCGCTGCCGGCCGGCATCCGGATCCCGGCGAGCGTGGCCAGGTCGGCGTCGAGCGCGTCCCGGGCGGTCGCGACCTCGGTCTCCCGCTGGCGCAGCGCGCGCAGCTCCGGCACCGCCCGCTCGACCGCGCCGGTGAGGTCACGCATCGCGGTGAGGTGCCGTTCGGCCGCCTCGACCGCCTCGTCGTCCGCGTCGGCGAGCCCGGCCAGCACCTGGTCGATGGTGCTGAGCTGGGCCTCGGCCCGGGTGGCCCGGGTGGACGCCCGGGCCTGGATCTCCTCGTACACGTGCAGGCCCAGCAGGTTGACCAGGATCTGCTGGCGGGTGGCCGGCTTGGCGTGCAGGAAGTCGGCGAACTGGCCCTGCGGCAGCACCACGCAGCTGGTGAACTGCTCGTACGGCAGCCCCACCGCGTCGATCACCGCGCGGTCCATCTCCGCCGGGGTGCCGGCCAGCACCTCGCCCAGGTCGTCCAGGCTCATCCCGGTGTCCAGCCGGGTCACGTCGAAGCCGGGCGGCATGAGCTGCAGACCGGCGTTCGCCGTCTTGACGTTGCCCCGCCCGTCGCGGCGCACCACCCGGGTCGCGACGTACCGCGAACCGGCCGACTCGAACACCAGCCGGACCCGGGCCTCGGCCGCCGAGGGGGCGAGCGCGTTGACGATGCCTCGGGCGCCGCCCCAGCGCGGCACGGTGCCGTACAGCGCGAAACAGATCGCGTCCAGCACCGTGGACTTGCCCGAGCCGGTGGGCCCGACCAGCGCGAAGTAGTCGGCGTCGGTGAAGTCCACGGTGGTCTCGTCGCGGAAGACCGTGAAGCCGGCCAGGTCCAAGCGGATGGGTCTCATGACGCGGTGCTCACCTCGTCGTACAGCTCGTCGAAGAGTTCCCGGACGCCGTCCTCGGTGCTGTCCCGGCTGTCCAGGTAGTCGCCGAACAACTGCCGGGGCGACCGGCCGGCCCGCTGCGCCATCTGCGCGTTCCTGGTGTCCGGCACCATGTCCGGGTCGATCCGGATCTCCAGCGCGTCGGGCAACAGGGCCTGCACGTCCTCGCGCAGCCCGACCCGCGGCTTCTCCCGGATGAAGACCCGCAGCCAGGCGTCCGGCAGGTCGACCGTGGCGAGCTGTTCCAGCGTGCCGCGCACGGTACGCAACGTGCGCGCACCGCGGACCGGCACGTCGCGGACCCGGGCGGCCTGGTCCACCGCCACGTCCACGATCGCGACCGACGGGATGTTCTCCTCCTCGCCGAAGTCCACCGCCAGCGGGCTGCCGCAGTAGCGCACCGGGCACGGCCCGATGACCTGCTGCGAGCGGTGCAGGTGCCCGAGCGCCACGTAGTGCGCGTTGGTGGGGAACACGGTGGCCGGCACCGCGTACCCCATCACGGTGTGTGCGTCCCGCTCGCCGCCGCCGGTGCTCGCGCCGAAGATGGTGAGGTGCGCGGTCAGCAGGTTGATCACGCCGGGCTGGGCGAACGTCTCGCTCAGCCGCGCGATCAGCCGGGCGATGTGGTCGGCGTAGGTCTGGGTCGCCTCGGCCGCGGTCAGCTCGTACATCTCGGCGGCGCGGATCGCGTAGCGCTGGGAGAGGAACGGCAGCGCGACCAGCTGCCAGCGCTCGCCGGCCGCGGTGCTGCCGGAGATCAGCAGTTCGTCCGGGTCCTTGCCGACCGCGCCGCGCAGCACGATGCCGGCCGCGTCCGCCCACGGGCGCAGCGCGTCCAGCGCCGCGCCGTTGTCGTGGTTGCCGCCGATCGCCACCACCTGGGCGCCGGTCTGCTGCAGCGCCGACAGCGCGCGGGTCACCACCCGGGTGGAGTCCGGGGACGGCGCGGCGGTGTCGTACAGGTCGCCGGCCACGATCACCAGGTCCGGTCGCTCGGCCCGGGCGATCTCGACGACCTGGGCCAAGACGCGGATGTGCTCGTCATGCCGGGTGCGGCCCTTGAGGACCTTTCCGACATGCCAGTCCGAGGTGTGCAGGATGCGCATCGCAGAACCCTAGAACGGGATCTCGTCGTCCGACGAACCGCCGCGGCTGCCGACCACCGCGAACGGGTCGGCGCCCTGCACGATCGAGCGCATCGAGCCCGACGGCGGCGGGCCGGCCTCGGAGAAGCGGGTGGCCCAGGCCGGGAACGGGAACTCCACGCAGAGCGGCACCGGAATGTCCGGCTGGTTGACGAACATGGTGCCGGGCCGCGCCAGCAACGCCCGCTGGCGCATCGCCGGGGGCAGGAAGCCGTACTCCGGGCGGGAGGCCTCGGCCGGGTCCAGCCGCCCGACCACCCGGATCGCCGAGTTGGTGACGATCCGGCGTTCCACCTCGCTGGCGGTCTGCTGCGCGCCGATCAGGATGACGCCGAGCGAGCGCCCGCGTTCCGCGATGTCCAGCAGCACCTCCTTGATCGGCGAAGTGCCCTCCCGGGGCGCGTACTTGTTCAGCTCGTCGAGCACCACGAACAGCAGCGGCTTGGCGGTGCCGGACTTCTCCTTGCGCTCGAACTCGGTCTTCAGCGTCACACCGACCACGAAGCGCTGCGCGCGGTCCGGCAGGTTGTGCAGGTCGACCACCGTGACCTGGGCGCTCTCGGCGGTGCTGATGGCGTGCGGGCGGCGCGCCGCCAGGTCACCGCGGATCAACCGGGCCAGGTCCTTCTTGCTGCCGATCAGCCGGCGCGCGAACGCGTTGACGGTGCCCATGTTGATCGCGCTGCCGGCCCAGGTGGACCGGGTCTCGTCGTCGGTGAGCTGGTCCACCACGTGGTCGACCAGCTCGCCGTACGACCCGAGGCGGACGCCGTCGATGCTGACCCCGCCCTCGGCCGGCACCGCGTGCCGGGCCAGGTGCGCGGCCACCGAGTGCACCACCATCGTGTACTGCTGGCGTTCGTCGTCGGCGTCGGCGAACACGTACGGCAGGAGGCGCTGACCGCAGAACTCCTCGATGGTCCAGTAGAAGCTGTCCACCCCGGTGAGCCGGCTGCTGACGTCCGGGGCGCCGGACGAGTCGCCGACCCGCGGCGGCGCGTAGACCCGGATGTCCGGGAACGGCGTCGCGGGCAGGCCGAGTCGCGCGTAGGCCGCGGTGGTGGCCTCGTCGAGCTTGGTGTTCGGATGGTCGAGGAACAGCAGATCCTCGCCCTTGACGTTGAAGATCAGCGCCTTGGCGTTCACCGCGTCGCCGCCCAGCGTGCCGGAGCGGAACACCGAGTAGAGCAGGAACGTGGCGAAGCTGGTCTTGGTGGCGACGCCGGAGATGCCGGAGATCGACACGTGCGCGCCGCGGGTGCCGTCCAGGAAGTCGGCGTTCAGGAACACCGGCACACCGTCGCGCCCGGTGCCCATCGGGATCCGGCGTTCCATCCGGTCGAAGTGCAACGCGGCGTCGCGGGCCTCGCCGGTGGCCCGGTGCACCACCGCGCCGGGCGACGGCGGGACGTAGAACTCCGGGTCCACCCGGGTGGTGGTGATCTCGGCCGCCTCCTGGACCATCGCCGGCAGCGTGCCGTCGGCGATGGCGAACACGTCCGAGTCGAACTGGGCGCCCTCGTGCCGGGCCCGCACCTGGGTGACCACGCCGGCGATCGTCACCGGCTCGCGGTCGGGCAGCTCCCGGCGGGTCACCACCACGTCGTCGAGCTGCAGGTAGCTGCCCGGCGTGACCGCGGTCCAGAACTGCAGGGGGGTGGCGTCCGCGGTGCCGAGCACCCGGCCGACCGGGTCCATGTCCGGGTTTGCGCTCGGTTTTCCGCCGCGGGGAAGCTCAGGTTCGTCAGACACGCCGATCATGTTGCACCAGAGGTACGACAGAAGACGGACGGCACGTCGGTTGGCACGGGTTATCCACAACTTCTAGTGGTCATCCACAGAGTTGTCCACAAGAACTAGATCTTTCTGGCGTACCTCAGGCAGAGCATGTCGTCGCTGCGCAGAATGTGCCGCAGCGACATCTCCCGCGGCGCGGTGGGCGGGCCGTTCGCGATCCGGCCGGCGTCCCCGCCGGCCAGCAGCGGCGACACGGTCAGGCACAGCTCGTCCACCAGATCGGCCGCGGTCAGCGCGCCGAGCAGCCGCGGGCCGCCCTCGCAGAGCAGCTGGGTGAGGCCGCGCCCGTGCAGGGCGGCGAGTCCGGCCGCCGGGTCGAACTCCGGCGCACCGGCGGTCACCACGTCCGCCACCGCGGCCAGCGCGGCGCGACGGCCGGCGGGCGCGGCCGCACCGGTGAGCACGATCGGGCGGACCGGCGCGTCCGCGAAGACCAGCTGCGCCGGATCGAGATCCAGGGAGCCGGAGACCACCACCATGACCGGGAACTCGCTCAATCCGTGGGATCGGCGCCAGGCTCGCCCGCGCGGTCCGAGACGGAGTCCGTCGTACCCTTCGGTGCGCACCGTGCCGGCCGCCACGACCAGCGCGTCGCACACCGTCCGGAGTACGCCGAAGACCAGTTTGTCCCCCGGACCGGACAGCCCGCCGGAGACGCCGTCGATCGTCACGGCGCCGTCGATGCTCGACACGAAATTGACCCGCAAGATCGGCGCATCGCTCCGTGGATAGCGGCTGACCAGGGCTTCCGCGTCCAGCGACCGGTCGTCCGGCCGCGGCCAGACCTCCTGCACGGTCACGGCGAGGCGGGCCCGGTGACCGGTGGCCGGGGCTCCGGAGGCTGATGCTGGCAGTCGCACCAGGACCCGCCCCGGCAGTCCGAATGCCGGCGTTCCCGGCACGCGCGACAGATCATGGGAACGACCCTATTCGCCCGGGTACAGGCGTGCACAACAAGCCGTCTAACGGATCTTGACCCGGGAGGGGAGAGACACCGGGCCCGTGGAGGGCGATAATGCCGCCATGACGAGGCAGCCGCTCCGCTCTCCGGGCCGACCGACGCTCGATGCCGTCGCCGCGCGGGCCGGGGTCGGCCGCGGCACCGCGTCCCGCGTCCTCAACGGCTCGTCGCAGGTCAGTCCGCAGGCCAAAGCCGCGGTCGAGGCCGCGATCTCCGAACTCGGGTACGTACCCAACCGGGCCGCCCGCTCGCTGGTCACGCAGCGGACGGACTCGGTCGCCCTGGTGGTGTCCGAGTCCG
Organism: Jidongwangia harbinensis; assembly: GCF_020216025.1. GTDB lineage: Bacteria > Actinomycetota > Actinomycetes > Mycobacteriales > Micromonosporaceae > Actinoplanes > Actinoplanes harbinensis. Next base: position 78,055 of record NZ_JAIWNC010000022.1, on the reverse strand, counting down.
AGGAACGGGTCTTCGGTGAGCCGTTCTTCGCCGGGGTGCTCCGCGGCATCAACTCCGCGCTGATCGAGACTCCGCTGCAGTTGTGGCTCGCCATGGCGGCCAGCCCCGAGCAGCGCAAGCGCATCGAGCACCACCTGACCACCCAGCACGTGGACGGCGTGATGCTGCTCTCACTGCACGACGACGACCCGCTGCCGGCGATGCTGCGCGACCGGGACATGCCGTTCGTCCTCGGTGGCCGGCCGGCCCGCCCCGACCCGGACGACGCCTACGTCGACGTGGACAACCGGGCCGGTGCCTGCCAGGCGGTGGAATACCTGCTCGAACGCGGCGCGCGCCGGCTCGCCACGGTCGCCGGGCCGCAGGACATGGAGGTCGGCCGCGCCCGCCTGGCCGGTTACCGGACCGCGGTGTCCGAGCCACACCTGATCGCGTACGGCGACTTCAGCGAGGCCGGCGGCTACACCGCGATGCAGGAGCTGCTGGCGCGTGAACCGGAGCTGGACGCCGTGTTCGCCGCCTCCGACCTGATGGCCGGTGGAGCGCTGCGGGCGCTGCGCGAGGCCGGGCGCCGGGTGCCGCAGGACGTGGCCCTGGTCGGCTTCGAGGACGCGCCCGTGGCCCGCCAGACCGAGCCGCCGCTCACCACCGTCTACCAGCCCGTCGAGGAGATGGGCCGGCGGATGGCCCAGTTGCTCATCTCGCGGATCCGCCGGGAACTCGTCGAGGATTCGCACGTTCTGCTGGAGACCCATCTGGTCCGTCGAGCATCGGCCTGATTCGGCCTAGGCTCGATGGCGCGCGCCTTATCGACTGGGACATGACTGCGCAACCCGGGTGAAACGCCGTCCTGGCAGGCTGCTGCCAGGGACGGCACTGCGTGCCGTCTTCCAGACGGGAGGAGTTGCATGTTGCTGCGGGTACGGGTCACTCTGCCGGACCGTCCGGGCGCACTCGGCCAGGTCGCGCGCACGCTGGGCGTCGCCGGCGCGGACATCGTCCAGGTGGTGGTGCTCGAGCGACTCGGCGGCCGGGCGGTGGACGACTTCACCGTCGTCTGGCCGGGCGCGGCCCGCGTGGAGCGCCTCCTCGCCGGGCTCGCCGCCATTCCGGGCGTTCAGGTGGACGGGGTCTGGAAGGCCATCGGCGCCCCCGTCTCCGGCGGCCACGACGCCGAGTTGCTGGCCCAGGTCGCGGCGAACCCGGCCGACGGGCTGGCCACCCTGGTCGACGCGGTCCCGGCACTACTGGCCGCGGACTGGGCGGTCGCCGCGATCGTGCCGGCCGACTGGGCCGCGCGCTCCGGCACCGCACACGGCCCCCGTCCGCTGCCCACCGAACCGTCGCTGCGCCTCGGCGGCGAACCCACCACGGCGTACGCGAGCTGGCGCGCCCCGTCCCCGCTGCGTCTGCCGGAGGTCACCCCGCTGCGCGCCCGCCCGATGACCGGACTGGAGGGCACCCGGTACGCGGTCGCCCCGTTCGGCCGCGCCGGCCTGGTCCTGGTGGTGGCGCGCAGTGACGACGACGACCTGTCCCCGGCCGGCTTCCACATCACCGAGGTGGACCGGGTGGCCCAGCTCGTCCGTGCCGCCGCGGTCATCCTGGGTGACCGGCTGGACCACACCGGCGCGCCCACGATCGCCTCGTCTGTGATCGACCCCTCATAGTTCGACCTGGTCAGGCAATGTTCGGGTAACACCGGCGGGGCACGCTTAGATTCGGTTCAGGTGACTCGATCCGGAAAGGAGTGCCCCGCATGGCGCTGTGGCGGATCAGAGCTACGGTCGACGACCGGCCCGGTTATCTCTCCGTCCTGACCGCGAGCCTCGCGTTGCGGTCCGTGAACATCCTCGCCGTCCAGGTGCACACCACCGAGGCCGGCGCGGTCGACGACTTCCTCGTCGACGCCCCCGACACGATGACCGAGGCGGAGTTGCTCGCCGCGGTGCTCCGCGGCCGCGGCCGGGACGCCTTCGTGGCCCGCGCCGAGGCGCAGGGCCTCGCCGATCAGCCCACCCGGGCCCTGGCGCTGGCCGGCCGGCTGGTGCACGACCCGGACGCGCTCGGCGAGGCGCTGGTGAGCCTGCTGGACGCGGCCGAGGTGCGCTGGCGTCCGGAGGGCGCGGTGGTGCACAACGGCTTCACCGGCTCCCGGATGACGCTGGTCGACCCGGCCGGCGGCTCGTACGAGCTGCTGCGCGGCGCGCCCGCCTTCACCCCCGCCGAGTACGCCCGCGCGCAGGCCCTGGTCGAGATCTCCGCGGCGCTGCTGCGCCAGCAGGCCGAACAGACCACGTTGCTGCTGACGGACGGCGCCGAACTGCTGATCCGCCCGGCCGTCGCCGACGACGTCGAGGCGGTCCGCCAGTTGCACGCCCGCAGCTCCGCCACCAGCCGGCAGTGCCGTTACCTGAGCGGCGCCCAGCCACCCGGCGACGCCCGCCTGCGCCGGCTGCTGGAACCGGTCGGCGGCGTCACACTGCTGGCCGTGCACCACGACCCGGCGACCGGCGAGGAGCGGGCGGTCGGCATGGCCAACCTGCTGGCCGAGGGCGATCTGGGCGAGGTGGCCCTGCTGGTGGAGGACGCCTGGCAGCGCCGCGGCATCGGCACCGCGCTGTTGCGCCGGCTGGTGGCGTACGCCCGCCGGGGCGGCTTCGCGGCCCTGGTGGCCCACACCGGCACGGACAACGTGGCGATGCTGCGCACGCTCCGTCGCGTCGGCGCCGGCCCGTCCCACCGCGACGGCCCCATGGTGAGCGTGACGCTGCCGATGGTGCCGGGTCGTCATCCGGCCACCGACTCCACCCCGTCCACCCGCCGCTGACCCGCGTCCCGCCCACCGACGGCCCCGGCGCCGCGCCGACGTCACCGGTACACCAGCGTCGTTATCGGCCGCCAACAACGACGCTGGTGTACCACTGGAGCGCTCCAGTGGTACACCACCGCACGAACCTCAAGCGCGCTCCAGCGCCTCCGCCCGGCGTTCCGGCGCCCGCCCGGCCGGCTGCGCCGGCACCGGCCCCGGCGTGACCGCCGGCACCGATCGGACCACCGGTTCCCCGGCCCGCACCACGATCTCCTCGCCGTGGTGCCGCACGGTGAGCGGATCGCCGGTCACCTCGTAGCGCGCCTCGCCCGGCGTAGCGGTCACGCAGAGCACGCTGTCCCGCCAGCGCAGCCGGAACCGCAACCTCGGCAACCGCCGCGGCAGCCGGGGCGCGAACGACAGCCGCCCGTCCGTGTCCCGCAGCCCGCCCAGCCCCATCACCAGCGCGATCCAGGCCCCGGCGCAGGCCGCGATGTGCAGGCCGTCGCCGCTGGACTCGCCGCCGGCCCGCAGGTCCAGCAGGGCCGCCTCGGCCAGGTAGTCGTGCGCCAGGTCCAGGTGGCCGGTCTCCGCCGCCAGTACCGCCTGGGCCGGGGCGGACAGCGACGAGTCCCGTACGGTCCGGGCCTCGTAGTAGGCGAAGTTGCGGGCCTTCTCCTCGACCGTGAACGCGTCTCCGCGCAGCACCATGGCCAGCACCAGGTCGGCCTGCTTGATCACCTGCTTGCGGTACAGGTCGAGGTACGGGAAGTGCATCATCAGCGGGTAGTCCTCGTCCTTGGTGCCGGCGAAATCCCACTCCTCCAGCCGGGTGAAGCCGGCCGCCTGCTGGTGCACCTCGCGCTTCTCGTCGTACGGCAGGTGCATCCGGTCCGCGACGGTGCGCCACCGGGTGATCTCGTCGGCCGTGACGTCCAGGGCGTGCGCCGGCCCGGGGTACTGCTCGGCGGCCCACGCGGCGCCGCGCAGGTTGCGTTGCGCCATCAGGTTGGTGAAGACGTTGTCGTCGACCAGGGCGGTGTACTCGTCGGGACCGGTGATCCCGGAGATGTGGTAGCCGTCGTCGGCGTCCGCGGTGTGCGCCACCCGGTCCCACAGCCGCGCGGTCTCGACCAGCATCTCGATGCCGCAGTCGCGGAGGAGGTCGTGGTCGCCGGTGGCCGCGACGTAGCGCAGCACAGCGTCCGCGATGTCCGCGTCGACGTGCAGTGCGGCGGTGCCGGCCGGCCAGTAGCCGGAGCATTCCGCGCCGCTGATCGTCCGCCACGGGTACGTGGCACCGGCGAGCCGCAGTTCCGCCGCGCGTTCGCGGGCCTTCGGCAGTGTGGCGTGGCGCCAGCGCAGCGCCAGCCCGACGCAGGCCGGGTGGGTGTACGTGAGCACGGGCAGCACGAACGACTCGGTGTCCCAGAGCGTGTGCCCGTCGTACCCGTTGCCGGTCAGCCCCTTGGCCGCGATCGGGTGCGGCCCGGCCTGGGCGCCCGCCTGGAGCACGTGGAAAAGCCCGAACCGGACGCCCTGCTGCACCTCCGGGTCCCCGTCGATCTCCACGTCCGCGGTGTCCCAGAACTCGTCCAGGTAGGCCCGCTGGCGGGCGGCCAACTCGTCGAAGCCGAGCCGGGCGGCCTCGTCGCGGTCGGCCCGGGCCCGGTCGGCCGAGACGTCGGCGCCCCAGGAGTACGCGAGGATCTTGTCGAGTCGCACGGTGCCCTCGGCGGTGACGGTGCACCGGACCCGGTCCGGCATGACGGCGACCGCGAGGTCGGCGTCGCAGACGTGGGTGACGGCCGCGGCCACGCCGATCCCGCTGCGCCGGGTGCGGTGCCGCAGCAGGCCGCCCGCCGGGTCCGCCTCGTGCCCTTCGGAGCGCAGCGGGTGGTGCAGAGTGGCCGCCGCGCGGGGGTCGTCGCGCTGCTCGGGTTGTTCCTCGTTGGCCAGCAGGTCGGAGTCGATCCGGAGCCGGCGGCCCGGCGCTTCGACCTGGTAGCGGATCGCGGCCACCGACGGGTGCCGGAACGACACCAGCCGGGTACTGGTGATCCGCACCTCGGCGCCGCCCGGCGACACCCACTCGACCTCCCGGCGCAGCGTGCCCGCCCGCAGGTCGAGGACCCGCTCGTGCAGGCGCAGCGTGCCGGTACGCACGTCGAACGGTTCGTCGTCCACGGTCAGCGCGATGAGCTTGCCGTTCGGTGCGTCGACGACCGTCTCGGTGCGTTCCGGGTACCCGTACCCGGCTTCGGGGTAGGTCAGGTCGCGCACCTCGTAGAACGAGTTGAGGTACGTGCCGGGCATCCCGCGCGGGTCGTTCTCGTCCAGGTTGCCGCGCAGCCCGATGTGCCCGTTGGCCAGCGCGAAGATGGACTCGGCCTGGCGCAGTCCGGCGGTGGTGAGCGCGTGCTCGGACAGGCCGGCCTGGCGCACGCTCCACGGCTCCGCGGGGGCGATGTCAGACATGGCGCACCAGTCCGGTCAGGTCGGGCCGGCCGCCGGCGTGCCCGACCGTGGCGGCCGACGCCCGGTTGGCCCAGCGGGCCGCGTCCGGGTAGGACCGGCCGCGCAGCAGCGCGTCGGTCAGCGCCGCCACGAACGCGTCCCCGCCGCCGGTGGTGTCGATCACCGGATCGTCGCCGAGCGGCACCAGGATCTCCCCGCCGGCCCAGACGAACAGGTTGCCGCCCTCGGCGAGTGCCACGGCGATCAGCTTGGGGCCGGCCTTGAGCAGGTCGTGGGCGGCGTCGCGGACCCGGTCCGGGTCGTCGGCCGGCAGGCCGAGCAGCAGTTCGGCCTCCTTGTCGTCCGCGCGGACGACGTCCGCCAGCCCGAGCAGCTCGTCGCGGTCGGCGTCGGCGGGCGCGCCGTCCAGCACCACGAGCCGGCCCGCGTCGCGGCCGATCCGGGCGGCGGCGAGCACGGCTTCCGGTGGTTGCTGCAGTTGCAGGAGTACGGCGTCGGCCCGCCGGATCCGCCCGTCCGCCGCGGCGATGTCGGCCGGGCCGAGCAGTGGCAGGTCCTCCACATAGCGGTACGTGGCGTCGGCCGCGAGTACCTCGACGATCACCCCGGTCAGCGTGTCGCGCCGGCGTACCACCGCGGAGGTGTCGATGCCGTCCCGCCGCGCCTGGTCCAGCAGCACGTCGCCGATCACGTCGTCGCCGGCGACCGCGACCAGCGTGGGGCGTACCCCCAGCTGGGCCAGCGCCACCGCCTGGTTGGCGCCCTTTCCGCCGAGCTGTTCGCGGCGTCCGGTGGCGCTCGCCGACGCGCCGGCGTCGGGCACCCGGTCGACGGTGAGGACGAGGTCACGGGCGAGCTGGCCGACGACGGCGGCGGTGGGTGGGGTCACCCTTCGAGTGATACCCGGAAAGGCCGGTGATCCACAGTGCCGACCGACAGTTTGTGCGACATTCATCTCCGCCGTCGTCACTATGCTCGGGCGTGTGAACAGCAGCCCGGCGTCATGCGACGTCTACGAATATCTGGACACCGCGGGTGAGCAGGAAGCGGCCCGCCTGGCGGCGGTGCGCCGGTACCGGCTGGTGGACCAGCCGGTCGAGGAGGCGTACTCGCGGATCGCGTTCGTGGCCGCGGCCGTCTTCGACACTCCGATCGCGACGGTGTCGCTGGTCGAGCAGGACCGGGTCTGGCTGGCCGCGTGCCAGGGCCTCACCGGGGTACGCGAGGTGGGCAAGGAGCCCGGCCTGTGCGCGTCGGTCATCCAGCAGGACGACGTGTACGTGATCAACAACGCCGCGGTCGACCCGCGCACGCTGGAGCACCCGCTGGTCCGCGGCGGGCTCGGCCTGCGTTTCTACGCCGCCGCACCGATCCGCACCCACGACGGTTACCGGCTCGGCACGGTGAACGTGATCGACAGCCGGCCGCGTGAGGCCACCCCGCGGCAGCTGACCGCGCTGCAGCACCTCGCCTCGATGATCGCCGACGAACTGGAGCTGCGGCTGATGGTGGTGCGCAGCGCGGCGGCCGAGCAACGCATGCGGGAAACGGTGCACTGAGCGGCGGAATGGGTATAGGACTGCCATGCCTATCATCGCGAACCTCATCCGCCGATTCCTGTTCGCCGCCATCGTGGTGCCGCTGGCCGCGGCCGGTGTCCGCAAGGTCAGCGACGTGGTCGAGGCGCGCCGCGGCCCGAGCCGCGCCACCAGCCTGATGCGCAAGGGCGCGGACACCGTGCAAGGTACGTTCGGCCGGCAGAAGAAGCGTCGCCGCTTCTTCTGATCCGCTCCGCCCGCTCGGGCCGCGTAGCCGGGCTGCGTAGAAAGAGGCCCGAGCGGGTAAACGGCGCTGCCATGCAGACACCCCGCAGAGTCGCCGTCATCGCGCACCAGCGCAAGACCATGGGTGGCGGTCTCGACGAGTTGCGCCGCCGGCTCACCGATCAGGGCATCGACGAACTGCTCTGGTACGAAGTGCCGAAGAGCAAGAAGGCACCGAAACAGGTGGCCAAGGCGATCAAGGCCGGAGTGGACCTGATCGTGGCCTGGGGCGGCGACGGCATCGTCCAGCGCACCGTCGACGTGCTGGCCCGGGAGAAGGGCGGCGGGAAGATCCCGCTGGCCATCATGCCGGCCGGCACCGGCAACCTGCTCGCCGGCAACCTGGGCGTGCCGGAGGACCTGCCACGGGCCGTGGAGATCGCGTTCCACGGCGAGCGGCGCCGGATCGACGTGGGCCGGCTCAACGGCGAGCACTTCGCGGTGATGGCCGGCATCGGCTTCGACGGCGCGATGATCTCCGACGCGGACCGCGAGCTGAAGGACCGGCTGGGCAAGCTGGCGTACGTCTGGGCCGGTCTCCGGCACGTCAACGGCGCGGCGCCGCACGCCAAGGTCAAGGTCGACGGCACCACCTGGTTCGACGACGAGGCGAGCTGCGTGCTGGTCGGCAACGTCGGCACCATCACCGGCGGCATCCGCGCGTTCGACGACGCCCGCCCGGACGACGGCTGGCTGGACGTGGGCGTGGCGACCGCCCAGGGCGCGTTGCAGTGGGCCCGGGCGCTGGGCACCATGGCGGTCGGCCGCTCCGACCACTCCCCGTTCGTCCGGATGACCCGCGCCCGCCGGGTGGACGTGAAGCTGGGCTCGAAGCTGGAGTACGAACTCGACGGCGGCGCCCGGGAGGCGGTGAAGCGCCTGACGGTGGAGGTGGCCCCGGCCGCGGTGACCGTGTGTGTGCCCGGCACGGACGGATAGTCGACAGATTTCGGCGCGAAGTCCGTACCCGAGAAGGTGTTTTGTGGGTCTATAAGCCGATGAATCCCCTGGTCTGATAGCCGACCGAGACCCCACACTGGCCTCAGTCCGGCACCGCTACGAAGTCTCCAGGGGGTTGGCCATGCCGTACCACCAGAGTTCCGCAGTGAGCGTCGTTTCCGTCCTCGCCGTCGCCGTCACCGTCGTCGTCTTCGGCTACCGTCTCGGCCGCACGCACGCCGCCTGGCGCGACGTCCGCGCGGCCCGCCGGGCCGTGCTGATCACCCGGCGGACCGCCTGGCGGCACACCGCCGGGCTGGCGGCCGTCATGGTCGCCCTGTTCGCCACGCTGTTCGTCACCGCGTTCGAGATCTCCAAGTAGGTCCCGGCCGGTCAGAGCACGAACGCGTCGGTCCACAGTTGGCGGGACCGGCCGGACAGGGCCTCCATCAGACCCACCGCCTGGCTGTCGGTCAGCGCGGCCACGAAGTCGATGACCGCCCGCCCGCGGGCCCGGCCGAGCCGGTCGCCGGTGCCCTCGGGCAGTTCGGCCTCGGCCAGTTCCACCAGGTCCCGCAGCCGCCGCGGGATGCGCTCCGACTCGTCCGGGTCGGTCAGCCAGGCGAGCAGCGCCTCCACCAGGGAGGCCAGCAGCCGGGCCTGTCCGCGCTGGTGCAGTGCCAGGTCCGGCCGGGCCAGCACGAACCGGTTCTGGACGAACTTCAGCACCTGGACCTCGTGCCACTGGGCCGGTGCCAGCTGTACGTGCCCGGAGCGTACCGCGGGCTGCCCGGCCACCTCGATGGACTCGACCAGGCGCCGGGTCCAGTTCGCCGAGAACGCGGCCACCCGCGCCTCCGCCTCCAGCGACCCGTCGAACGGAATGGCCAGCAGCCCGTCCACCAGTTCCGCGCGGACCTGCTCGACCGCGGCGGCGAACGCGTCGTCGTCCGCCACCCAGGCGTCCTTGCGGTGCAGCTGGCGGCGCAACGACTCGATGGCGCTGCCCGGCCGGGTCTGGTCGTAGTCGTCCGGGAACGAGCCGCGCTGCCAGGCCATCAGCTCGGCCGCCACGGCACCCTGCTGCAGCACGCCCACCCGGTGCACGTCCTCCAGGTCGTGGATGGCGTACGCGATGTCGTCCGCGGTGTCCATCACCGACGCCTCGGGGGTCTGCTGCCAGTCCGCCACCCGGCCGGCGAACGGCGCCCGGGCCTGGAGCATGTCGTCCACCTCGGTGGAGTACGCGCCGAACTTCAGCGAGCCGCCGTCCGGGTCGTCCGGCGGCGCGGCCGCACCGCGCGGCGGCGGTTCCATGAACCGGGGGTGCGGAGCCGGATGGGTACGCCGGGACCACGGGTACTTGAGGATCGCGGCCCGGGTCGCCGCGGTCAGGTTGAGCCCGATGGTGGCCTCGCCGCGAATCTCGGTGCTGGTCACGATCCGGTACGACTGGGCGTTGCCCTCGAATCCGTCGTTCAGCCCGAACCGGTGCCGGGCCAGCTGGTCCAGCACCCGCTCGCCGAGATGCCCGAACGGCGGGTGGCCCAGGTCGTGGGCGAGCGCCGCGGCCTCCACCACGTCCGGGTCGCACCCGCCCAGCTTCTCCAGCACGTCGGCGGTGCGGGGGTCGGCGCCCAGGCGTTCCGCGACGGCGCGGCCCACCTGGGCGACCTTGAGGCTGTGGGTGAGCCGGTTGTGCACCAGCAGGCCGGCGCCACCCGGGCTGATCACCTGGGTGACGCCGCCCAGCCGGGCGAAGAACGGCGAGCCGACGATCCGGTCCCGGTCCACCCGGAACGGGCTGAGCGCGAGGTCCCCCGGCGCGACCAGGCTGTCACCGAAGAGGCGCTGGGCCCGCGGATCATCCATGCCCGCGACGTTACCGGCCCTGGAGCGCGTCCAGGGCCACCGCCATCGCCGCCACCAGGCGACGGTCCAGCTGCGGGTCGTGGACGGTCACCACGTACTTGTCCCGCAGGCCCCACTTCTTCTGCACCGAGAACGCCGGGCGCTCGCCCAGGACGAACTCGAAGTGGTACGGCAGCCAGGACAGCGACTCCACGAAGCGGCGCAGGACCGCCACCACCATGTTCGTCTCCCGGCCGACCATCTCGCCATGCCCGGGCTGCTCCAGGTGCCAGGTGGAGCGGAGCAGGGACTCCTTCCAGTTCTTCCGGAACAGGCCGATCGCGGTGCCGTTGGCGTCGGTGACGTCGTAGGTCGCACCGAGGTCCATCCGCTGCCGGGCCTTGAAGCCGAACACCGGGGTGGTCTTCTGCTCGTCGGTGTAGAGCGTCACCTGTTCCTTGAACGCCATCCGCTTCTGCTGTGCGAAGGCCAGTACGCCGGCTTCCGAGCCGTCCGGCGCCACTGCGTGGATCTCGTACTGATTCACCATGAGACGTACGCGCTGGCGCACGATGAGCTGGTGTTGTGCCTGAAGGGTGTCGGTCGTCACGGGCGCAGTGTGACACAGCCCGCACGATCCGGTGGCGTCCGGTGGCAACCGCCGGTCAGACTTGGCAGGAGTTCGATCGAGGCGAAGGACTACGCATGGCGAAGCAAGCGGACAGACGTCGGGGCCGGACCGGGCCGCTGGTGGCCCTGGGGGTGGGTGCCGCACTGGCGTGGCTCGCCAAGGACATCGCCAAGCAGATGGGCGGCACCGCGAAGGGCGCCCGCCGGCAGCGGATGGAGCGCTCTCCGCAGTACACCGACGGCAAGTTCCACAACACCGTGCCGGCCACCGAGATCGCCGCGGCGTCGATGCCCCGGATCCTCCTGGCCGCGGCCACCGGCCGGGAGCGGCGCCGCCCGCACGCGCCGATCCCGGTGCTCACCCCGGAGTTCGGCGACGACCCGCAGGGCCTCTACGTCACCTGGTACGGCCACTCCACCGCGCTGATCGAGATCGAGGGCCGCCGGGTCCTGGTCGACCCGGTGTGGAGCGACCGCTGCTCGCCGTCGCAGCTGAGCGGCCCGAAACGCCTGCACGAACCGCCGGTGGCACTGCGCGACCTGCCGCCGCTGGACGCCGTGCTGATCTCCCACGACCACTACGACCACCTGGACATGGACTCGATCCAGAACCTGGCCGACCTGCAGGCGGTGCCGTTCCTGGTGCCGCTGGGCGTGGGCGCGCACCTGGAACGCTGGGGCGTACCGCCGACCCGGATCGTCGAACTCGACTGGAACGAGCGGACCAGCGTGGCCGGGATCGAGTTCATCGCCACGCCGGCCCGGCACTTCTCCGGCCGCGGCTTCTCCCGCGACGGCACGCTCTGGTCGTCCTGGGTGATCGCCGGGTCCCGCCGCAAGGCGTTCTACAGCGGCGACACCGGCTACTTCCCCGGCTTCGCCGAGATCGGCGCGGAGCACGGGCCGTTCGACGTCTCGCTGGTGCAGATCGGCGCGTACAACGACGCCTGGCCGGACATCCACATGATGCCGGAGGACGGCGTCGCCACCCACGTCGACGTGCGCGCCGGACTGCTGGTGCCGGTGCACTGGGGCACGTTCAACCTGGCCATGCACGACTGGGCGGAGCCGGCCGACCGGGTCTGGCGGGAGGCGAAGGCCCGCGACGTCCGGCTGGCCGTGCCCCGTCCCGGCGAGCGGGTCGACGTGGACAGCCCGCCCCCGGTCGACGGCTGGTGGCAGGCCATCGCCTGACCCCGCGTTCGCTGTGGGCTTACTCCGCGCGGCCCGTGACGGTGTAATCATGTAATCAGCACACCGTTGGAGGTCGTCATGCGCTTCCGTCCCTCCCCGCCCGGGGCCCGCACCGAACCACCACCCGCCGACGAGGCCGCCGCCTGGATCGCCGGCGCCACCCCCGACCACTGGTTCACCGAGCCGCCGCACGTGGTGGTGGACCGCGACGAGATCATCATCTGGGGCCGGCTGGCCGAACCCGAGCTGGGCGCGGACGCCACCGACGCGGACCGGGCGGCGGCGCAGGCCGGCCGGATCCACCAGTTCCGGGAGGACAGCCGGGACGACCGGATCCGGGTGGCCCGCCAGGTCGAGCATCGCTACCAGCGCAAGGTCGCGTGGGGCCTGCGGTGCGGCGACACCGAGGAGTTGTTCACCCACCTCTCCGCACCGGTGATGACCCGGCTCCGCCAGCCCGAGCGGCAGGTGCTGGACACGCTGGTCGACGCGGGCGTGGCCCGCTCCCGCTCGGAGGCGCTGGCCTGGTGCGTCAAGTTGGTCGGCCAGCACACCGACGACTGGCTGACCGAGCTGCGCGACGCCATGACCCGGGTCGAGGACCTGCGCCGCCGCGGCCCCGACGCCTAGCAACCCCCACAACCATCGGCGGAGTTATTCGTTTTCCATCGGAAAGCCAGGAAATGTGATTCCGTAGCGTTGATCGGTGCGGCCTGCCCGCACCGCGTACAGGTCACGCGCCACGGGGGTGAGCGTGGAATTCGTGCGACGCCTCGGGCGCACGCCGCAGGAGCGCGGCAGCCTGAACAATGCGACGTGCCCGGACATCTTCGAGTTGAGCGACGGCACATTCGCCGTGATCGGTACGGATGCTACCGAGACGCTCGACCCGAGATTACCCGCCGGGGCCGCACGTGCCCATTACGAACGCATCGTCGTCATCACCCGGGAGACGCTGGTCAGCGCCAAGCCCGACATACCTGATCGTTGACAAGTACGCCGCCGTCCCGGGCTAGGCCGTCTGCTGCAACGTCGGACCGTGTTCGGCACGCACCTTCGCCGACGCGACTACCGCCTCGAATTCCCGGCAGGCCGCATCCACCTTCTGAGAAAACGCATACTCCGGACTGTCCGCCGGAAGCGACTCACGGCCGAACTCGGCTGCCCGCCAGTAGCTTCGCATCAAGGGACTGGTGAACAGGTACCGCAGGCTCGCGGTGACTTGCTCATCACTGTAGTTGCCGTCCTGCAGTGCCCGGAACTGGAACTGACAGATGATGTTCGCGTAGAGATATTGACGATTCAGTTCGGGCGGCAGATCGGGTTCGTACGGCGGCCACACCTCGGCCAACTCCGGATCCTCGATGCTGAGCTTCAGTATCTCGAGATGCAGCATCCCCAGATTTGCTGCCGCGGTCCGCTGCAGTTCGAGGTGATTGCTGACCAGGGACTGACGTTGATGTTCCAGCTCCTTGCGACCCTGGCGCATCTCTTGATATTGCATCCGGGCCGTCACGACCACCGCAAGGAGGGTCAATCCCCCAATGATTGAGCTGAACGCACCGAAGGTTTCGCCGACGTCGCTCCATTTGCTCCAATCCGCTACGGCGCCCCGGCTGGCCAGAAGACTGGCGACACTTACTCCGGCCAGTAACGTCACGGCTGTCACCATGCACACGGCCATGCTCCACGCGACGGCCCGGACAGGTATCGGCGTTCGGCGACCGCGCACGCCAGCTTCAGTTGATGTCATGGTGCCTCAATCCACGGCCAACGGAGAAGCCATGGCCGAACTAGGCCACAGCTTTCCCTTGTAGACATAGTGCGTTCTACACCCCTGGAATACCAGAGTCCCGGTCGTAAATGAGTAATCCAACCTGTAGCAGCCATATGGCAAACTGCTTCTTAGCAACCAGTTATGCGGCAACTCACGAAGGTCCGCCGGTCGTTTCTGATCGGCTCAGACTAATCCCGGAACCGACGCGGCTGGCGGGCCCCCGCGTTCTCCTGACCGCGGGGGGCCCGCCGCCCGGCGGGCGCTAGGGTGATCACCGTGCTGCGCCAGGTCACCGCCGTCCGTTACATCACCCCGCTGCGCGAGGGCGGCTCGCTGCCCGGCGTGGTCGAGGCCGACGACCTGGGCACCTACGTGGTCAAGTTCCGCGGCGCCGGCCAGGGCCCCAAGGCGCTGGTCGCCGAGGTCATCGCCGGCGAACTGGCCCGCCGGCTGGACCTCCCGGTGCCGGAACTGGTGGTCACCGACCTGGACCCGGTGGTGGCCCGGGCCGAGCCGGACGAGGAGGTGCAGGCGCTGATCAAGGCGAGCGCCGGCGCCAACCTCGGCATGGACTTCCTGCCCGGATCGCTCGGCTACGACCCGGTCGCCCACCCGGTGGACCCGGAACTGGCCTCCCGGGTGGTCGCGTTCGACGCGTTCGTGGAGAACGTGGACCGCAGCTGGCGCAATCCGAACCTGCTGATCTGGCACGGTCGGCTCTGGCTCATCGACCACGGCGCGACGCTGTACTTCCACCACAACTGGCCGCGGGCGGCGAGCCTGGTGGACCGGCCGTACCGGTGGGACGACCATGTACTGAAGCCGTACGCCACCGCGCTCGGCACGGCCGGTCCGGCGCTGGCCGCCCGGCTCACCCCGGAACTGCTGCGCGACGTGCTCGCGCTGGTGCCCGACGAGTGGCTGGCCGAGTTCGACTTCGACACCGCGGACCAGGCGCGGTCGGCGTACCTCGATCATCTGAGCCGGCGGGCGGCCACGCCCGGGTCCTGGCTGCCGGAGGCGGACCGGGCATGAGAGTCCCCTACGAGTACGCGGCCGTCCAGGCCGTGCCGCGCGTCGAACGCGGCGAGCTGATCAACGTCGGCGTGCTGCTCTACTGCCAGCGCCGCGATTTCCTGGCCGCGGGCATCCATCTGGACGAGGCCCGCCTGCTCGCCCTCGACCCCGGCGCCGACCTGCCCGCGATCCGGTCCGCGCTGGCGTCCTGGCGGAAGACCGCGGACGGCGACGGGGCGTGCGGGACGATGAAGCTGGGCGAGCGGTTCCGCTGGATGGTCGCACCGCGCAGCACGATCCTGCGGGCCGGCCCGGTCCACATGGGTCTGGCCGACGACCCGGCCGCCGAGTTGACCCGTCTCCTCGACCTCCTGGTGCGTTGAGAGGGCAACGGGGAGGCAACCGCCGGTTGCCTCCCCGCCGGGATCACTCCGGTCGGTAGGCCCGGATCACGGTCTGCTCGACCGTGCTCCCTTGGGCCGATTTCGCCCTGGCCCGCAGCGAAACGAACTCCGTGCCCGCCGGGGTGTCCACCGGCACGGCGCCACCGGACACCGACGCAGGTTTCCAGGTCTTGCCGTCGTCGAAGGACACCTCGACGTCGAGTTCCGCGGCCGGAGTCGGCTTGCCGGCCACGTCCCGCACATCGACCGGGAGCTTCCCGGCCGCCGGCGCACCGAAGTGGACCGTGACCAACGGCAACGGCTCCTCCGTGTCGCCCGCCGGACGGGCGGACCGGAACGTCAGCACGGTCGCCGTCCGGATGGCCAGGCCACCGAAGCCACCCTCACTGGTCTGCTCCACCCGATAGTCCGCCGCCTCAGCCGGCTGCCGGTTTGCGCCCACCTCGGCGCGTTCCTCGTCGGCGATCAGTTCGCCGTCGCGGAACAGCTTCGTCCGGGTGGGGAGATCGAAGTGCAGGCCACGGTGCCCGGCCGCGTCGCCGAGCTGCGGCAGGGACACGAACAGGTCGTCACCCAGACGGGTGGAGAGTTCACCGTTGATCGACGGGCCGAACGGTGCCTGCGCCCACACCTGCTTCGTATGCTCGCCGGCCCGGTAGTCCCGCCAAGGTTGCTCGAACTCCGGTCCCCTGAGGAACCCGCTGTCGTTCATCTCCCCGATCTGGAGAACGGTCCGCCAGCGGAGATCGTCGTCGATGCTGTAGTGGTTGATCCGATCCGCTGATCCAGCACGGATGCCGACCTCGATGTCACTCGTGGCGTAGAAGTCCTCGACGGGGTCGGTTCCCGGGCGGCTCTCCGGAGCCGCTTGGACGAGTTGGCTGGCTTTCAGGCCGGCTGCCGGAGCGCGAACGTCCTGCGTTTCGGTGGCGAACTCTTGCTCGGTGTACCGGCGGTGGTAACCGGCCAGGAGCTGATCGCCGGGCATCCGGTCGACGACGAAGTACGCGTACGGACTGTCCTCCTCGGACCCGGGCCGAGTCCAGCGGCTGGTCACCGAGCCGATGACGTCGGTCACGCCTACGCGTGCACCGACCTCCCCGATGCGCAGGCCGTCGAAGCCCTGCTGGCGCACCGCGAACTCCGCGGGTGTGCCGTCGATCTTCATCGTCATGCCGGCGGACGCATGGCCGACCTCGGCGCCGGGCTCGGGAATCCGCTGCGACACCGGCGTGGCACGCCGGGCGTCGAAGGTGACCTCGGCGTCGCGGTCGGCGACCAACGTCGGCTGATACATCAGAGCCGTCTGCGAGAGGTCTCTGCCGGGCGACGTGTCGATGTCCGAGGTCAGCGTGTAGCGGCCCCTGGGCACCCGGACGGTGACCGTGCCGGATTCGTCGTAGGGCATCCCCATCGGAAAGAACGAGGACGGGTCGTCGAAGATCATGAGGAAGTAGTCCGGCGTCGGCTTCCCGTCCAGTCCGATGTTGTGCACAGTGATGTCGTAGCGCTCGGTCTCCTTGACGATGGCCAGCGGCGTCACCACCCGCTGGTCGCCCGCGGCGGCGATCACCCGGGCGGTGTGGGCGGTGTTCTCCGCCGCCTTCGGCAGCTTGACCGTGACCGGGACCGCCGCCGTTCCGCCGGCCGGCACCTCGATCGTGTCGGCGCCGAGTCCGAAGACACCGGCGCCGCTGCCGGTGATCGCCAGTTTCAGCGTGACGGCCTGTTCGCCGTCGTTGCGGTAGGTCAGCTTCCTGGCGATCTCGACGTCCTTCGTGTGTGGCCACTTCGCCAGGCCGTAGGACACCGACGGCGGGTCGGCGACCACGGTCTGCCCCAGCGCCCGCGTCACGTCGACCCGCCCCGCGCCCTGCTCGAACGCGCCGAGCGCCTCGTCAGGCTGAGCGGAGGCCATCAACGTCGCCTTCAGCCGCGACGCCGTCCAGTCCGGATGCGCCTGTGCGAGCAGCAACGCCGCCCCGGCGACGTGCGGCGCGGCCATCGAGGTGCCGCTCATCGAAAGGTAACCGTCCGGCACGCCAGGCTGTGCCGGCGCACCGGTGACGCTGGATGCCTTGGCCGCCACGATGCCCACACCGGGCGCCGTGATGTCCGGCTTGATCGCCGCGTCGCCCACCCGTGGACCACGGCTGGAGAAGTCGGCGAGCTGGTCCTTGTCGTCGACCGCGCCGACGGACAGCGCCGCGTCGGCGGTGCTCGCCGCCTCGACCGTGGAGGTGCCGTCGCCGGTCCTCCCCGCGTTGCCGGCACAGATCACGAACAGCGCTCCGGTCTCCGCGGTCAGCCGGTTCACCGCCTCCTCGAGCGGTCCCTCGCCGGGCTTGTCGGGCTGGCGGAGGCTCATGTTGACGACGCGGGCCTTCCGCTCGACGGCGGCCCACTGCATGCCGGCGAGTATCGCCGAGTCCGGGCAGTCGCCCTGGCCGCAGACGACGCCCGAGAGGATCTTCGCCTCCGGCGCCACGCCCCGATGCCTGCCGCCGGACGCCTTGCCGTCCCCGGCGATCGTCGCGGCCACGTGGGTGCCGTGCGCCTCACCACCGGCCGGCGGCTCGTCCTCGACGAAGTTCCGCACCGTCACCCGGCCGGCCAGATCGGGATGCTCGGCGTCGACCGCGCTGTCCAGCACGGCGACCGTCATGCCCTTACCCGTGTGGCCGGCCGCCCACCCCGCGGGCGCGCCGATCTGCGGCACACTCACGTCGAGCGCCTGCCGGCTGAGGCCATCCAGCCAGATCTTCCGCACCCCGGCCTCGGCGGTCAAGGACTTCCACAACCCCTGCGTACGCGACTTCGGCACGCTCACCGCGCCGCCACGCACCGCCGGCAACTCCCGGGTCACCCTCGCCCCGACCCGCCCGATCGCCCGCTTCACCGGCGCCGCCGACCGGTAACTCACGATCAGCGGAACGGCCGTCCGCTTCTCGTCGGCATAGCCCGACCGGATCAGCTCGGTCACGTCGAACAGGCGCCGATCGATCTTGCCCGTCCGGATCAGGCGTGCGGCATCGCCCGGAATCACCATCAGACGTCCACCCACCACGGAGGTGGAGAAGGACATTCCCTCCCGGCCCTTACCGGGCACGATGCTCGGCCGGGCGCCGGCCGACCCGGAGACGGTCACCCGGTCGCCGGTCACCAGCGTTACGGTCTGGGTTCCAGCGCGCGTAGCGGCGGCCGGGCGCTGCGGACCCTCCTCCGCGCCGGCCTCCGGTCCGGTCAGATAGACCTGGAAGAGCGCTGCGGAAACGGCCGCGAGAGCCGTCGCGCCGGCGATGACCTTCCGTCGCGTCCCTTTTCGATGTTGGCCACTCATAAGGCGCGACCTTAGAAATGGCGCGCAACGAATTAGATAATAAGCAAATCAATCGGACATGACAGTGGCAGCCGCGGCCGGCCGGCTGCTCACCTGCGGCCGGCGTGCCTGACGGCCAGCGAGGCCGCGGCCGTGACGGCGGCCGCCGAGGCACCCAGCGCCGCACCGACGGCGGCCCGCCCCCAGCGTCCCGGGCCGCCCTCGGCCCGGTGCGCGCTGGCGAACACGTTCCCGTTCTCCGGGCCGGTCGCGGTCCCGGACAGCCCGAACCGGCGCATCAACGGCCCCACGATCGCGTCGTACACCCCGGGCAGCGCCACGAAGCCGAACTCGATCAGCCGGTTCGTGGCCCCGACCGACACCTCGGCCCGGGGCTTGTCGGCGAGCCCGACGATGGCCTCGGCCATCTTCTCCGGCGGGTCGACCGGGGGCGGCGGGCGGCCCACGAAGCCCGCGTAGTTCGCCGCACTGGTGTAGATCGGCGTGTCCACACTGCCCGGCGCCACCGTGCACAGGTGGATGTCCGGGGCGTCCCGCAGTTCCTGGCGCAGTGTCCGGATCAGACCGCGCAGACCCCACTTCGCCGTCACGTACGCCGAGATGTACGGCACCGTGACGTGCGCCAGCAGCGAACTGGTCAGGACCAGCGTGCCACTGCCCTGCTCCCGGAACCGGCGCAGCGCGGCCCGGGCCACGTTCGCGGTGCCGAGCAGGTCCGTGGTGACCACCCGGTCGAAGACGTTGACCGGCAGGTCCTCGAAGCGGCCGTACGCCATCACCGCCGCGCTGTCCACCCACACGTCGATCCGGCCGAACCGCTCCACCGCCGCGGCCGCGAGCGCGTCGACGTCCGCGTACCGGGTCACGTCGGTCGGCACCACCAGCGGGTCGCCGCCGCAGGCCGCGGCCACCGTGGCGAGGTCGGCGGCGCCCCGCGCGGCCAGCACCAGCCGGTCGCCGCGCGCCGCGAAGGCGAGTGCCGCGGCCCGGCCGATCCCGCTCGACGCTCCGGTCAGTACCACCACACGTGAGGTCATGGCCAGGTTCTACCCCGGCGGGCCGGATTCACGCCGCCCGTGGATCTCCGGCCGGATGGCCTTCCCTTCCCGGCCGGAAAGGGCAGACTGGGCCGATGGACCTGCCGATCAACCCGCCCGTGAAGCCGATGCTGGCCAAGCCCGTGGCGGACATCCCGCCGGGGCAGATCTACGAACCGAAGTGGGACGGCTTCCGGTCGATCGTCTTCCGGGACGGCGCCGAGGTGGAGATCGGCAGCCGCAACGAGAAGCCGATGACCCGGTACTTCCCCGAGGTGGTGGAGGCCGTGCTGGCCAACTTCCCGGACCGGGCGGTGATCGACGGCGAGGTGATCGTGGCCGACACCGCGCGCAACACGCTCGACTTCGAGGCCCTGCAGCAGCGCATCCATCCCGCGGCGAGCCGGGTCAAGCTGCTCAGCGAGCAGACCCCGGCCGGCTTCGTGGCGTTCGACCTGCTCGCGATCGGCGACGAGGACCTGACCGAGCGGCCGTTCGCGGAACGCCGGGCCCGGCTCGAGGAAGCGCTGGCCGGGGCCAAGCCGCCGGTCTACGTCACGCCGGCGACCAGCGACCTGGAGACCGCGCGGCGGTGGTTCGCCGAGTTCGAGGGCGCCGGCCTGGACGGCCTCATCGCCAAGCTGCCGGACCTGGTGTACCAGCCGGACAAGCGGGTGATGACCAAGATCAAACATCACCGTACGGCGGACTGCGTGGTCGCCGGATACCGCGTACACAAGTCCGCGGAGAACCGGATCGGCTCGCTGCTGCTCGGCCTGTACGACGAGCGCGGCGTGCTGGCCTCGGTGGGCGTCATCGGGTCGTTCCCGATGGCGGTCCGGGAGGAGCTGTTCGTCGAGTTGCAGCCGCTGGTCACCACGTTCGAGGGCCACCCGTGGAACTGGGCGGCGCACGAATCCGGCGAGCGCACACCCCGCAAGAACGAGGTCAGCCGGTGGAACGCGGGCAAGGACCTGTCGTTCGTACCCCTGCATCCGGACCGGGTGGTCGAGGTCCGCTACGACTACATGGAGGGCGTCCGGTTCCGGCACACCGCCCAGTTCGAACGGTGGCGGCCCGACCGGGACCCGCGGTCCTGCACCTACGAGCAGTTGGAACGCCCGGTGCGGTTCAACCTCGCCGAGGTCCTGACCAGCCGATGACCGCGATTGTCAGACCGACCGGCTAGCCTCGTCCGAGCAAGCCCGCCCGCCGGAAAGGTCATCCCGTGCCGCGTCGCCC
The DNA here is from genome assembly GCF_020216025.1 of Jidongwangia harbinensis. GTDB lineage: Bacteria > Actinomycetota > Actinomycetes > Mycobacteriales > Micromonosporaceae > Actinoplanes > Actinoplanes harbinensis. The sequence continues at coordinate 57,511 of NZ_JAIWNC010000022.1, read as the reverse complement.
CCGCCTGCTCGTTGGTCTGCTCGCCGCCGCCGTCATCGCGACCGCGGGCTGCACGCTGCCGGTGATCGCGCCGGACGGTTCGGATTCGGCCGCCCCCGGCGTCACCGGCAGCAACGCGCCGGCGGTGCCCGGCACCCAGCCCGGCTGGCGGCCGTGCCCCGAGGTGCCGCGCGACCTGGTCGGGCAGGGCGCCGCCACCATGACGTACGAATGCGCCTCGGTCGCGGTCCCGCGCAACTGGGCGTCGCCGCAGGGCGAGACCTACGATGTCGCGCTGATCCGCATCCGGTCCCGCACCCAGCAGAACCGGATCGGCTCGCTGGTGCTCAACCCCGGCGGTCCCGGCGCGTCCGGCATCGACACCGCGGTCTACCTCTCCTACGGCGAACGCCTGGGCGGGCTGCCGACCGCGATCACCAACCGGTTCGACATCGTCGGCTTCGACCCGCGCGGGGTGGGCCGGTCCGCCCCGGTCGAGTGCATCGGCGACGCCGACCACGACCGGTCGTTCGCGTTCACCCCGGACCCGGACACCCAGGCCGAGTTCGACGAGCTGGTGACGCTGAACCGCAAGACCGCCGACGACTGCGGCCGGAAGTACGGCGACCAGCTCGTCAACTTCTCCACCGAGCAGGCCGCCCGCGACATGGACGCGATCCGCGCCGCGGTGGGCGACGCCAAGCTGACCTACCTGGGCTACTCGTACGGGACGCTGCTCGGCGCGACGTACGCGCAGCTGTACCCGAAGAACGTCCGGGCCCTGGTGCTGGACGGCGCGATCGACCCGCGGCAGGACCTCATCGCCGGCTCGGAGGCCCAGGCGAAGGGCTTCGAGCGGGCGTTCACCAACTTCACCAACTGGTGTGGCCGCACCCCGGCCCGCTGCCCGATCGCGCCGGACGCCCGCGGCGCGGTCACCGACGCGCTGGCCAAGGCGGAAGCCTCACCGGTACGCGGCAGCGACGGCCGGTCCGCCACCGCCGGCTGGATCTTCGTGGCCGTGGTCTCCTCGCTCTACACCGAGACCGGCTGGGCGGCACTGGCCAAGGCCGTCGACAATCTCCAGGCCGGCGACCCCAAGGGCATCTTCGCGCTGGCCGACCAGTACACCGACCGCACTCCCAACGGCACCTACTCCAACCTGTTCGACGCCAACCTCGCGGTGAACTGCGCGGACGCCGGGACCGCGCCGCCGCTGGAGCGGATCCGGCAGTTGCAGGGCGAGTGGCGCACGAAGTACCCGCTGTTCGGCGCCCCGCTGGCGACCGGCATGATCTCGTGCTCGCTGTGGCCCGGCAAGCGCGACCCGTACCCGACCGGCCCGGCGACGGGCGCGCCGCCGATCCTCGTGGTGGGCACCACCGGCGACCCGGCCACGCCGTACGAGAACACTCCCGCGCTGGCCGGCATGCTGGGCACCGGCCGCGTGCTCACCTGGGAGGGCGAGGGCCACACGGCGTACCCGTCCACGCCGTGCATCGCCAACGCCGTGAACGGCTACCTCATCGATCTGAAGCTCCCCCAGGAGGGCCTGCGCTGTCCGGCACGGTGACGCCCTCCCGCTCGGCGAGCGCCTCCAGCAGCGTCCGCACCCGGCGCAGGTTCTGCTTGAGTTCCTCCTGCTCGTCATGCCGGAACGCGTCCGTGTCCACGATCAACTTGCTGGCGAAGTGCGCCGTGATCAGCGGAATCACCAGCAGCACCATGATCGAGATGAGCACGGCCGCGATGATCCGCGCCTGCCAGCTGTCCGGCGAGATGTCGCCGTACCCGACCGTGGAGGCGGTCACCACGGCCCACCACACCGAGTCCCCGAGCGACACGTCCGGCTCGAACTGGTGGTAGAGCAGACCGCAGGTGACGATCAGCAGGAGATACGACAGAATCAGCGTCCGCGGCGAGTTCGCCAGCCAGACCAATCCCCGGTACGCCGCCCGGAACGGCAGCAACAGCGTTCGCATGGCGTCATCGTGCCCGGTCCGTACCCTCCCCCGGCTCAGCCGTTGGTCCGTGTCACCCCCTCCACGCGTCGCCCCCCGTCCCGCGAACACCGAAGCGAACCCGGCACCCGATGACGGCCGGTTGCTACCCGTTCGTTCCGTCGTACTCCCCGCGTCCGCCGGGGCCAGCACCCAACGACGCTGGCGTACCAGTGGAGCGCTCCAGTGGTACACCAACGTGCTTATCGCCGACGCATAACGACGTTGGCGTACCAGTGGTACACGGGTGCGCTTGTCGCCCGTCACAGCGTTGTGTTCCCGTGATCGTTGCGGTGCGCCCGCGGCCGCTGCCGGAACCGCCGCACGGCCTGATCCGATCACCATCGGCACACCCCGGTCGCAGCGCACCAACCTTCCAGAAACACCGCGACGCCGCAGGCCATCCTGAGATCACTGGAACACCAACGTCGCTGCCGGCGCTCCATAACCACCATGGCGTACCAGTGGAGCGCTCCACTGGTACACCAACGTCGTTATCCGGCCACGGCCGGGCAAGCGCCCGCGCCGTGGTGATCATGGTGAGCGACCGGGCGTGGGACGATGAAGCGCGTGGTGAAATTTCGCATCGCCGACCGGTCGGACGTGCCGGCGGTTCTGGATCTGCTGGACGACGACTCGATCAGCCGTACCCGGGAGCGCCTGGTCCCCGCGGGCGACGACGCGGCCGTGTGGGCGGCGTTCGAGGCGATCGACGCCGACCCGCGCAACGAGCTGATCGTGGCGGACGACGACGGCGCCGTGATCGGGACCTGTCAGCTCACGTTCGTACCGTCGCTGAGCCGGGGCGGCGCCGAGCGGCTGATCGTCGAGGCGGTGCGGGTCCGTGATGACCGGCGCGGGCACGGTGTCGGCCGGGCGATGATGCGGTGGGCGCTGGACCGGGGCCGGGAGCGCGGCTGCCGGCTGGCGCAACTCACCTCGGACAAGCGACGGGTGGAGGCGCACCGGTTCTACGAGTCGCTCGGCTTCACCGCGTCGCACGAGGGGATGAAGCTGACGCTCTAGCGAACCCGAAGAGGCCGCCGGCCACCGCGGACGGCACCCTAGGCCTTGCGGTCGCGGTCCTTCGACGGCTGCACGCGCTTCGGCTCGCCCGGCATCTTCGGGTGGTCCGGCGGGTACGGCATGTCGCCCTGCCCGGCCCTCTCGTCGCGTTCGGACCATTTCAGCAGCGGCGTGATGTCGTGCGCCACGTCGTCGATCGCGGCGTGCGGGTCGCCCACCTCGGCGAACCGCTTCGGCACGGTACGCAGGTCGAAGTCGTCCGGTTCCACGTCGGACAGCTCGTCCCAGGTCACCGGCGTGGAGACGGTGGCCCGGGCGTTGGCGCGCAGCGAGTACGCGCAGGCGATGGTGCGGTCCCGGGCCATCTGGTTGAAGTCGAGGAACACCCGGGTGCCCCGTTCCTCCTTCCACCACGCCGTGGTGATCCGGTCCGGGTTGCGGCGTTCCACCTCCCGGGCCAGCGCGATCGCGGCCCGGCGTACCTGGATGAAGTCCCACTCGGGGCGGATCCGTACGTAGACGTGCACGCCGCGCCCGCCGGAGGTCTTCGGGTATCCGGTCCAGCCCAGGTCGGCGAGGACCTCGCGGACCACGCCGGCGGTCCGCACCACGTCGTCGAAGTCGGTGCCGGGTTGCGGGTCGAGGTCGATGCGCAGTTCGTCGGGGTGGTCGACGGCGTCGCGGCGTACCGGCCACGGGTGGAACACGACCGTCCCCATCTGCGCGGCCCAGGCCACGTGGGCGAGGTCGGCGGGGCAGAGCTCGTCGGCGGTACGTCCGCTGGGGAACGTGATCTTCGCGGTCTGCACCCAGTCCGGGACGCCGCGGGTGGAGATCCGCTTCTGGAAGAACATCTCGCCGTCGATGCCGTCGGGGAAACGCTGCAGCGTCGTGGGGCGGTTGCCCAGTGCGCGCAGGATGCCGTCGCCGACCGCCCGGTAGTACTCGAAGACGTCCCGCTTGGTGTAGCCCTTGCGGGGGAAGCAGACCTTGTCGGGGCTGGTCAGCCGCACGGTGTGGCCGGCGATCTCGATCTCTTCGGCGGCGGCTCTGCTCGGGGACATGATCCGACCCTATGCCACCACCGGCCCGCCTCCGGGGTGACCGCCGGGCACGTCCGGAGAAACGAACAGGCCGCCGGCCACGTCCAGGGAAACGAACGGGCGCCGGGCACGTCCGGGGAACGAACGGGCGCCGGGCACGTCCGGGGAACGAACGGGCCGTCCGGCGGCAGCCGGACGGCCCGGGTAATCCGTTCGGGTGATCAGGCGGTGCGACGGCGCCGGGTGTACCAGACGGTGAACGCACCGCCGGCCACCAGCAGCGCACCCAGCGAGACCGTGGCGGCCATCGGCGCGCCGGTCAGCGGCAGCGTGCCGCCCGCGCTCACCCCGCCGGGCGTGGCCGGCGACGTGGCGGGGCTGACTCCACCCGGCGGCACCGTGTCGGTGGTGCCGGTCGGCGGCGTGGTGGCCGGGCTCTCCCCGCCGTAGCCGGGGTTGCCGCGGTCATCGTCGTCGTCCGCGCCACCGTTGTCGGCACCCGCACCGGGGCCGTTGCCGGACCCGTTGTCGTCCGTGCCGTTGTCGTCGGTCGGGGCCGGGCTCATCGGCGGCGTGGCGGGCGTTTCGTCGTCCGGCCCGTAGCCGTCGCACTTGGTGCGGGGGTCGGGGCACGGCGTCGCCGTCGCGGCGATCTGCCCGGCACGGTCCGCGACGTCTCCGGTGGCATAGGCGGGAGCCCCGGTGAAGGCGAGTGCGGCTAGGGCCGAGACGCCGACCGCGGGCAGTCCTGCGGCCAACCGGCGCGTCAAACTCATGAGGAGTATCCGATCTGTTGCTGTAGGTCCGTTTCCGTCCGGGGGAGTTTAACCACTAATGTCCAATTCCTTGGCATCCGGGCCCCGGCGGGTCGATCAACTGGGTACGCCACCGAAGCGATGACTACGCCAAAGGTGGGACAGCGCGAAGACCTTCATCTCGAACCGCGGGTCGGCCGCGAAGAATTCTCCGGTGTAGGGCGCGGTGAGTTGCTTGCTCGCGCCCGACGACAGATAGACCGAGACGACGGTACGACCGCCGCGCCGCTCGGCCCGCAGATCCACCACCCGGCTCCACGGCTCCACCTCGGCGGCGAACGGCGATTCGGTACGGATGCCGCCCGCGTCCACCACCGTGCCGGCCCGGCGGCGCCAGAGCAGGCCGACCGGCGCACCGGCGAGGCTCGGGCCGAGCGCCAGGAGCAGCCAGCACCGGGTCGGCAGCGACGGTGCGCCCGCCAGCGTGGCGAGCAGCGCGACCGATACACCGACCGCCGAGAGGAGAACGCCGAGGTAGAGGCCACGAGCGAGAGACTGCTGCCAGGTGGGCCGGAAGCTGGCTGCCGATGCATCTTCCATGCCAGGTGTAACGAGGGTGCGCGGACCCGATCTCGCACCCGACGTGCGTCACCGGCGTCCGACGTACCGTGGAGGCATGGCTACCGACGAGACCACCCTGCCCACCACCGAGGACGAGTGGCGGGTCCGCCTCACGCCGGCCGAGTTCCGGGTCCTGCGTCAGGCCGGCACCGAACCCGCCTGGACCGGTGAGTACGTCAGCACCAAGACCCCCGGCATGTACCAGTGCCGCGCCTGCGGTGCCCAGCTCTACCCGAGCGACACCAAGTTCGACAGCAACTGCGGCTGGCCGTCGTTCGACGACGCCATTCCCGGTGCGGTCAAGGAGATCGAGGACCACAGCCTCGGCATGTCCCGGACCGAGATCCGCTGCGCCCGCTGCGACTCGCACCTCGGCCACGTCTTCCGCGGCGAGGGGTTCACCCCGAAGAACACCCGGCACTGCGTGAACAGCCTGTCGATCCGGCTGGACCCGCAGGCCTGACCGCCCGTCCCGGCGCGGTCGTCGCGCTCGCCTGCACCGCCCAGTTCGTCGACGTCGTCGGCGTCACGGTCCTGATCGTGGCCCTGCCACTGATCCAACGCGATCTCGGCCTGGACGCCGGCACGCTGTCCTGGGTGGCGGCCGGCTACGCGCTGACGTTCGGCGGCTTCCTGGTGGCCGGCGGCCGGGCCGCCGACCGCTACGGGCGCCGGCCGATGTTCGCCGGCGGCAACGCGCTGATCGCGGCCGGGTCCCTGGTCTGTGCGCTGGCGCCGGCCGGCTGGGTCCTGCTGGCCGGCCGCGCCGCCCAGGGACTGGGTGCGGCGTTGTCCGTGCCGGCCGCGCTGGCCGCGGTGCTGGCGGTGGTGCCGCCCGGCGTCCGGCGCGGGCGCGCCCTCGGCCTGTGGACCATGGCTGGCGCGGCCGGAGGTGCGTCCGGGTTCGTGCTCGGCGGGCTGATCAGCGAGTACGCCGGGTGGCGCTGGCTGTTCGCGGTGATCGGTCCGCTGACCCTGGCGGCGGCCATGCTCACCCCGCTCGTGCTGCCACCGCCGGTGGCGCCGGACCTGAAGCCCAAGCTGGCCCGGTACGGCAACACCACCACCGCGCGGTACCCGAGCGGCTCGCGCAAGTGGGAGCGGGCGCAGCCGGCGCCGGGCCGGTCCGGACCCGGAGACCGCGGCCGGCTGGACCTGGCCGGCGCGCTGCTCAGCACGCTCTCCGCGGTCCTGCTGATCCTCGGTTTCACGCGCGCCGAGGGCGGCGGCTTCGCCGATCCGTGGGCGTGGGCGCCGCTGCTGCTGGCGCCGCTCGCCGTGCTGGCGTTCCTGGCGGTGGAACGGCGGGTGCCCGATCCGCTGGTACCGCCCGGCATCTGGTCGGTGCGGTCGTTCCGGGCCGGCGCCGCCGTGGCCGCCGTCCTCACCGCGACCACCAGCGGGGCCGCGGTGATCGGCACGCTGTTCCTGCAGGACGTGCTGGAGGTGTCCGCGGCCGCGTCCGGCGCCGGGTTCCTGCTGTTCAGCGCGGGCGTGGTGGCCGCGTCGACGGCCGTGCCCGCGGTGCTGCGCCGGATCGGGCCGGTGTCCGCCATGAGTACCGGCCTCGGGGCGGTGGCGGCGGCGCTCGGGCTGCAGGCCGTGGCCGTGGCGCAGGAGTCGTTTCCGCTGCTGCTCGCGGGCCTGGCCGGTGCCGGGCTGGGGCTCGGCGTGGCGTCGGTGGCCTCCACCACCCATGGCACCGCGACCGTCGACGAGTCCACCGCCGGGCTGGTCGGCGGGCTGCTGAACGCGGCGGCCCAGATCGGCACCGCGATCGGGATCGCGGTGCTGCTGCTGGTGGCGTCGGTCCGGCCGGGACCGGCCGGACAGGCGACCGCCTTCACCGCGGCGTCGGCGGTCGCCGCCCTGAGTGCCCTGACCCTGGCCGTGCGCGCCCGGCGGTGAGCCGGGCGGTCAGCTCGCCCAGGAGTCGCTCATCTCGGAGATCTGATGGTTCATCGCGGCCAGGTCCCGTTGCGGACGGCCGGCGTCCGGGTCGGGCGGGTTCTGCCGCGGCGCGGCCTCGAAACCCAGTTCCGCGCCGAGGTGCTCCCAGCGCTCGAAGAGCACCTGGCCCAACAGCACTTCCTTGACGTCCTTGTGTGCGGCGCGGAGCTCCTCCAGCGCCGACACGTAACGCTCCACCTTTTTGCCCAGGTCAGTAGCCAAGTCAATGGTCATGACCTCAGGCTAGCCAATTATGAAGCCTGCTCAGGTTGATATGCGGAAGTCCGGATTGCGGCGGCGGAGATCCGCCGCCGCGACCCCGTCCGTCAGCTCCGGAGCTTGCCGCCGATCGTGACCACCCGCTGCGCGAGGTGGTCGAGCGCCGCGTGCTGCACCTCGGTCAGCGGGGCGTCGTTGGTGCCGCCGGTGACGTGCGAGACGCCGTACGGGTTGCCGTCCGCGAACTTCAGCGGGTCGGTGTAGCCGGGCGCCACCACGATGCCACCGAAGTGGTGGATCGTGTTGTACAGCGCCAGCAGCGTCGACTCCTGGCCGCCGTGCGCCGTCATGGTGGACGTGAAGCCGGCGTACGCCTTGTCGGCGAGCAGGCCCTGCTGCCACTGCGGCCCGAGCGTGTCCAGGAACTGCTTGAGCTGGCTGGCCACGTTGCCGTACCGGGTCGGCGTGCCGAACAGCACGGCGTCGGCCCACACCACGTCGTCGCCGGTGGCCTTGGGCTCGTCCTTGGTCGCGTCGAAGTGCTGGCTCCAGGCCGCGTTGGAAGCGATCGCCTCGGCCGGCGCCAGTTCCGCCACCTGCCGCAGGCGTACCTCGGCACCGGCCTTCTCGCCGGCCGCGCGCAGCCGCTCGGCCATCGCGTGGATGGTGCCGGTGGACGAGTAATAGATGATCGAAAGCTTGACGTTCGCCACGAGTAGACCCTCCGATGATTGCATCGTCAAACAACGATCGTTCCCCCGCGGGCCGCGATCAAACGCTAGACGCGAAGCTCACTGCCGTGCGGGCCGATCGCGTCGGCGTGCTCGTCGTCCAGCCACACACCGCCCGCGCCCAGATAGCGGAAGCGGTACTCGCCCGGCTCGAGCTGCACGCTGATGGTCCGGGTGCCGTCGCGACGCGCGATCAGCTCGTGCGTGCCGGGCTGCCAGTCGTTGAACGTGCCGACCACGCTCACCGGGCCGGCGGGCTGGTCGGCGGGCAGGCAGAAGGTGATGCGGGTCTTGTTCCCGAACAGCTTGCTGCGCTTGATCATGGTGTCCTCCACACAGGGCCGGGACTCCATGCTGACAACGGACGGTCGACAATGCGTGACGACGCGCCGCTCTACAATGCGGCGATGCACCCCGAAACCACCGATGAGCTGCGCGTTGCCTCGTTCCGCGACCTCGACACCACGACGCTGTACGCGTTGCTGAAGCTGCGCACCGACGTGTTCGTAGTGGAACAGAACTGCGTCTACGCCGACCTCGACGGCCGGGACACCGAGCCCGGCACCCGCCACGTGTGGATCTCCCGTGGCGACCAGATCGCCGGGTACCTCCGGATCCTGGACGACGGCGACGCCCAGCGGATCGGCCGGGTCGTGGTCGCGCCCGCCGCCCGCGGCGCCGGCCTCGCCCAGCGGCTGATGACCGAGGCGCTGACCGTGATCGGCAACCGGCCCAGCGTGCTCGACGCCCAGGCGCACCTGGCCCCCTTCTACGCCGGGCTCGGCTACCGGCAGACCGGACCGGAATACCTGGAGGACGGCATCCCGCACGTGCCCATGGTCAGGGCAGCGCCGCAACCAGCTCGGTGACCGAACGCCGGCGTCCGGTGTAGAACGGCACCTCCTCGCGCACGTGCCGGCGCGCGCCGGACGCCCGCAGGTCCCGCATCAGGTCCACGATCCGGTACAGCTCGTCCGCCTCGAACGCGAGCATCCACTCGTAGTCGCCGAGCGCGAACGACGCCACCGTGTTGGCCCGCACGTCCGGGTACCCGCGCGCCATCCGGCCGTGCTCGGCCAGCATCGCCCGCCGCTCCTCGTCCGGCAGCAGGTACCACTCGTAGGAGCGCACGAACGGGTACACGCAGATGTACGGGCGGGCCGGTTCGCCGGCCAGGAACGCCGGCAGGTGGCTCTTGTTGAACTCGGCCGGCCGGTGCAGCGCCATCTGAGACCAGACCGGTGCCAGGTGCCGGCCCAGCGCGGTGCGGCGGAACAGCCCGTACGCCTCCTGCAGCGCGTCCGGCGACTCGGCGTGCCACCACACCAGGACGTCGGCGTCGGCACGCAGCCCCGCCACGTCGTAGGTGCCCCGCACCACGACGTCCTTGCCGGCCAGCTGCTCGAACAGCGTGTCCACCTCGCCCGCCACGTCCTCCCGCAACGCCGGCAGCGGCGACGCGGCCCGGAAGACCGACCACATGGTGTACCGGATGGTGGCGTTCAGCTCGTTGATCCGGGCGGCGTTGCTCTGCGACTGCTCACTCATGAATCCTCCAGGTACTTGCACAGGTCGTCGGCGGCGCCCTCGCCGCTGGCCACGCAGGCCGGAATGCCCACACCGTCGTACGCCGCCCCGGCCAGCGCCAGTCCCGGAGCCAGGCCGGCCCGGGCGGCGGCGACCCGTTCCGGATGCCGCGGCGCGTACTGCGGCAACCCGCCACCCCAGCGCTGCACCCACGCGGCGGCGGGCGGCGGCAGCGGCCCGCCGGTCAGCCGGCCCAGCTCGTCGTGCGCCAGCGCGATCAGCGTGGCGTCGTCGCGGTGCAGCAGCTCCTCCTCGCCGGCCCGGCCCAGCGACGCCCGCACGATCACCGGACCGCCGTCCCGGCGCAGGTGCGCCCACTTGCGGGTGACGAACGTGGCGGCCTTGACCAGCGTGCCCTCGCCGGGCGGGACCAGGAACCCGGACAGCTCGGGCAACGGCGTGTCCGGCGGAAGCGCCATCCCGACCAGCGCCACGCTCGCGTAGTCCAGCGCGCCGACCGCCTCCGCGCCGGCCACGTCGTGCGCGCTGGCCAGCAGACGCGCGGCGGGCTTCGCGGGCACGGCCAGCACCACCGCGTCCACGTCGTCGGTGTGCGGCGCCGGCACCGGACCGAGCAGCAGCCGCCAGCCGTGCGGAGTGCGGGCCAGCTCGCGTACCGGCAGGCCCAGGCTGATCCGCGCGCTGCTCGCCGCCGCGGCCGCCGCCACCAGCCGGTTCAGCCCGCCCGCGACGGTGGCGAAGACCGGCCGGCCGGGCACCCGCACGGACGCGGCCTGGGCGGTGCGTACCGCGGCGGACAGGGTGTGCTCGGTGCGCGCGGCGGCGGCCAGCGCGGGCAGGGTGGTGGTCAGCGAGAGCCGGTCGGCGCGGCCCGCGTACACGCCGCCCAGCAGCGGATCGACCAGCCGGTCGACCACCTCGTCGCCGTACCGGGCGCGCACCAGCGCACCCACGGTGACATCCTCGTCCGGGCCGAGCAGCGGTCGCCCGTCGTCGTGGTCCGGGCCGTCCCATTCCCGGGGTACGCCCATCAGGGTCCCCGCCGGCACCGGCTCCAGCCGCCCGCCGGTGGCGAACGCGGCCGGCACCGCCGACGGGTGCACCAGCGCGTCGCCCAGCCCCAGCCGCCGGGCCAGCCGCACGGCCGCGGAGTCGGTCCCGTCCGGCGCGCTCACCAGGAACGATTCCGCGCCCCGCTCCACCGTGGCGCCGGCCAGGTCGCCGGTGCGCAGCTTGCCGCCGAGCACGCCGCTCTGTTCGTACACGATGATCTCGGTGTCCCGCGGCGCCCGGTCCCGGATCCGCACCGCGGCGGCCAGCCCGGCGATCCCGCCGCCGACGACCGCTACCCGCTTCCGCACGCTCTCCACAGTCTCAGGTCGCGCACCTCCACGGCCAGCGGGGTCGTCCAGTGTGACGGCCGCCGTCAGCGGGAGTGGATGAACGACACCAGCCGGGTCAGGACGTCGGGGTCGGTCTCCGGGAGCACCCCGTGCCCCAGGTTGAACACGTGACCCGGCGCCGCGCGCCCCTGGTCCAGCACCCGGGCCGCCTCGGCCTGGACCACCGGCCACGGCGCGAACAGCACCGCCGGGTCGAGGTTGCCCTGCACCGCCCGGTCCGCGCCGATCAGCCCGGTGGCCTGGTCCAGCGGGGTACGCCAGTCGACGCCCACCACGTCCGCGCCCGCCTCGCCCATCGCGGACAGCAGGATCGCGGTGCCGACGCCGAAGTGGATGCGCGGTACCCCGGCGCCGGCCAGCCCGCCCAGCACCGCGGCGGAGTGCGGCAGGACGTACCGGCGGTAGTCGGCCTCGGAGAGCGCGCCGGCCCAGGAGTCGAAGAGTTGTACCGCGCTCACCCCGGCCGCCACCTGGACCCGCAGGAACGCCAGCGTGATGTCGGCGAGCAGGCCGCAGAGCGTGTGCCAGAGGTCCGGGTCGCCGTACATCATCGCCTTGGTCTTCAGGTAGGTCCGCGACGGACCGCCCTCGATCAGGTAGCTGGCCAGCGTGAACGGCGCACCCGCGAAGCCGATCAGCGGGGTGGCGCCGAGTTCGGCGACCAGCATCCGCACCGCCTCGGCGACGAAGTCGACGGCACCGGGCTCGAGCGGGCGGAGCCGTGCGACGTCGGCGGCGCTGCGGACCGGCGACTCCACCACCGGGCCGGTGCCGGCCACGATGTCCAGGTCGATCCCGGCCGCGGCGAGCGGCACCACGATGTCGCTGAACAGGATGGCCGCGTCGACGCCGTGCCGGCGGACCGGCTGCAGGGTGATCTCGGTGACCAGATCCGGGCGCCGGCACGAGTCCAGCATGCCGATGCCTGCCCGGATCTTGCGGTACTCGGGCAGGGACCGCCCGGCCTGCCGCATGAACCAGACCGGCGTGTGCGGCACCGGTTCCCGGCGGCAGGCGCGCAGGAACGCGGAGTCGGCGGGGGTGCCCGTGGCAGTCGTCACCCGCGCCATGGTGCCATGCGCCCGGGATGCCCGAAGAAGCGCGGCGCGGCGATCGACGACGGACCGCGGTCATAGGCATACGCTTCTCTGCATGGCCGCCCCGATCGAAGCACCCGAGGCGTTCTCCAACGCGGTCGCCGGGCTGCGCGCGGCCGTACCCCGGGGCGAGATTCTGCTCGAGGAGATCCCCGCGCCGCAGCGGCTGGCGCCGTTCGGATTCGCGTTGAGCGCGACCGTGCTGCGCGCCGGCGACGAGGTGGCCAGCGGCCGGCTGATCCTGCTGCACGACCCGGCCGGGCACGACTCCTGGCGGGGCGATCTGCGCCTGGTCACACTGGTCACCGCGGAACTGGACGCGGACATGGCCGGTGATCCGCTGCTGCCCGCGGTGGCCTGGACGTGGCTGACCGACGGGCTGGACGCGCACCACGCGGAGTACACCGCGATCGGCGGCACCATCACCCAGACCGCGTCCACCCGGTTCGGCGAGCTGGCCGGGCCGGTGCCGACCGCGGACCTGGAGATCCGCGCCTCCTGGACGCCGACCTCGGACGACCTGGGCGCGCACCTGCACGGCTGGTGCGCGATGCTCGCCTCCACCGCCGGCCTCCCGCCGCCGGGCGTCACGTCCCTGCACGACCGGCAACGGGCCGGCGCGAGCTAACAGACCTCGAACTTCGCGCAGGCGGTCTTGACCGGTACGGCCAGGCCGATGCCCTCCGCGTCGCGGGCCTTGGCGGTGGCCAGGCCGACCACCTCGTCGGCCGCGTTCACCACCGGACCGCCGGAATTGCCCGGGTTGATCGGCGCATCGAACTGGATCGTCGGACCGCCGGAGTCGTCCGGCCGGTACGCGCTGACCACGCCGGTGGTGACCGTGTCCTCCAGGCCGAGCGGCGCGCCCACCACCACGATCTGCTGTCCGGGCTTGACCGTCGCGGCGGCCGTACGCAGGCCCTTGATCTCCCGGTCCGCGCGCAGCAGCGCGAGATCCTCGTCGCGGTCGACCCGCACGATGGTCGCGGACACCCGGGTCTTGCCGCGCTCCAGCGAGACCTTGCGGTTGCCGGACTCCCACACCCCCTCGACCACGTGGAAGTTGGTGAGCAGGTTCGCCTTGCCCTTGGCGGCCTTGTCACCGACCGAGAACGCGGTGCCGGTGAAGTCGCCGGCCCGGACCCGGAACACGCTGGGCAGCACCGCCGACGAGATCGACTCCGGGTCGAAGACGCCGGCCAGTTCCTTCTCCAGCCGTTCGGTGCGGTTGTCCAGCGCCGCGGCGCGTTCCTGTTCGGTGGCGAGCACCTCGGCCAGGTGCGCGTTGGCGCCGTCCATCCGGTGCAGCCGCCACGCCAGCAGGCCCGCGACCAGCACGAGCACCAGGACCAGCGGGAGCACCAGCAGCCGGCCGCGGCGCGCCGGCGGGCGCTCGGGCAGGGTCACCACCGGGTACGCGGGCTGCGGCGCCTCCCGGCTCGCCGGTCGCGGGTGCCCGACGTGCTGCACGCGGCGCTGCCCGGCGCGCCACTGCAGGTCCAGCATCCGGCGCTCGGCGGTGTCCCACTGGGACTCGAACACGCGCTGCTGACCGGTGTCCCAGAGCGGGTCCGGACTGTGCTGCCCGTCGCCCGGCGAGAAAAAATCCGATCGGCGGTGTTCGGCCGACGGCTCGTCGAGGGGGCGATACGGGTCATGCGTTGAGCTCATCCGCCGCGGCCTCCTGTTTCTGCTCGGCCGGTAGTACGGGCGGAACGGCCCCTGCGGACGGGTGTCCGGCACATTGATTCCGGAGCGGGAACAGAACCTAGTCGATCGAGAAACGGCGCGCCGGGACCCGGCTGCGCACACCGGGGGCGGTACCCCCGTACGGTTACGGAGTGACCGACGAAGCACCCCTGCGCCGTCGGGACGCGCCGGACCTGGCAGGGGACGGACCGCACGACGTGCCGCCCGACCCGACCGAGCCTGGCGGTCCCGTCCCGCTCACCGCCCCTCGCGAGGGCACACCACGGCCGGTAGAGGCCGACGACGAACTCGCCGACGTGGTGGCCCGCATGGCCGCCGGCAGCGGCCCGGTGGCGGTGGACGCCGAGCGCGCCTCCGGCTACCGCTACACGCAGCGCGCCTACCTGGTACAACTGCGCCGTGCCGGGGCCGGCACGGTGCTGATCGACCCGCTGCCGCAGGCCGACCTGCGCACGCTGGACGCGGCGCTGGCCGACACCGAGTGGGTGCTGCACGCCGCCAGCCAGGACCTGGCCTGCCTGGCCGAGCTCGGCATGAAGCCGCGGCGGCTGTTCGACACCGAGCTGGCCGCCCGGCTCGCCGGCTTCGAGCGGGTCGGCCTGGCCGCGCTCACCGAACAGCTGCTCGGCTACACGCTGGAGAAGCACCATTCGGCGGCCGACTGGTCGACCCGGCCGCTGCCGGAATCCTGGCTGACGTACGCGGCCCTGGACGTCGAGCTGCTCACCGACCTGCGCGACCACCTCGCCGCCGAGCTGGAACGGCAGGGCAAGACGGCGTGGGCGGCGGAGGAGTTCGCCGCGCTGGTGGCGAGCGCCGACCGCCCGCCGCGGCTGCGCCCGGACCCGTGGCGGCGTACCTCCGGCATCCACCGGGTCCGCGGCGCCCGCGCCCAGGCCCGGGTGCGCGCCCTCTGGTACGCCCGGGACGGCGTCGCGGCCCGCCGGGACACCGCGCCCGGCCGGGTGCTGCCCGACTCGGCGATCATCGCGGCGGCCGAACTGGACCCGAAGGACGAGCGCACGCTGCTGGCCATGTCCGGCTTCGGCGGGCGCTCGGTACGCCGGCTGGCCCGGGTGTGGCTGGACGCGCTGGACGAGGCCCGGGCGCTGCCGGACGCCGCGCTGCCGGTGAACCAGCCGGTGGACGGGCCGCCCCCGCCGCACCGCTGGGCCGAGCGTGACCCGGTGGCCGCGGCCCGGCTGGCCCGGTGCCGCCAGGTCGTGGTGGGCACCGCGGAGGCGCACAACCTGCCGCCGGAGAACCTGATCAGCCCCGATTTCGTGCGGCGGCTGGCCTGGGCCCCGCCGGACGAGGTGACGCCGCAGACCGTCGGCGACACGCTGCGCGGCTTCGGCGCCCGGGCCTGGCAGGTCGGGCTGCTGGCGGACGAACTGGCGAAGGCGCTGCCGGAGCCGCCCGCGGTGTGACGATTCGACCGACCTCTGGCGAGCCCTAGTTACCGGCGAGTAGGATTCCATAATCCACGCGCGCTTTGGAGGCTTGCTGTGCCACGTGAAGTCCGGGAGGTCGTCTTCGTCGACGGCGTCCGTACCCCGTTCGGCAAGGCCGGCGGCATGTACGCCGAGACCCGCGCCGACGACCTGGTGATCCGCTGCATCCGAGAGCTGCTGCGCCGCAACCCGCAGCTGCCGCCCGAGCGGGTGGACGAGGTCGCGATCGCCGCCACCACCCAGACCGGCGACCAGGGCCTCACCATCGGCCGCACCGCCGCCCTGCTGTCCGGGCTGCCCAAGACCGTCCCCGGGTACGCCATCGACCGGATGTGCGCGGGCGCGATGACCGCGGTGACGAGCGTGGCCGGCGGCATCGCCATGGGCGCCTACGACATCGCCATCGCCGGCGGCGTCGAGCACATGGGCCGGCACCCGATGGGCGAGGGCGTCGACCCCAACCCGCGGATCCTCGCCGAGAAGCTGGTCGACCCGTCCGCCCTGGTGATGGGCGCCACCGCGGAGAACCTGCACGACCGGCTGCCGCAGGTCACCAAGGAGCGCGCGGACGCGTTCGGCCTCGCGTCCCAGGAGAAGACCGCCAAGGCGTACGCGAACGGCAAGCTGCAGGCCGACCTGGTGCCGGTGGCGGTGCGCGACGCCGAGCAGGGCTGGGGCCTGGCGACCGTGGACGAGGCGCCGCGCGAGACCTCGCTGGCGAAGCTGGCCACGCTCAAGACCCCGTTCCGCCCGCACGGCCGGGTCACCGCGGGCAACGCGGCCGGTCTCAACGACGGTGCCACCGCGGCGCTGCTCGCCAGCGAGCAGACCGCCCGCGAGCTGGGCCTGCCGGTGGCGATGCGGATGGTCTCGTACGGGTTCGTCGGCGTCGAGCCGGAGATCATGGGGTACGGCCCGATCCCGTCCACCGAGAAGGCCCTGCGCCTGGCCGGGCTGACCATCGCCGACATCGGCCTGTTCGAGCTGAACGAGGCGTTCGCCGTGCAGGTGCTGGCGTTTCTCGACCACTTCGGCATCGCCGACGACGACCCCCGGGTCAACCCGTGGGGCGGCGCGATCGCGGTCGGGCACCCGCTGGCCTCCTCCGGCGTCCGGCTGATGACCCAGCTCGCGCGCCAGTTCGCCGAGCACCCCGAGGTCCGGTACGGCGTCACCGCCATGTGCATCGGCATCGGCATGGGCGGCACGGTCATCTGGGAGAACCCGAACTGGGAGGGCGACAAGTGATCGAGAACCCGAACGAGGTCGTCACCAAGGCCCTCGTCCGCCTCGTCGCGGTGCCCGGCCTGGCCAAGAAGGCCGCCCTGATCACCCTGGACAACGGGCTGGACTACAAGAAGCCGAACAGCTTCGGACCGGCCGGCCTGGCCTCGCTGGACGCCGCGATCACCGAGGCCACCGCGGCCGACCCGGCGTTCATCGCGCTCACCGGCAAGCCGTACATCTTCTGCGTCGGCGCCGACATCACCGGCATGCCGCTGATCACCGAACGGTCCCAGGCCGTCGAGCTGGGCCACCTCGGTCACCGGGTGTTCGCCCGGCTCAAGGACTCGACGGTCCCGACGTTCGCGTTCATCAACGGCGCGGCGCTCGGCGGCGGCCTGGAGGTGGCACTGCACTGCCACTACCGCACGGTCTCCGGCGGCGCCGCCGCGCTCGGCCTGCCCGAGGTCGCGATCGGCCTGATCCCCGGCTGGGGCGGCAGCCAGCTGCTGCCGCACCTGATCGGCGTGCCCGGCGCGGCGCAGATCATCCTGCAGAACCCGCTCACCCAGAAGGTGCTCCGGCCGAAGCAGGCCGCCGAGATGGGCGTCGCCGACGTGCTGTTCGAGCCCGCCGACTTCCTGGAACGCTCGCTGGAGTGGGCGGCCGACGTGGTCCAGGGCAAGACCACGGTCACCCGTCCCGAGGTGGACACCGAGATGTGGGACGGCGTGCTGTTCTTCGCCAAGCAGCAGCTCGACGAGAAGCTGCACGGCGCGGTGCCGTCCGCCAACAAGGCGCTCGAGCTGCTGGCGCTGGCCAAGGACGCGTCGTTCGCTGACGGCACCGCCGCCGAGACCGAGGCGCTCGCCGACCTGATCATGGGCGACGAGTCGCGTGCCAGCCTGTACGCGTTCGACCTGGTCCAGCGGCGCGCCAAGCGCCCGGTCGGCGTACCCGACAAGTCCCTGGCCCGGAAGGTCACCAAGGTCGGCATCGTCGGCGCCGGCCTGATGGCCTCCCAGCTCGCGCTGCTCTTCGCCCGGCGTCTCGAGGTGCCGGTGGTGCTCACCGACCTGGACCAGACCCGGGTCGACAAGGGCGTGGACTACGTCCGCGGCCAGATCGACAAGATGGTCGGCCGGGGCCGGATGGGCGAGGGCACGGCGGCGAAGCTGCGCGGCCTGGTCACCGGCTCGGTCGACCAGGCGGTGTTCGCGGACGCCGACTTCGTGATCGAGGCGGTCTTCGAGAACCTGGACCTGAAGAAGCAGATCTGGGCCCAGCTGGAGAAGATCGTCTCCCCCGAGGCGATCCTGGCCACCAACACCTCCTCGTTGTCGATCACCGAGATGGCCGCCGACCTGGAACACCCCGAGCGGGTCGTCGGCTTCCACTTCTTCAACCCGGTCGCGGTCCTGCCGCTGCTGGAGATCATCCGGGGCGAGCGCACCGACGACGCCACGCTGGCCACCGCGTTCGCCGTCGGCAAGGAGCTGAAGAAGTCGTCGGTGCTGGTCTCCGACGCCCCCGCGTTCGTGGTGAACCGCCTGCTCACCCGCTTCACCAGCGAAATCTTCAAGGCCGTGGACGCCGGCACGCCGCTGGCCACGGTGGACACCGCACTCGACCCACTGGGCCTGCCGATGCGCCCGATCGCGCTGCTCCAGCTGGTCGGGCCGGCGGTCGGGTACCACGTCGGCGAGACCCTGCACGCCGCGTTCCCGGACCGCTTCGAGGTCTCGGCGAACCTGGCGAAGATCGTCGAGGCGGGCCTCCCGCTGATGGTGGACGACGAGATCAACCCCGAGGTGGAGGCGCTGCTCGAGGCCGGTTCCACGCCGTTGACCGCCGACGAGGTACGCGGGCGCGCCCTGGACGCGCTGGCCGAGGAGATCCGCGCCATGCTCGACGAGGGCGTGGTCGCCGAGGCGCAGGACATCGACCTGTGCATGATCCTCGGCGCCGGCTGGCCGTTCCACCTCGGCGGCGTCACGCCGTACCTGGACCGCAGCGGCACCTCCGAGCGCGTCACCGGCAAGCGGTTCCTGCCCCCGGGCGTGGCCAGCCTCCCCCGCTGACCCGCCGTTATCAGATATCCGACGCCCCCGTGCGGGAAACGCGCGGGGGCGTCGCGGCAGGCCGGCCGCTCGATAGGCTCCCCGGGCCGAGTACGTCACGCTTGTGGGAGCACACATGTCACAGCCGCCCTATCCGCCCGACCCGTACTCCGGCCAGCCCGGCTCCGAGCCGCAGCCTCCACCCGGCGCGGGCCAGCCGCCGCCCGACCAGGGCGGCAGTCACCCACCACCCGGCCAAAGCGGCTACCCACCGCCCGGCCAGGGCAGTTACCCACCGCCCGGCCAGGGCAGCTACCCACCGCCTGAGCAGGGCAGCTACCCACCGCCCGGCCAGGGCAGCTACCCACCGCCCGGCCAGGGCAGCTACCCACCGCCTGGCCAGGGCAGCTACCCACCGCCTGGCCAGGGCAGCTACCCACCGCCTGGCCAGGGCGGTTACTCGGCACCTGGCGCGGGTGAGTCTGCGTCGCCGCCGGGCCAGGGCGGTTACCCGGCACCCGGCGCGGGTGGGTTCGGGCCGCCGCCCGGCCAAGGCGGCTACCCGGCACCCGGCGCAGCTGGGTTCGGGCCGCCGCCCGGCCAAGGCGGCTACCCGGCACCCGGCATGCCCCAGTACGGCGACCCGCAGTCCGGCGCCCCCAAGAAGAAGTCCTCCGCGCTCAAGATCGTGCTGAGCGTGGTCGCGGTCATCGCCGTGCTCTGCATCGGCGGCGTCGCAGTGACGTTCTTCCTGGCCAAGGACGAGGTCGCCAAGGTCGTCGACGCCTCCCGGATCACCGTGGTGGAGCCGGAGACGCTGGGCGGTCGCCCCAAGATCACCGACCCGACCGTGGCCGGCAGCGTCTCGTCGCTGGACAGCCAGCTGAGCAAGGTGCCCGGCGCCACCGAGTCGGTCGGCGCGGTCTACGGCGACGTCCAGGCCCAGGACCTGGTGATGATCGCCGCGGCGTCCTCGGTGACCGGCTCCCCGCAGGAGCGGTTCGACGAGTTCACGTCCGGCATGACGAGCGGCACCATGCGGGTCAGCAACCTCACCGACACCGACCCGGGCCCGTTCGGCGGCATCGCCAAGTGCGGCGACACGAAGTCGTCCGGCGTGGAGATGGCGGTCTGCGTCTGGTCCGACAACGGGAGCATCGGCCTGATCACGATGCTCTTCAAGGGCAGGGCCGACCTGGAGAAGGAATTCATCGGGATGCGGGGTCAGATCGAGCGGAAGAGCTGACGGCACGGGCGGCGCCGAACCTCGGTTGCGGCGCCGCCTGACCGGTCGGTGCGACACGCCTCGGAGGAACGGGGGACAGCGCCCGCAACCGGCGACAACTAGAGTTCGGCGCCTGTAGCCCGATCGATGGAGCCTCGATGTCGCAGCCGCCCCAACCGCCCTTCTCCGGACAGCCGTACCCGGAACAGCCTTATTCCGGACAGCCGAATCCGGACGTGCCGACATCGGTACCGCCCCAGCCCGGTTTCCCGCCGCCACCGCAGTACGGCGCGCAGCCCGGCTATCCGACCTCGGGCCAGCCCGCATACACGCCGGGCCCGGAGTACGGACAACCCCAGCCGGGGTACGGACAACCACAGCCGGAGTACGGACAGCCCCAGCCCGGGTACGGACAGCCCCAGCCCGGCTACGCGATGATGGGCCCGCCGCAGCCGCCGCAGAAGAAGTCCAAGGCGCTGCCGATCATCCTCATCTCGGTCGCCGTCGCGCTGGTGCTCTGCGTCGGCGGGGCCGCCGTGGTGTTCGTGGCCGCCCGGGACACCGCCGGGGACCTCGTCGACGCCGCCCAGTCCGCGGCCGCGACGCCCGACCCCACGGTCACGGCGGCCGATCCGACCGACGAGCCGGGGCCGGCCCCGACCACCACCGCGCCGAAGTCGACGAAGAACATCAAGATCGTCGAGCCGAAGACGCTCGGCGGCCGCCCGAAGCTGACCGACCCGCAGTTCGCCGGTGCCGCCGAGGAACTGCAGTCCGGCCTCGCCGACGTGCCCGGGGCGACGAACACGGTCGGCGCCCTGTACGGCACCCCGGCCAAGCGCGACATCATCATCATCGCGGGCGTCGAGGCGCCGGTCGACGACCCCGGCCAGGAACTGGACAGCACGTTCCTCGGCGCCGGGGTCGGCGGACTCAAGGTCACCGGCATCACCAAGGTGTCACCCGGCCCGCTCGGCGGCGAGGCGAAGTGCGGCAAGGCCGCCGCGTCCGGCGTCAACATGGTCCTCTGCGGCTGGGCCGACGAGGGCAGCGTGGGCTGGATCATCTGGTACTTCAAGTCGCTCAGCAAGGCGAAGGCCGAGTTTCCGCGACTGCGCGGACAGATCGAGAAGTCGAGCTGACGCGCCGTCCGATGCGGTCACATGATCGCATCGGACGGGACACGAACGGGTCGCGGTTCGGACCGGGGCATGCCGGTGTCACATCGAGCCGTCAGGATGGGCGTTCGCCGGACCGACCGGTCCGGCGAACGACATCTGATCTGGCAAGGAGCGTCCGGTGGTACTCCCCCAGCTGCGTCGTGTCCGCTGGGCCGTGCGAGCAACCCTCGTCCTCGGCGTGGCGGCCTCGGTGGTCGCGAACATCCTGCACGCCCTGGACAACCCGATCAGCCAGGCCATCGCCGCCTGGCCACCGCTCGCCCTGCTGCTGACCGTCGAGCTGATCTCCCGGGTACCGGTACACCGCCGCTCACTGGCGTTCGCCCGGCTGGTCGCCACCGCCACGATCGCCGGGATCGCCGCCTGGGTGTCGTACTGGCACATGGTCGGCGTGGCCGCCCGATACGGTGAGACCGGCGCCTCGCCGTACCTGCTGCCCCTGTCGGTCGACGGCCTGATCGTGGTGGCCAGCATCTGCCTCGTCGAACTGGGCGGCCGGATCGCCACCATCGAAGCCGAGCGCAGCACCCGCCCGACCAGCGCGATCCCCCAGACCCCGGTTCCGAGCACGGTGCCGGAGAGCGCGGAGACGCCGCAGCACGAGGCAGCCATTCCCGGTCTCGTGCCCACGCCGGGCCCCCGCCGCAGCGCACCGGCCGGCCCGCCCACGACTCCCCGCCAGCTCACGGCGGCGGCGTTGGCCGAGGTCGCCGCGGCGCTGCCGAAGAACCCACAGACCTTCACGCCGGCCGCGTCCCGGAGCACCACCGCAGGAATGACTGTCCGCAGCACCGGCACCGGCACCGGCACGGGCGCTGACACCGGCCGCACGAGCACCGGCCGAACCGGCACCGCCGCCGGCCACATTGGCGGTGGCCGCATGGGCGCTGGCCCCACGGGCACCGGAACCGGCCGCACGGGCGCCGGCCGCACGGGCGCCGGCCACACCAACGCCGGCCGCACTGGCGCTGACCGGGGTGCCGACCACACGGATGCCGAGCACGCGGGTGCAGGCCGAACGGGTGCTGGCGGAGCGGGTGCTGGCGGAGCGGGTGCTGGCGGAGGACCCGGTGGTAGCCGGTCCGGTGTTGCTGGCGCGGGTGCCGCATCCGCCGGGCGAAACGCCGGCAAGGCGACGGCGGGCGGTACCGGATCGTCGCCGCGGCCCAGGAACGCCGGCGTCAAGGTGCGCCGCACGCCCGCCGAGACGGTCACGTTGGCGGCCCGCATCAAGGCTGAACGGCCCACTCTCACCGACGCGGAACTCGCCGCCGAACTGGGCATCAGCATCTCGCGCTGGCGCACGGTCCGCCGCGAGGCAGCCCAGGACCGGGACCTCAGCCTGGCCGCCTGACCGCCACCGGGGAGTCGCCCGATTCGGTGCTCGGAGGGACGGGCCTGGCCAGTAACGCCCGCTGTGACCCGGTTCGTCCCCGTTACAGACCCCGGTAAGGACGAGACGGCCCGTCCTGAGCCGCCGCGCCAGCACATTGCGGGACCACTCAGACCGGACGCCTTTCCGGTCACCACCACGCCCGTGTGGAACTAGGGCTCGCAGCGCGCCACAGGTGCACACGCGGCCAGCTCGGCGGCCGCGTGTGCACAGTTGCGGCACGCAGCGCGCCCCAAACACACACGCCAAGCACGGCACGCCAGCCCTGTGCACAGTTGCGGCACGCAGCGCACCCCAAACACACACGCCAAGCACGGCACGCCAGCCCGTGCACAATTGCGGCACGCAGCGCACCCCAAACACACACGCCAAGCACGGCACGCCAGCCCGTGCACAATTGCGGCGCGCAGCGCACCCCAAACACACACGCCAAGCACGGCACGCCAGCCCGTGCACAATTGCGGCACGCAGCGGGGGTGCGATGCGCCTTTTGTCCCCCCAAAGCGGGCCGGGGTCAGGAGGGGGCTACGCCCAGCCGTTTGGGTTGGGGAACTGCGGCGGACGCCGCCACCAGTGGGGTCGTGTCCGCGCCGGGCAGGCTGACCGTGATCTCCAGGCCGCCGCCGGGCTGGGCGGTCGCGGACACCGTACCGCCGTGCGCGTCGCACACCGCCCGGACGATCGACAGCCCGAGCCCGGAACCCCGGGACCCGGTCCGTTCCCAGCCGCCCCGCTGGAACGGCTCGAACAGGCCGGGTACGTCGCCGGGCTCGACCTCGTACCCCGTGTTGCCGACCACCAGCCGGGCCTGGCCGTTCTCCGTGCTGGTGCGCAGCCAGAGCTTGCCCATCAGGTGGTTGTAGCGGATCGCGTTCTCGATCAGGTTGCCGGCCAGCCGGTCCAGCAGGCTGGGGTCGCCCACCACCGGCGCCGGTTGCAGGTCCCGGGTGACGTCCAGTTTCAGCCGTTCCGCCTCGGCCTTCACCGCGGACAGCGCGTTGCAGACGCTGGTCTCCAGGTCGGCCGGCACCTTGCGGACCAGCCGCCGGCCGGACTGTGCCTCGCTGCGGGCCAGCACGAGCAGCGCATCGACCAGGCCGTTGGCGCGCTCGGAGGCGTTGCGCACCACCTTGGCCATTCTGCGGTACTCGGCGACGTCGGCCTCGTCGTCGCTGAGTGTCACGTCGATTTCGGTCCGCATCACGGCCAGGGGCGTTCGCAGTTCGTGGGAGGCGTTGGCGACGAAGCGCTTCTGCGCCTCGAACGCCCCGGCCAGCCGGTCCAGCATGGCGTCGAACGTGCGGGCCAGCTCGGCCACCTCGTCGTCCGCGCCGGCGTACCGGATCCGCTGGTCGAGGGTTTCTTCGCCGAGGCGGCGGGCGGTGGCGGTGACGTTGTGCAGTGGGCGCAGCGCGCGGCCGGCCACCGCGTAGGCGCCGGCGATACCGATCAGGCCGATGGCGAACAGCGCGATCAGGCCCTTGACCAGCAACTCCTGCGAGGCCTGGTCGACCAGGTCGCGCTGCCAGTCCTGGGCGTCCAGCGTCTCGCCGGTGGTGAGCACCACCTGGGTGCCGGTGCGCAGTTCGTCGGCGGGGTGCAGCGCGTCGCCGACCAGCAGCCAGGCCAGCAGCACCAGGATGGCGCCCGCGCCGACCAGCAGGATGCCGTTCAGCAGGGTGAGGCGCAGCCGCAGGGTGGGCCGCAGCTGCATGCGGTCGGTCTTGCGGCCCAGGTAGACGGTCACTCGGGGCCACCGGCCGGGCTCATCACGACCGGGTCGGGCACGCGGTACCCGGCGCCGACGACGGTCTCGATCAGCGGCGGATCGCCGACCTTCTTGCGGAGCGTCATCACGGTCACCCGGACCGTGGTGGTGAACGGGTCGGTGTTGGCGTCCCAGACCCGTTCCAGCAGTTCCTCGCTGGACACCACGCCGCCGCGGGCCTTGATCAGTTCCTCCAGGACGCCGAACTCCTTGTTCGTGAGGTCGATCGGGACGCCGCCGCGGGTGACCACCCGGCGGGTCTGGTCGAGGACCAGGTCGCCGACGGTCAGCACCGGCGGGGCGGCCGGGGTGGCCCGCCGGCCCAGCGCCTGCACGCGGGCGACCAGCTCGTCGAAGGCGAACGGCTTGGGCAGGTAGTCGTCGGCGCCCAGTTGCAGGCCCTCGACCTTGTCCGCGACCGTGCCGCTGGCGGTGAGCATCAGCACCCGGGTGAGGGCACCGGACGCCACCAGCGCGGCGCAGATCTCGTCGCCGTGCATGCCGGGCAGGTCGCGGTCGAGGACGACCACGTCGTACCGGGTCACGTACGCCATCTCGTGACCGGACAACCCGTCGTAGGCGACGTCCACCGCCATGCCCTTGCGGCGCAGGCCGCGTGCGATCGCGTCGGCCATGTTCCGTTCGTCTTCCACCACCAGAACGCGCACCGGGTGTCCTCCATGTTCAAACCCATGCCCGAGGGAAGAGCCTCGTCCATGTCGTGTGAAGAGACCGTAAGAGAAGGCTATCCGAGCCGCCAGATGCCGATCGAGGCGTCGATCCGCCGGCAGACCAGCGCGTGCGGCGTGGCCTGGCAGTCGCCGGTCACCGGTGCGGCCAGGCCGAGCAGCCGGATGGTCCCGGCCGCCGGGTCGAGCAGGGCGTATCGCACCTCGTCGCCGGGGGACTGGGGGCGGATGCCGAGCACGGTGCCGTCGGCGCGCGGGTTGCCCAGCATCTGCCACCGGCCGAGGTCGCCGTGTACCCGGCCGGTCCGCGGATCCACCACGTAAAGCCGCCGCTGCGACTGCGGGCCGGCCTCGTCGCCGGCCACCAGGTAGGCGCCGACCTGGCTGACGTAGGTCCACCGTTGGTGGCTCCACCGCAGGGCACCGGTGGCCGGGTCGAGCACCCGCAGGCCGCCCTGCCAGCCCAGGAGGCAGAGTCCGGGACAGTCGGCCTGCACCCAGTGCGTGGACAGGTCCTCCGGGCTGCGCCAGAGGCGGACCAGACCGGGCAGGGTGTACGCCGTGGTGCCGCCCCCGTCGCCGACCAGCAGCAGGTCGTCCAGCGGCCAGAACGGCAGACCGCCGTCCGTCTGCCGGTGCGGCATCCGCACCGTCGCGCGGGTGACGACCACGCCGGTGACCGCGTCCCGGACCTCGGTGCTGCCGCTCTCGGTGACGCTGACCAGCAGCCGGGGGAACTCGCCGGTGGGGCCGGCCAGGGTGATGAAGCCGCGGTCCGGTTCCCGCGCCGTCCACCGCACCGCGCCGGTGGCGACGTCGACGCCGTGCCAGTCCGCGCCGCCGGCCGGGCGCTGTTCGCGCAGCAGCGCCAGCCCGGCCGGGCGGGACACCCGGAGCAGCCGGGCCGGGCGGCGCCAGAGCACCAGGTCGGTGCCGGGCGCCACCGCCACGGTGGCCTCCGCCCCGCCGGCATCGACCTGACCGGACACCAGCAGGGCCGGCCCGGTCTCGGACACCACGAAGATGGTGCCCGGCAGGTCGACCTGGAAGCGGTGCAGCAGGCGGCCGTCCGGGAGCGCGTACGCGCTGACCGTCTGCCCGTCGCCGACCACGAAGACCCGGTCGTCGGTCACCATCATGGCGTCCCGCAGCTGCGCCCCGATCACCGTCGGCGGAGCCGGCGGCCCGCGGTGCACGGCGCCGCCGGTCAGGCCGGCGAGCACGACGGCCAGAACACCGAGCAGCGGCCGGTACGGCGCCGGCCGGCGCCGCCCGGTGCCGCCGGACAGCGGGTGGCGGTCGGCCGACACGTCGCCCAGATCGATGACCCCGTGGCTCACGTCCTCATCATCCGTGCTGACCGCCGGGTCAGGAACGGTACGCGAAGACTTCGAGTTGGCCGGTGCCGAGGCAGGCGACGAGCGCGGTGGACACCTGGCAGTTCCGCAACATCAGGTCGGAGACGCCCAGCGGCCGGACCGCTTTCGCACCGGCCTGCCGGATGCCGAACGCGGTGCCGCTCTCGTCCTCATGGAAGCGGGACACCAGCACGAGGCCGTCGCGCCCGGACGTCACCGCGGCGTCCCAGGCGCGCAGGTCGGTGCGGACGGCGCCGGTGGTGCGGTCCCGGATACTCACCGGCCGGCCGGTGTCCGTGCCGGATTCGAGCACCTCGTTGCCGACCTGATGCAGGAAGGCGTCCGGATCGGTGCGCCACGCGGTCTGGCCGGTACGCCGGTCGAGCACGGCGATCGCGTCGGCCGTCCGGCGGCACGGCACGCCGCTGCAGATGATCCGGTCGTCCGTCGCGTCGACGGGTTCCGTCCAGCGCGGCTGCAGCGTGTCGAGCCCGTACCCGGTGATCATCGCGCCGCGCCGGACCACCAGCAGGTCGCCGATCGCCTCGGGGAACCAGATTTCCCGCGGGTCGGCCCGGGGCAGGTCCCGGCGGCGCAGCAGCGCCCCGGTGTTGCCGTCGCGGACCTGGATCCCCTGGGCGGACACCACGGTCAGCGTGCCGGTGTCGCCGGTCGCCGGCACCGCGTAGACCGAGCCGCGCTCCTGCATCGACCACAGCCGGCGGCCGGTGGCCAGGTCGACACCGTGCAGGCCGGTGCGCTCCGGCGGGCGCGTGTGCGGTTGCCCGTTCGGCGCGAAGTACAGCTGTCCCGGCTCGCCGCTGGCGTTGTCGTACCGGGTGCCGGGCGCGAACACGGCGTCGGTGACCACGCCGACGCGCGGGCCGATCAGCTGCACCTGGGACGGCCAGGACCACCTGGTGGCGCCGGTGGCCGCGTCCAGGATCCGGGTGTCCGGCTCGGAATACTGCATCAGCAGGCCGCCGGGCAACGGTTCCAGGTAGCTGCCGGTCCGCCGGTCCGGTGCCGCGACGCTCCACACCTGGCGTAGCGGATCGGTGTCCCACGCCGTGGTCACCATCTGATCGCCGGTCACCATCGCGGTGTAGACCCGGTCGCTCCCCGGCGCGTAGATGGCGTCGCCCGAGTTCAGCGGCACCGAGCCGAGGTGCCGCCACACCGTGGGGGTGCTCGCCGCGGCACCGCCGAGCACCAGGGCCAGCACGGCGGCGACGGCCAGCCCCAGCTCCCGGTAACGGTGCAGGCGCGGCCGGATCGGTGCGGGCGGACGCGAGGCGTGGAGATCGAGGTCGATCACCGCCACATTCAGACCTTCTTCCGGTACGCCCACACGGTCAGCTCGCCGGACGACGACCGGCAGGCGAGCCGGTCCGGGACGGCCTGGCAGTCACCGGTGCCCGGGGGTAGTTCGGCGAGCGGACGCAGACCCGCGGTGCCGGGCCCGGCAACCGCGACCATGGTACGGGCGCCGGCCGCGGCCGCTCGCGTGACCAGCACGTGGTCGCCGCCGCTTCCGCCGACGAGCCGCCAGCCGGTCAGGTCGACCAGGACCCGTCCGTTGGCGGGGTCGACGATGCCGATCGGATCGGTCACGTTGATCGAGTTGCCGTACGCCAGCAGCAGCTCGCCGCGCTGCTCGATGCTGCGCCAGCTGGGCTGGTACCACTCCAGCCGGCCGTCGGACGGGCGGATCGCGGTGATCCCGGCCGGCCCGACCAGGCAGGCGAACGCCCCGCAGTTCCGCACCTCGTACGCCCGCTCGGCGGACCGCTGCCAGCGCAGCTGCAACGTCACCGGGTCGTACGCCGACACCACCGGCTCCCAGCGGCCCAGGTGCCGCAGCAGCAACAGCCCGTCGGTGACGGTGGGGTTCTCCGGTCCGTAGTTGGCCGGCGGCAGCTCGGTGCCGGCCAGTTTCCGCCCGGTGGCCAGGTCGTGCACGGCCGCGGTGCGGTCGTCGTGCACCACCAGCAGCCGCGGCGCACCGTCCGGGCCCGGTACGCCCAGCATCACCGCGGTGGACGGTACCGCGATGCGCCAGAGCGGTTTGCCGGTGCGCGCGTCGACGCGTTCGATCGGGCCCTGCACGCGGCGGTTCGAGCCGGAGTTGCTGCGCACCGACGTGACCGCCAGCAGCGCGGACGAGCCGGTGATCGTCATGACCATGCCGGGGTGCTTCCACTGGGACACCCCGGTCGCCAGCGACAGCGCGGTGGTGACCGGCTGGCCCGGACCGTACGTCCACGGGCGCATCAGCACCAGCCCGCCGGCGGTGCGCATCCGGTAGGTGGGGCGTTCCTGGTCGACCTCCCAGATCAGGTCGCCGTCGTCCAGGTCGTACGCGCTGACCGTGCCGACGGTCTGCGCGATGAGCCGCCGCTCCTCGGTCATCGAGTAGGTGTCGGCCGGGCCGACCCGCAGGCTGATCAGCGGGGACAGGGCCGGCGGCAGCGGTGCGGCCGAGGCCACCGACGACAGCAGTACGAGCACCGTGACCAGGACCGGCCGGAACCACCCGGGCACGGTGGACCGGGACGGTGTCGCGTACGTGTCGGGCTCGCCGCGGTCCAGCCCCAGGTCGATGACGACCGTGTTGCTGCCGGCGAAGGTCTCGACGCCCATATCAGCAAAGGTAACGGCGGTATAACGAAAATGCTCGTCCGCCCGGGCAGGTTGGCCTAGAGCGCGGTCTGCCGCTCCGCGGCGGCCTGCTCCTCCAGCTCCGACACCCACTCGGTCACGTCCCGGGCGACGTCCTGCACGGTCAGGCCCAGCGCGGTCAGGATCTGCGCCCGGCTGCCGTGCGCGTGGAAGCCGGCCGGCACGCCGAAGTTCCGCAGCGGCACGGTCACCCCGGCGTCCCGCAGCGTGCTCGCCACCGCGTCGCCGACCCCGCCGGCCCGGATGCCGTCCTCCAGCGTGACCACCAGCCGGTGGTCCCGGGCGAACGCGGCCAGCTCGATCGGCACCGGGCGGACCCAGCGCGGGTCGACCACCGTGACGCCGTACCCCTGCTCGGCGATCCGTTCCGCGACCTCCATGCCCAGCGTGCCGAACGCGCCCACGGCGACCAGCAGCACGTCCCGCCGCTCGTCCTCGCGCAGCACGTCGGTCTGGCCGACCCGGCGCAGCGCCGGGAGGTCGACGGCCACCGAACCGGTGGGGAACCGGACGATCGTGGGCCCGTCGTCCACGGCGACCGCTTCGCGCAGTTCCTCGCGCAGCGTCGCGGCGTCGCGCGGGGCGGCGATCCGCAGACCGGGTACGACACCGAAGACGCTCATGTCCCAGATGCCGTAGTGGCTCGGCCCGTCCGGCCCGGTGATGCCGGCCCGGTCCAGCACGAACGTCACCGGCAGCCGGTGCATCGCGACGTCCAGCAGCACCTGGTCGAAGGCGCGGTTCAGGAAGGTGGCGTACACCGCGACCACCGGGTGCAGCCCGCCCATGGCGAGGCCGGCCGCGGAGGTGGCGGCGTGCTGCTCGGCGATGCCGACGTCGTACACCCGCTCCGGATACTTCTTCGCCAGCGTGGCGATGCCGGTCGGCTCGGCCATCGCGGCCGTGATGCCGACGACGTCCGGGCGCTCGTCGGCGATCGCGACCAGTTCCTCGGCGAACACGTGGGTCCACTTCACCGCCGGCGCGGCCAGCAGCTTGCCGGTCTCGATGCTGAACGCGCCGCCCGGCCCGTGCAGGCAGTCGGCCTCGTCGTCCTCGGCGGGGCGGTAGCCGTACCCCTTGCGGGTCACCGCGTGCACGATCACCGGCGCGTCGAAGCCCTTGGCCTTGCGCAGCGCCGACTCCATGGCCTGCACGTCGTGGCCGTCCACCGGGCCGACGTACTTCAGGCCCAGGTCCTCGAACATCGGCTGCGGGCTGACCGCGTCCTTGATGCCGCGCTTGACCGCGTGCAGCACCTCGTACATCGGCTTGCCCACCATCGGCGTCGAGCCGAGCGCGTCCTTGACCAGGTCGAGCACCTTCTCGTAGCCCGGGTTCAGCCGCAGCGTGGACAGGTGGTCGGCCAGCCCGCCGATCGTCGGCGCGTACGACCGGCCGTTGTCGTTCACCACGATGACCAGGCGGTTCTTCGCGGCCGCGATGTTGTTCAGCGCCTCCCAGCACATGCCGCCGGTGAGCGCGCCGTCGCCGACCACCGCGACCACGTGCCGTTCCTCGCCACGCAGCGCGTACGCCTTGGAGATGCCGTCGGCGTAGGACAGCGCCGTCGAGGCGTGCGAGTTCTCGATCAGGTCGTGCTCGCTCTCCGCCTGGCTCGGGTAACCGGAGAGGCCGCCGCGCTGCCGCAGCATGTCGAAACCGTCCTGCCGGCCGGTCACCATCTTGTGCACGTAGGCCTGGTGACCGGTGTCGAACAGGATCCGGTCGCGCGGCGAGTCGAAGACCCGGTGCAGCGCCAACGTCACCTCGACGACGCCCAGGTTGGGGCCGAGGTGACCCCCGGTGCGCGACACCTTGGCCACCAGGAAGTCGCGAATCTCCGCCGCCAGCAGGGCCAGTTGCTCGGGACTCAGGTGCTTGAGGTCACCCGGAGTGGCGATCGAACCGAGCAGACCGGCCGGGGCGGAGGAAGATTCGCTCATGAGAGCCGAGTGTATCCGCGGGTTGCCCGTCCGCAGCCCTCCCGTTTCCGCCCCGCGATCCGCCACGGTGATCCACCTCACCCCGCAAATCCAGCTAAGCCGCCATCGGCCGCCGCAAACCGGGGCGAATACCGCCGCGCGCTGCGGATCGGACCGGTAACCAGAACCGCTTATGACGGCTCTACCCCGTTGTCGCGCCTGCGCGGCATCCCATCCCGGGTGACGTGGACCCGTGGTGCCGGAACTGGCTCACCAGCCGCACCGCCACGCCCGGAGAGTGGAGTACCGATCGGCCCCTCGGACGTTCAGGACACACGAGATCGCCTCAATATCGCTTGGCGGTCTCGTTCGGCAGAGCAGGTGTCGCGCTCCGGCGAGCGACACCGGAAGCGGTAGGCGCTTTATGGGGCCACCGACATGCGAGGTCGCCAACCCTTTCTCGCGAACCTGAGTTGGCACGATCCAACTTCCTGATGCCATAGTCGATGGAGGGCTTGGTAGGCGAAATGAGACGAGTCGGTCGCTGCACCGCATATCCGTCGTCCTGGTGATCGGGCGCGGCTTGCCGCGGGCTGGTCACGTGCAGCGGGCATAGGTTGGAGCGCTGGCCGTCGAGGTCCGCCGGACGCGGTGGTCACCGCGCAGCCGGTCCGGCCCGCGGTACACCTTCGGGGATGGACAGGGCCGTCAGGTCGGGGGGTCGGCGCGGCGGTGGGCTACGGCGAGTCGGGCTACGGCGAGTCGGGCGGCACTTCGCCGCCAGGATCGGGGAACCTGTGGGAGCCCGTCTTCGGCGTCATCACTCCGAATCGAGATGGAGATCGCAGAGCCGAACCCCCGCAGGACGCGGGTACGTGCCCCCCTTGAGCACACCGATGGAGGCCGCCGTGCCGCATGCCGTCGAGTTGTTCCTTGACGAGCGCGCCGACCACCAGATCAGGCAGATCTGGGCCGCTCTCGACGCATACGGCGTCACGTCGTTGGGCAGCGTCCCGCAGTCCCGGTACCGCCCTCACGTCACTCTGTCGGTGTTCGAGCACGGGAACCCGTCAGAGGTCGCCGATGCGGTCCGGCCGGTGCTCGCCACGTCGGTCGGGCTGACCCTGCCTCTCGCGGCGCTCGGGTTCTTTCTCACCGAGGAGGCGCCCGCCTTTCTCGGCGTCGTACCCTCGTCTCGGCTGTTGGCCGTGCAGCGCGCGGTCCACGACGCCATCGAACCGCTGGTCGACGGCATCTGGCCCTACTACCGTCCGGATGCCCTGCTACCGCACTGCACGCTTGCCGTCGGCGTCACGGACAAGGCCCGAGTCCTGGACGTCGTGACCCGCTTCCCCGCACCGATCCCCGCACGCGCCTCCAGCGCCCACCTCGTCGAGATACCGGGCGGATATTCGAGCATTCAGTTGACCCCGGCGTAGGCGGCGGGCCACCCGGGCGCCCGGGTCGCTGAGACGGTGGGATCAGGGTGGGTCTGCCGGGGTCAGGAGCGCTACGCACTCGATGTGCTGCGTCATCGGGAAGAGGTCGAAGGCGCGCAGCTCCACGGTCCGCCACCCCGATCGGGCGAACGTGGCCAGGTCGCGCGCCAGTGCCGCCGGGTCGCACGCCACGTAGGCGACGGCCCGGGGTGCGGCGGCGACCACGGCCCGGACCACGGCGGCGCCCGCGCCGGAGCGGGGCGGGTCCAGCACCACCAGGTCGACCGGGCCGGTGATCCGGCGCCGGGCCAGGGCGGTCTCCACCCGGGCCGGCACCACCTCGACGCCGGGCAGGTCGGCCAGGTTGGTGCGGGCCGCGGCCACCCCCAGCGGCGCGGACTCGACCACGGTCACCCGGGCCGACGTGCGCCCGGCCAGCGCGGCCGCGAACAGCCCGGCGCCGCCGTACAGGTCCCACGCGGTCTCGCCCGGTGCCGGCCGCAGCAGGTCCAGGACCGCGGAGACCAGCGTGTCGGCGGCGTCCGGATGCACCTGCCAGAAGCCCTCGGCGGGAACCTGCCAGCGGCGCCCGGCGGCCAGTTCGGTGACCTCGGCCGGGCCGGTCAGGACGCGGTCGCTGCGCACCGTCACGTCGCCGCCGGTGGAGGCCACCGCCTCGACGGTGCTCTCGGTCGGCCAGTGCCGGGTGGTGAGGTCGAGGGCCTGCAGCGTGGGGTGGGCGATCCGGCACCGGTCGATCGGCACCACCTGGTGGGAACGGTGCTGCAGCAGGCCCGCGCGGCCGGCCGCGTCGACGGTGTAGCGGATCCGGGTGCGCCAGCCCAGGGTGCCGCCGGGGAGCCGCTCCACGCGTACCCCCAGGCGGTCGATCTCGTCGTCGGTGAAGCCGGCCAGGCGGCTGAGCTGTTCGGAGACCACGGCGGTCTTCCAGGCCAGCTGGGCGTCCTCGGCGACGTGCTGCAGGTCGCAGCCGCCGCACGCGCCGGGCCGGGCGTACGGGCAGGGCGGCGTGACCCGGTCCGGTGCGGCCTCGTGCACCTCGACCGCGTCGCCGCGCAGGTAGCCGCGGTGCAGTTCGGTGATCTCGACCGTGACCCGCTCGCCGGGCAGGGCGTGCCGGACGAACACCACCTGCCCGTGCGGCCCGCCGATCCGGGCCACACAGTGCCCGCCGTGCGCCGGTGCGCCGACCACCACCTCGACGCGGTCACCCTCGACGAGATCCGTCACTGGTCGTCCTCGGCGCCGGAGCGCGGGCCGCGGGCGGGCGCCCGGGTCAGGTCGCGGTCGAATCGGTCCAGGTCCTTGTCCTGGCTGGAACGCAACTGCCAGGGCACGCTGGTGACCATCACGCCCGGCTCGAACAGCAACCGGCCCTTGATCCGCAGCGCGCTCTGGTTGTGCAGCAGGTTCTCCCACCAGCGGCCGACCACGTATTCCGGGACGAAGACCGTGACCACGTCGCGGGGTGAGCCGCGGCGGACGCTCTTGACGTAGTCGATGATCGGCCGGGTGATCTCCCGGTACGGCGAGTCGACCACGGTGAGCGGCACCGGGACCTGGCGGCGCTCCCACTCGGCCTGGATCGTGCGGGTATCCGAGTCGTCCACGTTCACGGTGACCGCGGTCAGCGTGTCCGGACGGGTGGCCTGGGCGTACGCGACCGCACGCAGCGTCGGCAGGTGCACCTTGCTGACCAGCACGATGGCGTGGTTGCGGGACGGCAGCACCGGGCGCTCGTCGGTCGGCGCGAGTTCCGCCGCGACCCGGGTGTAGTGCTTCCGGATGGCCAGCATGGTCACGTAGATGACGGCCATCGCGGCGATCGCGATCCACGCCCCGAGCAGGAACTTGGTGATCAGCACGACGATCAGGACCGCGCCGCAGAGCACCATGCCGAAGCCGTTGATCGCCCGGGAGCGGTACATCTGCCGGCGCCGGTCCGGGTCGCGCTGGGTGCGCAGCAGCCGGTTCCAGTGCCGCAGCATGCCGGCCTGGGACAGCGTGAACGACACGAACACGCCGACGATGTACAGCTGGATCAGCCGGGTCACCTCGGCCTCGAACGCCACGATCAGCACCATCGCGGTGACCGCCAGGAAGACGATGCCGTTGGAGAACGCCAGCCGGTCGCCGCGGGTGTGCAACTGGCGGGGCAGGTAGCGGTCCTGCGCCAGGATCGAGCCGAGCACCGGGAAGCCGTTGAACGCGGTGTTCGCGGCCAGGAACAGGATCAGCGCGGTCACC
Source organism: Jidongwangia harbinensis (assembly GCF_020216025.1). GTDB lineage: Bacteria > Actinomycetota > Actinomycetes > Mycobacteriales > Micromonosporaceae > Actinoplanes > Actinoplanes harbinensis. Next base: position 22,763 of record NZ_JAIWNC010000022.1, on the reverse strand, counting down.
GCGCCGACCAGGTACAGCAGGATCGAGCCGCTGCCGAAGACCGTCTCGCCGAGCTGCGTGGTCACGGTCTTCTGCACGTAGTTGGGCGGACCGCCGACGATCTGCAGCAGCGGGTCCTCGACGAACTGCAGGTGGGTGGCCCGGGCCAGGGTGATGATGCCGACCAGCAGGAGGATCGCCACGCCGCCCAGCAGCAGCAGCGTGGTGGCCGCGTTCTTGCTCTTCGGCGCCTTGAACGCGGGCACACCGTTGGAGATGGCCTCCACGCCGGTCAGCGCCGCGCACCCGGAGGAGAACGTCCGGAGCAGCAGGAACATGAACGCGAAGCTGGTCAGGTGGTGCTCCTCGGCTTCGATCACCAGGTCCGCGCTGGGCGCGCGCAGGTCCTGGCCGAGGACGAAGACCCGGATCAGGCCGGTGACGATCATGCCGACCATGACGAAGATGAAGGCATAGGTGGGTACGGCGAACAGGCCGCCGGACTCGCGCAGGCCGCGCAGGTTCATCGCGGTCAGCAGGGCCACCGCGGCGACCGCTATGCCGACCTTGTGCTCGGCGACGAACGGCACCACCGAGCCGAGGTTGGAGACCCCGGCGCTGACCGACACCGCCACGGTGAGGATGTAGTCGACGAGCAGCGCGCTGGCCACCGCCACCCCGGCCCGCGGGCCGAGATTGACCGTGGCCACCTCGTAGTCGCCGCCGCCGGACGGGTAGGCGTGCACCGTCTGCCGGTAACTGGCCACCACGGTGATCATCACGACCGCCACCGCCAGGGTGACCCAGGGCGAGTACATGTAGGCCGCGGCGCCGGCGATGGAGAGCGTCAGCAGGATCTCGTCGGGGGCGTACGCCACGCTCGACAGGGCGTCGCTGGCGAACACGGGCAGCGCGATCCGCTTCGGCAGCAGCGTGTGCTGCAACCGGTCGGAGCGGAACGGCCTGCCGAGCAGCAGCCGCTTGGCGAGCGAGGTCGGACTTACCACAAGCGCCAAGCGTACGGCTGGATCACCGGTGCCGTTCGGCGCCCCGGCCAACGGCACTCGCTGCCACGTGGCACGCTCTGGGAGTCAACATCGCGGCGGGAAGGCGTGACGACGGTGCACGTGGTGATCATGGGGTGCGGACGGCTGGGGTCGACGCTCGCCCACAGCCTGGACGCTCGAGGGCACTCGGTGGCGGTGATCGACCAGAACGCCGACGCGTTCCGCCGCCTGGGCGCGGAGTTCACCGGCATCACGGTGACCGGCGTCGGCTTCGACCGGGACGTGCTGCACGCCGCCGGCATCGAGCGGGCCGACGCGTTCGCCGCGGTATCCAGCGGCGACAACTCGAACATCATCTCGGCCCGGCTGGCCCGCGAGACGTACGGCGTGTCCCGGGTGGTGGCCCGGATCTACGACGCCCGGCGCGCCCTGGTCTACGAGCGCCTCGGCATCCCGACCGTGGCGACGATCCGCTGGGCCGCCGACCGGATGGTGCGGCACCTGGTCCCGGAGGGCACGGTCGAGGTGTTCCGCGACCCGACCAGCGCGATCTCCATCGTCGAGGCGCCGGTGCACCGGGACTGGGTGGGCCGGACGCTGCAGTCGCTGGAGGAGGCCACCGGTGCCCGGGTCGCGTACCTGATGCGGTTCGGGATCGGCTCGCTGGCCACCCCGTCCACCGTGGTGCAGGACGGCGACCAGGTGTTCATGCTGGTCACCGACGACACCGTGGAGCCGGTGCTGGAGATCGCCTCGTCCGCCGTACAGGGAGGGCACTGACCATGCGGATCGCCATCGCCGGAGCCGGCAATGTCGGCCGGTCCATCGCCAGTGAGCTGATCGGCAACGGGCACCAGGTGATGCTGATCGAGCGCCAGCCCCGCCAGCTGCGGCCGGAGCGGGTGCCCGAGGCGGAATGGGTGCTGGCCGACGCGTGCGAGCTGAGCAGCCTGGAGGAGGCCGACGTCGCGGGCTGCGACGTGGTGGTCGCGGCGACCGGCGACGACAAGGCCAACCTGGTGGTCTCGCTGCTGGCCAAGACGGAGTTCGCGGTGGCCCGGGTGGTGGCCCGGGTGAACCGCGCGGAGAACGAGTGGCTCTTCACCGAGCAGTGGGGCGTCGACGTCGCGGTGAGCAAGCCGCGCCTGATGGCGGCGCTGGTCGAGGAGGCGGTCACGGTCGGCGACCTGGTCCGGCTGATGACGTTCCGGCAGGGCGAGGCCAACCTGGTGGAGATCACGCTGCCGGCCACCGCGCCGTACGTGGGTGAGCCGGTGCGGTCGGTGCCGATGCCGCGCGACTCCGCGCTGGTCGCGATCCTGCGGGGCAAGCGGGTGCTGGTCCCCACGCCGGACGATCCGCTGGAGGTCGGCGACGAGCTGATCTTCGTGTGCACCGCCGAGGTGGAGGACGCGGTCCGGGCCGTGGTGCTGGGTGACGGCCCGGCGCTGGACTGACCCGGGTCAGCCGGTGACGGCCTCGGCGTGCTGCTCGCGGGTCACCCGGCGCACCGCCCACACGGTGAACGCGAACGTGGCCGCGTAGATCGGCCAGCTGATCAGGATGCGCACGATGCCGATCGCGTTGGCCTGGTCCTGCAGCCACAGCCACCCCTGGACACCGGACCGGACGAACAGCGAGCCGGCCCAGACCAGGGTCAGCCACTGGAACGTGCGGAACAGCCGGGGGTTGTCGAACCAGTCGTGCTTGCCGCCGTTGGCGAGCACGCCCCACACGTACCCGATGATCGGCCGCCGGACCAGCACGGACAGCACCAGCAGCACCACCTGGGCCAGGGTCAGCAGGATGCCGGGCAGGTAGAAGTTCTTCGCGTCGCCGGTCCGGTAGGCCAGGAAGGCGCCGATCGCCACCCCGAAGATGCCGTTGACGGCGTGCCGCACCGCCTCCTTGCGGTACAGCCGGTACGCCCCGATCAGCACCGCGGTGCCCAGCGCGCCACCGATCGCCCAGTACAGCGCGGTGCGCTCGGCCACCTTCAGCACGTCACCCAGCACCACGTTGAGCACGACGAACGCCAGCACCGGGATGCTCGACTCGATCAGCCCGCGGACGCCGCCGAGCTGCTCGGCGACCTGCTCGCTCATCGACGGCATCGGCTCGTCGGCCTCGGCCGCCGGCGCCGGCCGGAGCTCGAGTTCCTCGACGATCTCCTCGGCGACCCGGTCCTCGATGGGCTCGCGGGCGGCGTGACGGGGCTCGCTGCCGGGTGTCACCGGGGCGCCTCCAGCTCGTAGTACGGGTTGTAGATGACCTTACGGTCGTCCCGGATCGCGATCCGGCCCTTGGCGGTGAGCTGTCGTCCCGGCTCGATGCCGGCGATCGAGCGCCGGCCCAGGAAGACGAGCGTGACCACGTCGCTGCCGTCGTACAGGTCGGCCTCGAGGGTCGGCAGGTTGGTGCGGGGAGTGTACGCCACGGTGCGCAGCCGCCCCGACACCGAGACGACCTGCCCCCGGGTGCACTGCCCCGCCAGGGTGGCGCCACACCGGGCGCTGTCCCGTTGCAGTTCCCGGGCCTGCAGCTCCTCCTCGGAGGCGGTCAGCCGCTCCAGGAAGCGGCGCAGGCCGGTGATGCGCTCGTCGGTCGACATGACCTCAGGTCACTCCTCCTCAGGCGCCCGGTCGGGCAGGCCCGGCACGGCGGCCGGCCCGATCCCTCACGGTACGCCCGCGGTGCACGCGACGCCCCCGGTCACGAACCGTCCTGCTGCTGGGCCTGCTCGGCCATCTCCGGCGGCAGCCGCAGCGGCAGCGGCTCGCGGACCGGCCTGGGCTCGTCGTCGCGGGTCACCACGAGTCCCTCCAGGCACTCCCAGAGCGCCGGGGCGGACGCCGGGTCCACCGCACCGGGACCCTGGAACGTGGCCCGGACGAACCACCGTGGACCGTCCACCCCCACGTACCGCACGTCCACCAGGTTGCCCTGCGGGTCGGGCAGCCGGGCCAGCAGCGCGGTGCCGTGGTCGTCGTCCACCTCACGCACGTCCAGGCGCTCGTCGGTCATGTTCTTCAGCATCTCGTCGCGGACCTCGGCCCAGATGCCCTCGGTCCGCGGCGCGGCGAACGCACCCAGCTCGACACCGCTGCCGCCGGACACCAGCACCACGTGCTCGATGGCGCCCTCGGGGCTGGCCTGGACGCGGACCTCGACGCCCTCGATCGCCGGGATCTGCAGGCTGCCCAGGTCGAGCCGCGGCACGCCGTCCGGCGCGTGCCGGATGTCGTACGGGCCGCGGTCGGGCGCGGGGGCCTCGCCGTCGGTGGACAGGCTCTGGGCGAGCGCCGCGGACGGCGGCGCGTCGTCGGGACGCACGTGCCGGGGGCGCTTACGGGAGAACATGACTGTCACCTCTCTGCGTGGGGAACGCCTGGTGCCCGCCGGTCGAGCCGTGACCACCGGCGCCGCGGACGGTCTCCGGCAGCTCGTCCACGACGTGGAACGCGGCACGCTCGACCCGCTGCACCAGCAGTTGGGCGATGCGGTCGCCGCGGGAGATCTGCACCGTGCCGACCGGGTCGTGGTTGACCAGGTTCACCATGATTTCGCCGCGGTAGCCGGCGTCGACCGTACCGGGCGCGTTGAGGACGGTCACGCCCAGGCGGGTGGCCAGCCCGGAACGCGGGTGGACCAGGCCGACGTAGCCGTCCGGAACGGCGACGGCGATGCCGGTCGGCACCAGGCGCCGTTCACCGGGGGCCAGCTTCACGTCCTCCGCGGCGACCAGGTCGGCACCCGCGTCGCCGGGGTGGGCGTACGCCGGCAGCGGCAGATCCGGGTCGAGCCGGCGCACCGGCACGTCCACAGCGTCGAACACGGTGGTTTCCTCACGGTCGATCGGTCCTCGGGCGGGACTCACCCTGCCATCCTGCCGTGTCCGGAGAAGGAGGCGCGCCGTACCCTGCCAGCGTGACACCGTCGCCCGAGGGACGCACGACAGCGGAGTCCGCCACGACGTACTCCGAGCGGCTCCGCGTGCCCTGGTGGGCCTGGCCGTCCGCGCTGGTCGCGGCGCTGCTGCTGGGTGTGGAGATCTGGCTCGGCGGGCCCGGCCTGCGGGCCTGGGTGCCGTTCGCGGTGCTGCTGCCGGCGACCGTCGGTCTGCTGATCTGGCTGGGCCGGATCCGGGTCGCGGTCACCGCCACCGAGTTCCAGGTCGACGACGCCCGCCTCCCGCTCGCCGTGATCGCCGACGTGGTGGCGCTGGACGCCGACGGCAGACGCGAGGTGCTCGGCGTGGGCGCCCACCCGCTGGCGTTCGTGGTGCAGCGGCCGTGGGTCTCCGGCGCGGTGCAGGTGGTCCTGGACGATCCCGCCGACCCGACCCCGTTCTGGGTGGTCAGCACGCGGCACCCGGTGGAGCTGGCGACCGCCCTGCTGGCGGCTAGGCGCTGATCGCCGGGCGCTTGCCGCGGAGGTCCTTCCGCACCTTGTCGCCCAGGGCCCGGGTCGCCCGCCCGTTCAGGTAACTGGCCACGACCGCGCCGGTGAGCAGCGGTCCCATCGTGGTGAGGTTGCGGCCGAAACGGCGCAGCAGCGACGTCTGCAGTTCCCGGCGGGCCGCGGTGCCCAGGACCGCGCCGACGCCGACGCCGGGCAGCAGCGGGTTCACGCCACGCTGCGCGGACCAGGCCTGCACCAGGGCGGTGGCGCGCTCGGCGGTGTTGCCGGTGACCGGCTGGCCGTACACCTGGTGCAGCTCGCCGATCAGCTTGAGCTCGACCGCGACCACGGCGACCGTCTCGGTGGCCAGCAGGACCGGGGCGGACAGCAGGGTCGGCGTGACCGCCCACTCGACCGCGGCGACGCCGCCGCCGGCCGCGCCGATCCCGGCGGTGCCGCGGGAGGCGTTCCGGATCAGGCGGTCGGCCAGGTCGTCGCCGTCCAGCCCGTCGAAATGCCGGCGCAGGGTCTCCAGGTCGCGGACCGGGACGTGCGGTGCGATGTCGCCGACCACGTCGGCCATCCACCGGATGGCGGCCTTGGGCCGGAACATCTGACCCAGGCCGCGGCTTCGGACATCACCGACGAGTCGGGCCAACAGCCGGCGCCGACCGGCCGGCTCCAGGTCGTCGGCGGTCAGCGCGGCCACGGTCGCGCCGATCTCGGCGTCCGGCCGGGCCGGTGCACCGGTCGCGGAGTCGTCGACGTCGGCCGACCCGTCTCCCGGCTGAGAGGTCGGTGCGCCGGTCTCGGGTGTGCTCATCGTCGCCCTCCGCGTCCTGGTACGCCTGTCACCAGTCAAGCAGCCAGATGCACCGCCCGCACGCCGGCCACGCGGTGGTCCGGCGACGGTGTCCCGCCCGGTCGTCGGTGCCGACCGGGTCGCGGTGCGCGGGCGGCCGTCAGGCGCACTCGCGGCAGATCAGTTCCCCGTTGCGCTCGACCGCCAGCTGGCTGCGGTGATGCACGAGGAAACAGCGGGCACAGCGGAACTCGTCATTCTGCATCGGCAGTACCTTGACGGTCAGCTCCTCGTCGGCCAGGTCAGCGCCGGGCAACTCGAAGCTCTCCGCCACCTCGACCTCGTCGACGTCGACCGCGCCGGACTGGGAGTCGGCGCGGCGGGCCTTGAGCTCTTCGAGGCTGTCCTCGCCGAGGTCGACCTCATCGCGACGCGGAGCGTCGTAGTCGGTGGCCATCGGGTTTCACTCTCCTGTATCGATGTGTCACTTGGCGTTAGTAACGCCGGTGACGTCGTTCTGGTTCCCGTTCTCGCGGACTTTTGCTACTCACCCCGTGATGTGGAGAGCGACCGCCGCCGAGGCCTTCCCACCCCTTCGTGAACTGCCCCGGCGAGCGCGGTACCTTACCGCTCCCGCGGGTGGCTTGTACGCGCGCAGGCGGCCAATTGTTCCCGATGTGACTGAGGCGACATCAAGGTAGGGGTACGGACGCGTGGATCATCGTCGGCGCGCCGGAACTATCTCCTGTTTCCGCAGCCGTGGCGGCCAGACGCTAACCTCACTCCAGACCCCGTACCCAGCACCTGCTGAACCACTCCCCGATCCACCCCAGGAGCCAGACCCATGAGCTTTGCGCGCGTCCGAGCGCTCGTCGTGATCGGCGTGCTCGCCGTAGCCGCGGTGGTCTTCGTCGTGGTGGCCCTGGTCCAGGACAGTCAGGGCGACGCGTCGGCCGACGGCGGCTGCCCCGACGGTGCCCCGGTGGCCGACATCACGCTCCCGGACGACCCGGCCGAGGTCAAAGTCAAGGTCTACAACGGCACCCGCAACGCCGGCCTGGCCGAGAAGGTCACCACGGACTTCAAGAACCGCGGCTTCGTGATGCAGGACCCGGGCAAGAGCAAGACCAAGTTCGACAAGATCGCGATCATCCGGTACGGCCCCAAGACGGTCGCCGACGCGCAGCTGCTGAAGGCGTACTTCCTGGGCGACGCGAAGGACGAGTACAGCGCGAAGCGCACCAGCGACGTGGTGGACATCGTCGTCGGCAACGGGTTCCGCCAGCTCGCCACCAGCACCGAGGTCAACCAGTCGCTGTCCCAGCTGGGCGAGCCGGAGCTGCCGTTCGGGGCCTGCCCGGAACCGGCGGACGCCGACAAGAAGGCCAAGTAGCCCGCCGGCTCAGGGACGGCCGGCCCAGGCCCGCCCGCTCCGGGACGGCCCACTCAGGCCCGCCCGCTCAGGCCCGCCGGCTCAGGGACCGCCGTCCGCGTCCAGCTCGACCAGCGCGGCGTGCAGCGGGTCGAACAGCGCCGGCGGCGCGGCCAGGTACATCCGCTCGTCCGCCGGCCGGCCGGACAGCCCGCCGACCCGGAGCCCGGCCTCGGTGACCAGCAGGCCGCCCGCGGCGTGGTCCCAGGGGCTCAGGCCCTTCTCGAAGTACGCGTCCAGCTGGCCCTCCGCGAGCATGCAGAGATCCAGCGAGGCGGCCCCGAACCGGCGGATGTCCCGGACCCGGGTGATCAGTCCGGCGAGCACGGTGGCCTGATGCGCCCGTCGCGCCGGGTCGTACCCGAAGCCGGTGCCGACCAGCGCCTGGTCCAGCGTGCCGCGGGCCGAGCCGTGCAGCCGCCGGTCGCCCCGCCAGGCCCCGCCGCCGAGCGTGGCGGTCCACTCCGCACCGGTCGCCGGGTTGTGCACCACGCCGGCCACCACCACACCGTCCACCTCGGCCGCGAGCGACACCGCGTACTGGGGCAGGCCGTACAGGTAGTTCACGGTGCCGTCGATCGGGTCCAGGATCCACCGCACCGGCCCGGGCGCGGTCCGGGCGGAATCGCCGTACTCCTCGCCCAGGACGCCGTCAGCCGGCCGCTCAGCCCGCAGGGCGGCTACCACCTGACGTTCCACGGCGCGATCGGCAGCGGTCACCACGTCGGTGTCGGTGCTCTTGGTCTGCACGTCGGTGACGCCGTCGGCGCGCATCCGGCGCGCCGTACCGGCCGCCTCGCGGGCGATCCGCACGGCGATCTTCAGCAATTCCTCCGGCGTCGATTTGCCCGGAATATTCATCACGTCATCAGCCCTTTCCACCGGTAACATCTTCCTGCCGGCCCTCCGGCGGACCTTCGCCGACCCCCCGCGGCGTGCCGGTGGAGAGCGGCGGCGGGAGGATCTCGTACGACGGCGCTACAATTCACCCCTGCCCGCGCTTCACGGACGTCCCGCCGATCGGTCGCCCGCGTCTCGGGGGCTCCGACACCACACCGGCCAGCCTCGTCGCCGCGTGCTGCGCCTGGGCACCTGGCCGTGTTTCATCGCCCTCCGGAAGGTCATTCGTGACAGAAGCCCACCAGACCGGTGCCGACGTTCGCTCCCTCACCGAGGCCCTGATCGCCCATGCGCAGGGCGCAGGTGGGCAGATCACGTCGGCCGAGGTCGTGCAGACGGTCGAGTCCGCCGAGGTGACTCCGGCTCAGGCTAAGAAGATCCTCCGCGCGCTCGTCGACGCCGGCGTCACCGTGGTCGTCGACGGGTCCGCCACGACCCGTCGCAAGGTGGCCGCCGCCCGAGCGGCCACCCCCGCCTCCAAGGCCACCACGGCCAAGGCCGCGCCCGCCAAGAAGGCACCGGCCGCGCCGAAGCAGCCGGCGACCGACGACGGGCCCGAGACCGCCGAGGTGGCCAAGAAGGCCGCTCCGGCGAAGAAGGCCGCCGCCAAGAAGGCCGCTCCGGCGAAGAAGGCCGCCGACGGCGCGCCCAAGCCCGGCCCGACCAAGGCCGGCGCTCCGGCCGAGGGCGAGGTGCCGGCGGTCGAGGGCGAGGAGATCGATCCCGAGGAGCTGGCCGCCGAGATCGAGGACGTCGTCGTGGAGGAGCCGCCCGCCCTGGTGCAGGCCGCCGCCACCGACGCCGCCAGTTCGGCCACCGACGGCGACTTCGAGTGGGACGACGAGGAGTCCGAGGCGCTGAAGCAGGCGCGCCGCGACGCCGAGCTCACCGCGTCCGCCGACTCGGTCCGGGCCTACCTGAAGCAGATCGGCAAGGTCCCGCTGCTGAACGCGGAGCAGGAGGTCGAACTCGCCAAGCGGATCGAGGCCGGCCTGTACGCCGCGGAGCGACTGCGCGCCTGCGACGAGGGCGAGGAGAAGCTCGAGCGCACGATGGAGCGCGACCTGCGCTGGATCGGCCGGGACGGCGAGCGGGCCAAGAACCACCTGCTCGAGGCGAACCTGCGTCTGGTGGTGTCGCTGGCCAAGCGCTACACCGGTCGCGGCATGGCGTTCCTGGACCTGATCCAGGAGGGCAACCTCGGCCTGATCCGCGCGGTCGAGAAGTTCGACTACACCAAGGGCTACAAGTTCTCCACGTACGCCACCTGGTGGATCCGCCAGGCCATCACCCGCGCCATGGCCGACCAGGCCCGCACCATCCGCATCCCGGTGCACATGGTGGAGGTCATCAACAAGCTCGGCCGCATACAGCGTGAGCTGCTCCAGGACCTGGGCCGCGAGCCCACCCCGGAAGAACTCGCCAAGGAAATGGACATCACGCCGGAGAAGGTGCTGGAGATCCAGCAGTACGCGCGTGAGCCCATCTCGCTGGACCAGACGATCGGCGACGAGGGCGACAGCCAGCTCGGTGACTTCATCGAGGACTCCGAGGCGGTCGTGGCGGTCGACGCGGTCAGCTTCTCGCTCCTGCAGGATCAGCTCCAGCAGGTGCTGCAGACGCTCTCCGAGCGCGAGGCCGGCGTGGTGCGCCTGCGGTTCGGTCTCACCGACGGGCAGCCCCGCACCCTGGACGAAATCGGTCAGGTGTACGGCGTGACACGCGAGCGGATCCGGCAGATCGAGTCGAAGACCATGTCGAAACTGCGACACCCGTCCCGTTCGCAGGTTCTCCGCGACTACCTTGACTAAGTCTTGTAGTCAACCTTTCGTGTCGGAATGGTCACCACACGTACATCGTCGGGTGGTGATCAGACCGTTGTAGGGAAGAGATCGTTGACGTGGCACCCTTGAGGCACGGCACACTTGCCGGACAGCGTGTGACTTGGGTCCCCCCGGGGCACAGTGGGAAGGCCTCAACGAGCACGGGTGTTGCACGATGAGTGAGCAGTAGCCGAGGAACAAGTTCATCGGTGACGACCAGAGGAGGAAGGCGATGACCCCGACCCTCACGCCGCCGGCGGGAAGTGTGGCCGGCCAAGCTGCCGATGAACGGTGCGACCGCTGCAATGCAGCGGGAAAGCTCCGTTTGACCCTGGCGGGCGGAAGTGAGCTCGTGTTCTGCGGCCACCACGCCAACCGGTACGCCGAAGACCTGGTGAAGATCGCGGTCCAGTACAACGCGGACCCCGAGTTCACCTGGCGCGGCGCGGACATGATGTCCAACGCCAACTGAACATCCCCCGATAGACGTACTCAGGGGCGCCCGCGGTGTGGGGCGCCCCTTTCACGTGCCCGAAAGGCCCCGGCGGGCGGCCCGGAGGGGTCAGAGGGTCTGGATCGTCGCGATCCGTTCCTCGAGCTGCTCGATGGTGGCCTGCGCGCTCGGCGGGCCCCCGCACAGCCGGCGCAGCTCCGCGTGGATCTTGCCGTGCGGCAGCCCGGTGCGGTGGTGGTGCGCCGCGACCAACGTGTTGAGCTGCCGCCGCAGGGTCACCCGCCGCTCCCCCGCGCTCAGCACCACCGGCGCGCGCGGCGGCGGAACCGCCTCCGCCACCTGCTGCCGTTTCTGGGCGGCCAGCTGCTCGGTCTGGCGCCGGTTCAGCAGGACGGCCACCTGGTCCGGGGTCAGCAGGCCCGGCAGCCCCAGGTATTCCTCCTCCTCCGGGGTGCCGGTCCGGGCGCCGGTGCCGAACGACGTGCCGTCGTAGATCACCTGGTCGAGCTCGGCGGTGGCGGACAGCGCCTCGAACCGCTTCTCCAGCTCACCCTCGGCGTCCTCGGTGCGCTGGGCCCGCTCCAGCAGGGCGTCGTCCAGGCCGTCCGGATCCTTGGGCTTGCCCAGCACGTGGTCGCGCTGGGCCTCCATCTCGCTGGCCAGCCCGAGCAGGTGCGGCACGCTGGGCAGGAACACGGTCGCGGTCTCGCCCTCGACCCGGGCCCGGACGAACCGGCCGATCGCCTGGGCGAAGTAGAGCGGGGTGGAGGCGCTGGTGGCGTACACCCCGACGGCCAGCCGCGGAATGTCCACGCCCTCGGAGACCATCCGCACCGCGACCAGCCAGCGCTGCTCGGACCGGGCGAACTCGGCGATCCGCGCGGACGAGCCGGCGTCGTCGGAGAGCACCACCACGGCCGGCTCACCGGTGATCTCGCCGAGCAGCTTCGCGTACGCCCGGGCGGTCTGCTGGTCGCTCGCGATGACCAGGCCACCGGCGTCGATCATGCCGTGCGAGCGGAGCCGGGACAGCCGCGCGTCGGCGGCCCGCAGCACCTGCGGCATCCAGTCGCCGCGGTGGTCCAGCGCGGTGCGCCAGGCCTGCGCGACCAGGTCCTTGGTCATCGGCTCGCCGAGCCGGGCGGCCAGCTCGTCACCGGCGTTGGTGCGCCAGCGGGTCTCCCCCGAATACGCCATGAACAGCACCGGGCGCACGACCCCGTCGCGCAGCGCGTCGGAGTAGCCGTAGGACGAGTCGGAACGGGACCGCTGCAGGCCGTCCTGGCCGCGCTCGTACGACACGAAGGGGATCGGGTTGTCGTCGGAGCGGAACGGGGTGCCGGTGAGCATCAGCCGCCGCACCGCCGGCTCGAACGCGTTCTTCACGCCGTCGCCCCAGGTGCGCGAATCACCGGCGTGGTGGATCTCGTCCAGGATCACGAACGTCCGGCGGGTCATGGTGCGCCGCCGGTGCACCGCCGGAGCCATGCCGACCTGCGCATAGGTCAGGACGGCGCCGTGGAAGTCGCGGGAGGAGTGCACGTCGGCGTTGCGGAACGAGTGATCCAGCTGGATGCCGACCCGGGCGGCCGCCAGCGCCCACTGCGTCTTCAGGTGCTCGGTCGGGCAGACCACGGTGACCGCGTCGACGGAGCCGTCGACGAGCAGCTCGGCGGCGATCCGCAGCGCGAACGTGGTCTTGCCGGCCCCCGGCGTGGCCACCGCCATGAAGTCCGGAGAGCGCCGCCGCAGATACTCCACCAGGGCCTTGCGCTGCCATGCCCGCAGGGGCGGGAAAGTCTCCAGATCAGGCAATGGCGGACTCAAGCGGAACGGTCCCTTCTCACGAAAACGCCCCCGCGTGCGGCCGCGGAGGCGGATCCCAGCATAGCGGCGGGCACCGACATGTCCGCCGACACGGCAACGCGACCACCGGCACGCCGGCATCCAGAGCCATCAGCGTGCCGGTCACGGTGCACCGGCCGGGCCGGTGAGGGTCAGTGCTTCATCGACTCGTAGATCTCCTTGCACTGCGGGCACACCGGCGAACCGGGCTTCGGCGACTTCGTCACCGGGAACTTCTCGCCACACAGCGCGATCACGAAGGTGCCCATGACGGCACTCTCGGCGATCTTCTCCTTGCGCACGTAGTGGAACATCTCCGGCCCGGTGTCGGCGTCCGTGGTCTCCGGGCGCTCCAAGATCTGCGTGCTCACGGCATCTGCCTTTCCGTCGCGTATGCACAACCGCGTGCCCCCCGGTCACCGCGGTGCCCTAGTCCTGCCATGCCCCGTCCGCCGCACCAGGCGCACGGCCGTGGCAGATGGGGCTCCAACCGCCAAGTTTGACACCTAACGCCTGGTCGGTCCAACGACAAGCGCTCACCAGGGCACCGTACGGTAGCCGTCGTGACCGACTTCGCAATTCAGTACGGCGAACACGTGACCCGGGCGCGCCGCGACGGCCGACCGATCGTGGCGCTGGAGAGCACCATCGTCTCGCACGGGCTGCCCCGCCCCGACAACCTGCGGGTGGCCCGCGAGATCGAGCAGGCGGTACGCGACAACGGCGCCGTACCCGCCACCATCGGAATGATCGGCGGCCGACTCGTCGTCGGTCTCACCGACCCCGAGATCGAGCACCTGGCCGGCTCCGACACCGTGGCCAAACTCTCCGTCCGGGACCTGGCGGTCGCCGCGGCCACCGGCGCCGACGGAGCTACCACGGTCGCCGCCACCAGCGCCGTCGCCGCCGCGGCCGGCATCGGCGTGTTCGCCACCGGCGGCCTGGGCGGGGTGCACCGCGAGGCGGGCAGCACGTTCGACGAGTCCGCGGACCTGGCCACGCTGGCCCGTACCCCGATCGTCGTGGTCTGTGCCGGAGTCAAATCGATCCTGGACGTCGGCGCCACGCTGGAGCGGATGGAGACGCTCGGGGTCGCGGTGGCCGGCTACCGGACCCGCCGGTTCCCCGGCTTCTTCATCACCGACGGCGGCTTCGACCTGGACTGGGAACTCACCTCACCGGCCCAGGTCGCCGCGGTCGCCAAGGCCCGCACCGAGCAGGGCGTCGGGGCCGGCGCGCTGGTGCTGGCGAATCCGCTGCCGGCCGACCAGCAACTCGACCCGGAGGTGCACGACCGGGCGCTGCACGAGGGGCTGGACCTGCTGGCCCGCGAGCACGTCACGGGCAAGGCGGTGACCCCGTTCCTGCTGGCCCACTTCCACTCCAGCACGCACGGCGAGAGCCTGGCGGTGAACGTCCGGATCATCCTGCGCAACGCCGCGCTGGCCGCCCAGGTCGCCGCGGCCGCCGCCCCGGCGGGGGCCCCGCTCGGTTTCGCGGTCCCCTGAGTGGACCGGGAGGCGCTGGGCCGGCGGCTGGCGGACGATCGGGGGACGACCGCGCCGGAACCGGCACCGGTGGAGACCACGTGACCGGGCCGGCTCCAGGCCCGGACACTCCAGCATCCGGGCTGGCCGGACCGGCGCCGGTCGGCCGCATTCTGGTCGTCGGAGATCTCGTCACGGACGTGCTGGTCGTCCACGACGGGCCGGTGCAGCCCGGCTCGGACACCGCCGCCCGGATCACCGTGACCGGCGGGGGCCAGGCCGCCAACACCGCCGCCTGGCTGGCCCACGCCGGCACGCCGGTCACGCTGATCGCCGCGGTCGGCGCGGACCCGGCCGGCCGGGAGCGGACCGCGGAACTGACCGCCGCCGGCGTGCGCTGCGCGGTCCGGGCCCATCCCGGCGTACCCACCGGCAGCATCGTCGTGCTGGCCTCGGCGGACGAGCGCACCATGATCACCGACCGGGGCGCCGCCGTGCTGCTCGCCCCGGACGACGTCACGGCCGCGGTGCGGGAGGCAGCGGACGCCGTACACCTGCATCTGTCCGGTTATCCGCTGCTGGACCCGCGCTCCCGGCCGGCCGGACTGGCCGCGCTCGCCGCGGCCCGCGAGCGCGGGCTGACCACCAGCGTGGACGCGGCCTCGGCGGCCCCGTTGCGGCAGGCCGGCGACTTCCTGGACCGGGTACGCGGTACCGACCTGCTCCTCTGCAACGCCGACGAGGCCGCGGTCCTGGCCGGCCCGGGACGTGCCGAGGAGCAGGCGACGGCACTGACCACGGCGGCCCGCAACGTAGTCGTCAAGCGGGGCGGCGCCGGGGCGGTCTGGGCCGGCTCGGTGACGTCGTCGGTGGCCGGGACCCGGGTACCGGTGCGCGACCCGACCGGGGCGGGTGACGCCTTCGCGGCGGGGCTGCTCCGGGTCTGGTGCGCCGGCGGTACGGCGGCGGACGCGCTGGCGGCCGGGGCCGAGCTGGGGGCCGCGGCGGTGACCCGGGTCGGCGCGCGGCCCAGCCGATCCCCGCACGGCTCCTGATCCCCCGACAGCGCGCTGGTGTGCCACTGGAGCGCTCCAGTGGCACACCAGCGTCGTTCTGGATCAACCGGCGTGGCGGCTTGCCGACGTGGGGGCGTGAGGCGGGGCAAGGAATGTGATGCATCGTGCAACCTGCAGCCCCCTCACTCCGGCGTCACGGCGAGGTGCGCCGGGAGGGCACGTCGCACCTGAAGCACCCACACGCCGTCAGCCATCCACTCGCGTGCGGAGTCCCGGCGCGCTCCGCACCCGAACCCCGCACACGCCGCCGCCCCTCAAACCGCGTGCGGAAACCCGGCGCCCTCCGCACCCGAACCACCCACACACCGCCGCCCCTCAAACCGCGTGCGGAAACCCGGCGCCCTCCGCACCCGAACCACCCACACACCGCCGCCCCCGCGTGCGAAAACCCGGCGCGCATCGCACCCGAACCACCCACACGCCGCCGCCCCCGCGTGCGAAAACCCGGCGCGCATCGCACCCGAACCACCCACACGCCGTCGGCCACCCCACCCGCGCGCAGCAACGCCGGCGCTCACCGGCGCCAACAGGCCGGAACCGTCCCGACCGCCGCCGCTACTGCTCGGCGTCGATGGTGCGGGCCTTGATGTCCTCGGCGTCGTGCTGGGCCAGCGCCCGCTGTGCCGGCTGCGGGGTCGCCGCCCGGCGTTCGGCGCGGGACTTGGGTGGACGGTCGTTGGCGATCAGCACCGCGGCCCACGGCAGGAAGACCATGCCGGCCGCGCACAGCGTCAGCCACAGCGGGAGCAACGGCGGGCGCACGCTGATCAGCACCGCGCCAAGGATCAGGCAGCCGGCGCGCATGGCCATCATGGTCACGTAGCGGATCTGCCGGCTGCGGAGTTGATCGCTGGGGCTGCGGGCGGCATTGGTGATCAACACCGGCTGCTTCTTCACGCTCTCTCCGATCGACTCCTCATCCTTGCACCGTTCACCGGTGGATGCCCACAATCGACGCGGCCGTCGCGTACCACGCGCGTGGTACGCTCCCCCGGTGGGCAGCCGGTACAGCTTCACCGAGGAGGCTCTGGCGAACCTGCGACTGTTCGGGGTCACGCCCGGCGAGGTCTGGGAGGCGCTGCACAGTTCGCGGCGCGTCATCCGGCACCTCGGCGACGACGTGATGGTGGTCTACGCGACCGATCACCGCGGGCGGCATCTCGCGGTGCTGCTGGCCGAGGCGGACCACACCGACAACGACTGGGACGTGCTGTCCGCCCGCGAGCTGAGCGACAGCGAGACGAAGAGGTACGAGGAAGCTATCCGCCGGAACCCGTAGGAGGCGTGGCAGTGGACAGGACCGACGCGCTCAAGCAGTTCCACGACGGCGGCGACGCGCTCGCCGACGTCATCGGTGACCGGCCGCAGGTCGACCTGCCGGTGCCCGACTCGGACGTGCCGATGGTGAGTCGCTCGGTGCGGTTGCCGCTGGACACGTACGAGCGGGTGCGCGAGGCCGCCGACGCCCGCGGGCTCGGTGTGACCACGCTGATGCGGCAGTGGATCGAGGCCGGCCTCGCCGACCTGGACGACACCACGACCGTGTCGCTGGCCGACGTACGCCGCGCCCTCGCCGCGCTCGCCCAGCACCCCACGGCGGCCTGACCGCTCAGCCCTTGGCCGCCGCCTTCATCTCCTTCTTGTAGGCCCGCACCCGGGTCAGCGACTCGTCGTCGACGATGTCCGCGACCGAGCGGTACGAGCCCTCCTCGCCGTACGCCCCGGCGGCCTCCCGCCAGCCGTCCGGCCGCACGCCGAACTGCTTGCCGAGCAGCGCCGCGAAGATCTGCGACTTCTGCTTGCCGAAGCCGGGCAGCGACGCGATCCGCTTGACCAGGTCCTTGCCGTCCGCCACGTCCCGCCACAGCCCGGCGGCGTCGCCGTCGTAGTCCGCCACCAGCGCCCGGCAGACCTCCTGCACGCGGGTCGCCATGGCCTTGGGGAACCGGTGCAGGGCCGGCGGCTTCGCGAAGATCGCGATCAGCTCGTCGGTGTCGTACCCGGCGATCTCGTGCGCGGTGGGCGGGTGGCCGAGCCGTTGCGCCAGCACGTACGGCGACGTGAACGCCTTCTCCAGCTTGTCCTGCTGGTCCAGCGTCATCCCGATGAGCAGCGCCAGCGGATCCCGGCTGAGGAGATCGTTCGCCTCGGCGGGGATGGGCAGTGAGGTTGCCATGAACGTCATCCTGCCTCCTCCGGCGGCAGAACGCGTACCCGGTGCGCCCAGGTGTGTCCCCACTCGCGCAGCGCCGTCGCCTCGGGCGAACCGTCCGCCGGCACCCGGTCCAGACAGGCCAGCACCGCCGGTACGTGCCGGGCGGTCAGGTGCGCCTGCTGGCGACGCAGCGCGCCGAGCCACCGCACCAGGTCGGCGACCGGCACCCGGTCCGCGTCGCGGGCCAGGGAGCGGAGCACCACCGTGTACGTGTCCGCCACGCGGTCCGCCGGCGTCCCGGTGCTCCACCGGTCCGGCGCGGAGAGCGCTGCCACCACCCGGTCGTACGCCCGGACCAGCCCGGCCGGGTCGTCGTCGAGCAGCGATGCCAGCCAGAGGGCCAGCAGGCCGTGGCCGATCGACTCGGCGTCGCCCCGCTCGTGCACGGTGAAGTGGGTGAGCGTGTCCGGCAGCCGGTCGAGCACCGGCTGCACGGCGTGCCGCAGCAGGTCGTCGCTGCGATGGTCGCTGAGGTGCATGGACCGCAGCGCCCGGATCAGCGGGGTGAACGCGGAGAATCCGGTGCCCGGCGGGGCGTCCGGGCGGCCGTACGACCAGAGCGGGTCGACCGGTTCCGCGTCGGCACCGGCGCCGGGCCGGAGGATCACGTCGCGGCGGCCGTCGGCCCAGGTGCGGTGCACGGTCAGGATGGCGAGGGTGTCCAGCCACATGCCGCTGGGCACCGCGCTGCGCCACATCTGCGCGGCCGCCCGCAGCCACGCCGCCGGGTCCCTGGCCTGCCGGAACAGCTCGCTCGCGCGCAGCGGTTCGCCGCAGGCCAGGGTCAACAGCACGAGATTCAGCGAGTACGTGCCCATCCACTGATCGGCCCGTTTCCGCGCCGGACGGTACGCCCGCGGCACGTAGGCCGGCTGCAGCAGCGCGGTCCGCAGCCGTTCGAGCAGGCGCTCCCGGATCTGCGGCCGGTCGGAGTCGTCGAGCAGCGCCGCGGTGAAGGCCAGCACGGTGTGCCGGGTGGTCAGCGGCTGGAAGCCGAGCAGCGACTCCAGCAGTTCGCCGTCCGCCGGGTTCCGGAGCAGGCCGACCAGGAGGCGGCTGACCAGGTACTCGCCGAACGTGGCGTGCAGGAACTCGTACGCCTGCCGGATCCGGCCCCCGGCCCGCGCCTGCGCCCGCTGGATGAAGAAGAACCGGCCGACCAGTTCCTGGCCGGCGGTCAGCGGGCTGCGGAACGCCTTCGGCGGTGCCGACCGCGCCGGGGCGATGCCGAGCCCGGTCAGGTCGTCGTCGACCTCCTCCTCGGTCACCCACTGGCGGCCCCGGTTGAACATCGCGAACGCGACCACGGAGAGCCGGTTCAGCTCCGCCTCCACCAGGTCGGCGACCACCTCGTCGGGCTGCCCGACGTGCAGCCGGCGCACCTCGCGGCGGGTGAAGTCGCCGAGCAGGCGTTCGTACAGGTCGGTGACGCCGAGCGTGGCGCCGGCGTCGCGCAGGGCTCCGGTGCCGGCGTCGTACAGGGCCAGCATGAGCAGCAGCAGCGGCTGGCTGGACAGGTCGGCGAAGCGCCACACCACGTGCACCGGCAGGTCCGCCGCGGTGACCGCGTTCCAGGTGTCCAGCCACTGCCGCACCTGGAACCGGTCGAACGGGTCGAGGCGCACGGCGAGGCCGTCGGGGGGCAGCCGGGCCCGGTCGGCCACCGCCACCCGGCTGGTCACGATCACCGCGACCGGCCGGCCCTGCACCGCTTCCCGGCTCTGGAACGCGGCCACCCGCCGCAGGTAGTCCGACTGGTGCACGCCGGTGGCCTGGAGCAGCTCGTCGAAGCCGTCCAGCAGCACCACCGGCATCGCACCGGCGGCGCTGCGGGCCAGGTCGGCCCACGCGACCGACTCGCCGATGGCGGACCGCAGCGCCTGTTCGATCTGGTCCTGGATCTCCGCCTCGGCGGGCACCTCGCGCAGCACCACGCGCACCGCCAGGAAGTCGGCGGCCGGTAGCCGGGCGGCCAGGATTGTCAGCAGCGAGGACTTGCCGGCTCCGGGGTGGCCGAGCAGCAGCATCGGGGCGGCCGCGGCGCGCGGGGTGGTGAGGTACGCCGCCAGGAACCCGGCCACGTCGGTGCGCGGTTCGGCGGTCCACCAGTTCTCGTCGCCGGGCCGGGCGTCCGGTCCGGCCTCCTGGGCCCGGAAGATCGGGTCGACGTACGCCTCACCCAGCCGGGGCAGCGTCACCCCGCCGTCGTCGGTGCCCAGGATGGGCCGGTCCAGGTCGGCACGGTACGCCGCGGCCAGCGCGGCCCGGTGCCGGTCCGGGTCACGTCCGGAGGTGGCCCGGCGCAGCGTCGCCTCCAGCGCCGCCAGGCCCCGGCCGGCCGCCTGCGACTCGGTGCGGTGCAGCCAGACCGCGAACTCGGGTACGTCCACCGCCAGCCGCCGGTGCACCTCCTGGTACCGGGCGACGGCGTCCTCCGGCAGGCGGACGGTGAGCAGGCGCAGCACCTCCGCCCGGGTCCGGTCGTCGGCCGCGTCCCACACCGCGAGCCCGCGCAGGTGGTCGAGGAACCGGGCGGCCGCGTCGGAGAACCAGGCGGACAGGTCCCGCACCAGCTGGGCGTAGGACCGTTCCGGGGACGGCACCGGCAGCGGCGCGGAGAGCAGCCGGTGCAGCCAGTCGCCGTCGACCCGGGTGCCGGCGGCCAGCCGGATCTCGTCGTCCCGGGTGAGGTCCGGTGCGGGCAGCGCGGTCGGCCGGATCGCCGCGTCGAACGCCTCGAAGAAGCTGGTGACCACGAGGATGCCGTGGGCGGCCTGGAGTCGCTGGGTGCGGTCGTAGCGCCCGAGGCCGCGTACCGAATCGTTGATCCGGCCGGCCACGACGTGGCCGAGCCGGACCATCTCGGCCTTCGCGTCGAACAGGCCGAGAGCCACGTCCGAGCCACCCGCGGTGGCGATGGTCAGGGCGCTGCCGAGCAGGTTGTCCACGGCCTGACCGGCCGGGCTCAGCCCGCCGAGGAGTTTGACGGCGTCGGCGTAACGCAACCGCTGAGGCATCGCACCATGATGGGGCAGCCGCGGCGCGTTTGGTGACCCGGGCGGCGGGCACTGCAGTGACCATGAGTGACAACGAACAGGAGCTGTCCAGCACGCTGCCCGCGGGCACCGACGTCGACCAGCTCCGCGACGGCGGACCGCAGCTCACCCCCGGCGTGATGACCACGACCGGCGGGACGGCCGGGCCGAACAGCTTCCGGACTCCGCCGCGTTCCGGACCCGGCGTGGCGAACACGACCACCGGCGACGCCACCACCGGCGCGATGAACCCGCCGGCCGACGAGCCGATCGAGTGATCCGCTAAATTCTGCTGATCATGCGGGCGCTGGTGCAGACGGTGAGCAGGGCCGCGGTGACGGTGGACGGCGAGGTCGTCGGAGCCGTCACCGACGGGCTGCTGGTCCTGCTCGGGGTCACCCATACCGACACCGCGGCGACCGCCGGGACGATGGCCCGCAAGGTGCACGAGATGCGGATCCTGGACGACGAGGCGTCGGCGGCCGAGCGGGGCGCGCCGCTGCTGGTGGTCAGCCAGTTCACGCTGTACGGCGACGCCCGCAAGGGCCGCCGGCCGACCTGGTCGGCGGCGGCACCCGCGGAGGTCGCGGAACCGCTGGTCACCACGTTCGTGGAAGCACTGCGCGCCCGGGGAGCGACGGTGGAGACCGGCCGCTTCCGGGCGCACATGCTGGTGGAGAGCGTGAACGTGGGACCGTGCTCGGTCCTGCTGGAGCTGTGACGGGCTAGAAGAACAGCCCCCGGCGCTGCGCGGACTGCCGCAGC
The DNA here is from genome assembly GCF_020216025.1 of Jidongwangia harbinensis. Classification (GTDB taxonomy): domain Bacteria; phylum Actinomycetota; class Actinomycetes; order Mycobacteriales; family Micromonosporaceae; genus Actinoplanes; species Actinoplanes harbinensis. The sequence goes on along the minus strand of NZ_JAIWNC010000022.1, from coordinate 1,542 downwards.
CAGCCGTCCAGCTGGGCGGCCCAGTCGGTCTGGTCCACGGTGCGGTAGTCGATGTCGAACCGGCCGAACGCGTCGTGACCCTCGGTGAACAGGCCGCCGCGCTTGTCCACCTCCAGCACCACCTGCAGCTTGTGCGGCGTGGGCAGGAAGGTCAGCTCGAGCTGGTTGATCCCGCTCGCGTACGCCGACGGCGGATAGAACTCGATCTCCTGGTAGAACGGCAGCTGCTGCTCGACGCCGTACACCCGGCCGCGCTCCACATCGGCCCGGCTGAACCGGAACCCGAGGCGCAGCAGCGCGTCCAGGATTCGTTCCTGGGCGGGCAGCGGGTGCACCGCCACCGCGTCCAGGTCGCTCTTGTCGACCGCGCGGGCCACCTCCAGCTCGGTGGCGAGTCCCATGGTCATGCCGTGCAGGTGCTGGCCGTACACCTCGGTGATCGGGGTTTCCCACGGCACGTCGAACCGGAACGGAATGTCGTGGCGCGCGCCCGGGTCCAGCCGGAAGGAACCGGTCAGCCGCTGGCGGTGGAATTCCTGATCGGTGTTGTACTCGCTGTCGCCGGATTCCACCTCGACGCGGGTCATCAGGCCGACGGCGACGTACTCGATGTCGGTGGCGTGCTCGCCACCCATCACCTGGACGGTGCCCTCCAGGAAGCCGCCGGGGCGGCAGTTGGGGTTGGTGAGCACCGTTTCCACGGACGGTCCCCCGACGCCCATCGCCTGCATCAACCGCTTGAAGACCACGTGGTTTCCCTTCTCGTTCCTGCTGAGAACCAGATTATGGGTCACGAGCCAGTCCGATGGAATTGCCACGCGATTGGGATAAGTCCAATCATTCCGGGTGGGCTGTCGGGTTCTCGACCTCAGGGTTCTCCCCGATTCATGCCACCTGGACGCTTGCCTTACCTCCGCTTAACGCTCCGCACGCCAATCTAGTGATCACCGGCACGACGTGTCGGCAAGACACGACTCGGTGATCGCGGGGAGGGGACTGAAAGGTGGTCCTGCAGATGAAGGCGACGGAGTCCGCGGCGGCAGCCGCCGACCACATGATGGCAGACGGTGTCGAGCCCCTGGCCGACCTGGACGCCACCGACGAGCGGGGCGTTTCTGCCGACCTGGTCCGGGCGTACCTGAACGGCATCGGCCGCACCCGCCTGCTCACCGCGGTCGAGGAGGTGACGCTCTCCAAGCGCATCGAGGCCGGCCTCTACGCGGAGGAGAAGCTCCCCGAGGCCGGCGACGACCTGGCCCCGCTGCTCCACATCATCATCGCCGAGGGCAAGGCCGCGAAGAACCACCTGCTCGAGGCGAACCTGCGGCTCGTGGTCAGCATCGCGAAGCGCTACACCGGTCGCGGCATGGCGTTCCTGGACCTGATCCAGGAGGGCAACCTCGGCCTGATCCGCGCGGTCGAGAAGTTCGACTACACCAAGGGCTACAAGTTCTCCACGTACGCCACCTGGTGGATCCGCCAGGCCATCACCCGCGCCATGGCCGACCAGGCCCGCACCATCCGCATCCCGGTGCACATGGT
>NZ_JAIWNC010000021.1 GCF_020216025.1 Jidongwangia harbinensis | reverse complement strand
GGTCCCAGCGCCAGACTCAGAGACGGACTTCACTTCCAAGCACGCGTCGACGTCACGGGCACCCATCGAGGGTGGACACCCCCGACAAGCCCGATGGTGACGAGGCCGGCACGCCCGCACCAGCCCCCTCACCCGACCCAGCGACAACCGTGACCGGGCCGCCGGTTTCACGCCCAGCGTGATCAACCCGGGGGTTGTGAAGACTCAGAGGATTCCACCATGTGCCCTTCGTCGCCCTACGGCGGACATTATTCCGCCTGGGTGGGGAGGGAGCGGGAATGCGGTCATGACCTCTTGATCAACTGGGCAACTTCTCGAAGAGGTCGTTGACGGTGTCGTAGTACTTCGTCGTACGCCCGAGCGCTGTCATGCCGAGCCGCCTGCAGACGGCCTGCGAGGCGTGGTTGTCCGGCTCGGTCACGGCGAGGACCTTCGGCAGTCCGCGACCGAATGCGTCGTGAAGGACGGCCCTTGCTGCTTCGGTGGCATAGCCCCGTCCCCGGGCGCCCGGGTGCAGGCGCCAGCCGATCTCCACGTCGTCCGGCCCGCCGGAAGATTGCACCGCCCACTGCGGGATCGGCAGGAGCAGGAGGCTGCCGAGCAGCAGACCGTTCGTTGTGGCGATCACCCAGCTGCCGTGAACGGGGTGTTCGATGGCACGCATACGTCCGATCGACGCAAGCGCGTCCTTCCTCGTCCTCATGGTCGTCGGAGGCGCGCCGGGGACGGGCACGTCCACCGGGTCCGACCTCAGGTCCAGGAGAAAGTCGGCATCGTCGTCCTGCCAGGGGCGCAAGAGAAGACGGTCGCTCGCGATGGTGCGCATGACGGCGAATCCTATTCAGTACGGCAGCCCGCCGAGCTACCGGCGACACATTCGCGAACTCACGCCGCCCGTCGGCCGCAAGTCCCGCCGCCACGTGTACCGCTGGCATCCGCCGGTGCGCGATCGAGCAACATTGATAACGGGCAGATCACGGCCCGGCTGCTGAGGTGTGCCGTCGGTTGACTGGACCCGACTCTTCGACCGGGGAGCCGAAGGAGGTCCGGCACACATGAGACTGAAATTGTTGGGTGCGATCGTCGCGGCGAGCCTGGCCCTGACGGCCGGCGTCGTCGCGCCGGCCAAGCCGGCACAGGCCGCGATCGTGAACTGGTTCGACGTCGTCATCGGCGCGGTGGTGACCCTCGCGGCGACCAGCGGCGGAGGCGGCAGCAACGCACAGCTCGAAGCCGCCAAGCGAGAGATCATCGCCGCGGTCGAAAACTCCAAGCAGGAGATCCTCAACCACATCGACGCCGTGGCCGCCGCCGATGTCGAAGCATGCACACAGTCGGCGGTCACCAAGTTCGCCCAGATCGACAGCATGCCGGGCAACCTGCTCGGCCCGTTCATCAACGGCGCCGTCGACTGCGCACACCTCTCCAGCTCCTACTTCACCACCGTGCAGAGCCTCCCGGCGGCTGACAACATCGGCAAGCTCATGGGCGTCATCTACGCGATCGCGATGACCGGCTTCGCCAAGTACGGCCTGTCCACGAAGGGCCTGCTCGACAGCCTCATCACCGGGTACGACGCGGTCGTGGTGAAGATGAAACCGACGCGTTGCGGCATGCAGGACGCGCTGCAGGACAACGAGGTGCGCCCGCGACCCGGCGATCCCATGTACTGGATCGTCTGGTGCGACGCGTACAACGGCGACCTCGGCAGCATCGTCTACAACACGACCTTCCCCGCCTACCCCAGCGAGGCCGACTTCGACGCGGTACGGCTGCAGGCCGGCCGGAACACCTCCTACGCCACGGCCGTCCGCGCCCTCCCGACGCTCCGCGCGGCGCGGTAGTCCACGAGATCCGAGGAGACGACAGTGCGAAAAGCGGGACCACTGCGACGCGGTATCACCGCCGCCCTCGTCGGCCTGGCCCTGACCGGGTCAGCCGTGGCCGTCAGACCGGCGCCGGCACGGGCCGACGCCAGCTACGAGGCGTTCGTCCAGTTCTTCATCAGCGCGTACGACAAGGGCCGCGACGGCAACTACTCGGTGGCCGAGATCAACGAGTTGGTCCAGCAAGCGGTCAGCGCCGTCAACGGGGCCAAGAGCGACGTGCTCGTCCGTCTCGACCGGCAGCTCACCAGCGAACTGCGTGGCAAGGCCGAAGCCGCTGTCACGAAAGTCGAGTTGTTGAAGGTGTGGTGGCTCGCCGGCCCCGCGATCATCAGCACGCACGACGCGGCGTACTCGGCCAAGGCGCACATCGGCACGGTCGCCGGCCAGGACGCTGAACTGGACGCCGTGGGCCGGGCGATGATCGTGCTCTTCGCCGAGCTCAACGCCGCGTACATCATGGTGGACGCCGAGGAGGGCACCAACTCCGCGGCCGTCCAGCGTCCCTACCTCCGCGAGGGCCTCGAGCACCTCATCCGCGAGATACAGCCCGAATGCGGCCGCAACACCCTCCCCAGCGCCGGCTACGTCTCGTACGTGTGCACCTTCAACGGGCGGACCGTACGGGCGGAGTACTGGTCGGGCAGCAACTCGTACCGCATCGACGGCGGCGACGCGATCCCCGGGCAGATCAACGAGGACCTGGTCCAGGATCTGCTGATGGCCAACACCGTCCTGCCGAACGCTGAGCGACTGCTCGCCGAGCTGATCCGCCAAGGGGTGGGGCTCCCGTGAAACGCAGACTGACCACCAGCATCGTGTCCGCAGTCGCCGCGATCGCCATCACCGTCGGCGGCACCGCACGACCCGTCCAGGCGGCTGTCCCGGCGTGGGTGACGGTGGCCGTGCCCGTGGTGCAGGCGCTTCTCGGCGGCGGTGGCGGCGGCGGGCTCGACCAGGCGAAGCGGGAGATCATCGCCGCGGTGGAAAACTCCAAGCAGGAGATCCTCGACCACATCGACGCCATCGCCGCCGCCGATGTGGAAGCCTGCACCCAGGCCGCCGTCGCGAAGATCGCGCAGATCGACAGCATGCCGGGCAGCCTGCTGGGACCGTTCATCAACGGCGCGGTCGACTGCGCGTACCTGTCGACGTCGTATTTCCACGCCGTGCAGGGCCTTCCGGCGGCTGACAACATCGGCAAGCTGATCGGGGTCATCCACTCCATCGCGATGGTGGGCTTCGCCAAGTACGGCCTCCCCACCACCGCACTGCTCGACAACCTGATCGGCGGCTACCACGCGGTCGTGGCACGGCTGGTGCCGAGTTGCTCGCACGACTGGATGTTCGACGACAACCCGCGCCACATCTACGAAGTCACCGTCACCTGCCAGCTCTACCCGGGCGTCGTCGGCACCGACACCATGCTCAAGGGCTGGCTGCCGGGGCGGCCCGAGCCGGCGATCCCGTACACCCGGGCAATGGCCAATGTGGACGCGCAGACCAGTCGCGGTGTGGCGATCGGCGCGTTGCCACAGCTCCAGGCGGTTCGCGGCTGACCTCAACCCGACCTTCAAGGCACAGCCCGCCGCACGCCTCCGGTGCGGCGGGCCGTGTCGTACCGTCGAACTCAGTGCTCGCGCAGCGCCTGAACAGCAGCACGCCGCAGACGCTGACCAGCCGCGTCGGCCCTACGGCCGGCCGGCGGACCGACCCTGTGCGCGCTGAGCCCGAGCCGCCGCCAGCATCCCGGCGCCGCAACCATCCACTCGCCGCCGCGTCCACGGCGTCGCTCCGGACAGGTGCGCCTTGGTGTCCATCCCCGCAAACGTTCCCCTCGCCGGCCGGCAGCCTCCTATCGTTCACCCAGACGGATCGAGCGAGAGAAGTAGCAACCATGCCCGCGGGTACCTTCGTCACCTTCACCCCGGATCGGCGGGACCCATCGTGGAGCCGAACCTGGGTTCCCGCGGACGCCCACGCTCGTCCCACTGCGTTCGAAGACCTGCCACGGTCGGCCTTTCAATGGACCAACTTCCAGGTGAGCATCGTGTTCAAGCTTGGCGGCGTCGATTTCAGCCAGAGCATGACCGTCGTGTCCGTGAGCCTGCTCGACTTCGTCCTGATGCTGCAAGCCGCCAAGGCCGGCATGCGACATCAGGCAACTGCCCAAGTCAGCCTGTCAGACCGAGGTGAGCAGTGGTGGTTTTCCAGGCAGCGCGGCGTGGTGTGGTTACGTATCCGGGACCGATTCGACCAGGCCTGGATCAACGGCTCGTGTCCCGCGGAGGTATTCGAGAATCTCGTTGATCAGTGCTTGTCGGACGCCCTCAGGTTGATGTGCTGGGAACATCCGGAACTTCGGCACAACCAGTACCTCCAGTCCCTAAATGATGTCTCGTAACCAGTGCCGGTCGGGAGCGTTGGCAAGAAGCGCGGTACCAGGGCCAAAAGTCGCGACGAGCCGCGCTGAAAACCGTTTGCCCGGCTGGCGGACAGATGCTTACCTGCACGGACCTTACGGAGTTCAGATCGGCGGTATGTGGGTGAAGGTGTTGGCGACAGCCGATGACAGCCTGAAGCTTCGCGAGTTAGGACCGGCAGACGCCGCCGAGTACTACGCGTTGGTACAGCGCAATGCGGCACATCTGACAATGCTGGGCGACTACCACGATGAGGTGGCCAGCAACGCGACTGATGTGGCCTACCGACTCGCGCAGCGTACCGAGATCTCGGTACGCTTCGGTGTCTACCTGCAGGAACGTCTCGTCGGTCGGGTCGACCTCATCCCCGTAGAGCCGCCGCGCTACGGCTTGGGCTATTGGCTCAGCGAGGAGGTCACCGGCCGGGGGTACGCCACCGCCGCCGTTGCTGCGCTCCTTCGCTATGCGGGCGAAGAACTGGGCGCAACCGACGTCTTCGCTGGTGTCACCCGTGGCAACGTGCGCAGTGAAGCGCTATTGCAGCGCCTCGGCTTTGAAGTCGTCGCAGATTTCGATTCCTACCGGCGCTTCCACCACTCATTGAGCCACCCCTAACCGGCTCCTCGCCGAGCACTGTCCTGACCGGTGCGCTGTGGATGACCTCCTAACGAGACAGCAGCTGGCTACAGGGATGTCTGGTAATCCGGTGATCGTCTGGTTCGGACGGGTTGATCATGACCATGCGCCCGCTCGGGCCGTTGTTCGGGGTGTCGCACTCGGCGGCGCATCCGGTGATCGACACCGTAGGACCGTTGTTGGCTCCGGCGCCGGTGCGGCGCCGGCCGAAAGAGCAGGTCGCGATCGTGGACGGCACTCTGGTTCCCACGCGCGACCATCGACTGGCCGCCCAGAGCAAGAACTACCGCTACTCAACGAATCTGCAAGTGGCCATCGACGCGAACACCCGCCTGGTCATCGCCCTGGGCGAGCCACAACCGGCCAACCGCAACGACACGATCGTGTATCGCAGCAGCGGCATAGACCGGCAGCTGGCCGGGCGTGCCGTGATGACCGACGGCGGCTACCGCGGCAACCCGGAGATGATCATGCCGTACCGCAAACCTCGTGACTGCGGCGAACTCCCGCAGTGGAAACAGGACTACAACGCCGGGCACCGCAAGGTCCGAGCCCGTGTCGAACATGCCCTGGCCCGGCTCAAGACCTACAAGATCCTGCGCGACTACCGCCGCGCCGGCCGAACCTTGGCCACCACCACATCCGGAATCGCCCACCTGCACAACATCGCTCTCGCAAGCTGACCTGCAAACCGTTCACCGGCACGCCTGCACCGAGTTACGAGACGTCGCTTAGCTCGCCGAACAGCCACCCGGGGAACTTGATCGCGTGCAAGCCGCTTTCCTCATCCGCTCCGGAGACGGCGGGATGTCGGGCACGGACAGCCTGCGCGCCGTCAGCCGGTCCCCACGTCGAACACACGCGGGCGCAGGCCAGCGCCGACGCCGTCGCATTCCTGGCTCGTGTCGCGGGACTCGACCGCCGCTGATCGCTCGAACCTCATGCGGGTGAGTGCGCAGGATGCCAACGGCGTCAGGGCCGGTCCGTACCGTCATCGGTGGTGGTCTCCCGCTGGCGAAGTGCGGTCAGCAGGCTGTCAAGGTGACCCCAGGCCCGCGCGCTGGCGATGTGGTCGATGTAGTCCCTTGACTCGATGATGAGCCCGTCGCGGATGCGCATCACAAAGACGCACGGCACCGTAAACGCCTCGCCGGTCTCGTCGACCCGCCCCTGGTAGGCGAACTCAGCGATGATCACCTCTGGGTCGGCGGTTTCATGGATCGTGATGTCGACCGGTTTGCGGTTCAGCGTCCGGGCGACGGGAGCCGGCGCGGTGAAGTGCTCGTGGAGTTCGCCGCGACTGCGCAGCGGCGGGGGAGCGAGTGGGTGGAACGGATGCGTGACATGAGTCTGTTCGGCGTACAAGCTGGCCAGATCCTCGTACGGACCGTCACAGACGCCGTTCACCAGTCGGAGGAAAGTCTCGCGAGGAGTGCTCATGACGGGCTTCCTTCGAGTCGGTAGGTGTCGTCCGGGCATGCCGAGAAACACATCCGGAGACGCCCGAACCCATCGACGGCACCCTACCGAGCCGGTCCCGTTTCGACTGCCCCGCAGCGCTCCATCGCCCGGATCAGCGCCTGACGGTCTCCCGGGCTCCTGCGAGGAACCGGGAGACCGTCAGGCGGTGGCCGTCTGGGCGGCCCGGTGCGGCGTTGGCGCCGGACCGGCGTACGACCTCCAGCGTCACGCGCCGCTCATTGGATGTTGACGTCGATGCAGGCGTAGAACGCGTTCGGCGTGTCGGCGATGTTCCAGATCGCGAGTACCGTCTGCCGGCCGGATGCCTGGAGGTTGACGGTGTGCGTCACCGACGTGGGCGGCTGGGCACCGCCGTCGTTGAACTCGGCGACCTTCCGGCCGCTGATGTAGTACTGCCAGGTGCTGGTGGCGTGGTTGGCTTGCAGAAGCCAGTGGAACTGCGTGGTACGGCCGACCGGGGTCGCCCGCCACGGCTTGCTGTTGTCGTTGAGGTCGGGGAACCGCTGGTTTCCGCCGTTGCAACTCATGCCGCCCTTGGGCGCCTCGACGCTCCACGGCTCGTACTTGATCTGCCCGCACTCGACGGTTCCCTCGTAGCACTGGGCCTGCCGGCTCGGCGGGGAGTTGATGTAGCCGTGCGCACTGGCCGGGCTCGCGGGCAGGAAGGCCGCGATCAGCGGGGCCACCGCGACACCGAGCACCAGGGACAGCTTTCTCTTGGCGTGCATGGGGCACTCCTTCACGGATCGGGAGCCGCCTGAAGGGGGAGAAATCGGCCGATGCGCTCCGTGCCGGGCCACCTTCTGAGCGACTTCGCTGGGTGGGGAACGTGTAACAGGATCGCCGTACGGCGAGTGCCGCAGCCGCCCGTGACGTGCGGTCCAGTTACATAGACGAGGATCGATGTCTAACTCGGACATTAGAGATGTGACGGCACAAAGTCAAGGTAAACGGCAGGGCGGTCGAAGCCGGCCGGGAAGCCACGCAACGAAGCAATCTGGGCCGACCCCGACCGCCCGTGGCAATTGAGGCCGCCAGAGCAGCCGCCTCCGGGGCGTACCCCTACGCGGACCTGTGGCCGTGTAGAAAGCCGTCTACACAGCTGAACGAACCGGAGTCGCGGGTCGCGCGATCTACACCCGACAGGGCATAGTGTCCCGCGGTGCCATCGACCGATGTCGCCTGCCCTCGGAGAAGGTGGTTGGGAGTGACGACGCGCTTACGTGCCCGATGGGCCCGAGCCGCCGCGGTGGTCGCGCTGATCGGTGGAACGTTCGTGGTGGCTGCGACACCCGTGACGGCTGCCCCACAGGTCGTCCGGCTCCTGAGCGTGTCGAAGGAGAACATGCGGCCCGGCGACAGCGTGCGCGTGAAGTTCCGTGTCACCAATCCGGGGCGTTCGACCGAGGCGGTGTACGTGCTGGTCAGCGGCGGCCTGCGATGCACCAACGGCTGCGAGTCGAGGCTGAGCCTGGGAGCCGGCCGGAGCCGGACCTTCCAAGCCACGCTCGTCGCGCCCAAGGTGGACTCGGGGATGACCGGTCTCAACATCGCGGTCGGTGTCCACCTCGACGGGCAGAACCACATGGACTACAAGATGGTCTACGTCTACAGCAAGGACAGCCCGCTGCCCGGCGGCGGCGGGGACGAGCCCGCGTCCGGGGTGGCTCGGGTCTCCGGCCGGGTCCGCGACGCCGATGGCGAGGCGCTCCGCGGCGTGGCCCTGACCGTTCGAGACAGCAAGGGGCGCGAATACCGGGCGACGAGCGACCGGAACGGCCGCTTCTCGATCACATCGAACTCCGATCGCGCCATCGCTGAGGGATCGATCACGGTCATCGCGGCCAAGGAGGGTTACCGCACCAAGCGTACGACGGTACGGGGCACCGACGGCGCCACCGCAAGCGTGCGGCTGACCCTGGCCGCCAAGGTCGCGCCCACCACCAAGCCGCCGTCACCCGCTGCCGCGAAGCCGCTCGCCGCGGACGACACCCCCGCAGCGGATCAGACGAGCCCCGCCGCGGCGCCGCTCACCCTCAGGACCGTCAGCGACGAAGGCAGCAGCTCGATGATGCTGGGGCTGGGCGGCCTGCTGGTCGCCGCGGGCGTGGGCGCGCTGGTGCTCATGGTGCTGCGCCGGCGGAAGGCTCGGGAGGTACGGGTGGCGCCGTCCGCCGCGGACACCCAGCTGATGGCGCCGGTCGGCGCGAGCCTGGGCGACGCCCCGACCGCCGTGCTGCACACCGGGCCCCCGAACGGCGGTTCCCCGGGCCCGTACCACCCGCCCTCGCGGGACGGCATCCGGCAGCCACCACACGACCCCTACCGGTAGGCAGCCGAGTCCGCCGCGGGGTGGGCCCTCGCGGCGGGGCTGCTCCCGACCGGCCGGCTGCTGGGGCGTCGGTGGCGGGCGGGGTGGGCGGGGTGCGGGTACCCGGCGCACCGCCACCGTGATCACCTCGGGCGGGCACCGGAACTCCGCCAGACCCTGCGCGAGGGTGAACCGTGGGCGCTCAAGCGGCCGGCAGCGGTCAGCGCTGAATGCTCAGTACGTACTCTTATTGCCGTAAAGATCCTATTGTGACACTGATGGTGACTTATCGTTCCGGCGGGCAGACCGACAAAGCCTAATGCGCGGATAACGATTTTCTGGGAAGTCTTTCCCGAATATTTATCGGGCCGGCGATAGGGCCGGCCCGCGGGCAATTTTTTGGCCCCTCCGCCAATTCCTTGTTACCGAGATATTGACGGGTCGCAACACGGGCGTAACAATTGCCGAGAGAGCGCTCTCCGATCTTCCCGGCACCGTCCACCGTCCCGCCGTGCGTCCTTCCCCAGGGACGTGCGGCAACCCGTCCGACAGGTAGGAACATGACATCCCCGACCCTGACGTCCCCACCGCCGCAGATACGCAGACGCCGCGGGCAGGTCGTGCTGAGCGCCGTCCTCGCCGCGGCTCTCGGCATCACCGTCGCCTCCGTCACCACCAACGCCAGCGCCGCGGACACCCCGCTGTCGCAGGGCAAACCGGCCACCGCCTCGTCCCTGGAGGCCGGCTTCGCCGCCTCGGCCGCGGTCGACGGTGACCCCGGCACCCGCTGGTCCAGCGCCTTCGCCGATCCGCAGTGGTTGCAGGTCGACCTCGGCAGCACGCAGTCGATCGGCCAGATCTCGCTGAACTGGGAGGCGGCGTTCGCCTCGGCGTTCACCATTCAGACCTCTCAGGACGGCGCCGCCTGGACGACCATCACCCCGGTCACGACGGGCAGGGCCGGCGTCCAGACCCTGAACGTCACCGGCAGCGGCCGGTACGTACGGATGAACGGCACCGCGCGGGCCACCCCGTACGGCTACTCGCTCTGGGAGTTCCAGGTCTTCGCGGCCGGCACCGGGCCGACGCCCACGGCCTCGGCAACCCCCAGCGCACCGACCCTCCCCACCTCGGACACCCCTGATCTGGGCCCCAACGTGCGGGTGTTCGAGCCGTCCACGCCGGCGTCGACCATTCAGTCGGCGGTGGACCAGGCGTTCAACGCGCAGCTGCGCAGCCCGACCGCGCAGTTCGGAACCCAGCGTCATGTGTTCCTCTTCAAGCCCGGCACCTACGGGCGGGTGTGGGCCAACGTCGGCTTCTACACCACGTTGGCCGGTCTCGGCCGGAACCCCGACGACGTGACGATCAACGGGGCGGTCAACGTCGACTCCGGGTGGAACTTCGGCGACGAGAAGAACGCGACCCAGAACTTCTGGCGCAGCATGGAGAACCTGTCGATCGTGCCCGAGGGCGGCACCAACCGGTGGGCCGTCTCCCAGGCCGCCCCGATGCGCCGGGTGCACGTCCGCGGCAACCTGACGCTGGCGCCCTCGAACCAGGACAACGGGCAGGGGTACTCCAGCGGCGGCTTCCTGTCCGACTCGGTGGTCGACGGCACCGTGTCCTCCGGCTCCCAGCAGCAGTGGTACACCCGCGACAGCCGGATCGGACGCTGGGAAGGTGGCGTCTGGAACATGGTCTACTCCGGCGTCCAGGGTGCCCCGGCCAACGCGTTCCCGAGCCCGCCCCACACCACCCTGGCAACCACCCCCGTCACCCGGGAGAAGCCGTACCTCTACGTGGACAGCGCCGGCCGGTACAGCGTTTTCGTACCCTCGCTGCGGCGCAACTCGGCGGGCGCCAGCTGGCCGAACACTCCCGGCACGTCGATCCCCATGCGGGAGTTCTACGTCGCCAAGCCCAGTGACAGCGCCGCCCGGATCAACACCGCGCTCGCCCAGGGCCTGAACCTGTTCTTCACCCCCGGCACGTACTCCCTCAACGAGACCCTCCGGGTCAACCGCCCCAACACCGTGGTGACCGGCATCGGCTTCCCGACGCTGATCCCGAACAACGGGGTCGAGGCCCTCAACGTCGCCGACGTCGACGGTGTCAAAATCAGCGGCCTGACCTTCGATGCCGGGACGACCAACAGCCCGACGTTGATGAGCGTCGGACGGGCCGGCGTCCACACCGACCACGCCGCGAATCCGACCATCCTGCAGGACGTCTTCTTCCGCATCGGCAGCAGCGTCCAGGGCAAGGCCACCACCACCCTCGCGGTGCACAGCGACGACACGATCATCGACCACATCTGGGCGTGGCGGGCCGACCACGGCGGCGCACCCACCGGCTGGACCGTGAACACCGGCGACACCGGCCTCATCGTCAACGGCGACGACGTCCTCGCCACCGGCCTGTTCGTCGAGCATTACCAGAAGTACGAGGTGATCTGGAACGGCAACCGCGGACGGACGATCTTCTTCCAGAACGAGAAGCCGTACGACGTGCCCAACCAGGCGGCCTGGATGGGGCCCCGCGGAAACGGCTACGCCGCGTACAAGGTCGCCGACAACGTCACCGACCACGAACTCTGGGGCGGCGGCTCCTACGCCTACTTCAACGTCAACCCCGGCGTCAGAGTGGACCGGGCCTTCGAGGTACCCAACCGACCCGGCGTCCGGCTCCGCAGCGTCCTCACCGTCTCGCTCGGCGACGTCGGCACCATCGCCAACGTCGTGAACGACACCGGTGGTTCCGTCCCCAACCCCGCCGGCAACACCACCCCACGCCAGGTCGTGGCCTACCCCTGATCCCTGACGCAACACCGAGGTGAACCCGGCGGCCACCGGTGCTGTCCGCACCGGTGGCCGCCGCCGTCGGGCACCGGCCGCACGGACACCTCGGGTTCCCGCGTGCTGCCCTACGCTGAGCCCGTGACCGCGGGGGCAGATCAACGAGGCATGCGGGTAATCCGCATCGTGGACTACGACCCGGCCTGGCCGGAGCGTTTCGCCCAGATCGGCGCCGAGCTGCGCCGTGCGCTCGGCGACGTGGCGCTGCGCATCGACCACATCGGCTCCACCTCGGTGCCGGGACTGGCCGCCAAGCCGGTCGTCGACATACAGGTGTCGGTCGAGCGGCTCGAGCCGGTGACCCCGTTCCGCGATCCGCTCGTCGGCCTGGGCCTGATCTACCGGGCCGAGAATCCGGAGCGGACCAAGCGCTACTTCCGCGAGGCGCCGGGGCAGCTCCGTACGCACATCCACGTGCGCCGGGCGGGCAGCTTCTCCGAGCAGTTCGCTCTGCTTTTCCGCGACTTCCTGCGGGTGGATCAGCGGGCCGCCGACGAGTACGCGGCGGTCAAACGGACCCTGGCGCAGCGGCATCGCCACGACGGGCAGGCCTACACCGACGCCAAGGCACCGTACTGCTGGAAAATCATTCAGCGGGCCGACGAGTGGGCACAGTCGACCGGCTGGGAGCCCGGACCCGGCGACGTGTGAAGGCGCCGGCCGGCCGGCCTCCACTCTCGATCGACGGAGATCTTCGCTCAGCCGGCGGGACGCCCACGCCGCCGGCCGATCGTCGCTGAGCCGCCTCCTGCGTGGTTGACCACTCGGACGACCAGGATCGGATGACCTTCGGGTCATTTCGGTCCTTAATGGTGCATTTCGGCTACCGTGATGGCGCACCAAGCAAGATCAGTTGCGTCTCATCAGGAGTCTTCTTTGAACATCGTCGTTCGCAGGGTCGCGGTGGCGGTCGGTGCCGCCACCGCCCTGGTCATCGGAGCTACGGTCCCGGCTGTCGCGGCCGACCCCGGAGTGGAACCAGCCGCGGTCGCCAAGGCGGCCGATCCGGGCGCGGTCATCGCCATCGACAAGGTCGTGCACACTCCCACCATCCCGCCGAAGCCCGACGTGGTTCTGCTGGTGGACACCACCGGGTCGATGGGCGGTGCCATCGCGAACGTGCGGGCCAACCTGCAGACGGTCATCGCCAGCGTGCGGTCCAGCCAGCCCAGCGCCCAGTTCGCGGTGGCGTCCTACCGTGACACGACGGACGGCGCCGAACTGTTCCGCGTCCGCCAGGACCTCACCGCCGACGAGACGGCCGTGCAGGTCGCGGTCGACTCGCTGGACGCCGACGGGGGCGGCGACACGCCCGAGGCGTGGATCAACGGCCTCTTCCAGGTGAGCACCGGCGCCATCACCTACCGGCCGGGCAGCAGCCGGATCGTGGTCGTGGTGGGCGACGCGCCCAGCCACAACCCCAGCGCCGGCCACACGCTGGCCGAGGCCATCGGCGCTCTCGACGTCGCCGACACCCGGGTGATCGCCGTCAACGTCGCCGACCTCGACGGCGAGGGGCAGGCCTCCGAGGTGGTCGAGGCCACCGGCGGTTCTCTGGTGCCGACCGACGCCGACGGCGTGAGCGCGGCCATCCTCACCGGTCTGCGCAACCTCGACGTCACGGTCATCCACAAGGTGTCGTGCGACGCCGGCCTGACCGCGACCCTGAACCCCGCCGAGCTGACCGTGCAGAGCGGCAACGACGCCGAATTCATCGAGACGCTGACCGTCGCCGCCGACGCCACCCAGGGTGCGACGCTGCACTGCACCGTCGACTTCCTGCTGAACGGCGAACTGGCCGGTCCGCAGTTCACCCAGCAGGTCGCCGTGAAGGTGAACGACGTGACCCCGCCGGTGGCCAGCTGCGTACCGGGCCCGAACCCGGCCGGCCACCTCCCGGCCTCGGCCAACCCGGACGGCTTCTACACGATCGGCTCCACCGACGTGGTGGACGCCGCGGTGGACGTCTTCGTCCGTGACACGGCCAGCTCGGCGGTGTTCGGCCCGTACCCGAGTACCACCAACATCAAGCTGGTCCAGGCCCCGGGCGCGACGCCCGGCGTGGTGCCCGGCTCCGGCGCGGTCGACTACAAGATCACGCTGAAGGGCGACGCCCTGATCGTCGGCGTGGACGACGCGAAGAACACCTCGGCGGGCGTGGCCTGCGTGGTGCCCCCGAAGAAGAAGTAGCCCGGCTCCCAGCAGTACCGAGGGGCGGTCCCGTCACGGGGCCGCCCCTCGGCGTCGGAGCCGGGGTGCTTCTCGCGGTCGCCCCCGGCACACCGGTCGCCACGGCAGATCCGTGCGGTCGCTGTTCCGGCGGGTCGTGGAGGACGTCGCGTGCGGGCGTGAGCGCGAGAACCGAGCAGGTTGAGGCCGCCGGTGCGGAAAGTGTGCAAGATCCCGTTCAGGTGTGCAGGGCGATCCACCAGCGGCGGGTACGGCCGAGTTCGGTGTCGCGGACGGCCTCCAGCACGCCGCCGTGGCCCTCGATGGTGAGGCGGGACGCCTCGTTGGCCTCGCTGCGGGTGAGAGGCGCCCGTCCCGTCCGCGCCGACGCGTACCGACCAGCCCGCGTGTTCGCCCCGCGAACATCGCGGCGCCGGTGAACGTCGCCTTCGACCGGATCGCGGCAAAAGGAGTACACGCGGTCCCACTCACGATCGAGCGCCCGCGGGAGCCGGTCGGTACGTGGGGTGTCGCGCCCTCGCCACGCCGACTACTCTTCGCCCGAACCGTGACCGGTGATGACGGGGATCCGAGGGAGCGCATGTGTCCGCATTGGGTGACGACACGACGGCCAAACTCGACACCGGAGTTCCGCACTCAGCTCGACTGTGGAATTACTGGCTGGGCGGCAAGGACAACTTCGCCGTCGATCGGGCGGTTGCCGACCAGATCCTGGCGATGGTGCCGGAGATGGTCGCGTCGGCTCGAGCTGACCGTGCCTTCCTCGGCCGGGTAGTCCGCTATCTGGCCGGCGAGGTCGGCATTCGGCAGTTCCTTGACGTGGGCACCGGCATCCCGACCGCGAACAACACCCACGAGGTCGCGCAGCAGATCGCGCCGAGCAGTCGGGTCGTCTATGTGGACAACGACCCGCTGGTGCTGGTCCACGCCCGTGCGCTGCTATCCAGTCATCCGGAGGGCAGGACCGACTACCTCGATGCCGACCTGCGAGAACCAGCGGCAGTCATCGAGGGTGCGCGCCGGACCCTGAACTTCGATCAGCCGGTCGCGCTCACCTTGCTCGGCGTCCTCAACTTTGTGCCGGACGACGACGACGCGGCCGATCTGGTCGTCCAACTGGTGGGTTCCCTTCCGCCAGGCAGCTATCTGGCGATCTCCCACCCCACTACCGAGATCAACGGTGAGACGATGGTGGAGGCCTTGCGACTGTGGAACGAGGGCCCAGCGGCCAGGATGGTGCTGCGCAGCGCCGAGCAGGTCAAAAGCCTCTTCGGTGCGCTGGAGATGGTGGAGCCCGGCGTCGTCAGTTGCTCGCAGTGGCGACCCGAGGAGGGCGCGGAACACGCCGAACCGGTTCCCCACTTCGGCGGCGTGGGGCGCAAGACCTGAGCGCGGGCTCGGTCCGCCGATTGAAGGCGACAAGCCCGCTGCGCCGACCGGCTGGTCGCCGACCACTATGAGAGCCGCATGTCTCGGGTCAGGGTGCGGTGGCGGTCGCGAACACGCGGCGCAGCGAGTCGAACGTCGCCAGTGAGCGCCGCCCCTCAGCCTGCAGAGACCTCACTGCCGCATCGGAGTCAACCGCCGCCACCGCCGCTTCCCACATTGCTCGCTCGGCTTGGCGCCATGCGGGCTTCTCCTGCACTTCCACGTCGGCGAAGCCTGCCTTCGCCAGATCTCGCCGGAGATCCACCGCACGGATACGCCGCGGGACCCGCTCATCCGACGCATCGACCGCTTCCCAACAAGTTACGGCGAGCCGACCGCCGGTTTTCAGGAGTCGACGGAACTCGAGCAGCGCGGCGAGCGGCGGCTCAGCAAATTGCACCGCGTCCACGCACATCAGCCCATCCGCGGTGCCCGAGGGCAGGCCAGCCGCGAGTAGGGTCCCCATCTGGAACGTGGACCGCCCTGCGGGCAGCAGACGTACGCTGTTTGCCTTCGCATGCTCCAGGGCCACAGCTGAGAAGTCCACGCCCACCAGGCGTGCGCCGGCACGTTGAGCGACCCCGATGCCATACCCGCCCCGCCCGCAGGCGACGTCGACCACCAGGCCGTCTGGCGCGAGACGCAAGCCCTCAGTCACTTCGGTGAGGCCCTGCCAGATGAGGGTGCCTGCGTCGCGCAGTTCCACCGGCATCCCCATGGCGCGGGCCATGATGGCGTCGCGGGTAGGTGAGACGGCCATGTCCGCGTACCACTGGTCGAAGTACACGCTGTCATGCACAACCGGCACAGCTGGCTCCTCTGATGGCATGGCGACACCGTACTGGTCCAAGGAAGCAAGACGGCGCATCCGCTCATCGGCTAGAAGCGGATGCCCACCGGGGCCGGTGCGCGGTGACGCCGGGTCGCGTGCGGGAATGTGGCAGACGAGTGTGGGGAACGTCTGGTTCCGCTGGTGATCGGTGGTGACTACGTGGAGGCGCCGTCGTCGCGAAGGTGCTGCGCGGCGCCCGCTGTCTCAGGCGACTGCGCGGAAGAAGGAGTAGTGCCCGGCGATCCGGCGGCTGCCGTGGCCGGTCTGGGAGACCTCGGTCAGCCCGCCCTGGCGGATGACCGCTTGGATCCGTTGCGGGGTGTGTCCGGCCAGCCGCGGGTGCTGGTGGCCTCGCGTGCCCGGGCGTGGTGTCCCGTCCGCGTCGAGCAGGTGCAGCTCGCCACCGGGGCGCAGGATCCGGCGGATCTCGCGCATCGCCGCCACCTGTGGCTCCTCGTCGAGGTGGTGCAGCATGTAGGAGGACAGCACCCGGTCGAGGCTGTCGTCCGGCAGCGGCAGCTCGTCAGCGTACGCGAGCATGAACTGCACCGTCAGGCCGCGGCGGGCGGCCTTGCGGCGGGCCTTGCGCAGCGCGGCCGGGTCGGGGTCGATCCCCATCAGGTCGGCCTGCGGCACTCGGCGGCCGAGCTGCATGAGCAGGTCGCCGGGTCCGCAGCCGACCTCCAGTACGCGGTGGCCGGGCTGAACGCCGGCGCGATCGAGCAGCTGCCCGTGCACCTGGGAGATGCCGGCCGCCCGGGTGAACGGGTCGTAGAGGAACAGCATCCAGTGCCGGCCCATCGCCGGGATGAACGGCCGTGCGGCTCCGGTCATGACAGCCTCCCGCAGTAGTGATCAGACGAACTTCGGTCGTACTCTCAGCGTTGTGCCCAAGCAGAGCCAGGACATCGCCGGATCCGTGGCAGGGATAGGACATTCTTCAGATGCTCCGGCGCACGCACGGCCGACCCGGATGGCCCGCCGGACCACCGGCGGCGTGCCGGTCGCGGTGTTCCGCCGGTTACCCGGCATCCCGCCGGTTGCGGTGACCCGGCTGCCCGACCGGCCGCTGACGCCACAGCCGCTGCCCGGCCCGCAGACGCATACGCACGACTTCCTGGTCCTGCTGTACGCACATCGCGCCGGCGGCAGCTTCCTGATCGACGACCGTGCATGGAACGTGGTCGACGGCGATCTGTTTGTGATCGCGCCGGGCCAGGTGCTGTCCTTTCCGCAGCCGGCCGACCGAATCATCGAGGACGGATGGGTGGTGTTCTTCCCGGCCGATGTGATCCGCGGCGGGGCGTACTCGTGGCGAGCCCACCCGCTGCTGTTCCCGTTCGCCTGCGGCGCCGACCGGACGCAGCGGCTGCGGGTCCCACCGGCGCAGCGGCCCGGCTGGGTGGAGCGGATCAGCGCACTCGACGGCGAGTTGCAGACCCGTGGAACCGGATGGTCGGAGGCGTCGCTGGCACACCTCATGCTGGTGCTGGTCGCGGCGGCCCGGCTGGCCGGTGACGTCGCCGGTGACCTGCGCGCGGCCGACGAGCCGCTGCTGGCCGCGGTGTTCGACGTGATCGAGCACCGGTTCGCCGAGCCGATCTCGCTGGCGGACGTGGCCGACGAACTGGCGCTGACCCCGGGGCACCTGACCACTTCGGTACGCCGCCGGACCGGCCGAACCGTGCAGCAGTGGCTCACCGAGCGGCGGATGCAGGAGGCCCGTCGGTTACTGACCGAGACTGACCTGACGGTGGCGGCGATCGCCCACCGGGTCGGCTTTCCCGACGCCAGCTACTTCATCCGACGTTTTCGGACCGAGCACCAGATCACGCCCGCGCTCTGGCGGCGCCGCTGACCTGGTGGCCATGAAGGGCGCGCCTGCCACCCCGCTCAGGACGGCCCGAACTACGCGCCGACTGATCAGCGAGATCAGGTGCCCGCCCTATGTAGAGATTTTCCCAGAGTTACTCGGGCAGGCTTCCATCCGCGGTGGCAAACCACCACCGCAGAGGAGGATATCGACATGCGATCTCGCCTGGCCGTAACGGCCACAACAGCCGTCCTCGCGACCGTGACCCTGGTACTCGGGTCCGGGGGGACAGCCCACGCCGCCGACCGGCCCGACAACCACCCCGACAGGGTCACCGTGGCGTACTGCCACGAAACCGGCGGTTCTGTCTGGCCGATTGGGCTTGCCGGATCCGTCTGTATCTGGTTTGGCCCCAACGGTTTCGTCGACGCCGAATCCGCGCAGATCACGGGCTAGCCAGAACAGCAGTGCGCTGACATCCCTCTGCGATCAGGCGGTTCCACCGCGTGGTGCGGGCCTGGCAGGGCTCGTCGTTCTCCGCCGTGTCCGATAGTTGAAGGCGGGGTGCTCTGCAGGGCTCGACGGCCGGCCGCCACGGTTTCTTCGTAGCCGAGGCCGGCCGGCCGTGCTGGGGCGGAAGTGAGTCGGCGCGGTCGGAATCTTCGGTTTCATCGGGTGGCGTTTCGCGGCGCGACGGCGACAAGCCGGGCGGCGTCGGCGATGACGTGGATCAAGGCGAGCGTGGCGGCCGGTGCCGGTGTCCTCGGCGACGGTGCCCGGCATGACTGCGGTGACCAGCGCGAAGGCGGCTCCGGCGGGCCGGCGTCGTGCGGCCGGATAGCGGAGGGCCAGGCGGAAACGATGACGGCGCGCCGGGCGGGCGGGCCTGTGCCGCGGGCTATTGCTCCCGGGCCGGACGGAGTACCCGGCGTACGGCGTTACGTAGCCAGTGGTGGGCCGCGTCGGCGGTGTGGCGTGGGTGCCAGGCCATGCCGATCGTCAGTGGTGGCAGCGGTACCGGGATGTCGAGCAGGCGCAGTCCGAGCGCGTGCGCGGCGTCGCTGAGTGGTGAAGGGGGCTCGCCCGGCAGTGCGGTCGGCACCAGGCAGACCACGTCGCCGACTGCGGCCAGCGCCATCGCCGCCAGGTGTCCGGGCAGGACGGCGTTGACCTGCCGGCTGAGCCCGTGCTCCGCCAAGGCGGTATCCAGTGGGCCGGTGAAACGTCCCCGGCGGCTGACCGCCACATGCTCTGCCGCGGCCAGCCTGCCGGGCGTCACGGTTCCTTCGGTGAGTGGGTGTCCTGCCCTGACGCCGGCCGCCATCCGGAGCGTGACCAGGTCTTCGACCTGGGTTTCCGGGTCGATGTGGTCGATGGACCCGATTTCCAGATCGATCCGGCCGTCGCGCAGAGCGGGACTCGCTTCCCAGTCCTCGGCCAGCACTCGTAGTGAGACGCCGGGCGCCTGGCGCCGGGCCAGGGCCAGCAGGCCCGGCGCCAGTGCGGCGCCGACGAGGTCCGAGGCCTGGACGGTGAAGGTGCGCCGCAGTGCGGTGGGGTCGATCCCGCCGCTCGGGGTGAGTAGTGCCTCCAGCCGGCGGACCACGGCGGCGGCTTCCTCTCGCAGTGCCTCGGCGCGGGGCGTGGGCACCATCGCCTGTCCGGCCCGCACCAGTAGCGGATCCTGGAGCACCCGGCGCAGCCGCGCCAGGGTGCGGCTCATCGCCGCGGGGGAGGTGTGTAGCCGCGCGGCTGCCCGGGTGACGCTCTGCTCGGTCAGCAGGGCGTCGAGGGCGATGGCGAGGTTGGCGTCAAGGTTCGGAGCTGGGCTGGTCACCGACGTTATTCCGTTTCGAGCAATGATTGGTTGCTGTAGTTCCCATTGTGGCAATGCGGTCCGGGTCCGCACCCTGGAGGGGTCATTTCCGCTGCGAGACCGACCGCGAGGTTTGCATGATTGTCATTACCGCTCCCACCGGGAACATCGGCCGGCGGCTGCTGTCGCTGCTGGTCCAGGCCGCGCCGGCACGCGGGGAGGAGTTACGGGTCGTCGTCCGCGATCCGGCCCGGCTCGACGAGGCCGTACGCGGGCGGGTCGAGGTGGTCACCGGCTCGCACGGCGACGCCGCGACGGTCGAGCGCGCCTTCGCCGGGGCCGACGCGGTCTTCTGGTTGGTGCCACCGGACGCTTCGGTCACGCCCGACGAGGCGTACCGCGGCTTCACCCGACCGGCCGCGCGGGCGTTCGCCGCTCACGGCGTCGGCCATGTCGTCGGCGTCTCGGCGCTCGGCCGCGGTACCCCGTTGGCCGATCAAGCCGGGCTGGTCACCGCCTCGCTGGCCATGGACGACCTGATCGCCGACTCGGGCGTCGCCTACCGGGCCCTGGCCAACCCGTCGTTCTTCGAGAACCTGCTGGAGGACGCCGAGTCGATCCGCGACACCGGCGTCTTCGCCGACACCGCCGCCGCGGACCGTCCGGCGCCGATGGTGGCCGTCGCCGACATCGCCGCGACCGCGGCAGAGCTGTTGCTGGACCGCTCCTGGACCGGCGTCGGCAGTGTTCCGGTGCTCGGCCCGCAGAACCTATCGCCCAACCACCTGGCCCGCATCATGACCGAAGAATTGGGCCGTCCGGTCCGCTACCAGCGCCAGTCGCTCGAAGAACTGCGGTCCACCATGCTCGGCTACGGCCTCAACGAGGCGTTCGTCGAGGGCATGGTCGAGATGAAGCGCGCCAAGGACCAGGGCCTGGACTCCGGCGTCGCCCGCTCACCGCAGGCGGGCCCGGCCACCACATTCGCGCAGTGGTGCGCGCAGACCCTCAAACCCGCGGTCCTCGCCACACCGGAGGCAGCCGACGCCCACTGACCGGACCGAGGATCAGCGGACCGATCCGTGACTGGACCTCCCGCGATCGCCCGGTCGATCAGCATCGAGACGTGCGGCGGATCCTGCGCGCGGTCGTCCGGACAATTTCGCGGTCCCAGATCATGACTCCACCGTAGGCAGGGCGCCTGAGGTAAGCCTTTAGTGACCCGGGGGAACGCCCACCCCCGGGACGCAAACAACCTGCAGGAGTGAGATGGGGCGATGTCGTACCCGCGGATTCGCCTGACCGATCGGCTGCGCCTGGAGCCGGTCGACGTCAAACACGCCGATGACCTGTTCGACCTGTATCTCGATCCGGCCGTGGCCGAGTGGTACGGCAGGTGGACGCGCGAACAAGTGGACCGGGAAGTCGCCAGGATCGCCCGGTCGTGGTCGGTCGACGGGGTCCACAAGTGGATGGCGTACCACCGTGCGACCGGTGAACTCGTCGGACGCGGAGGCTTGTCGCGCAAGCACGTCGACGGCCGCGAGCGTCTGGAGCTCGGCTGGGCACTGCACCGCAGATTTTGGGGGCAGGGTTACGCCACCGAGATCGGGCGAGCGGGTCTGGCGTTCGCATTCGACGAACTCGACGCCGACGAGGTCGTGTCCTTCACCGAGGTGCACAACCATCGTTCCCGGGCCGTCATGGAGCGTCTCGGATTCCGATACGGCAAGGACATGTCCATCAACGGCGAGTCCTTCGCGCTGTACCTGCTGAACCGTGCCTCCACGGACGGCTAGGCACCGTGAGAACCATGGGGTGACCGGGACCAGGGCGCTGCGGCGATCCCGTCAGGTGAGGAGGCGGCAGGTCCGGCATCGACGCGGTCATCGCGGATCCGGGTCTGGAGGCATGGGCGGTCGGCGTCGATGACAGCCTGCCATGGCGGGTGACGAACTGAATCCCGTACCGCCCCCGGCCGGGCGGGAGGAAGGCGAGGGTCACGTCCTGGACGAGCGTGGCTGAACGGCCGGGCGATCACTGCGGCGCCGGCAGGGTCGGGTGGTCGGTGGGGTAGACGCCGATCGCGAAGCCGTACGTGGTGTCGCCGGACCTGGGCATCCGGTCGAACTCGTCGACCAGTTTCGCCATCCGGTCCCAGAACTGGGAGGCCTGCTCCTCCGAGATGCGCGCATGCCGGATGAAGCCCCAGAGTTTTCCCTGCTCGAACGCCTCGGCGGACTCGCGGGCGGCCACCTCGAAGTCGTTGAAGTCGCGCGGCATCTGGTCACCGGCGGGTGATGGCTCGGCCGCTACGTGGAACAGGCGCGCGGTGCGCCCGTAGAAGCGCTCCTCGATCGCTCGCACCTTCCGCGTACGCACCACCCGGAGCAGGCCGTTCCGTGTCAGCACGTCCACGTGGTGCGCGACCGTGCTCTTGGGGCGCTCCACCGCCTCCGCCAGCTCGGTCACGGTCGCGGCCCGCTCGTGGAGCAGCTGCAGGATCGTCGTGCGGAGCGGGTGGCCGATGGCCTTCACCTGGTCCGGCCTGGTGAGTGCCATTCGATCGGCTAGCTCGTAGTCCGGCGGGTTGTCTGCCATGGCGCAACAGACTAGCATCGCGGAACGTTCCAAAAATCCCGATCGTTCGTAGGGAGTTCACCGCCGTGACCGACGTGCTGCTCTACCACCACATTCAAGGCCTGACCGACGGGGTCCGGAGCTTCGCCGACAGCCTGCGGCAGGCCGGGCACACCGTGCACACGCCGGACCTGTTCGACGGCCACACGTTCGGCAGCATCGAGGATGGGTTCGGATTCGCCCGAGAGGCGGGCCTCGACGCAATCCGGGAGCGCGGCGCCGCTGCGGCCGACGAACTCGGTCCCGGACTCGTCTACGCCGGGTTCTCCTTCGGCGTGACGATCGCCCAGCAGCTCGCGCAGACCCGGCCCGGTGCCCGCGGGGCACTCCTGATCTACTCCTGCCTTCCGGTCACGGAATTCGGGAAGACCTGGCCCGAGGGCGTGCCGGTGCAGATCCACGGCAAGGAGGGCGACGAGTTCTTCGACGAGGACCTGCCGGCCGCACGCGAGCTCGCCGCCTCCACGGCGGACGCCGAGCTGTTCGTCTATCCCGGCGACCAGCACCTCTTCGCCGACTCCTCGCTCGAGGCGTACGACCCCGAGGCTGCCGCGTTGCTGATGGAACGGGTGCGGGCCTTTCTCGCCGCTGTCTGACCACTGTGGTCTGGACCAGGAGACCTACGCGATTGTGCTGTTCTCCGGCTCATGGCCGAACGAGTCGGAGATCGGGTGCCTCGATGGTGCCGCCGTCAGGAAGCCGGATCGGCGGACGCATGCAGTGCCGCGGCCAGCCACTCGAACGGGAACCGCTGCGGCGGCCCGTCGTTCACCGCGGTGACCAGCGCCATGTACCGGTCGAACGGTCCCTCCGGGTCCGGCGGGTTGCGGTCCCACTCGGCGCCTTGCCGCATGTGGCCGGCCGCCTCGATCCTGAACTCGGGCGTGTCCGGCCTCCCCGGGCTGTCGGGTGTCGCGAAGACGCCGGACAGCCACCCGATCCACCGGTCGGCAATGGCACGTCCCTGCGGCGAGTCCGGCGGCACCCCGTCCCGCGCCGCGTCCATCGCCGCCTGACCGATCGGCGTGGCCGCCTCCAGGGTGTCCAGCATCGGCGACGAGGTCATCAGCGGCCCGGCACCGGTGGTGCACACCTCGTACAACTCGCGGCGCACGGCCTGCCGGACCTCGGTGTCACGGACCAGTTCGGCCAGCTCGATCCACGCCTCCAGCTGTGCCGCGGTGGGTTCGTCGGGCAGTTCCGGACGGGCCGCCCGCCACCACTGAACCATTCGCTCCGGCGGCTCCCAGCCGGTCGTGACCTCGGCCCAGAACTCGTCGATCAGCCGGTCGCGTTCCTCGTCCGGCATGCCGACCAACTTGTGCATCAGCGTGACCTGCTCGGCGGTGGAGTCCTGTCGCACGATGGCGGACAGCACCGCGCGACGGCTGCGCAGCCGCGCCTCCTGCCGTGCCAGCAGAGCCAGGTGGGTGGTGGCCAGCTCGCGCAGCGTCGCCTCGCCGGCCAGTACCCGCCGGATCTCGTCCAGGCCGGCGTCGAGTTCCCGCAGCGTCCGGACCAGCTCCAGCCGGGCGATGGCCGACACGTCGTACAGGCGGTGACCGGCCGGCGTGCTGGCAGCCGGCGTGACGACCCCGGCGTCCGCGTAGTACCGGACGGCGCTGACGCTCAGGCCGGTCCGCCGCGCGACATCCCCGATGGCGTACAGCTCGTTCATGTCCACGCCGCACACTATGCGATCTCAAGCGGCTTGAGACGCAAGCCCGCCAGGGGAGGCGACGGGCTCGTCCTGCCGTCAGCGATCATCAACCCTCATGGAGGACCAGCAGGCGCCGCGGTCGGCCGAGGGTGAGGCCAAGGTCGTCACGCTCTGCGGCTCGACCAGGTTCGAGGCTGAGTTCGCGGAGGTCAACCAGCGGCTCACGCTGGAAGGCTGCGTCGTGATCAGCCTCGGCATGTTCCGGCTCCCCGACCTGCCGGACTACGACTGGACAGCCGACAGCTCGGACCTGAAGGGACGGCTCGGCGGCGTACACCGTCAGAAGATCCGCATGGCGGACGAGGTGTACATCGTGGATCCGGGCGGCTACGTAGGTGAGTCGACCCGGCGGGAGATCGCCTACGCGAAGTCGCTCGGCAAGCCGGTTCGGTACCTGAGTCGCGAGCGCGGCCCTCACGATTGAGTACGACCGGCGCGCCGTGACTCCGCTACGCGTGCACCCCGCACGGCCCGGTTGCACACCAATGCATCTGCCGCTCCTGGAGTCGGCGGGACAGTTACGACGTGACCACGACTCCGCCGATGCCTGAACGCCCGGCCGGAGTGCCCACCAGCTCGACCGTCACGCCGGCGCGGACACGTTCTCCGAAGACGTCGACGACCGCGTCCGTGACCCCGGAGACGAGACGGGCGACGATCTCGTCGGCGTCCGGCCGGCTGAAGGCGGCCTCCTTGATGCCGAACGTGACACTGGGCGCGGGTGATCGTGCCGGCGCGCCGCCGACACCCCATCGGTGGGGCGGCAGGCCGATCAACTGCACGACCGCGATGCTGCGAGCCCAGTCCCCGTAGACGGCCACGATCGCGTCGGTCAGCTTCTCGATGAGTACGGTCTCGCGACCGGCCAGGTCGCTCTCCAGCACGTGGACGCTGAGGTGGGGCATACCATCCTCCGAGAACCGTTTGGACACAAACAATCTTTGCAAGCAAAGGTATTTGGGAGGTGGGTGGATGTCAACGCCGGACACCACGGACGACGCGGTCCGGGAGTTGCTCCTCGTGATGCCGAGGCTGGTCGGCAGGATCAAGCGCCTGCCGTTGCCGGAACAACTCCGGTCACTCGACCTGGCACCCAGGCACCTGTCGCTGCTGTCTCTGCTCCTGCTCGACGGTCCGCTGACCGTCTCGCAACTGGCCGAGATGCTCGGCGTGGCACCGACCACGGTGAGCCTCATCGTGAGCGATCTGAGTCGCAGAGCGGTCCTGGTGCGGCGCGAGGACGACGCCGACCGTCGCCGGCGCATCATCGACATCACTCCCGAAAGCCGCCCCGCCATCACCCAGTGGCTCTCGCCAGGTGCCCATGCGTGGCGGCACGCCCTCGCGCCGCTGACCGCGGCACAGCAACGGACGTTCGTCGACACCCTGCTCCGGTACGAGGAGGCCGTCTCCACGGCGAGGCAGGCCACCCCGAAGCGCGAATAAGGCCTGTTTCGAAACAGGTCATAGAAGCCCCGTGGCACATGCCGGGTCAGCCGTTCGACGCCGGCGTCATCCCCACGAGGAGATTCAACCCCTGGTCACCGACGGCGGCGCGGCGGTATCGAGTCTGGTGCTCGCGGTGTCGTCACCTCAGCTCGCGGGAAGCAGTCCGACCAGGGTGTCGAGGATCTCGTCGGCGTCGGTCTTCCACTTGTCCCGGGTGAGCTGACCGCTGGCTTCCATGCCTATCGCCCCGTGTACGCCGCTGAGCAGCACGGCTCCGAAACGGTGGGCCTGGGTGTCACCGACCAGGTCGCTCAAGGCCGCGACGAACGGGCCCTGGCTGCGCGCGGCGGCCTGCAGCACTTCGGGTCCGGCCGGTGGCCGGTGCATCAACCGGTAGAGGTGCGGTCGTTCCCTGGCGGTGGCGAGCATCCCGGCGAGCATCGCCCGCACCTTGTCCCGGGTGGGCATGCCGGGGTGCGCGCCCAGCGTGCCGGCCTGGTCGGCCAACGCGTTCCAGGCCTGTGCCGCGATCGCGGTCAGGAGGTCGTCCTTGTCGGCGAAGTGCCGGTAGGGCGCGCCGCGACTGACGCCCGCCCGTGCGCCCACCTCCCGCAGCGTCACCGCCTCCGGTCCGCCTTCGTCGAGCAGCCCGGCCGCGGCGTCGAGGAGGGCACGACGGGTGGCGGCGGCTGACTCGGTGCGGGTGATCACCAAATCATCCTACAGAGTTGACAACGTCACCTGAAAGCCTCAACCTAAGTCAGGTGACAGCGTCAACCGGACGCGTCGAAACCCTGGGGGTTCCCATGGACATCTTTCTCACCGGCGGCTCCGGCTCCGCCGGCGGCGCGATCATCCGCCGCCTGATCGCCGACGGGCACACCGTGCACGCCCTCGCCCGGTCCACCGCCGCCGCGGAGACGGTCAAGGCCGCCGGAGCCGTGCCGGTGCGCGGCGACCTGGCGGCGGCGACGGCCACGCCGGCCTGGCTGGACGTCCTCGGGCGGGTCGACGCCGTGGTGCACGCGGCGGCGTTCATGGAGTTCTGGGGTCCGGATCAGGTGTTCGTCGACCGCAACCTGCGGCCGACGGTCGCGCTCTACCAGGCCGCGGTGGCCGCGCGGGTCAAGCGCTTCGTGCTGATCTCGGCGGCCAGCGTGTCCACCGGCAGCAACCGGGCGGACAGGATCAACGAGGGTTCCGACCCGGGACGGCCGAACATCGCGTACAGCCGGGTCAAACTCCGCACCGAACAGGACATGCTCGCTCTGCCGCACGGCGACACCACCCTGGTGATTCTTCGGCCGCCCTTCCTCTGGGGCAGTCGCAGCGCGCACAACCTGGAGGGATTCGTCGAGTCGGTCGAAGCCGGCCGGTTCTCGTGGATCGACGGAGGCCGTCATCTGGTCGACCACTGCCACTTCGACAACCTCGCCCACGCCGTCACGCTGGCGATGACCCGCGGGGAACACGGCCTCGTCTGCTACATCACCGACGGCGACCCCCGTCCGGCCCGGCAGTTCTTCACCCCGCTGCTCGCCACCCGCGGGATCGACGTGAGCGGCGCCGGCAGTTTCCCCCGGGCGATGGCCGCACCGGTCGCCACCCTGATGGAGACCGCCGCCAAGGCCCGGCGCAGCACCACTCCGCCGCCCCTCACGCACTGGATCGTCACCTTCATGGGCCGCGACCGGGTCTACGACATCACCCGCGCCCGCACCAGCCTGGGTTACCAGCCGACGATCTCCGTCGACGAGGGCCTGCGTCGCATGGCCCGATCCTGAATCCCCTCGCACCGGAAGGAAACCCATGAAGCAGTTCACCATCTCCGAGGTCTCTGCGTACGTCCGTAGAATCACCTTCGCCAACCCGCCCGTGAACCTCGTCGGGGCGGACACTCTCGCCGAACTGTCCGAAGCGGTCGAGATCCTCAGCCACGACGACCACGCTCGGGTCGTGATCTTCGACAGTTCCGTCCCCGGCTTCTTCCTCAACCACGCCGACTCGGAGGACTTCGCACGACTGCTCGCGATGACCGGCCCGGACGCGGCAACCCCTGTCTTCGTCGACCTGACGACCCGCCTGGCCGCCGCGCCATTCGTCAGCATCGCCGCGATCCGGGGCC
Organism: Jidongwangia harbinensis; assembly: GCF_020216025.1. Classification (GTDB taxonomy): domain Bacteria; phylum Actinomycetota; class Actinomycetes; order Mycobacteriales; family Micromonosporaceae; genus Actinoplanes; species Actinoplanes harbinensis. Next base: position 117,860 of record NZ_JAIWNC010000021.1, on the reverse strand, counting down.
GCGCCCGGGGAGGTGGCGCGGAGCTCACGCTCGCCTTCGACCTGCGCTACGCCAGCCGGGAGGAAGCGATCTTCAGTCAGCCGGAGGTCGCCCTGGGGCTGATACCGGGCGGTGGCGCCGGCGAGCGCCTGCCCCGGCTCATCGGCCGCGACCGCGCACTCGAAGTGTTCCTGAGCTGCCACGACTACGACGCCGACCAGGCCGAACACTACCGCTGGGTAACCAGAACGGTCCCGGACACCGAACTGGACGCCTTCGTGAACGCCACCGCCATGCGTATCGCCGCCTTCGACAAGCAGGCCCTCGGCGCGGTCAAGAAACAGGTCAACCGGGCCACCCTGCCACCGAGGGAAGACCTGCTGGCCTCCTCCACCGCGTTCGCCGCCGCCGCGTCCGGGCCCGGCTTCCAGGACCGCGTCCAAGCCCTGGGTGAACTCCTCGCCGCGGTCGGCGCCGAAGAGGTCGAGCGCAACATGGGCCGTTACCTCGGCATGACAGCGATTCCCCGACGGTAGGCGGCACGGGGGCGTCCTGACCGCGGGCTATCCGAAGACGCGTTTTGCCCATCGCACCTCACCACCACCGTCGACGTAGAACAAAGCCACGACGATGTCGCGTTCGGTGTCCGTGAACGGGATGGGACCGTCACCCCATTGGCGGAACCACGCGGTCACCGTTCCCGCGCTGGCGGCCGGCGCCCTCACGGCAGGGGTGGGGAACGTGTGGATGCCGTTGGGATCGGTGTAGTTGCTTTCCGCCATCCCGGCCAGCCATTCATAACGCTGGGCCAGTACCTCGTAAGCGCTGCCCCAGCTCGACCCGGTCGCACCCTCGGCGTTCCAGCCTCCGTCCGCGGCCAGGGGACGCGGCGGAGTCACTCGCCCGTCAAGCGCGATGAGCTGGAACGACCCGTCGGAGTGAGCTGACGCCGACCATCGGACCTGTACCACCACGGTCTGGTCCGCGCTGTGGAACCGCGTTGCCGTGCGCGGGGGTGCGCCGAGCCGAACCACTACACCCTCGAAAGTGTCCTGGGTGGCAAGAGCAACCTCCACGTGTACGGCCAGCCGATCGCCGCCCCGAGTCCACTCCCGTTCCCGCTGTACGCGCAGGAGCGCAACGCCCGCGACGACAACCACTGCGGCTGTGGCCACAGCGGCGATCACGGCCCGTCTCATGGCCGTATTGTCACAGACGTCATCGTCCATCAGGGGCCGACGCGGTTGCTGTCCGCCGCCCGGCAGCCCGGGAGCCTGCGACGGCGCTCGGGACGTATCTGAAGCCTGATCAAAGCCACGCTGGAGGAGAAACCGCGATTGCGGCGAGTAGGTGTGCGAACCGCGCCGGCACATGACTCGGGGAGGCTCCACCGGTCAGGCCGATTTGCGTTTGATGGCGGCCCGGTGGGGGCCTACGGTGCTCCGGATGAGACTGCGTCACGTGACTGTCGATTGTGCGAACCCATATGAGCTGGCCACGTTCTGGAGCGGACTGACCGGCTGGCCGATTTCCGGAATTGATCAACCCGGCGACGACGAGGTCCTCATCGAGGCGCCCGACCCGGTGCCCGGTCTGCTGTTCGTCCGGGTCCCTGAGGCGCGCGCGGCCAAGAACCGGGTCCACCTCGACTGGAAGCCCGACGGGCGATCCCGCGACGAGGAGGTCGAACGGGCCGTCGGCCTCGGCGCCACGGTGTACGAAGACCATCGCGGTCCCGAGGACCGAGGTTGGGTGACGCTGCGCGATCCCGAAGGCAATGAGTTCTGCATCGAACGGCAGTGAGGTCAACGGCAGCATCGGAGGTATGGGCCCGCTCCACCGATGCGGGACAGCCGGCCAGGCTGAACGGCGGACCCCGGACCGCATGGGTGAGCAATGCCGTTGCAGGGGCCCATGGACGAAATCGGCATTCCGGCACGGTGTTCGTATCTTGATCGGGGCGCCGGAGGCCCCAGGGACCCGTAGCCGTCGAGTGCAAAGGCCCTGACGGGCCGCCCGACCGGTACGGCGAAGGCCGAGGATCCATTCGGCGCCGGCCCGTTTGCGCCGGCCTGGGACGGGGCCGCGTCGTAGCCGGCGTCTACGCTGCCGCCGTGAGCATGAACGGCAACTGGCTGCGTGTCACCCCGGACGAACTGGAACACGCCAGGAACGACCTCGACTGGGCCTTCGACCTCGCCGGCACGGAACGCGACGGTAACTCCGGGCGTTGGTGCGGCATCGACAAGGCGTGGAACGGACTCGATTTTCTGCTCAACCGGCTCGGCTTCGAAACGCCGCTGGTCTTCGGCGCGGAGAGCTTCATCGAGCTGCCGGATGCCGAACCCGACAGCGATGAGATGTTCGACTTTCTGGACGACCTCGAGCACGACTGGGGCTACGGTCCACCCGCGTATCTGACGCCGCCGCAGGTGGCAGCCGCGGCCTCGCAGCTGGCTCGGATCACCGAGGACGACCTCCTCCGCGGCGTCGATCCGGCGGAATTGCAGAGGGCCGAGGTCTACCCCGGCACCTGGGACCGCCCTGGCGAGCTGGCGTGGGTCGCCCACTACCTCCCGGACGTCCGGACCTTCTTCTCCGCAGCCGCCAAGGACGGCGACGCGGTGATCTGCTGGCTCGACTGAACCGCAACACACCAGGCCGGGTCTGCGCACCGGGAGGGCGGCGGCCACCCGGCGATGGCCGAGTCGTACCCGATCCGGGCGACCAGGCGCTCCGACCCGGAGGTCGGGCAGACCAGCGAAGGTGGTTGATACCGTTCCGGCGTGCATGCCCTCGCGCCTACGCGCCCGTTCCCGGCCGCTGCCGAGGTGTCGTGGGCCGACGCTATGGAGGCGTGGGCAACGGTCGGTGGTGCCCTCGCGGCGACGGCGGCGGCGCTCTTCACCGGCTGGCTGCTGCTCCACGAGAGGAGTCAGGCACGCCTGGCCCGCGCGGACGCCGCTCAGGCGCACGCGCGGTCCATGGCGGTTGTGGATTTCACCCCCGGCACGAAGGCCGCCGAGGAGAACGGGCCGCTCCCCGGGCAGGTGGTGCTGTTCGGAGGCGGGGGAGTCCTGCACAACTTCGGCAGCTCGCCGGCGTTCGACGTAGCGCTGTATGTCAATTTCCGGCAGGTGCCTGCCACCTCGCCTGCCCAGCCGGTGAGACGGCCCGTCGGCGCGGACTCGGCCAGGAACGTGGACCTGCTGGTCTCCCACGCGGTGGTGAAGGCCGGCGGGGCAGAGCCGTTCCGGGCCGCGTTCACCCGGCCCGCCGACACCAGCGCTTCGGCGCTGGCGGCCGGACAGATCGTCGACATGGGCGGGGTACGGGAGGACGGCGTTGTCCTGATCGGCCACCCGCGGGTGCTGGACAAGAGTATCGAGCCGGTGCTGGCCTTCACCGATGCTGACGGCCGCCGGTGGCTGCGTTTCGGCGCCGGTTCGCCGACGCTGTCTCCGTACCCGATCGAACTTGAATGGGAATTTCTCAACTCCGATCTTCTCGGTAGGCAGCTGCAGCGACCGGATGGCCGGTGATCATCCCGGGGTCCGACCGGCACCGCCGCGGCTCGGTAGGTCGCTGCCCGGACCGTGCGCCCGTCACGTCGGCGCGCGCTTTCCGCCGATGAGACGGCATCGCGCGCCTCCGCTGCGCCGCTGACTCATCGCATCGCCGCGGCGAGGTCGGCAGCGATCTCGAAGGTCGGTGCCGCCCTTCCGGTCTCGTCTGCGGTCAGCGTGACGCGCTCGGCGCGGGCCAGCATCTCGGTTGCGGTGTCCCGGTCGTGGAGCGTCATGGCCAGTTCCGCGCGGTACACCAGCACCTCTACCTCGGTGACCGGGTCATCGTCGGGCTGCGGGCGCGCCAACGCGCTGTCGAGGATGCGGATCGCCTGGCCGACGTCACCCTTGGAGTCGGCCAGCACCACCGCGTTCGCCAGCGCCTTGGCGAGTCGTCCGGCGGGCGCGGGCACCGGCGTGGGCATCGTGGCGGGTTTCTGGAACACGCGGATCCAGTTGCCGCCCGGGTCGATGACGCTGAATCCGCCCAGCCCGTCCACGTTCTTTCGGGCTCTGGGCCGGGTCATCCGTGGCATCCCGGACACCAGGATTTTGCCGTATGCGGCCCGCATGCCGGCAGCGAACGCCCGGTGCAGTTCGGCGATGTCCGGGGTGAGCACGATGCAGGAGCCGTAGGACTGCGCCGGCTCGAAGCCGTCGATCTCGAAGAACTGCAGATGCAGGTCTTCACGTTGCAGTCCGACGCACGGGTTGGGTTTGCGCTGCCGGTACGTGGTGCTGAAGCCGAGAATCCGGTAGAAGGTCTCGATGTCGTCGATCGACGCGCAGGGCAGCAGGGGAACCGTTACCTCGTTGGTCATGGCTCCTTCCTAGGTGGTGCGGATGGTTCGTCGCACATGGAAATAGCCGATCATCGGCCATCCCCACCCGATCGGCCGATGCGATCGCAGAGGGCTTGCCTCGGCGGCCGCTCCGGCCACGCTCATCACGCAGCATCCCGCCGCCGATGGCCCCGAGGACCGCCGAGTCCGGCGGCGACGAGTTCGATCCACAGCGTCACCTGGAACGGCGGGACGGACATCCGGTCCACACTCCGGGGAGCTCGGGGCCGGCTCACGTGACGTGTGCGAGCCGGCCCGGGGTGACGTGGTCGCGGGTCAGCGAGCGCTGCCGGCGGCGTTCCGCGCGGCGGTGACGATGACGTCGGAGACGACGCCCGACCGGGTCAGGTACAGGGCGTGGCTGGCCGAGACGTTGGTGATCCTCGCGCCGATGCGCTCGGCCATGTGCTGGAGCATCGCCTGGTCGAACGCCTTGTCCTCGGTCGCGATGACGGCCCAGCTCGGCTTGTCGCGCCAGGCGGCCGCCTTCACCGGCGTCTCGAACACCGCCATGTTGATGGGCACCTGCGCGTCGCGGAGGAAGGCGGCGTCGGCGGCGTCGGCGTCCGCGGCGAACCCCGCCTGGAACTTGTCGTGACGGAGGAAGCCGTATCCGCCCTCGACGACGTCGATGACGAAGTCGGGCGTCGGGGCGAAGCCCGCGTACTGCTGGGCGGTGGTCTCGCCGGCATCGGGCGCCAGTGCCGACACATAGACCAGTCCGGCGACGTTCGGGTGCACACCGGCCTCGGTGATGACCGTGCCGCCCCAGGAGTGACCGACCAGGATCGTCGGGCCGTCCTGCAGGTCGAGCACCCGGGTGGTCGCCGCGACGTCGTCCGCCAGCGAGGTGAGCGGATTCTGCACGATGGTGACCCGGTAGCCCAGGGCCGTGAGCTTGTCGTACACGCCGCGCCAGCTCGAACCGTCAGCGAACGCACCGTGTACCAGAACGACGTTCTTGATCTCTCGGCCGGTGCTCATGAGGCTCTTCCTTCCGTCGTCGCGCCGGTGTCCCCGGGGCGAGTCCTCGGTGAGCGGGCGATCCGCCGCTCTGATGTGCAATATATTGCATGTAGAAGATGCCAGCAAGCTACGGTGATTTGTCGCAACGCCCGAACTGTGTGCAATATGTTGCATGCCGATTCCCTCGGACCGCTCCGCCGTAGACCGCTCGCTCCTCCGCGACGACGTCTACCGGCGCCTGCGCGACGCCATCGTCGACGGCACGTTCCTGCCCGGGGAGCAGCTCAAGGACGGCGAGCTGGCGGAATGGCTCGGAGTGAGCCGTACTCCGGTACGCGAAGCCCTGCTGCGCCTCGGGAGCAGCGGACTGGTGGTGGCACTACCCGGCCGATCGACCAGGGTCAGCACCGTCGACGCGCCGGCCGTGCGGGACGCCCGCGACGTCATCGCGGCCATGCACGAACTGGCCGTACGACAGACGACGGGCCGGCTCGGCCACGACGACCTCGAACGCATGCGGGACGCCAATCGCCGTTTCGCCGAGGCGGTGGACGCGGGTGACATCGGTGCGGCACTGGACGCCGACGAGGAGATACACCGGATCCCGGTCACCGCGCTGGGCAATCACGCCCTGGAGGCCGTGCTCGACCAGTTCGATCCCCTGGTACGCCGCGCCGAGCGGCTGCGCTTCAGCATGGACGGCCACGCGTCCGTCGAGCTGCACACGCAACTCATCGAACTGATCGCGGCCGGAGACGTGCAGGGAGCCGCGTCGGCGGCATTCGACATCTGGCACACCCTGCCGGCCGAGCAAGGTGCCGAGGGCTGACCTGGTCAGACGGATCTGCGTTCGTCGCCCGCGTCCGGACTCAACGACGAGTGGCGTCCGGCGTGGACCGGTGCCGGCGGCAGTCCCACCTCCAGCTGCGAGGCGATGGAGACGGCGATATCGTCGCGGCCGTGGGCGGCCACCACCTGCGCGCCGACGGGCAGGCCGTCCAGAAGTCCCACCGGGACCGTGACGGCGGGATGTCCGGTGACGTTGAATCCCCAGCACAAGTCCCCGACCACGATCGACTCCTCGTATCGGTCGTACCCGTGCGCCACGGTGAGGGTGGTGGGGGTGACCAGCGCGTCGACCTCGTGCAGAAGGTCGGCAAGGACGGTGTCGTTGTGGTTGCGTACCTCGGTGGCGTGGGAAATCGCGGCGCCGTCCACGCCCCGGCCGGTGTCCAGCGCCCACAACGTCTCCCACGCCGCGTCCACGGCCTGAAGCTCGACCGGCGCGTCCACCACGGTGAGACCGCTGGCGACGAGCCGGTCACGGACGACCCGATCGACACCGGGCTCGGCGAAGCTACCGCAAAGACCCGCTTGATAGGTGACCCGCCATTGCCTGTCCCGGAGGTCCGGTGTCGGCCAATGCGGTAACGCGCACGGATCCCGCCGATCCGGGCCGCTCACGATGCTCGTCGCCGCCACCACGTCGTGCAGATCGGCGCCGATGATCCCGGCGGTGGTCAGACCTCCCAGCGACCGCCCGGTGCGCGGAACCCGGCCGTAGCTGCCCTTGAACCCGACGACGCCGCAGAACGCCGCGGGGATCCGGAGGGATCCACCGGTGTCTCCTCCGGTGGCCAACGGAACGACGCCGGCCGCGACGGCGGCTGCCGAACCCGCCGACGACCCACCCGGCGACCGTGTCGGGTCCCAAGGGTTGCGGGTGTAGTCACTGCCGTTCCACCCGTAGGTCTGCGCCTGGGCGCCGACCCGGGCTCGGGTCGAGGTTCCGATCGGAATCGCTCCGGCCGCGACCAGCCGGGTGACGATCGGGGCGTGCGCCGGCGTACGCGCCTTGATGAGAAACGGCACCCCGGCCAACCGCCCCGAAGGCACCAGCCGGCGAGCCGCTTCCCGGGCGGACACCGCATCGAGCTGATCGATGAAGTGCAGTATCGGGTCCAGCCTCGCCACCGCGTCCAGCGCCTGCTCGACCACATCCGACGCGCTCCATGCGCCGGAGCGAATCTGGTCCGCCATGCGAATCGCCGGCTCACCAAGCACCGGAACAGATTACGCCGTATCCTGGTGGACTTTGTTTCGACCAGGAGGTGGAACGATGCCCGAGTTCTCGCAGGATGTCCGTCAGCGGCTGCTGGGTACGCCGGAACAGGATGCGTCGCGCATTGTGCGGGACCCGCCCAACGGCTGGCGGCCGGTCGTCATCGAGGACTACGACCCCGCATGGGCTGACCGCTACGAAATCGCTGCTGCCGCGCTGCTCGGTGCGCTGGGTGATCGGGCCCTGGGGCTGGAGCACGTCGGGTCCACCTCGGTGCCCGGGCTGGCGGCCAAGCCCATCGTGGACATCGATCTCACCCTGGCCGACACCGACGACGAGTCGCGGTACATCCCGATTCTCGAGAAGCTGGGGTACGTCCTGATCCTGCGCGAGCCCTGGTGGCACGGGCACCGCATGCTCATCGACGCCGGCGAGGACGTCCACCTGCACGTCTGGCCGCAGGGCGCGCCGGAGATCACCCGGCACCTGCTTCTGCGTGACTGGCTTCGTACCCACGCCGAGGATCGCGAACTCTACGCCTCGACCAAGCGGCGCCTGGCCCGCGAGGCGGGTGACGACGACTACACCATGGCCAAGAACGACGTCATCGACGCCATCTTCGAGCGCATCTTCGCGGCGCACGTCGTCGACAAATGATTCAGTGCCGCCGCTCCTGACGGACGCTGATCGGGCTCAGGAAGCCGGCATCGGGCTTGTCGCCGGGCCGGCTTCCCAGCCCGCTCATTTCGGCACGAGCGTGCGAAGGCTCATCCGGTCGGTGTCACGCCGACATCTCCGTCGAGGAAACGATCGAGAGCTCACACCCACGAGCACCTGTCGCCAGCAGCGACCCGACCCTGCTGTTCCACCGTGGCGAAGACGCCGAACGTCGTCTCGTGATGCTCAGCAAGAGCCTTGAGCAGGTCCTTCCGTTCGCCGGCCCCCTCCTGCGCCATATCGATCATGACGCACCGGGTGAGCGGTCGGACTATCCGCAGAACGACTTCCGTCCCCACCCGCAGCCGACGCCCCGGCCAGTTGTCCTCCGCAAAGCCGCTCCCCGGCAGATCGATCAGAAGGTTGGCCCGAAACCGCAACGGATCGATTTCCGCCGCGCCCCTTTCCCCGCCGGCAAGCCTTGTCAGGGCGCGCATCGAGGCCGTCGTCAGCAGGCTGACCGGGCCCTCGTCGTGATGCGGGACAGCCGCTTCCCGAGCGAGAGTCACCGTGCGCCCGAGCGCTGCACTGACTGCCCGGTGCCCGATGGCATCGTCGGCAGGGAAACGGCGACCGTCGGGCAACTCCACCACAGGGACCGGCTCGGACGCGTACGCGCGGAACTGGAATAGACCCGGCATCCGCCGGAATCGGCGGGTGCTCTTGCCGCTGCCGAACTTGCCATCCGCGTCGCGCACGGCCCACAACCGGTCTCCGGCCAAGCCGCGATGACCGACCTCGACCGCCGGCACCACCTCGCCCAGCATCGACTTCACCGGGTATCGACGGATCTCAGCAACCTGCACGAGCAGACGATACGAGATCAGGACACCCGCAATCAGCGTCGGCCGGACTCGGGTCTCGCGTCGGTCGACGTCCGCACGGCAGTCCAGGACGCCGGGCGGGCCGATACCGCCTGCAGAGGAGGGCCGACATCCCTGGAGGTCAAGTCGGGGGCTGGCGATGCTCTTTGCCTAGCAGCATGTCGATGAATACGAGAAGCTTGGCGCCCGGTGTGCGCGACAGTGCCGGTAAGGGAACCTCGAACTTACCCTCCAGAAAGGGGAGCGCCACGGTGATGGGGATGGTTCGGCGGTTTACCGGTGTGCCGAGCCGCGAGCTCCACTGCGCGGCCGCCTCTTCGAGTTCCCCCATGATCGCGTCCGTGGCGTGGGCGTCGCCCTGCTCGGCGGCGTCGAGCAGGGCAGCCATGCCGGCGCGGAAGGAGAAAACTTCGGGCTGCTCGCGCAGCCACGCGACGACGCGTCCCGTACTCCAGTCCCGCTCTTCGGCGGTTGCCTTGACGAAGGTGGTGAGCAGCGGGGTCGGCATCGACGGCTGGGGCACTCCGAGCCACCTCTGCTTACGCTGCTGGTAGCCGGTCCGCACTTCGGTGCTGAAGACGTCGAGCAGGCGAGAAGCCTGGCCGTACCGCGGAGCCTCGTCGTAGGCCTTGGCCGGATCGAGCAGGAGTGCCGAGGCTGCGCTCTCCTGGAGCGCGAGGTAATAGAAGAGTCGCATCAACATCAGGGGTCCACGACTGACGTGTCGCGGCCGCTCCCCGTGCGCCGAAACGAATGCGTGCAGAACGGGCCGCGTCTCCGGATTCCCCTCCAGGAAAGCGGCGACGTCCTGCCAATCGGTGGATGGGTTGAAGTGGGCCGGGGGAAACTCGCGGGAGAGTTCCGGCGGAATCTGCCCACGCGGCAGGACACCTCCCAGGGACCCGCGGCGCATCTGGGCGAACAACTCGGCACCGCGCACATAGAGGCCGGCTACGTTCGGCGGCTCAAGATCAAGTATTTCCACTCCCGCGCCGATGTCGGTGGTCCACAGCAGCCTGTCGCGGTTTGCGCGGATGGTCGGCCCGTCCAGCAGAACGCGGTCGAAAAGCACCAGACATTCGAGGGCGGCGGCCTCTCGTGCGGTGGTGCGCCGACCCGGGGAGAACCGGTCCAGTTGGAGCCGCAACAGCGTTGAGGTGTCGATCAGCAGGGTCGGTATCGCCGGTGCATCCACCTCCCGGAGAATATCCGAGCGCAGGAGACCGAAATGCGGCGGCCGCGCCACGAACGCTGAGCTACGGTGCTGCGATGCAGGAGTACGAGGCTCAGCGGGCAACCCAGGCAGCCATCTCGAGCGCCGCATCGCTGGGCCTGACCGTCCATGACGCCGCCGTGCTGCACAACTCGAACAAGTTGACCCTCCGTCTGCAGCCCTGTGACGTGCTGGCCCGGGTGGCGCCGGTGACGAGCCGGTGCGCCCAGTTCGAAGTCGATGTCGCTCAGCGGTTGGCCGAGGCCGGGAGCCCGGTGGCCGCGCTGCACGTGCCCGAGGTCTTTGTGCGGGGCGACTACGAGGTCACCCTGTGGGCCTACTACGAACCGGTCACCTCTCCCGCGATACCCCACGCGGACTACGCGGCAGCGCTCGCATCTCTGCACGCCGGAATGCGCCGGGTCGACCTGCCCTCCCCGCACTTCACGGACCGGGTCGCCGAGGCCCGGACGCTCGTGGCCGACCACGTCCGGACGCCGGAACTGGCGGACGCGGACCGGGTCTTTCTCGCCGGCATGGTGGACCGCCTGCGCCGAGCGGTCAGCGAGAGCGGCCGGCCCGAGCAGTTCCTGCACGGCGAACCCCATCCGGGCAACCTGCTCCCGACCGGGACCGGCCCGCTCTTCATCGATTTCGAGACGTGCTGCCGGGGGCCGATCGAGTTCGACCTGGCGCACGCACCCGACGGGGTTGAAGACCACTACCCGGGCATCGATCACCAGCTGCTCCGGGACTGCCGGACCCTCGTGCTGGCGATGATCACAGCGTGGCGCTGGGACCGCGACGACCAGTTCCCGGACGGCCGCCGGCTCGGCATCGAGTGGCTGAGCGAACTGCGGAAGGCAACGGCGCCGTCCGGCCAGGCACGCGCGAGTAGTTGAGCCAGGCGCTGGCCTCCGGCGTCCCCTTCACCGGGTGGTAGATCGCCAGGCGCAGAGCGGCAGCATCCCGGCCACGGGGCGGCACGCGGGCGAGGCGTCAGTTCGCCTCGCTGCAGTCCGACGCGTCCCGGATCACCATCCCGCGGGCCAGCCGGGCCGGCTCGGAGTTCAGAGTCGCGTCGATGGCCGTGGCCGGCGGCAGGCCCCGGCCACCCGGGAGTGCCGTCGCCGCGCCCTGGTAGATCGGTACCGCGAACGGATCGAGTTCCCCGCCGGCCAGCCGTTGCCAGCCGCGTCCCTCGTCGTCGGCGAACCACAACGCCACGACCACCTTGCGGTCCGGGACCGGCTTGCCGGTGAAGATCTCCTTCGGGAGCCCGAGTACGACGCAGGGTGGAATCGCGTCGAGGTAGAAGAGTCCGGTCCGGCCGGCCCGGTCGACCAGGAGCCATGATTTGAAGATCGGTGACGGCGCCCGGTTCCGGATCACGATCCCGGGTGCGCCGAGCTGTCCTTCCACCCGGGTGGGCAACAGGCCCTCGACGATCGAGACGCGTGCCGCAATCTGCTTCTGCTGCCGGCCGCGCTGATCCGCGAACGCCATCGTGGACAGCACGATCGCGGCCACCGAGAGCACCGCGGACACGACGGCGCTCCAGGCTTGAACCTTCTCCACGGCACTGCGGCCGGCCCGGCTCTCCGGGCCGCCGCCAGCCTGGTCCGGCAGCGCGGTTACCTGCTCGGGTACGTCCACCGCGGCCGGCGCCTGGCCGGCCGCACGGACCTGCTCGGGTACGTCCGCCGTGGCCGGTGCCTGCCGGGCAGCACGCGCCTGCTCGGGCACGGGCGGGGGCTCCGGAGGCGCGGGGTCCTCCGGCCGGCGATGCTTCGGTTCTGCCGACGGATCGGCGGCCGTCGGGTCATCCGGATTTTCCGTGGTCATCTCGCCAGACCTCCGAGTGGGGAGTCACCCGGCGGAACACCGGGCCGGTATCCGTCGTAGCCGATTGCGGTAGCCGTCGGTGCCCGGGCGGACAATGTGGTCCTGCGGCGGACAACGCGGCTCCCCGGCGGACATCCGACGGTCTCTTGCGCCGGTCGGCGGACGACTGTGACGCTGAGCCACATGCCACGTCCGGAGCGTCCCCTTGATCCAGCGGACGGCCCGCTCGCCGAGTTCGCCGCCGCACTGCGTGCGCTCCGGGTGGCCGCCGGTTCCCCCAAGTACAGCACCATGGCGGCCCGCACCGACCGGTCGACCACGGCTCTGTCCGATGCCGCCAGTGGCCGGCACCTGCCCAAGTGGCCGACCGTCGAGGCCTATGTGCAGGCCTGTGACGGCAACGTCGAGGAATGGCGCGGCCGATGGGAACGGCTGAAGGCGGACCTCGGCGCGGCGGACGCCGGAGGGCGGCTGTCCCGGCGTGCCGTGATCACCGGCGGTGCGGTCCTGGCCGGCGGTGCGGTCCTGGCCGGCGGGGCAGCCACGCTGTTCGTCGTCCGGAAGGCGACCTCGGGGGATCCGGACGACCCGCGGCTGCTGACCCCGGGACATCCCTCCGGGCCGGTGACGCTGAGCTTCCCCCGGTTCTTCGCGGACCGGCTGGCCACGGCGGACGCGGCCGGCGTCGTCCGGATCTGGGACACCGCCGCCGGCGAGGTGACCCGGACGATCGACACCGGGGATCCGCAGCCGACGCTGGTCGCCTTCGACCCGCTGAACCGGGAGGTTCTCGCCACCACCGGGCCGGACGGCCTGATCCGGCTCTGGGACCACACCGACGGCAGCCCGCTGCGGACGCTGCCCGGCGCCGGCCCGGGCGACAAGGCGGTGCTCGCCTTCGACCCGCACGACCGCAACGTGCTGGTGGCCGCCGTCACCGGACGCCCGGTGACGTTCTGGGACATCGACACGGGCCGGCGGATCCGCACGCTGGGCGGGCCGGCCGCGCCGGTCACCGCGCTCGCCTTCGACCCGCTCACCCGCCACACCCTGGCCGTGGCCGGCCGGGACGGCCCGGTCACCGTCTTCGACACCAGCAACGGGCAGCCGGTCCGCCGGCTGCAGGGCTCCTTCCGCCACGTGACCGCGCTCGCCTTCGACCCCCTGACCCGCAACACCCTCGTCACCGGCGAGACCGGAGCCGCGATCCGGGTCTGGGACTCCAGCGACGGGCGCCCGGTCCGCCCGGTCCGGATTCCGCGTGGGGCCGGCTCGCTGGCGTTCAACCCGTTGATCCGGAACAGCCTCGCGGCCGCCCCGCGGGACGGAACGGTCCAGATCTTCGACGCCAGCACCGGCCTGCACGTGCACACCCTCATCGGCAGCGCCGACCCGGCGGACACGATCGCCTACGACCGGAACGGCGTGATGCTCGCGGCCACCTACGCCGACGGCGCGGTCCGTCTCTGGCCGATCCGGGACTTCCGCTGACCCGCCGGCATCCGATCGGCTCCACCACCGACGAGCTTCGACGGTCCACGGCTCCGCGCCGCCCTCGACAGGGGACTGTGCCGGGCGGATCGGCACCGTATGGTCTTCGCCGTGGACGATCGGGGACGACGGGTCTATGCGGCGCGGATACTGGGCACCATCGCCGTGGTGGTCGGCCTCCTGGTCGCGGTCTTCGGGCTGGTTGCCGACGACACGCCCGCCGAGGGCTACGTCGTCGCGGGTCTTCTGGTGATCACCGGGCTCGGGCTGCGGCTGGAGGCCGCGCTCGTCGATCGCCGCTGACCGGGCCCACGACGATCAGGCGCACCAGGTGGGCCCTCAGGCCACGCCGGTGAGTGAGCGCCCGTAGCCCGTTCGCGTCGATCGTTCCGGCCCGCGCCAGCATGGTCGCCTCCGCCAGTCCTGAGGTCGGGCGGGTCATGGACTTGCCCGCCGGCGCGATGCGCGCGAACGGGACCCGGACGTCGTCGGCCACGACCGAGTGACTGCCGGCGCCGCCGCGCGCCGGCCCGGTGAGGTAGCGTCCTGCCAGGTCACGTCGCGCGCGGCGCCTCGACCGCGGGACCGGAGGAGTCGATGCTGGGATGACGGCGGGGCGGGCGATGCCGACGCAGGACGACGTGCTCGGGTATTTCCGGACGCTGTCGAACTGGGGCCGGTGGGGCGACGACGACGAACTCGGGACGCTGAACCACATCACCGACGACGTCCGGCTGGCGGCGGCCCGGGCCGTGCGGCACGGCAGGGGCGTGTCGTGCGCCTGGGAGGTCGCCGTACCGCGGGACATGGAGCGGTCGACGACGACGTGCCCGTGCGCGGCCGACATGCCGGGCGGGGAGAACATGCCGGTGCCCGGGTTCCACGCCGACCGGCGCTGGGGCTTCTCGTCCGAGCGGCTCGGCATCACGTTCCACGGCAACACCGTCACCCACCTCGACTCGCCCTGCCACATCTTCTGGGACGGCACGATGTACAACGGGCGGTCGCACTCGTCGGTCGGCGCCGGCACCGGCTCGGCGTGGGCCGCCGTCACGGCCGCGGCGAACGGCATCGTCACCCGCGGTGTTCTGCTGGACATCGCCCGGGTCCGCGACGTGCCGTGGCTGGAGCCCGGGCAAGGCGTGTTCCCCGACGATCTCGAGGAGGCCGAGCGTCGCCAGGGTGTGCGGGTGCGACCCGGCGACGCGGTACTCCTGCGGACCGGCTACGGCCGTGCCCGGCACGAGAGCGGCCCGGCCGGCGGCTTCACGCAGGCCGGCTGGCACGCGTCCTGCCTGCCGTGGCTGCGGGAGCGGGAGGTCGCGCTGATCGGCGCGGACACCCCACAGGACGTGCAACCGTCCGGGTACGCGGACGTGCTGATGCCGGTACACGCCGTGAGTCTCGTCGCGATGGGGCTGTGGATGCTCGACAACTGCGACCTGGAGGCGTGCGCGTCGACGGCCGCCGAGCTGGGCCAGTGGGACTTCCACCTGGCCGTCGCGCCGGTCCGCCTCGCCGGTACGTCCGGTAGCCCGGTCAACCCGATCGCCACGTTCTGACCGCGGCGACGCTGCGGCCCTGGCCGAGACGTAGGCGATCGGCTGTCCGTGGACCCCGACCGGCCGCATGGTGGCGGGCAGCATCCGGGCGCGCTGTCGCCTAGGCTCCGATCGTGCGCGAGACCAGAACGGGGTAGGACATGGGCCGAGGCACCCGGGCGGAGGTGCTCGCCGCCTGGCCGGGGCGGTCGGGTCGGTCACCGTCCCGCATCCGGTGCGGGTCGCCGTCGACGGACCGCCCGCCGCGGGCAAGACCACCCTGGCCGACGAGCTGGCCGCCGTCCTGCGTACCCGGGGGCGCGAGGTCATCCGCGCGACGATCGACGACTTCCTCGTCCCCCGGGCGCAGCGCTACCCGCGCGGCGAATACTCGGCCGAAGGCTGCTACCTCGACGCCCATGACCACGACGCGCTGAACCGGGTGCTGCTCGATCCGCTCGGCCCGGGCGGAGACCGGCGCCACCGAACCGCGGTCTACGACCACGCCACGGACACCGCGACGTCCCCGCCGGTCACGACCGCCGCCGCCGACGCCGTGTTGGTCTTCGACGGCGTCTTCCTCATGCGCCCGGAACTGATCGGCCGGTGGGACCTGCGTGTCCTCGTGTCGGCGGCGCCGGAGAAGACGGTGGATCGCGCCGTGATCCGGGAGAGCCGGGTGTCCGCCCGGGCCGCCGTCGAACGGCGCTGGCGCGAGCGGTACCTCCCCGCCCAACGGTTCTACTTCGCCACGGTGCGCCCGGCCGAGCACGTCGACATCATCGTGCACAACGACGAGCCCGGGATGCCGGTGTGGGAATCCGTCGGGCCGGGTGCCCGCGCTCACCACCAGTAGTTGTCCTGCGGCCGGTAGGGGGCCTCCAGCGCGGCGACCCTGATCACGGCACATCGGGATCATGTCCCGCTCATCGACAGGCGTTCGCGGTGTCGCAGAACGTCACACCCAGCTAGACGGCCTGCCGGAAGAACGGCGCCGCGGCATCCTCGTCGAGTGTCCACCGGTGCATACCGGCCGCGGCTTCTCCGAAGCTCATGCACCCGAGCCCGATACGACTCACCCTCAGCCCGGTCCGACCCAGCCGTGTGAACTCCACCGCGCTACCTCCACCGTCAGCCGGCACGGGCCCCGCGCACCCGCCACGAGCGACGCTTCGCGGCCGTACCCGCCAGCCTCGCACGCCGAACCGGCTGTCACGCGCCACGGCACCGGAACCGTCACCGGCCGCGCCGCCGGGTTCCGAAACAGGCCTTAGCCGGCGGTGGCCTCGCGCTGGATCTGTTCGAACTGGGCGGCCATCGCGGCGGCCAGCGCCTGTGCCGCGGACAACGGGCGGACCATGACCGTGAACTCGTCGATCAGGCCATTCTCGTCCAGGTGCACGAAATCGCAGCCCTCGACGGCGACGTCGCCGATCCTGGCCGCGAAGACCAGCGCGTGGTCGCGGCCGCCGTCGCCGCTCAGCTCGCGGACGTACCGGAAGTCCTCGAACACCCGCAGCACGCCGCGCAGGATCGCCGCGGTGATGGCCTTGCCCGGATAGGGCTTGAACGCCACCGGGCTGCGGAACACCACGTTGTCGGCCAGGGTCGCGGCGATGGCGTCGGGATCGCGTGCCTCGACCGCGGCGCGAAAATCGATCATCGCGCCAGCGTACGGGTCGGCTCGCCGGCCTCGGCGCCGGTGGTGGCGCCCGGCCGCCACCAGTTCCAGCGTCCGAGCAGTGACATCGTCGCCGGGAGCAGGAGGCCGCGGACCACCGTGACGTCCAGCAGGACCGCCACGGCCATGCCGATACCGATCTCCTTCACCGCGACCAGGTCGCCGAGGACGAAGCCGAGGAAGACGATGCCGATCGCCAGTGCGGCCGTGGTGACCACCGGACCGGTGGCGGTGATTCCGGCCAGGACGGCGCGGTCGTTGGCCGCGCGGTCGGTGGCCGTCCGCCGGTCCCATTCTTCCTTGATCCGGGCCAGCAGGAATACCTCGTAGTCCATCGAGAGGCCGAACGCGAAGACGAACAGCAACAACGGGGTGGTCAGGTCGAGCGCACCCCACGGGTCGAAGCCCAGCAGGCCGGCACCCCAGCCCCACTGGAAGACCGCGACCAGCACCCCCATGGTCGCCAGCAGCGTCAGCAGGTTCATCGCGATGGCCTTGACGGGTACGACCACCGAGCGGGTGAGCGCGAACAGCAGCGCCCCGGTCGCCACGACGATGATCGCCAGGGCGACCGGCAGGCGCTCGGCCACCGAGCGTTTCGCGTCGACCAGTTCCGCGGCGGGACCGGCGACCAGCACCGGGGCGGGCGCGTCGAGTGCCCGCAGGCTCGCCACCAGTCGCTGGGCCGACGGGCCGTCCTCGGTTCCGCTCGGCACCACGTCGGCGACGCTCACCCCGGGCGGCAGGCTGGATCGCGGGTAGACATCGGACACGCCCGGTAGCCGCTGCATGCTGTCGTACAGGTCGGTCAGGCCGGGCGCGGCCGGATCCACCTCGATCACCACGGTCAGCGGCTGCTTCGGCGGGTCGGTGAACCGGCCCTGCACCGCCTCGTACGTCTGGCGGGCCTCGCTGCTCCGCGGCAGCGCGCGGACATCCGAGTTGGCGAACTCCACGAAGAACAGCGGCGCGCTCAACACCAGCAGCCCGGCCGTCGCCGCCAGCGCAACCGGGCCCGGCCGGCGCTGAGCGAACCCGGCGAGCCGCGCCAGCAGGCCGGGGTTCGGCCCCGGCCCGGAAACCCGCCGGGTCCGGCGCCACCCGCCGGTCGCCGGGATGCGCCGGTGGGCGGTTCCGATCAACGCGGGTACGAGCGTCAGCCCGGTCACCGTCGCCAGAACGACGACCAGCGCTCCGCCCATCGCCATCGCGGACAGCAGCGGGTCCCCGAAGGCGAACAGGCCCACCAGCGCCGCGGTGACGGCGGAGCCGGAGACCAGCACCGCCCGGCCGGCGGTCGCCACCGTGCGGGCCGTCAGGTCGGCCAGTGGCGCCCGCGGGTCGGCGGCCCGTTCCTCCTGGAACCGGGCGATCAGCAGGAGGCTGTAGTCGACCGCCAGCCCGATGCCGAGCAGGGTGACCACGTTGACCGCGTACTCGCTGACCGGCAGGAGGCGGGCCAGACCGGTCAGCGTCAGCAGCGTGGCGGCGACCGCGCCGAGCGCGGCCGCCAACGGCAGCAGGCCGGCCACCAGGCCGCCCAGCAGCACGATCAGCAGGAGCGCCACGCAGACCAGGGCGACGGACTCGCCCACGGCCGCATCCCGGACGGCCTGGTCGCCGAACTCCTGTTCGGCCCGCAGCTCGCCGCCGATCAGGATCTCGGGGGCGTCGATGCGGCGCAGGGCCGCGCTCACCCGGTCGGCGACCCGCAACGCCTCGGCGTCGCTGAGGCCCGGCTTGAACTCCACCGTGACCAGGGAGCTGCGGTTGTCGCTGGAGATCTGCCGCGCCGCCGAGGTGTAGGAGTCCTCGACCTCGGCCACCCCGGGGATGTCGCGGATCTCGAAGGCGATCCGGCTGACGCTGTTGACCAGTTCGATCGCGCCGACATCGCGGCCGGAGATCACGGCTACCAGGCGTTCGCCCTCGGGGGACAGCGCATCCAGACGGTCCTGCGCGACGGTGGACGGCGCGCCGGGAGGCAGGGTGTCGATCGACCGGGTGCGATCGTAGACGGTGCCACCGAACACGGCACCGGCCAGCGCGACCACCACCCACACCGCGATGACGGCGTGGCGCCGGAGGTAGACGGTACGACCTAGCGCGGCGAGCATGACGTCCTCCTGACCGGCGCCGGAGGGACAGCCGCGGCACATGCAATCATCGCGGGCGGGCGAAGCGCAACCGTCGCCCGCCCGGGATCCCGCGTTCCGCCGGCTACCGCGCCACCGGGTCGACGGTCACCGTGGTGCTCTGCTGCTCCGGGCCGATCCGGAACGGTGCACCGGCGACCGCGTAGTCACCGTGGAAGCCCCGTACCGTCAGTGTCCCGTCGGCGCCGGTGCGCTGCTCCGTCGGCGGGAGCCACCACTCGCCCTTGATCAGGGCGGACAGGGCGTCGTACGACGGCTTGCGGGTGCCGTCGGCGCGGATCAGGCCGACCGGTGCGCCGAGCCAGGAGCCCCGGTCCGTCAGCCCCCAGTAGTTGATCGCCTGAACCGCCGGGTGGGCGACCAGCGACCGGTAGTGCCGGACGATCTCGTCCGCCTGGCGTGCCTCGCCCTCGGGCGTCGTCGGCCAGTCGGGAACCTGGTAGTCGTTGAGGTCCTCGATGTCACGGGGCATGAGGTGCCCGGAGACCAGCGTGCTCTCGGTCAGGTGCAGCGGCAGTCCGTAGCGGGCGAACCGGTCCAGCATGGCGTTCATGTACTCCTCGCCGCGGTAGCCCTTGTGCATGTGGGTCTGCAGGCCGATCGCGTCGATCGGGATGCCGGCCTCGAGAACACCTTCGATCAGGCATTCGTACGCCGAGCTGAGGTCGAAGTCGTTGAGCACCAGCGTCGCACCCGGGTTGGCCGCCCGCGCCTGCTCGAACGCCAGCCGTACCATCGCGATCCGCCCGCGGGCGCGGGCCAGCGGAGTCACCGCGTTGTCGCCGTTGGCGAAGACCGGCATGATCACCGCTTCGTTGATCGCGTCCCAGGTGTCGATGAGGCCGGCGAAGCCGTCGACGAGGTGCCGGATGCGCTCCCGGAGCAGTCGTTCCACCTCGTCCAGTTCGAGACCGAGCAACCACCGGGGCTGGACGGTGTGCCACACCAGCGGATGCCCCTTGACGACCACGCCGCGTTCGGTGAGCCATCGTGCCGTCCGCAGAAGGCGGGCGGTGTCGGGTGCTCCGCGGGTCGGCTCGTAGCTGCCCCAGTAGAACGGCAGCGTGGCCGTGTTGAACAGACCCAGCCAGTCCCGGGCGAACTGGTCGAGGTCGATGTCCGTCGCGCCGCCGAAGTTCTGCTCCCGGCCCTCCTCGGCCGGGTTCGGCCCGCCGACCAGGTGGACGAAGTCAAAACCGATGTTGCCGAACGCGAACGCGTGGCGCCGCTGCTCGACCGTGACGACCCGGTCGGCCAGCGGCCGGTGGTCCGGTCCGAGCACGGTCAGCGTGATCTCGCCGATGCGGTGCTGCATGCCTTCTCCTTGCGACGACGGAAGCAGATCGTGTCCACGCATTCTTGTAGGCGTACCCGCATCACCCGATCCGTACCGTCTGGAGCACCCTGGCTCGTCATCGGAACTGGCCCAGACCGCCCGCGGGGTGGGTGCCTCCTGAGGGATGGAAGCCCGATCCGATGTGGGGGCCGGCGCCGGAGGGCTGGCAATTCTGGGTGCCGGACGTGATGGAAGCTCCTGCTTCATCTGCCCCCCTGCCGCCGGTGGTACCGGGGATGAATACCCCGGCACCACCTGTGGTTCCGCCCCCGGTACCGGATCCACCCGGATCCGCTCCGGCGGAGTCGGGCATCGGATTCTTCGGTGCGAGAGGCAAAGCCCGGGAACTTGCCGGCGAGGTCGAACGGCTTACGGCGGAGCTCAACGGTCTGCACGCGGACATGCAGCGTCTCGGTGTGTTGTCCGCGGTGGAACTGGAGCGATATCGGGAACGGGTCCGACAGGAGACTGCCGACGAGGCGGCCCGCAGCAAAACGCAACTCGCCGAGCAGATTGCGCAGACGCAGGCGCGAGTGGGCGAGCTGATGCGGCAGGAAGCCGAGGCGCACACCCGGCTGGCGCAGGTGCGGCAGCAGGTAGTTGTCACCGAGGAGACGGCTATTCTGCAGGAAGTCGGCGTGTACGAGTACCGGCATCCGCTGTCTGATGCCGTTGCCTACCAGGCGGCTCTGGCGCGCATCCAGGACCGGATCAAGAGGATGGCGAGGGCCGACGGTGGGGCGGTCCAGGCGGCGCGCGGATGGACCGTCAACGGCTCGGAGGCGCAGGGCCGAACGATGATCCGGGACTTCTCGAAGTTGATGCTGCGTGCCTACAACGCGGAAGCCGACAACCTCGTTCGCGGGATGAAGCCATACAAGCTGGACTCGGCCGTCGACCGGCTGGGAAAGGTGGCGACCGCGATTGCCCGGCTCGGCAAGACGATGGACATCCGGAGATCGAGAAAGAGCGGGCCCGCCTTGACAAGGAGCGCGCTCACTACCTCAACGCGTTAGTCGCGTTGCAGGCCAAAGGCGATACCGGTGGTGCTGAACAGTTGCAGGAGCGGCTGGCGCAGATTGACGCCGCGATCCAGGACGTCGACTATCGGGCGGCGAACATCCGGGCCGGCGACGCCCGCGCAAGCGAAGGCATTGCTGTCGCAGCTGGCGGGGAACCTTCTGCAGTATGAGGATCTGCCGGAAGCCCTGGAGTTCAGGCAGTCTCTGACCCAGACGCAGTCGGCGGAAGCGATGGCCGGGTAGCCCTTTCACGCCGAGGTCGCCGCACGATTCGGCATCCGTTGCTCGGCAGAGCGTCCTCGCCCCGGCCGCCCCGTGCGTGGCCGGTTGCGGACGTGAGCCTTTCTCGGGCGACTCGGTAGCGGCATCGTCGGCGGCGGGTGCCGGGTCGGCTCGTCGCGGCGCACGAGGTCTGGGGGAGTGCCATGGGCGTCGTCGTGCGAAGGCCGGTCCGGCTCGTCGCCGTGCTGCTGATGCTGGTCGGGCTGGTCGCGCCGGTGCGGGCGGCCGCGGCCGGGACGTCCTATGTGACCGCGGAGGGCACCCGGTTCGTCCTCGACGGCCGGCCGTTCTACGTCGCCGGGACCAACAACCATTATCTCGGCTGGGGTACCCGCGCCGAGGTCGACTCGGTGCTGGAGTCGGCCGCGGCGTCGGGGTACAACGTGGTGCGCGGCATCCTGCACTCGGTCAAGGGCTCGCCGGACGGGACCGTCAAGCGGCACGTGTGGAACCCCGGCAGCACCGCCGACTCGTCCAACATGGGGGTGCACGGCACCTACCTGGCCTACTGGGACCCGGCGCGGAACACGTACGCCTTCAACGACAGCGAGGTCGACGGCCTGGGCCGGTGGGACTACGTCATCTACCGGGCCGGCCGGCTCGGTCTGCGCCTGAACCTCGCGATGCTGGACTTCTGGCAGTGGGCGGGCGGTTCGCAGCAGGTCAACGCGTGGTATCTCGACGGGTACGACGCCGCCGCTGATCCGCGCCGGTACACCTTCTTCTACCAGGATCCGCGCGCCCGGCAGTTCTACCGGGACTGGACGGCGCATGTCCTGAACCGGGTCAACCCGCTGACCGGCATCCGTTACGCCGACGATCCGACGATCTTCGCGTGGGACCTGATGAACGAGCCGGAGGTCAGTTCCGTCGCGCTCGCCCAGAGCTGGATGCAGGAGATGGCCGTCCACCTGAAGGCGCAGGGTGCCCGGCAACTGGTGGGCAGCGGCAGCGAGGGCTTCTACGACGGCCGGGCGGGCAGCGACCCGGACACCGAACCGCTGGCGGTTCCGGCCGTCGACTTCCAGACCTGGCACACCTACCCGACCTACCACGACGTGTCCCCCGCGGGCGTCGTCGACCTGGTCGAGCGGCATTGCGCCTCGGCGCGCCGGGCGCAGAAGCCGGTCCTGTTGCAGGAGTTCGCGTACCCGGCGGCGACCGAAGGCGCGCGGCGGAGCCGTGCGGAGCTGTACCGCACCTGGCTGGCCGCGGTGCACGCGAACGACGACTGCGCCGGCTGGCTCTACTGGCGGCTGGAGGGCAAGGTGAAACCGCAGCCGACGCGGCCGCACCCGCTCGACGACGCGGCCGATCCGGGCACCTTCGTCTGGCCGCCGGACAACGGCGAGGGATTCGGCATCAACGGGCCGACCGACCCGGCGTACCCGGTGTTCGCCGCCGAGGCCGCGCGGATGCGCGCCAAGAACACGCCGACCGTGGTGGACGACGCCGTGGTCGGGGCCGGGGGGTGGACCTACAGCGACGGGTGGACGCACTGCACGGACTGCGACGAGGCCGCGCCGCCGGTGGCCTACCACGAACGGTCGCAGAGCTGGAGCGCGGTGGCCGGGCGGACCGCCACGCTGACGTTCACCGGCGTCCGGGTCAGGTACCACGGCGTCACCGCGAGCCACCACGGCGTCGCCGCCGTGTCGGTCGACGGCGGACCGGAAACCATGATCGACCTGCACCGTGCGACCAAGACCGGGGACGTCCTCCTGTGGAGCAGCCCGACGCTGACCCGCGGCACCCACACCCTGCGAATCCGGGTGACCGGGAACCGCAATCCCGCGTCGACCGGCACCGGGGTGACCCTGGACCGCGCCGTCGTCGAGTAGATCCGGTCAGGCCCGGCGCCGCCGGGCCGCCAGGTCCGCGGCCGCGCTCGGCCACTGCGGGAAGTCGAAGGCGAAGCCGGCGTCCAGCAGCCGGCCCGGGGTGACCCGCCGGCTCTTCAGCAGCAGTTCGGTGTCCGACCGGATCGCGTACGCACCGATCTCGGCCATCCACCGGGTGGCCGGCAGGCCGACCGGCACGCGCCAGGCCGAACGCAGCTCGCGCATGAACCGCCGCTGCGGCAACGGGCCGGGTGCGGCCAGGTTGACCGGGCCGGCGAGGTGGTCGTGTTCGATCAGGAACCGGATGGCGCGGACGAAGTCCCGGTCGTGAATCCACGAGACGTACTGCGCGCCGCCCGCGACCGGTCCGCCGAGGCCGAGCCGCGCCAGCCGGCTCAGCACGTCGAACACGCCGCTGCGATCGGGGCTCATCACCATGGCGGACCGCAGGGCGATCTTGCGGGTGCCCGGGGTCGGCGCCTTCTCCTGCGCCTCCTCCCAGTTGCGGGCGATGTCGACGCTGTAGTCCCAGTATCGCGGCACCTCGCGCTCGCCGCCGCCGATCAGGCCGCCGTACTCGTCGTTGGCCGCGTCGAAGCGGTGCGCGTAGATCGTCGCGGTGCTCATCTGCAGCCACAACCGGGGTGGGCGGGCCGCCGCGGCGATGGCCTCGCCGACCACCCGCGCGGAGTCCACCCGGGAACTCATCATGGCTTCGAGGTTGGCCGCGGTGTACCGGCAGCTCACACTGCGCCCCGCCAGGTTGACCACCACGTCGCTGCCGTCGATCTGCGCCGCCCAGTCGCCCAGCGTGCGCCCGTCCCAGCGGACCTGACGCGCACCTTCGGGGGAGCGGGTCAACAGCACAACCTCATGACCGTACGCCGTCAGCGCCCGATCCAGGATCGTCCCGACCTGCCCGGTCCCGCCGGGAATGACGATCTTCACGATCCCCCCAGCCGACTTTTGAACGTGTTCAACATTACCCGATGGTAGGGCCGGACCGGCCGGAAAATCAAGATCGCGGTCACCTCGCCGGCCTGCACTTCGCGCTGGCCCTGAGGCGGCCCGGCCGGGTGCGTGACCATTTCGCCGGCGGCCGGGTTGATCATCGGTGAGCGATCTGCGGACAGACGGGACCACGGCGGCCGTGATGCCGGCGCGGCGGCCGGTGACGGCGGTGGTGGGTGGGGTGTTCGTCGTGGGCTGTGCGGTGGCCGCCGTGGTGTCGGTGCTGGCGCCGGAACGGGTGGTCGAGACGTACGCCCCGCGACCGGACGGCCACTACTCGCCGGTGCTGTTGCCGTTGGCGTTCGCGCTGGCGGCGGCCGGGACGGTGATGGCCACGCGGCACCGGTGGTTCCGCCCGGCGGCCGTGGTGGCCGCGATCCTGGCGGCCCAGGTCGCCGGCAACGGGATACGGGCCATCCACAACTGGTTCACCTTCAACGGCCTGGGCGGACTGGACGGGCAGCGGTACCACCTGGTGGAGCTGCACGCGTACGCCGGAACCGTGGTGCTCGCCGGAACCGCCGCGGCCGTGGCGGCCGTCGCCCTGGCGTGGCGCGAACCGGCCGGCGGCTGGCGCGGTCTGGGCCCGCCCCGCCCCGGGTACGTCGTCGCCGGAGTCGCTCTGGCGGTGCTGATGCCGGTGGCGTGGGACCCTTCCGGGTACCCGGACAGCACCGGCTTCGCGCACATCTTCACCCTGACGTACGCCCTGCCGTGGGGAGCCGGTCTCGCCGCGGCCGGGTGGTTGCGCGGTCGCGCCGCGGTCGCCGCCGGCGTGGCGGTCGGGGTGTGCGCCGTGGCCTGCACCGCGATCGCCGTGGGCGACTACCTGCACATGATCTATTCGACGCCCCCGGGTGACTGACCGCGCACCGGTTCCGTCGTCCGCTCGCGAAGCACCCTTCCGGTATCGCGAACGCCCACCACCCATCGATGTACATCAATTGACAGTGCTTCGCCGCCTTTCCAGACTGGGGGGATGACGAAGTCGCGGCACCCGCTGACAATGGTCCTCATCGCCGGCCTGACCGGCGTCCTCGCGGCCGTGTCCGGCGCTCCGGTGCCCGGCCGCGCCGCGGCGGCGAGTGGGGAGACGACAGTGCCGGACGCGTCGTGGAGCTGCGGAATGCCGGCCGGCATCCCGTGGCCGGAGCGGGGCACCCCGGTCCTCACCGCCACGCTGCGGCTCGGCGCCGTGCACGATGTCGGTGTGACGCCGTCGGGTTACCGACGGGTGCTCGACGTCAGCGGGGGCACGCTCGCCGGTGACCGGGTCACGGGCACGGTCCTCTCCGGCGGACTGGAGTACGAGCTGACGCTGGCCACCGGCACCACCGAGATCGAGCAGTTGCACATGGTCCGTTTCGCCGACAACTCGATCGGCTATCTGCGGACGTGCGGGGTGACCGCCGGCGACGTGACGGTGGTGGTGCCGGACTTCGAGGTGGCCAACTCCAGCGCCAACGCCTGGCTCAACACGGGCCGGTTCGCCGGTGTCCGGACGGTCGACGCGGCGAGCGGCACCGTGCGGCTCGCGGTCTACGACATCTCCGGTGTCCCGGCCGACGGGCCGACCGTGACCGTCACGGATCCGGCCGGCGTGCCGCACCAGAGCTGGGACTGTGTGACCGGAACCGGCGCACGGGGTGCGACCGTGTTCAGCGAGGCGGTCACGCTGGGTGGATCGTTGTCGGTGGGTGCGAGCAAGCGGGGTACGCGGAACGTCATCCCGATCACCGGCGGCACGGTGAGCGGGCGGGTCGCGGGGACCATCGTGCCCGGTGGCGCGGACTACCAGCTGATCGGCTCGACCGCGCGGCTGGACGCCCGCTACCTGCTGCGCACAAACGACGGCGAGTACATCGTGGTGCGGAACTGCGGCGCGTTCGGGCAGCTCATCCCGGTGTTCGAGGCGCGGGCGGCGGGTCCGTACCACTTCCTGAACACCGGCCGGTTCCTGAGCAGCGATCCGCAGCTGCAAGGGGGCGGCGTCCTGATCGTGTTCTACGAGCGCCGCTAGGCGGGGTCCAGAGAGGACAGTCCGAGGGGTCAGCGCGAGACGCAGGCAATGGCTTACAGTGGTTCCGTCGTTGCCCTTTGTGTTCGTGAAGGATTCGTATGCGTCGCTGGCACCTGGTCTGCTTCGCCCTGCTCGCGGCGCTGGCGCTGGCCTGCGAGGGCAGTGGCGCCGCCACGCCGGACCGGACCAGCCGTCCCAAGCCGGGCTATCCGGCGTCGATGGCCGCACTCGGTGACTCGATCACGGCCGGCATCGGCAGTTGCCTGACCCTGGTCGCGTGCAGCCGCAACTCCTGGTCCACCGGCTCGTCGGTGGACAGCCACTACCGCCGGATCCGGGCGGCCAACAACAGCATCAAGGGCAACAACGACAACTACGCGGTGCCCGGCGCCCGCGCCGAGTCCCTGGCCGGGCAGGCCGACCGCGCGGTCCGAGCCAAGGCCAAGTACGTGACCGTCATGATCGGGGTCAACGACGCCTGCACCGACCGGGTCGACGACATGACCTCGGTGCGCGCGTTCCGTGGCGACATCGACGCCGGCCTGGCCCGGCTCAAGAAGCGCCTGCCCAAGTCGCGGATCCTGGTGGTCAGCGTCCCGGACGTCTACCGGCTGTGGGAGCTGGGCAAGGAGAACGAGCGCGCGGTCCGGGTCTGGCGCCGCGGGGTGTGCCAGTCGCTGCTGGCCAACCCCACCTCGACCGCGGACGCCGACGACGAGCGCCGCAAGCGGGTCCGCGACCGGCTGGACGCCTACAACAAGCAGCTGCAGCAGGCCTGCAAGAGTTACGGCCGACGGTGCCGCTGGGACGGCGGCGCGGTCCACTCGGTGCGGTTCAAGCTGGATCTGGTCAGCAAGCTCGACTACTTCCACCCGAACGCGGAAGGCCAGAAGCGCATCGCCGACGTCACGTACCCGGGCCGTTTCACCTGGTGACACTCGGGCGGCCGGCCGCGTTCAGAGGTCGGCGAGCAGGGTCGTGGGCCGTTCCACGCAGTCCGCGACGTAGCGCAGGAAGCCGCCCGCCGCGCCGCCGTCGCACACCCGGTGGTCGAACGTGAGGGACAGCTGAGTGACCTTGCGGACCGCGAGCTGTCCGTCGACGACCCACGGTTTGTCGACGATCCGGCCGATGCCGAGAATCCCGGCCTCCGGATGGTTGATGATCGCGTTCGAGCCGTCCACGCCGAACACGCCGTAGTTGTTGAGGGTGAACGTGCCGCCGGTCAGCGCGCCGGGCGGCAGGGTTCCGGCGCGGGCCAGCCCGGCGAGCCGGCTCAGCTCGGCGCCGAGTTCGGCCGCGCTCATCCGGTGGGCACCCCGGACCACCGGCACCACCAGGCCCCGGTCGGTCTGCGCGGCGAAGCCGAGATTCACGTACCCGAGCCGGCGGATCTCACCCGCCGCCACATCCACGGTCGAGTTCAGCTCCGGAAAGCGCCGCAGGCCGGCGACGCAGATCCGGGCGAGCAGCGCCAGCAGGCCGACGCCGCGGTCGGCGAGCGCGTCCTTCGCCTCGACCAGGCCGGTCGCGTCGGCGTCCACCCAGGTGGTCGCGTCCGGGATCTCGGTGCGGCTGCGGGTCAGCTTGTCGGCGATCGCCCGCCGCACGCCCCGCAACGGCACGACGTCGACGTCGGCGTCGGTGTCGGTGTCGGCCACGGGTGCGGGCGCGCCGATCGCCCGTTCCACGTCGCTGCGCCGAATGACCCCGTCCCGCGCGCCGGGTACGACCGTGGCCAGGTCCAGTCCGTGCCGGCGGGCCAGCTTGCGTACCAGCGGCGAGATGACCCGGGGCGCGACCGGACCGGCCGCCGCCTCCGGAGTCCGGCTCCGGCGGGCCCGGCGGCGGGCGGCCGGTGGACGGCCGGTGCCGTACCCGATCAGGACGTTTCCCGATCCGGCCCGCTCCTCGGTCCGGTGCTGCTCGGTGCGGCCGGGAACCGCGGCGACCGAGATCAGCGGCGCACCCACGGCGACCACCGCGCCGGCCTCGGCGTGCAGGACCGCGACGGTGCCCTCGTACGGGACGGGCACCTCGACCACCGCCTTGGCGGTCTCCACCTCCGCGACCACCTGGTCGACGGCGACCGGGTCACCGACCGCGACCCGCCACCCGACGACCTCCGCCTCGGTGAGGCCCTCGCCCAGATCGGGCAGCCGGAAGACGAACTCCTCGTTCATGCCGCCATCCCGGTGTGCCGCAGGTCCGGCTCGTCGTCGAACTGCAGACGGTCCACGGCGTCGAGGATCCGATCCACGGTGGGCAGGTGGGCGTGCTCCAGTTTCGGCGGCGGGTACGGGATGTCGAACCCGGTCACCCGCAACACCGGTGCGGCCAGCGAGTGGAAACACCGTTCCTGCACCCGGGCGGCGATCTCCGCGGCGACGCCGGCGAAACCCTGCGCCTCCTGGACGACCACGCAGCGGCCGGTGCGGCGTACCGATCGCATCAGGGTCTCGTCGTCGAACGGCACGATCGTGCGCAGGTCGACCACCTCCAGGCTGATCCCGTCCGCCGCGGCGGCCTCCGCCGCCTGCAGGGCGAGCGGCACGGTCGGGCCGTAGGCGGCCAGCGTCGCGTCCGTGCCGGCCCGGCGGACGGCGGCCCGTCCCATCGGACCGGCCGACCGGGTGGTGAGATCGACCCGCTCCCTGCTCCAGTACAGGCGCTTGGGTTCCAGGAACACCACCGGGTCCGGGTCGGCGATCGCATCGCGCAGCAGCCAGTAGGCGTCCTCCACGGTGGCCGGCGTGACGACCTTCAGGCCGGGGGTGTGCGCGTAGTACGCCTCGCTGGAGTCGCAGTGGTGCTCCACGCCGCCGATCCCGCCGGCGAACGGCACCCGGATCACCATCGGCATCGGCAGAGCGCCGCGGGTCCGGTTGCGCAGCTTCGCCACGTGCGAGGCGATCTGCTCGAACGCCGGGTACGCGAACGCGTCGAACTGCATCTCGACCACCGGCCGCAGGCCGCCCATGGCCAGCCCCACCGCCAGCCCGACGATGCCGGCCTCGGCCAGTGGCGTGTCGAAGCACCGCTCCTCCCCGAACTTGGCGGTGAGGCCGTCGGTGATCCGGAAGACGCCGCCGAGCGCACCGACGTCCTCGCCGAAGACCAGCACCCGGTCGTCGTCACCCATCGCGTCGCGCAGTGCGGCGTTCAACGCCTGTGCCAGGCTCAGCTCGCCCGGTCCGGTCGCCGTGCTCATCTCAGGCCTCCCGGGCGTCGAGTTCGGCGACCAGCTGGGCGCGCTGCTCCTCGAGCTGCGCGGTCGGCTCGGCGTAGACGTGGTCGAACAGGGTGCGCGGGTCGGCCGGCACGTCCGCGTTCAGCGCCGTGCGGACCCGCGCGGCGAACGCCTCGGCGCCGGCCTCGGCGGTCCGCACGGCCTCGTCGTCGATCAGGCCCCGATCGCTCAGGTACGTCCGCAGCCGGGCGAGCGGATCCGCGGCGGCCCACCGGGTCACCTCGTCGTCGTCCCGGTACCGGGTGGCGTCGTCCGCGTTGGTGTGCGCCTCCATCCGGTAGGTGTGCGCCTCCACCAGGTAGGGGCCGTGACCCGACCGGGCGTGCGCCACGGCCGCGTCCAGGACGGCGAGTACCGCGACCAGGTCGTTGCCGTCGACCTGCTCCGAGCCGATGCCGTACCCGATGCCCTTGTAGGCGAGCGCGGGCGCCGCACTCTGCCGGGCCAGCGGTACCGAGATCGCGTACCCGTTGTTCTGGATCAGGAAGACGACCGGCGCGCGCCGTACGGCGGCGAAGTTGAGCGCCTCGTGGAAGTCGCCCTCGCTGGTGCCGCCGTCGCCGATCAGGGCCAGCACCACGCCGTCGGTGCCGTTGCGGCGCAACGCCTCGGCCAGCCCGACCGCGTGGATGGTCTGGGTGGCCAGCGGCGTGCACTGGGGTGCGACCCGGGTGGCCACCGGGTCGTAGCCGCAGTGCCAGTCGCCGCGCAGCAGGGTCAGCACCTCGGCCGGGTCGAGACCGCGGGCGACCAGGGCGACACTGTCCCGGTACGTGGGGAACAGCCAGTCGTCGTCGCGCAGCGCCAGAACCGCGCCGATCTGGCACGCCTCCTGCCCGCGGCTGGACGGGTACACCGCGAGGCGGCCCTGCCGGGTGAGCGCGGTGGCCTGGGTGTCGAAGCGCCGGCCGAGCACCATCCGCCGGTAGCCCTCGACGAGCCGGTCGTCCGCCGGCCGCGGACAGGCGCCGTGCGATGCCGTTCCGGTGCCGTCCGCCGCGACGAACCGCACCGGTTCGGGAGACGGCAGCAGATCCTCAAGCCGCATGGCGACACTCGCTTTCTGGAGACGCCCGTCCCATCAGCGTTCGTTTCGGCGGCAGGTACGGTCAAGAGTGCCGGATGATCGCGGACGGATGGCTGAAACCGGCGGGCGGGAGAACGCGGGTGTCCTCGGATACGACTTCCGGAGCCGGTCCGGCTGGACGTTCGGCCGGGCCGCTGGACCCGACCGACGCCGCGCTGCTCGCCGAGTTGCGGCGGGACGGGCGTCTCTCCGTCCGGGCCCTGGCCGAGCGCACCCACATCTCCCGGTCGAACGCGTACACGCGGGTCGCCCGGATGGTGGCGGACGGCACGATCCGCGGTTTCACCGCCCAGCTGAACCCGCAGCGCGTCGGCCTCGGCACCACCGCCTACGTCGCCATCACCATCGAGCAGACCGCCTGGCGCCTGGTCGCCGCCGGGATCAGCGAGATCCCGTACGTGGAGCACTTCGCGCTGATCGGCGGCGACCACGACGTGCTGGCCCTGGTCCGGGCGCCGGACAACACCGCGTTGCGGGACGTGGTGCTGAACCGCATCCAGGACATCCCCGGGGTACGCGCCACCCGCACCTGGCTGGTGTTCGAGGAACAGGCCGGCCGGGGCGTGCCGTACGGCGAGCCGGAGGGGTGACCGGGCGGATGCCGGGCGGTCAGGCGGATACCTCGTGGTCGATCGGCAGGAACAGGCTTGCCTGGCCGGCCGGCAACGGGCGGGCGAACAGGTAACCCTGCACCAGTTCGCAGCCGAGGTCGCTCAGCACCGCCGCCTCGTCCTCGGTTTCGATGCCTTCGGCGATCACCGCGATGCCGAGATTCGCGCCTATCGTGATCATCATGCGGACCAGTTCGCGGCGGTGGGCGTCGGTCATCATGCCCACCACGAACGAGCGGTCGATCTTCAGGGCGTGGATCGGGAACGTGTGCAACGCCGACAGCGACGAGTATCCGGTGCCGAAGTCGTCCAGGTACAGCTTCACGCCGAGCTGGCCGAGTTGGTGCATGACGCCGTTCGCGGCGGACTGGTTGTCCATGATGATGAGCTCGGTGACCTCGATGATCAGCATCGAGGCGGGCACCCGGTAGTCGGCCAGGGCCGACCGGACGGTGGCGAGCAGGTCCGGATCCCAGAACTGGCGGTTGGACAGGTTCACGCTGACGGTGAAGGCCAGGCAGTCGGCGTTCTCGTCCAGCCACGTACGGATCTGCCGGCACGCCTCGCGGATCGTCCAGCGCCCGATCGGCCGAGTGTGCCCGGTCGTCTCCGCGATCGGCAGGAAATCGTTCGGCGCGACGGTGCCGCGTTCCGGGTGACGCCAGCGGATCAGCGCCTCGAAGCCGACCGGCTGCCGGCCGGCCAGGCGCAGGATCGGCTGGTAGAACAGCTCGAACTCGTGGTCGGCGACGGCCCGGTCGAGGTCTGACTCCAGCCTGAGGCGGGCCATGGCGTCCGCGTGCATCGACTCGTCGAACAGCACCGCCGCGCCGCGTCCCAGCCCCTTGGCCTGGTACATGGCGGTGTCGGCGTCGCGGAGATAGTCGTCGGCGGAACGGATGCCGGTCTCGCCGGCGGGATCGCTCGCGGCGATGCCCGCCGCCACGCTCACCGAGCGCGTCTGGTCGCCGAGCACGAGCGGCTCGGCCACCTCGGCGAGGATCCGGTGCACCACTCCGAGCAGGTCGCGTACCTCGCCGAAATCCTCGATGAGCAGGACGAACTCGTCACCGCCGAACCGCGCGACCGTGTCCTCGGCGCGGATGTGGCGGGTGAGGCGCTCGGCCACCTGGACCAGCACGTCGTCGCCGATCTGGTGACCGAGGCTGTCGTTGATGGTCTTGAAGTCGTTGAGGTCGAGGAAGACGACCGCGAACGACGCCTCCGCGCTCCGCTGGGCGCGGGTGACCGCCCGGGTGAGCCGTTCCAGGTAGAGGGACCGGTTCGGCAATCCGGTCAGGGCGTCGAAGTGGGCGTCGTGCCGGAGCTGCTCCTCGAGGCGCTGACGTTCGGTGATGTCGGTCATCGACCCCACCAGCCGGGCCACCCGCCCGTTCTCGTCCAGCACGGACCGGCCCTGCGAGACCATCCACCGGTACGTGCCGTCGGCGGCCTGGATCCGGTACTCGAAGTCCATCGTCGAGGACCGGCTCGCCAGGTGCGCGGCGATCAGCCGGTCGACCTCCGCGCGGTCGTCCGGGTGGATGCGGCCGAACCATTCGGAGGGCGAATCGCCGATGGTCTCGTCGGTGTGCCCGAGCAGCACCTTCCAGCGGGGCGAGTAGTAGATGGTGCCCGCGTCGAGGTTCCAGTCCCACAGTCCGTCGTTGGCCGCTTCGGCCGCGATCGCGTACCGCTCCTCGCTGACCCGGATCTCCTCCAGCAGCGCGTGCTCGGCCCGCAGCGCGAGCCTCTGGTCCAACGCGACGGTCAGCAGCACCGCCCAGTGGTTGAACCGCTCGAACGGCTCCTCCTCCAGCTCGTCGAACGACCCGTTCAGCGCCAGGAACCCCCAGGCGCTGCCGTTGAACCGGACCGGCAGCAGGAAGGTCAGGTCACCCCGATGCCGGTCGACCTCGTCGAGGAACGCGCGTGGCGGAAACGACCGCAGCGGGCACACCGCACCGCTCGACGACGGGTCCCGGTCCGTCTCCGGGCCCGCGCCGGTGTCCTGGTAGGGGAACGACCCGACGATGCGGAGCGTCGGATCGTCGGTCATCTGACGACCGGACCGCCACAACCCGAGCGTGCCGGAGCGTACCTCGGTGTCCGCGAGCCAGGACAACGATGCGGGGTCCAGGTCCTGACGGACCACTTCGGCGCTGATCGTGTGGTAGTGGCGGGTCTGTTCGACGTTGACGACGGCCTTGCCGCTCACGCACCGGTGGTGCTCGAACAGCCGGACGGCCAGGTCGAACACGGCCCGCTCGGCCCGCGCCGCGACCAGCGGATCGCCGGGGCGCAACCGCTCGACCACGTCCCGGGCCAGCGCCCGTACCGGGGCGACCGCCGACAACACGTTCGGCGCGCTGCTGGTGATCCGGCGCAGTACGGAGAAGCTCCGGTCCAGCGTGGCGCCGAGGTCGGCCCCGGGGGTGAGCACGGCGGCTCCGAACAGGTTGGCGAGCTGCCGTCCGACGGCGGCCAGTTCCCGTTCGCGAGCCGGCAGCAGCTCGCCGGACGGGGACGGGAGAAGGGCGTCCAGGTCCGCGGCGAACCGTGCCCGGGCCGCGTCGGTGCCCGCCGGCACCGAGATCTCGTCGTCGGCCACCTCCTGGCAGCCGCACGATTGACGCACCACCAGCGTCACCGGCGTGAAGTACAGACCCGGCGCCACGGTGGCGCCGTCAAGGGCGTCGAAGACCAGACCGGCCGCCCGCGCGCCGGCCAGGCTGAAGCTCTGCGCCACCGTGGTCAGCGGCGGATGGAAGACGGCCGCCTCGGTGAGGTCGTCGAACCCGATGACCGCGACGTCGTCCGGCACCCGGATGCCGGCCCCGCTGAGCGCGTTGATCAGCGCCATCGCGGTCGCGTCGGTGCACGCCACCATCGCCGTCGGCATCGCACCGTCCGCGCGAAGCGACTCGATGACCGCCGCGCCGAGGTAGAACTCGTTCAGCAGGCACGGTACGAGGACGGCCTCCCACGGTTCGAGGCCGTGCGCGATCAGGGCGTCCCGGTACGCCCCGTACCGCAGCCAGTCGTCGGCGTTGGCCGGGTCCCGCCCGACGAACGCGATCCGGGAGTGGCCGTGCTCGACGAAGTGCGCGACGGCCGCCTCGATCGCCTGGCGGTTGTCCGGCACCACGGTCGGGCAGACGAAGTCCTCCGGCGTCTCGTACACGGTCACCACGGGCTTTCCGCTGGCGGCGAAGTCCCGCAGGTATGCGCCGTCCACGCCGGCCTGCCCCACGACGATGCCGTCGAGCTGGTCCCACGCGATCGCCGCGGTGAACCGCTCGTCCCGGAACGTGAGCATGCCGGCGTCGTGGGTCTGGAGCGCCACCACCCGGGCGTTGCGGGCCGCGGCGGCCTGCCGCACCCCGCTGAGGGTGCTGCCGAAGAAGTACCCGTGGACGTTCGGCGCGAAGTACCCGATGGTCCGGCGTTCCCCGGAGCCACCGGTGCGCTCGGCGCCGTCCGTTGCCTGATCGCCTAGCACCATATGAAGCTCATCCGCCGCAGCGCCCAAGCATGCCGCTCACCCTGGTCCGCACCCGCCATCGAGATAGAGGATCACCAATCCGCGAATTGCCACGTCCAGGCCATTCCGACAGGTATTCCAATCTGACATCTCGACCCGCCCCCCGTCCGGCCATCCCGAGATCTTCAGGGGGCGAAGCGGTCCCACTGGCGGACAAACCGCCCATTGCCGCCGATCATGGCCGTATCGGACGCGGGGATGCCGTTCCGTTCCGGAGCGCCGGAGCCGCGCGGCGCGGCGTCACCCCCCGGTGCCCACCGGGCTCGCCTGCCAGCCCTGCAGGTCGACCACGAGATGCGTGGCCCCGTCGCTGATGTTCCGGACGCGGATCTTGCCGCCGGCGCCCACCGGCACCATCGCCATCGCCGAGCGCGGGCCGGTACCCCGGGCCGGGAAGTTGGCCAGCGACGTCGTGGTCTCCGCGCCGCCCGCCGGCCAGGCGCGCAGGTAGCCGGAGGTGTCGTTGCCGACCACGATGAGGTTGACCGCGGCGACCGTCCCCGGCGGCAGGCCGACCGGGATGTCCAGGGTGTCGTTCGGCGTGATCGGCGTCCGGTTGCCGGCCGAGCGGGTGTCCATGACCCGCCGCGCGGACAGCGTCCGCTGCCCGCCGCCGGTGACCGCCGCGCTGTAGTAGCCGCTGGCCGTGAGCACCAGGTTGACCGGCTCGGTGCCGCCGTTGGTGAAGGTGGCGCGCCCGTCCGTGCCGAGCCGCGCGGTGATGCCGTGCGCCGTGTAGCCGGGCACGTAGTTCAGCACGCTGCGGGTGGTGCTGCCGGTGGCGCTCGTGCCGAGGTAGCCCCGGGCGGTGGCGCCGACCGCGATCAGGTTGAAGTACGCGGACGTGACACCGGCCGGGAGCACACCTCCGGTGAGGGTGAACGTCCGGCTCGCGCCGGCCGGTACGGGACCGGTGCTGCCGCCCAGGCCGGAGCGGGTGTCCACCAGCGCGGTGGGCGTCACCGGTACGTACCCGCCGCCGGTGTTCGCCGCCCGGGTGTAGTAGCCCTGCACGTCGACCGCGATGTTCGTGCTCTCCGCGGTCCACACCGACAGCTTGCCGCTCGCCGGGACGTTGACCAGCGCGCTGTTGGAGATGATCTGGTCGGCCTGGGCGTGGACCATGGTCAGCGGCGACGGCCGGGGAGTTCCGTCCGGGAACACGGTCAGGTGGGTGTCCGAGGTGTTGGTGATCGCGGTGACGTCGATCAGCACCGCGGTGACGTCCGTGGCCGGCACGCCGCCGACCCCGGCGACCGGGAACGTGGTGACGCTGCCGGCGGTGCGCACCCCGGCCTTCGTCCCGAGGCCACTGCGGGTGTCCAGGACCGCGGTGCTGGTCGGGAGGCGGACGAAGTATCCACCCCGGACGGTCCGGCCGATCCAGTCGGCGATGGTGTCGAGCCGGGTGTCGGTGGCCCGGGCGGGTGCGCCGGACTCCGGGACGCCGAGGCAGCCGGACTGGTTCGACGCCGCGTGCACGCCGACCAGGTCGATGCCGCCGTCCGCCCGAACCCGCCAGGTCGGGCCGCCCGCGTCGCCCTTGCAGACCGCGCCCGCGACGGGACCGGCCAGGTCGATCGTGGCGTCGGTGGTCGCCTGGACGTCCAGCGCCGCGGTGTGCAGACGGCCCGGTGTCCACTCGGTGGCGGTACGGCCGAAGCCGGCCACCCGCAGCGCCTCGCCGGTGGCCGGTGCCGTCGCGCCCACCGCGACCGGAACCACGTCGATGACCGGACTGTCCAGTTTCGCCAGCACCACGTCACGGGTGGCGTGCGGTACCAGCTCGGTGACCCTGCGTACCGCGCCGCCGGAGGCCGACGCGAGCTGCGCCCGGCCCACGGTCACCGTGGTCGCCGTCGGCGGGCGGCCGGCCGGCGCGGGCCGGCCGTTCTCGGCGAAGCAGCCGGCCGCCGTGACCACCCACTCCGGGTCGATCAGCGCACCGGTGCAGGCGCGCACGTGCTCGCCGATCGCGAGGTGGGCGACGAACCCGTACTGGCCGTCGGCGGCGGGTGTGCCACCGGCGACGCCGTACGCCGGATGGGCCCCGCCGAGTGCGGCCGAGGCGACCAGCGTGACCGTCAGCGCGGCCGCGATCCGAGCCCGTCGTGAGGTGTGGTGCCGACGACCGTCCACTGCAGCCCCCCGTGCTTGATGGAATCGGCGGGATCATACCGGCACGGATCTTCCGCTATGCGAGATCGATGGAGATCCTCGGGCTCGGGTCCGTCCGTTACGTGGGCCCATGACGGTATCGTCTCCTCCGCACGGGTGTCCGTGCGTCAGCGCGCCCGCCACGGCTCGCGAAGGGGGGACGATGGTCGACAGTGGAGGAAGCTCCCGTGGTGGGCTCGTCCTGGGTGCGCTGTCCCCCTTTCTCGGTGGGTGGTATTTCGGCGGTCTCCTCGAGGGGATCGCGCAGGTCGCGGCGGATGCCGGCGCGGCGATGGTGGCCGTGCAGACCCTGGACGCCGGCACCGACCAGCTGGAGCTGATCGACCCGCCGCACCCGCCGCATCCGCTGGCCTGGGAGCACGCCACCGGCTTCGTGGTGATCCTGAACGCGGCGAGCGCCAAGTACCTGCACGAGATCCAGGCCACCGGCCGGCCGGTCGTCGTGATCAGCCACGACTACCCCGAACTCGACTGCCCGACGGTCTTCCCGGACAACCGGGTCGGGACGCGGGCCGCGGTCGAGCACCTGATCCGGCACGGGCACCGGCGGATCGCGTTCGCCGGCTTCATGGGCGCGCTGGACCAGCGGGAACGCTACGAGACGTACCGTCAGTCACTGCTCGCGCACGGCATCGCGCCCGATCCGGACCTGCTCTTCGAGGCCGTCGACAACCAGGAAGCCGGCGGCGAGGGCGCGGCCCACGCGATGCTGACCGCGGGCATGCCGTCGACCGCGGTGCTGGCCGGTACCGACCTCAACGCGATCGGCATGATCCGGGTGCTGTCCGCCGCCGGCTGCCGGCTGCCGGAAGACCAGGCCATCGTCGGTTTCGACGACCTCTCCGACGCGTCGTTCTCCGAGCCGCGCCTGACCACCGTGCGGCAGTCGCTCTTCCAGGTCGGCTCCACCGCGGCCCAGGTGCTGCTGTCGGCGATCGACGGCACCGGCGCCGGGCCGGTCCGGCACCAGGTGGCGACGCACCTGGTGGTACGCGAGTCGTGCGGCTGCCCGGCGACCGAGTTCCCGGACAGCGAGGCCGACGCCGTGCGCTCGCCCGAGGCACTGCGCGCCGAGGGCCGCTCGCAGTACCGTGAGCGCACCCGGCTCCAGCGCGCGCTGAGCAACCAGTACGACATCAGCCTCGACCTTTTGCGCAGCCACGAGGAGGACCCCCGGCAGCTGGGCTGGCTGCGCCGTACCTCGGCGCGGGCCGGCTGCCTCGGGCTGTGGACCGAGACGCCCGGCTCCGGCGACCAGACCCTGGACGTGGTCGGCCACTTCCACCGGGCGCCGCACTCCCGGCCGGGTCTCGGCGCCACCACCCCGCTGCCCCCGGTGCGGGCCAGCGGGTTCCCGCCGGTGGAGATTCTCAACGCCGCCCGCGCCGCGCCCGGCCTGCTGACGTTCGTCGTACCGGTGCGGGTGCGCAACCGTGACTGGGGGCTGCTCGCCACGGTCGACCGGGTGGACCTGCAGGCGGCCACCGGACGCGAGCCGATCAATCAGTGGGCGGCGCTGCTCACCGTCGCGCTGGATTACCAGGCGGTGCTGCAGACCCTGCGCGAGCAGGAGGAGCAGTTACGCGAGAGCGCGCTCTACGACCATCTCACCGGGCTGCCGAACCGCGGGCACTTCCTGCAGTTGCTGGCCGCGGCGGTGACGCCCGGGCCGGACCGCCGGCCGGACGTGGCCGTGCTCTTCGTCGACCTGGACGGCTTCAAGCTGATCAACGACACGTTCGGGCACGCGGTCGGCGACCGGATCCTGGTGGAGGTCGCCGCGCGGCTGCGGTCGGCGCTCGGCGGCCACGGCACCGCCGGACGGTTCGGCGGAGACGAGTTCCTGGTGCTGCTGGACGCGCTCGACGACGGCCACACCCCGGTGTCGATGGCGCACCGGCTGCAGTCCGCGCTCAACCGCCCGCACCGGCTGGCCGGGCAGCAACTGGTGGTCACCGCCAGCATCGGTGTCGCGCTGGCCCACGAAACGCCGGCGGCGGACGCGGAGGCGCTGGTCCGGGACGCGGACACGGCCATGTACTGGGCCAAGTCGCGGCGTAGCGGAGGTCAGGCGGTGTTCGAGCCGAGCATGCACGACCGGGTCTGGACCCGGCTGCGCGCCGAGGTGGTGGCCGACGAGGACCGCTGATCGCCGGGGACCGGCGGGCTCAGCGGCCGGCCCGGCGCTCGAGGGCGGTGGCGACCGCGCCCGAGCCCGCGGCGGCGGCCGAGCCGCTCAGGTGCAGGACCGTGCCGACCACGCCGACGGCGCCCGCGGTGCCGGTCAGGTGCCCGGTCCCGGCGCCGTTGACCAGGCTGACCACGGCGAACGCGACCATGATCACCAGGCCCAGGAACGCGCCGACGCCGGGCGCCCAGCTCCGCCGCACCAGGCCGGCGAGTAGCGCGCCCACGGTGAGGATCACCAGGTTCGGCGGCGGATAGACCGGGAAGACCGCGCCGGCCGCCCACATGAGCGCATTGCCGAGCGCCCCGACGACGAGGCTGATCACGGTGAGACCACGTGGCGTCAGTGCCATGCCAGACCTCCGGTCCGCTTCGCCGGTATTCATGATGGTCAACCGACGCGACGGAGATCTTAGGCGGGTCGCGGAGTTCGGCCAAGTAGCACCGAACTCCGCGGCTCACTCGTGCGCCGCTCGGTCACCGGACCATGAACGACACGGCCTCGATCCGCTTGTTCTGTCCGGTGGCGCCCGCCGCGTTGCAGTCACCGTCGACACCGCAGTACCAGCCCTGCAGCCGACGTCCGGCACATAGGCGTTGCCGCAGATGGCGCCGGTCTGCACGCCGTACCTGACCGCCTCCAACCGCAGTCCTTGCCCGGGTGAGCCGACGGACACCGCCTCGTTGGCTCGGCGTTGCCGGATCAGCGGCGACCGGTGGTCAGGGCGACCAGGAACTGGCCACCGCCGGCGTCGACGCTCGCGGTCACCGGGAGTCCGGGCACCAGCCGGGAGAACCGGTCGACCAGCCAGTCCGCCGCCTCCTGCGCGTCCTTCCGGGTCGGGCAGCGGGCGACCAGTTCGCGGCCGCCCTTGCGTTCGAGGCGCTCGGCAACGGTGATCAGCGGCGCGGGCTCCACCACGTGCAGGCGGTCCGGCCAGGCGATCACCACCTTCACCGCGCCCTTTCGGGTGTTGCACGCACGGTGCGCCAGCCGCTCGGTGACCTTGGCTTTCCGGTCGGCGGTGCGGCTGTCGACGCTCGGGCCGCGGGGATCGTTCACCGACATGTCGGCGTCGACCGGCTCGTCGCACACCCAGCAGCGCCAGCCGTCACGCTTCGCCACGTCATCGAGAAGACTCATCCCAGCAAACTAGCCCCGGCCCGGCTGAGGGCGGGCATCGGGCATCGGCGGCCTGCCGGACGTCCGGTGCGGCGGCGATCCGCTGCGCGAGGGCCGGCACGGGGAGTTACGGCCGACGCTGTCCCGCTTCGACCACCGCCGGGCCGCCGGCCCGGGACACGAAGTCGTCGACCAGCCGGCCGAGTTCGGCGGGCCGGGACAGGGGCATCAGGTGGTCGCCGCCGGGCACGGTGGCCACGGTGGCGTGCGGGAGAAGGCCGGCGAGGTGGGTGACCAGCCGGTGCACCAGGGGCGGGCTGGCACTGCCCTGGACCAGCAGGACCGGTTGGGGCAGGCGGGCCAGGACCGCCGGGTCCACGGTCCAGGCGCGGACCGCGGGTGTCTCGTCGGTGAAGAAGTACCGGCAGCGGTGCACCGCCTCCTCGACCGCGTCGGCCCCGAGAGCGTCGGTGATGACGCGGCGATAGCCGGCTCCGCACACCAGCGTCATGAACGTGTCGAACGCGGCGGGCAGGTCGCCGCGGACGGTGGCCGCCAGCACCGTGCCGACGGCCGGGGCGAACAGCGCGCGCAGCAGTTCACGGTCGTCCGGGGCGGCGAGCGTGTCCACCAGCGGTGGTTCGCAGAGGCTGAGCGTACGGACCAGGGCGGGGTGGTCGATGGTGAGCTGGAGCCCGACGGTGCTGCCGGCCGAGTGCGCGACCACGTGGGCGGGCGTGGCGCCGAGGTGCCGGAGCAGCGCGGCGGCGTGCTCGCTGTGGTCGGCGACGGTCAGCCCGCCCGGCGTCTGCGCACCGGTGTAGCCGGCGCGCACCATGCGGATCACCCGGTGGCGCCGCAGCGCCGGGTCGGCCGCCAGCGGCGTGCACCAGTCGGCGAGTCCGCCGCCGTGCATCAGCAACAGGGCCTCCCCGTCACCGCCGGTGTCGGTGTAGGCGACTTCAACGCCGCCGGTCTGCCACCGGGTCGGTTCCGGGCGGGACGGGGCAGAGGTCGGTTCGGTCATGTGATGCCTCCTCGGGGTCGGTGGCCGGTCACCGCGCCGTCCTGCAGAACACGACTCCACTATAGACACCTCCAATGACTGGCTAGAGTAGGCTCTAGCGAATGAGTGACCGGGCCGAGCGGGCGACGGAGTTCGACAGCGCGCAGCGGGGCCGCCGGGTCACCCGGGCCGAGCAGGCGCGCGCCACCCGCCGGCGCATCGTCGCGGCGGCCACCGAGCAGTTCGTCGCGCGGGGCTACGGTGCGACGCTGCTCGATCAGGTGGCCGACCAGGCCGGAGTCGCCGTGCAGACGGTGTACTTCCACTTCGGGAACAAGCGCACGCTGCTCAGGCACGTCATGGACGTGGCGGCGGTCGGTGACGACGAACCCGTACCCCTGCTCGAACGCCCATGGTTCACCCGGCTCCAGCAGGAGCCCGAACCGCGGCGGATCATCGAGTTGTGGCTGACCAGCGGCCGCCAGATCCTGCACCGGACCGCCCCGCTGATGCGGGTGATGCGGGGGGCCACCGGCACCGATCCGGACCTGGCCGCCCAGTGGCAGACCCACCAGCAGCAGGCCCGCGCCGCCTACGGCCTGCTCGTCGAGTTGCTCGCCGCGCGGGATGCGCTCCGGCCGGGGCTGGACCTCGAGCAGGCCCGCGACATCGCCTTCACCATCGCCAGCGTCGAGACCTACCTGCAGTTCACCGACGTCTGCGGATGGACGCCGGAGGAGTGGCAGGAGCGCACCGCCGCCATCCTCACCGCGTCCCTGCTCAAACCCGGTCCGCCGGTTCGGGCAGCAGCCGGATGACGGCGGCGGGGCAGCGGTCGACCGCCTGCTCCACCGCCGGTCGTGCGGTCTCCGGCGGCGACTCGTCGAGCAGCACCACGACGGCGTCGTCCGGGTCCTGATCGAAGACGGCCGGCGCGATCAGGACGCACATCCCCGAGCCGATGCACCGGTCCCGGTCGGTGGCGACCCGGATCACCACGCCACCGGCAGTTCGGCCGGGCCGCGGACCACCGAGTCCCGCTTCCACTCGATCTCGTGGAGCGGCACCTCGATCCGCAACGTGGGCACCCGCTCGGCCAGTGCGCGCAACACCGTGGTCAGCTCGATCCGGGCGATCTGCTGCCCGACGCAGGCGTGCGCGCCGTGCCCGAAGCCGAGGTGCGCGCCGGGCCGCCGGGTCACGTCGAACCTGTCGGCGTCCGGGTGCAGTGCGGTGTCCCGGTTGCCGGACTGCACCGCCACCACCACGTAGTCGCCCGCCCGGATCGGCTGCCCGTGGATCGCCGTGTCCTCGGTGGCCTGCCGCAGCAGCCCGATGCCGACGCCCAGGTAGCGCACCAGCTCCTCGGCCGCCGAGGCGGCCAGCTCCGGGCGGGCGCAGAGCTTCGCCCACTGTCCGGGCGTGTTGAGCAGGCAGACCAGGCCGTACGTGAGCATCGAGGCGGTGGTGTCGAAGCCGGCGATCAGCAGCGCGCCGTTCATCTGGGTCAGCTCGGCATCGGTGAGCGGGCGTTCGCTGTCCGCGCTGTGCTCGATCATCCGGCTGAGGACGTCGTCGCCGGGCCGGGCCCGGCGGGTGGCGACCAGCTCGTACAGGTAGGCCCACAGTGGCTCGAGTGCCCGGCGCAGCCCGTCCGGCGTGGTCGACGTGGTGAACAGCGCCGTGGCCGCCTCGTGCAGCAGGTGACGCCGGTCGGGCGGTACGCCGATCAGCTCCGCGATCACCGCGGTGGTGATCGCGGTGGAGAACTGGCTGTGCAGCGGGAAGGGCTGCGGGGAGCCGAGCATCCGGGTGACCGCCTCGTCGGTGATCTGCTCGACCAGCGGCTGAAGTTCGGCCAGCCGGCGGGGATTCGACACCTGTGGCGCGAAGTTGCGCCGGATCCGGATGTGCTCCGGCCCGTCCAGCTGGCTGAAGCCACCCTCGACGGGCGAGTCCGGACCGCGGAAGGCGGCGAGCACGTGCGCGGCCTGGCCGGGCCGGGTGGAGAAGCGACGGCCGTCGCCGAGCACCTCGCGGACGCCCGCGTAGTCGGAGACCAGCCACGCGTCCAGCCCGGTGGGGCAGGTGACCCGGGTGAGCCGGGGTGCGGTGCGCAGTGCGGCGTACTCGGGTGGGGGGCCGAACGGCTGACGGTCCTCGTCGGGCAGTGGCAACGCGGGCAGAGACATCCCGAACCTCCACATTGTGTAGTCGGGGCGAAACTCTACGCTGCTTCGATCAAGGTCAATACCCGTCGCGTGTGCCGAGCCGGTGACGAGTACGCCGGAATGCCGCCCGACCCCCGTGCCCTCGACTAGAACTTCAGGGCGCCGCGACCACCGACCAGGGGCAGCTGGACCGTGCTGGCGGTGGGCCGTACCGAGACCTGGGTGCCGGGCAGCGGCCGCAACGTGTAGTCGTAGTCGGTGGAGAGCACCACCACGCCGATCCGGTGCCCGGCCGCGAACGTGTGGTCCTGCGGCTGCATGTCCCAGCGCAACCGGTAGGACCTGCCGGGCGTGACCGGCTCGGACCGGGTGAGCGACGTGCGGTTCTGCGGGTCGGTCCAGCCGCGCGTGACGATCACCGGTTCGGTGCCGGCGGGGCCGTAGTCGACCAGCAGCGCGGTCAGGTTCGCGGCCGTCCGGTTGTCGATGCTGACGTCGAGCGCGACCCGGGGCGTGCCGCTGAGCCGGACCGGGGCGGTCAGCGCGGGCGTCCGGTAGGCCAGGGAGTTCCCGGCCGGCTCGAGCAGCTTCTCGGCGACGACCTCGCGGCCGTTGTCGACGAACGTGTCCGTCCGCTTCCTGCCCTCCGCCAGCGGCAGCATGACCGGGGCGGAACCGGGAACCGGCCAGGCCTGGCCCTTCTCCACCACGGTGGCGGCGGAGTCCTCCCGGATGACCGGCGGCTCGTCGGAGATGCCGCTGTCCACCTGGT
Organism: Jidongwangia harbinensis; assembly: GCF_020216025.1. Classification (GTDB taxonomy): domain Bacteria; phylum Actinomycetota; class Actinomycetes; order Mycobacteriales; family Micromonosporaceae; genus Actinoplanes; species Actinoplanes harbinensis. Next base: position 73,536 of record NZ_JAIWNC010000021.1, on the reverse strand, counting down.
AGATGTAGTGGTCGATCCAGCGGCGCATGGTGGGGAAGAACGACGGCGCGCTCGCGGAACCGTGGTCGCCGTCGTAGAGCCACAGCTTGCGGTCGACGCCGTGCCGGCCGAGCGCCTCCCACAGCTGGATACCCTGCTTGGTCTTGACGTTCCAGTCCCGCATGCCCTGCACGATGAAGACGCTGGCCTCGATCTGCGCGGCCTTCGACGCGTAGTCCCGCTCCGCCCAGAACGGCGAGTAGTCGCCGGTGACCCGGTCCTGCTCCCGGGTCAACCGGTCCATGGCGGCCGCGCAGACCTCCGGGTTCGCCCGGGACAGGATGATCCGGGAGTGGATGTCGACGTCCTCGCCCTGCCACTGGTACGGCGCCACGACCAGGCCGTTGGCGCGGTACTCGTCGTACCAGTTGGAGACCGCGGACATCGGGATGACGGTTTTCAGCGCGGACCGGCCGGTCACCGCGGCGGCGAGCGGCAGGGTGCCGTTGTAGGACACGCCGTACATGCCGACCGCCCGGGCCGACCAGTCCGCCGCGACGACCGTCCCCGCGGCGTCGTAGGCCCGCCCGGAACCGCCGAGCCAGTCGATCACCGCGCGGGTCGCGGCCGCCTCGTGCGGACCGCCGGAGTCCGGGCAGCCGGTGGAACGCGCGGTGCCCAGGCTCTCCATCGTGATCATGGCGTAGCCGCGCCTGACGAAATACTCCCAGTTGCCCTCCTCCGGGTAGCCCGCCTCGTCGTCGTCCCCCACCTTCCCGCCGGCCCGGGCGTCCTCGGCGCGGGTGTCCGCGGCGCGGCTGTCGCCGAGCGCCCGGCGGGCGCGCGCGGCCGGCGCGTCCTTCTCCTGCGGCAGCCGGTCCGGATCGACCGAGTGGTACGGCGCATCCACGAAGTCACCCATGTACGGCGTGGCGATCATGAGCGAGCCGACCTTGAGACCGGCCGTCTCCGTCTCGCCCGGGCGGGTGATGTCCAGGTGTACCCGGTCTTTGGTGCCGTCCCCGTCGGTGTCCAACGGCACCTCGACCCAGATCTCCTCGTTGATCGCCTTGGCGTAGTCGAAGACCGGCTGGGTGGCGCCGTCCTTCACCACGATCGTGGCCGGCTCGTCGGCCCAGGCGGGCAGGCTGACCACGGCGGTCAGAACGCCGATACTGGTGGCCGCCACCGCGGCCAGAACTGGGTGTCGCATCCGTCCCCCAGGCAGGAAGTGGGCATGTCGTAGGGAAGACGGAGCCGGAGGGGCCCGGGGTGGCACCTCGGGCCCGGGAGATCGGCCACGGTGGACAGCATTGCCCGAAGGTGCCGTCAGTCGGGTTCGGCCATCGCCGAGTTGTCGGGGTGGTCCGCCAGCACGGCGGCGTCGACCGCGCGCAGCGTGACGGACGGCAGGAGGCCGGCGACGCTGCCCGAGTCGCCGCCCGGCACCAGCGCCAGTACGGCGCCGCCGGGCAGGCAGAACAGCGCGCTCTCGGTGTCGAACCAGACCTCGGTGGACAGCCGCGGCCGGTCGATCGGCGCCGTGCAGACCAGGCCGTGCGAGTCCGGGCCCTCGATGCGCGCGTACAGCCGTGCACCGGACGGACCGGCCAGGGCCATGCTCACGCTGTAGCGACCGGCCCAGCTGCCGGTCAGCCGGTATCCGGGTGCCTGCGGTACGTACAGCGGGAGCCCCACCGCCTCGAACTTCTGCGTCCGCCAGCGGTGCTGGCACGCGAACGTGAGCAGGCCGGCGACGGCGCAGGGCAGCACGAGGGCGACGGCCGTCCGACGACGCCACCGGCCGCCGGCCATCGCGTACGCCAGCAGCACGTGCACCGCGACGGCGGCGGCACCCCAGATCAGGCCGGCCTCCAGGCGGTTGCGTTCCGCCCCGGTCACCAGCGGCAGCACCGCCGCGGGCACCAGCACCAGCGGCACGACGACGTGCGGGGCCGGCCAGGGCGCGCGCCGCCACCGGGCGATCCCGCACGCCGCGGCGAGGACCGCGACCGCACCGACCGATGCGACCAGCCCGCCGGCGATTCCGTAGGTCGCGTCCGTGTCGGCGAAGTCGTGCACCTGGTATTCGCCGAGGAGCCCCAGCACCGCGCCGATCGCCCCGGCGGTGACCAGTCCGCAGACGATCCCGCTGGTCGCCGTCCGGTGCGCCGCCGGTTCGCCTCGGACGCCCATCCATGGATCGTGACAGAGCCGGCCAAGTGATCCACCTCCCAGAGTGAACCGGGACGGGTGATCCTCCGTTCTGCCGCGCATGACGCAACCGGCTGACCTGGGCTATCGCGAGATCCGCCGGGCCGCCCACGCCGCCCTGCCCAGGACCATGGCGGAGCGGGTCGACGGGTACGTGGAGGCGCAACGGATGCGCGGCGCCGTCCCGGAGGCCGTCGCGGAGGCCGTGGTGCGGGCCGTGTGGGCGGACACCGAGCAGCACTACGGGCGCTTCGCCGACGCGCTGGCCGCGGAACGGGCGGCGCGCCGCCGGCCGTCCCCGCCGCCCGCCCGGCATCCACCGTCACCGGTCGCGGCACCGGTCGCGGCACCGGTCACGGCACCGGTCGTTCCGGCGGGCCGCGAGGCGATCGAACCGCGGCCCCGGCCGGGACGGGTGGCGGCACTGTTCGACACCGCCCGGCAGTGGGCGCGTCGGTCGCTGGGCCGCACGTCCGGCGGGACGGACCGGCGCGCACCGGCCGGGCCACCGGCGGACCGCATCCGGGTCGACTGGGCGGTCGAGGTCAGGTACGAGGCGCGGTCCGAGACCGGCGGCGTCGGCCCCGGGCCCGGCGCGGACCGGCCGGCCGGGCCCGGGCAGTCGGCCGTCGCCGCGGCGGCGTGGGCGGGCGCCGGGGCGGGACCGACGACGCCGGCGCCGCGGCCGGCGGGCCGGGTGGAGACGTGGTGGGCGGCGGCCCGGGCCGCGACCGGGACCGGTCCGCAGAAACGCGCGGCTCCGCGCCGCTGACCGGGGGCCGGGCCCTCATCCGCGCGCCACGTCGATGACGTACTTGCCGCGCACGCCGCCGGCCTCGATGCGGCGGTGCGCCTCGGCGGTACGGTCCATCGGGAACACCGTGTCGACCACCGGCCGGAGCGTGCCGTCCTCGACGTACCGGGTCAGCTCCACGAGCCTTTCCGTGCCGGGGTTGTTGCTGAAGGCCACCACCCGGCGAGAGGGGCTGAGCGTGCCGCGGGCCAGGAAGAGGACGTTCGCCGCCAGGTGTCCGGGATCGACGGCGAGCGCCACCATCCGGCCGCGCCTGGCCAGCATCCGGCGGACGGCCGGCAGGTCGGTGCCGACGGTGTCCACGATGACGTCGAACGGGGCGAGGCGGGTGGCGGCGTCTCCGCGGTAGTCCACCGCCTCATCGGCACCGAGGTCCCGCACCCAGGCCAGGTTGCGGGCGCTGGCCAGCGCGGTGACGTGTGCGCCCAGGCTCCGGCCGAGCTGCACCGCGACGGTGCCGACGCCGCCACTGCCGCCGCGGACGAGCAGCCGTTGTCCCGGCCGCAACTCCGCCTTCTCGGTGAGCGCGGTCAGCACCGTGGTGCCCGCCGACGGCAGCGCCGCGGCGTCGACCAGGTCGACGGTGCCGGGGGCCGGTGCCACCAGGCGCTCGGGAACGGCCACGTATTCGGCGGTGCTGCCGAACGTCAGATGCGGCATGAGGCCCCACACCGCGTCGCGTACCCGCAGTCGCCGCACCTCGGCCCCCACGGCCGCGACGTGGCCGGTGAAGTCGTTGCCGACACCCGCCGGCGGGCGGGTCCGCATGACCCGCCGGAGCCGGCCGGCGCGGATCGGCGCCTCCCCGCCGCCCACGCCGGCCGCGCGGACCTTGACCAGTACCTCGTCCGGCCCGACCCGGGGCACCGGCAGGTCGACCACCCGCAGCACCTCGGCCGGCCCGAATTCGTCGTAGCGGACCGCGCGCACGGTCGCCGGGACGGCTTCAGAAGTCTGCATGCCGGTTACGCTAGAACCTCACATTGATGTGAGATATAGGGGTTGTGGCGGAGGTCATCATGCGCATCGGCGAACTGGCCACCCGTACCGGCGTGAGCGTGCGGTCCCTGCGCTACTACGAGGAACAGCGCCTGCTGACCGCGGAACGCAGCAGCGGCGGCCAACGCCACTATCCCGAGGCGGCGGCCGAGCGCGTCGCGCTCATCCGGCATCTGTTCGCCGCGGGCCTGTCCGGCCGCACCATCGCCGAGCTGATGGTCCATGTCGAGACCGGCACGAGTACGCCCGAGGCCCGGACCCGCCTGATCGCCGAGCGGGTCCGGATCGAGGCGCAGATCGCCGAGCTGACCCGGGCCCGGGACCGGCTCGACGAGGTGATCGCGATCTCCCACGACCCGGACAGCGGCTGCGCCTTTCAACCCGGCTGACCGTCCGGTGCGGTCACCGGGCCCGGAGGCCCTGGAAGAGCAGCGAGACGACGTTCTCGGCGTCCGCGTCGACCTCGGGGGAGTGCCACGCCGTTGCGTGTGCCGGGTCGTGGAAGCGGGTGGTCGCGTGCAGGACGCCGCGCGCGATCGCGGCGGGATCGCCGGGCGCGAAGTCGCCACTCGCGATGCCGTCGGCGACGATCGCCCGGATCTGATCGAGCAGGTGGGCGACGTGCGCGGAGGACACGGTGCTGTGCTCCCGCGCCAGCACCCGGAACGTGGCGAACAGTTCCGGGTCCTCCCGGGCCTTCGTCCATTTCGCCGTGAACATGGCGGTGAGCAGGCGGCGTAACCGGTCGGGCGGGGTCAGGCGGGCGTCCTCGGCGGTCGCGGCGAGATCCTCGCGCACCCGGTCGAGCCAGCGCCGGATCACCGCCTCGCGGAGCGCCACCTTGGACGGAAAATGCCGGTACACGCTCCCGTGGCTCACGCCGAGCATCCGCGCGACGTCGAGCACGGTGGCCTTCTCCGGTCCGTACCGGCGCAGCACCTCCTCGGTGGCGGACACGATCGTCTCCGCGTCGAGCGGTTCGGCGCGCATCGGCCCTCCTTGTCGCGGTGTCGTTCAGGACGAACGTAGGGCACCGGGCCCACGAAAGCTATCTGGCTGACAATTATTGAAATCTGTCAGCTCCCGGCGTAGCTTGTCGGCAGGCCCTTATCCACCCGGCGTTGAGGACGGACTATGCAGACGATCATCTACCGCGACAACGGCGGCCCGGAGGTGCTGGAGCTGGTCGAGCGGGACCTGCCGGCGCCCGGCGCCGGTGAGGTCCGGGTCCGGATCATGGTGTCGGGGGTGAACCCGACGGATTGGAAGACCCGGTCCGGTGCGACCAATCCCAAGCAGTTCCCCGAGGTCACCCCGCACCTCGACGGCGCCGGGGTGATCGACGCGGTGGGTGCGGGCGTCGACCAGGGCCGGGTCGGTGAGCGGGTGTGGGTGTTCATGGCCGCGGCCGGCCGGCCGACCGGGACGGCCGCGGAATTCACCGTGGTGCCGGCCGAGCGGGCGGTGCCGCTGCCCGACGGGGCCGGGTTCGAGGTGGGTGCGTCACTGGGCGTGCCCGCGCTCACCGCGCACCGCGCGCTGACCGTGTCCGAGGACGGACCGCGCCGGCTCGCACCGGGTGCGCTCGACGGCCGGGTGGTGCTGGCGGCGGGCGGGGCCGGTGCGGTCGGGCACGCGGTCATCCAGCTGGCGCGGTGGGCGGGTGCCACCGTGATCAGCACGATCAGCGGTCCGGAGAAGGCCCGGCTGGCGACCGCCGCGGGCGCCCACCACGTGGTCAACTACCGCGAGGGTGATCCGGCCGCCGAGATCCGCGCGATCGCGCCGGACGGCGTCGACATCGTGGCCGAGGTGGCACTCGGCGCGAATCTGGCGCTGGATCTGGCGGTGCTGCGCACCCGCGGCACGATCGCCACCTATGCCAACGACGGTGGCCGGCCGGTCGAACTGGACGTGCGGCAGAACATGATGCTGAACACGCGGTTCCAGTTCCTGGTGCTGTACACGGTGGGCTTCCCGAAGCTGACCGCGGCGGCCGAGGAGGTGAGTGCCGCGGTCCGCGACGGCGCTCTGCCGGTGGGGGAGGAGCACGGTCTGCCGTTGGTCCGGTTCCCCCTCGACCGCACCGACGACGCGCATCGGGCGGTCGAGCAGGGCACGGTGGGCAAGGTGCTGGTGGACGTCGCGTCCTGACGCCGGCCCGGTCAGCAGCCGACCCAGGTACGACCCGCCTTGCTGCGCCACGAGCAGGTGTCGATCTGCCGGCCGGCGGCGTTGCGCAGGGTGGCGGTGTCACCGGTGTTGTTCCAGATGTAGTTGCCGCTGCCCCAGTGCGCGTTGGGCGCCTTGGTGGTGCCGGTGCCGGTGTGTAGCCAGAGCCGGCCGCCCCGGCCGGGAATGCTGATCGAGCCGAACGTGTAGACGTGACCGGCGGCGTCCCGGACGGTCCACCCCCGGAGGTTGACGCTGCTGCTGCCGCTGTTGATCAGGGAGACCCACTCGGCGTTGCGGCTGGCGTTGCTGCGGTTGTCCGTGCCTGGCGAGTCGTACTGGGCGCCGTGGAAGCGCAGCGGCGGGACGGCGGCGGCCGATGCCGGAGCCGCGGCGGTCACGGCGCCGCCGAGGGCGACGGCCAGGGTGGTGACGATGCCGAGCGAACGCATGGAGTCTCCTTGTCGTCGGATGCTTCCGGCATTGTCTTCCGGCCGGGCGGTGCCCGGCCGGAAGACACCCGATCGAGTCGGGTGGATCCGACTGCCCCTGCGGTCACCCGGGCCGTCCGATCCGGCGCGGGCGATCGGCCGTTCCGGCGACCGGACCCGGTCCGTCGGGGCCGGAACCGACGCGCGGCCGGGCCTTCCGGTGGCCCGGCACTGCGTCCAGCGCCGCCGGCCTCGCGGCGGTGGCGGAACGGCGCGTTACGCCGCGGGCGGCCGGATGGTGAACCCGAGACCGTCCTCCACCACGCGCTCGAGGTTGCCGTACGCGAACACGTCGGTGCCGTCGGCGTTCTGCAGACCGATCAGCGCGTTGCCGCCGCGGACGTACCAGTTCGGCGTCACGTCGCGGTAGTTGACCGTGAACGAGCCGTCCGGGCGCAGCACCAGGCTGACCGAGATCCGCCCCTCCGCCGTCCGGTTCAGTGGCCGCAGCACCTCGACGTTGCGCCACTCGACGACGACCTGGTCGGCGCCGATCGTGGTGTAGACGCCGGCCGCGTCGTCGACGTTCAGCACCGAGTAGAACGGCATGATCGCCGCGGTCGGCAGCGACGAGTCGGGCAGCGGGAGAAGCACGTCGAAGAACGGCGGCGGGACCGGCCCGGCGACGCTGAGCGCGCCGTTCGTGCTGATCCACGCGGTCGTCGACGACGTGTCGTAGACCTTCACCGGGAACGGCAACCGGATCTCGGCGACCTCGCCGGCACTGCCGGAGAGGTCGAGCCTGGTGGTGCCGGCCTGGTAGCCGGTGACCGGCCGGGTGCAGGTGTGCCCGTACCCGCCGAGGTCGGTGCGCGCGGGCAGGTCGATGTCGAGCGTCGTGTCGGCGGTGACCTCGACGCGCTGCTCGGCCTGGTCCGCGCATCGGCCCGGCGACTCGGCGGTCAGCCGGTAGCTGCCGCCGGTGGGCAGCGTCAGCCGATAGCGGCCGTCGGAACCGGTGCGGGCCCGGGCGGCGGTGCCCTGCACCGTGACGGTCGCCCCGGCCACCGGGCCCTCGGCGGACCGCACCACACCGGACACGGTCGCGCCGGGCACCGGCTGCAGGGCGATGGGCAGCGTGGTCGTGCCGTCCGGCTCGATGGTGACGGTGCCGGTGGCGTCCCGGTAACCGAAGGCACGGGCGGTGTAGGTGTAGCTGCCCGGCACCATCCGGGCCAGGGTGAACCGGCCGTCCGCGTCCGCCGTCAGGTTCTTCAGCTTCGGCCCGCTGAGCTGGATGGCCGCGTCCGGCACCGCGGTACCGGACAGCGCGCCGACCTTGCTCTTCGGCGCCGCCCGCAGGGCGGCGGGGATGTCGAGCAGACCCTCGCCGGCGACGCTGTTGTCGGCGGCGGTGCCGCCGCACGTCGTGTCGTCGATGTCGCGTGCGGTGTCGTCCAGCAGCTTCCGGGTCGCCGCGACGTCGCCGTCCAGTTCCGGCACCGCCGACCAGAGCAGCGCCACCGCGCCCGCCACCTGCGGTGCCGCCTGCGACGTGCCGTCCCGGAGGGCGAACTCCGGCCCGATGAAGCTGGAGCGGATGGCGGTGCCGGGCGCGGAGATGTCCGGCGTGGTGCGCCCGTCCGCGGTCGGACCGCGGCTGGACTCCGGCGACACGACGTCCGCCTCGGTGGTGTTGCCGACCGCGTACGCGGACTCGAACGACGCCGGCCAGGTGTTGGTCGAGCACCTGCCGCCGTCGCCGTTGTTGCCCGCCGCGACGACCGGGAAGATCCCGGCGGCCACCCACGCGTCCAGGATGTCGCCGAACAGTTCCTGGCCGCCGCGACTGAGGTACCAGGAGATGTTGACCACGTCCGGGGCGAGATCGGGGCGGGGGTTCTCGCCCGCGGCGTCGGTCGGGGCGAGCATCCACTGAGCCGCCCGGAGCGCCTCGGCGGGCTCGGAGCCCTTGACCGCCGCGATCCACCGGGCGCCGGGTGCGACGCCGATCTCGGTGCCGCCGTCCGTGGCCCGTCCGGCCTCCAGCCCCATCACGTGGGTGCCGTGTCCGTCCACGTCGCACGGTCCCGCGCAGACGCCGGTGGGGTCGTACCAGTGGTAGTCGTGCTGGACCGCGCCGCTGCTGTGCCGGCCCCGGTAGGTGGCGGCCAGCGACGGGTGCCCGCCCAGCACGCCGCTGTCGATGTTCGCCACCACGATGCCCTCACCGCGGGTGCCCGACTCCCGCCATGCCCGGTCGGCGCCGATCCGGTGGAGGTTCCACTCCACGCCGTCGACCGGGGGCGGCACGTCTGCGGCGCGGGCGGCCCGCGCGGACACCGCCGGAGCCGACGGTTCGGCGGCGATCCGTGCCACCTCCGGCCGGCGCGCGATCTCGTCGAGCAGTTCCCGATCGCCGGTCACCCGGATCGCGTTGGCGATCCAGAACGGCTCGAACTCCGCGTTCCGCGCGGTGAGCAGCGTGTGCAGCCCGGCCTGAGTGGTGGCCGCACGCCGGGTGAGCGCCCGGTGTACGGCGGCGGGCGTCGAACCGCTCCGGGGCAGTGCCGGCCGATCCTCGAGGAGGACCCAGAACGGGGCCCGGCCACCGCGGCTGAGCTGGTCGTGCACGGCGGCTGCGACGTCGGCCCGGACCGGCGCGGCGCCGGCCGGCGGCGGTGCCGCCAGCGGTGCCAGGCCGAGCATCAGGGCGACCGTGCCGGTCGCCCATCGTCGCCGCCGGAAAGATGACTTTTTCACCGGATGGAGGCTAATCAATCACCGCCAACCAGCGCGAGGTTCGTGGCCGCCGGGCCCGCGCACCGTGATCCTTCGGGCGGTATCCCTGCCCGTCCGCACCGGGGGCCCGGCGGTGCGCACCCGGTCGAGTCACGGTCCGGTCCGGCGCCGGCACGATCGGCGGGTGGAATTGCGCGCGGAGTGGAACGATGTCGGCGTTCGGCGCATCCAAGTGACGACGTTCGGAGGTGGTCATGCGGGTCGTACGGAAATTGTTTCTTGTGTCGTTGGCCGTGCTCGCGACCGGGGGTTGTGCGGGCACCGGTTCGCGCGGCGCACCGGATAACGGGAAATCGACCGGGGAGGCGACCGTGGCATCCAAGCCCGGCATTGACGACATCGCGTGCGGCCGGCCGTTCCGCGGAACGGCCGGCGGAGAATTGACCATGGTCGCGCGTTTTCCGGCCACCGCCGCGGCCGCTGCCGGGACGGTGACCGGCACGGTCGAGGTGACCGCCGAGCGCGCCGTCCGCGGCGTGGCCGGCCCGCGCGCCCAGGCCTTCCTGGTCCGCGACGGCCGGGTGGTGAGCATGCCGATGGCCCAGGACCTGTCCGGCCGGCGGTGGGCGGTCGCGCCCGGCGGCACCGAACGGCTGCCCGCCGATGTCGTGCTGGTCTCCTGCGAGCCGGGCGGCGCGCCGCTGCCGCCCGGCCGGTACGAACTCTGGACCCGGCTGGTGGTCACGCCGGACGACGGTCCCGGCGTCGCGTCGCTGGCCGGGCCGTGGCCGTTTGAGATCACCTGACCGGGTCCGGGGCGTCTCCCGGTGTGCCCGGGAGACGCCCCGATGGTGCGTGGCGGTGGGTCAGCCGGTGACGATGCTGACGCCGTACGCGGCCGCCACCGACGGCCAGCCCTGGGCGAAGCTGGTGGTGCCGTCACCCGAGATCACGTGCCCGCGGATCCAGGTGCTGGTGGTGGTCTTGGCGTAGAACGGGCTGCCCGAGTCGCCGCCGGCCGGCTGGGTGCCGCCGGTGAACACCACCACCGGCGACTTGCAGCCGGTCTGGGTGCACGTCTGGCCGTCCAGGGCGGTCGCGGTGTGCCCGCAGTTCTCACCCGTGGTGCGGCCGCTGTGGCAGTAGTCGGTGTAGCCGACGACCGCGCTGCCCGCGCCCACCACCGGCAGGCTGGTGCTGCTGTCCACGCCACCGGTGAAGATCCGGGTGCCGTAGGACTGCCCGCCGATCAGCTCCATGTCCTCCGCGTGCCCGGAGACCGTGGGCAGCCGCCGGTTGGAGACCACGCCGACGGTACGGCCGCCGGTCTCGGTCGAGACCGTGGCGCCGTTGGCGTAGCAGTGTCCGGCGGTGACCATGAAGCGGGTGCCGGCGGAGTTCACCACCGGGTACCCGGCGGAACACAGGCCGTTGCCGGAGAGCAGCCCCGCGCCGCCCCAGTACGGAGCCGTGTCGCTGCGGCGGGCCCGGTCGGTGATCGTGCTGCGGCGTACCTCCGCACCGGTCAGCGCCTGTGCCTTCGCGGCGCTGAGGCCGGACGTGGCGGTCAGTGAGGTGACCACGGCGGCCGGTGCGTCGGTCAGCAGCACGATCTTGCCGGTGGTGCGGTCCAGGTAGCTGCCGAAGGTGTGCTTCGTGCCGTGCTTCGCGACGTAGTCGGCGATCCGCCCTTGCAGGGTGGCGATGGCCGACTGTGCGGCGGATGATGTGGCGACGCCGGCCTTCGCGCCCTGGTCCGGCGCGCGGCCCGGCGCGACTGCGGTGCGTGCGGGCTCCTTGCCACCGTCCGGCGCGGCCTGGACCGCACCTCCGCCGAAGGCCACGGCGGCTGCCGTCGCAGCCACGACGGCGCCGACGAGGCGTCTCTTCATCGCGAGCATGTGTTCCCCCTAGTGCGTGCCACGGTCCGTTACCGAGGACTCACTCAGAAGAAATCGAAACGTCGAAACGGCATAGGTTTGTGTCAATCTCCGGACAGATCAACAACGCTCTTTTCATCGGGAATGACATGCGCTCGAAAAGATTTCATCGTTCAAATGTATGACGCGCCCAGGACGATATGGGCAATCGCTTTTAATCGGGCTTGCTGCGCATTTATGCGGCACTACGAGATACCGGAAAAGCGATGTATTGGGGTGAGGTGTGCGGGAAACGTGCGTGCCGTAGCCTGATTGATCATGAGCTATCGACCGCGCGACCGGGGCCGGGCGATCGAACTCACCCTCGAGCTGCTGGCCACCGGCCGGGTCGCCGGAGTGCCCGCGGACCATCGGCCGGACGAGCTCGAACGGGTGCTCGGCCGCCCCACCGACGAGGGGATCGCCACCTTCTCCGGCAACCTGGTGCGCGACTGGGGTCTCCTCGAGGCGTACTACGAGCGGGCCGACGACCACGCGCCGTGGCACGGGACGCTGCTGATGGGGCAGCTGCACCGGATGCCCAAGCCGCTGAGGTGGACGCTCGTCGCGAGAGAGCTACGCAAGCTCGGGTATCGGGTCACGCGGGTGCCGCAGCCCACCCTCGAGGACCACTTCTACCGCGTCGACGCGTCCGGATCGCGAGCCGTCGTGAACGGCGAGGACACCGGCCGCAACTGGCGACGCGGCCACCTCGCGAAGATCTCCGCATCAGACTGGCTGCCGCTGGGCCCGGACATCGGGACGCACGACTTCAACGCCGTGCACCGTGCCGTCTACCAGGCCGTGGTCAGGCCCGAGCGGTTCTGGGCGGGATGGCTGGCGGCACATCAGCCGGAACCCGACCCGGAATGGTTCCTGCTCGCCCATTCGGCCGTCCACATGGTGGTCGGTGAGCATCCCGAGCGGACGGAACCGGCCGTCGCGCTGCACGACTGGCTCGTCGGCCAGGCCGAATCCGCTCGGGTCTGGTCCGCTCCGGTGCACGCCCTGCTGTCCGCGCAGTGCGCCGGCAACGCCGTCCTCTTTCCCCTGCCCGCCCGCCCCGGCCGGCCGCCCTCGGACGTGCTGATCGACCGCTGCCTGGCCGCGCTGCCGGGCACCCGCGAATGGGCGCGCGCCCTGCCGACCGACTGGCGGCAACTCGCCCCCGAGGACGTCCGGCGCTCCCGGCTGACCCGGGCACTGCTGAAAGCGGCGAACCGGTTGCGCGACCACGCCACCGCGCCCCACCAGACTGCCGAGCTGGCCGCGTGGGACGAGGTGCGGCACCGGCTGTGCTGACGGGCGCGGCCGCTTCCGGGGCACTCCCGGCGGAGGCCGGCGCCGCGTGCCCGACCCGAAGCTCCGGAAGGCCGGGTCGCTAAGCTCCGCGCATGCGGCACTGCCCACCTTCCTTCCCAAAACGCACCGCGATCGGCGCGCTCCTGGTCCTGGCCATGGCCGGCTGCGACTCGCCGGCGGCATCGTCCGCCGATGCCGTGCCGTCGAGCCCGGACGCCGCCCCTGCCGCGACCGACTCCCGCGCTCCGGCCACCCCGCGAACCCGTGCCGCCGAGCCCTCCGCATCGTCGTCCCCCAGCGTGCGCGAGTCGCGGAAGGCGGAGACGGTACGGAAGCCCCGAGCTCGACGGAAGACGAAGGCGCCGAGCGGAGGCGGCACAAAATATCCGAAGTGTGCCGACGGCGACTGCACCGTGTCGTTCTCCGGTTCGGTCACCTTCCCCCTCCGCGGGTTCACGGTGTCGGCCTCGGTGGAGAAGGGCGGGGTCCGGGTGCGACTGACCAAACCCAATGGCCTGGGCGGCGGTGGCGGCTTCCTCGCCGGGCCCGGATGCACTGTGGAGTTTCACGCCGACGGCGGCGGGCGGCTCGGATGCGACGAACCCCAATCCCGGCCCGAACCCGGAGGGTACGCCGTACACCTGCGGAAACTGGACGGGCGCAGAGCGGTCGTCCGGGCGATCCTGGGCTGACCGGTCACCCGTTCGGGCGGGCGTCCGGCCCGGCGGTGCCGCGCTGCATCTCGCTGATCTCGTTCACGATGCGGGCCAGCGACCGGCGGGTCGCGTCGTCCATCCGCAGCGCGCGCAGCGCGATCTCCCGGACGTCCGAGTCGCGCAGCGCGGCGGCGAGCGCGAGCTGGGAGTTGACGCTGTCGACGACCTCGTCGGAGAAGAAGTACGCGGCGGGCACCCCGAAGAAGGCGGCGAGCGCCTCCAGATGCCGTTTGGTCGGATTGTCCCGTTGGCCGGTGCGCAGCTGCCACACGTACGTCTTGGAGAAGGTGCCGACCGTCAGGGCCTCGCACCCGCGGGCGACCTCGTCGTAGCTGTACTCGCGACCGTGCGGCTGGACCGCCTTGAACAGGTGATCGATTCGCTGCGCCAGCGAACCGCCCTTCGCTTCCGCCACCACGGTGACTCCCTGCGTTCGCTGTCGTGGACGCTCGCCCTTGCAGGGGACCGTAGCATTGAGTTGACACGAGGATGCGTCTCGCTATTGTGGACTTTAGTCGTCAACTGACGTGGACGGACACCTGCACCGCCCCTCGGCGGCGAACTCACCCCTGCGGCGTGCCGGTCCGCATCGGCAACACGGGGGTGCCCGATAGGGCCGGCGCGTCGCAGGGGTGATTGTCCATCGTGGATGCCTGCTGTACGGTGAAACCCGATGTAGCCGACTCCTTCCCCCGTGGGAGCCGGCTACATCTTTTCCGGCACAGTTACCCCATTCCCGTCACCACTCAGGCTGGGACGAGGCTGACTTCCATGGTCCTGGTGTCGCGACGATTCCGGCGACTGCGACGACACTGTGCATCCCGGCTGGCATCGCTCGACCTCCCGGCGACGGCCGATCTCACCGTCCTGTGTGAACACGTCGCCCGCCGGCGCGACCGCCCGATCCGTCTGCTGCCGATGCCGCTGCACGAGGCACGGCCGTGCGGGGTCTGGCTGGCGCTGCCCGAGGCGGACCTCATCGCGTACGAGGCCGGCACGAACCGGCTGCACCAGGACCACATCGTCGCGCACGAACTCGCCCACCTGATCTGCGGCCACGCCAACCTCGCCGGCGCGCCGCGGCTGGACACCCGGGCACTGTTCCCGGACCTCGATCCCCGACTGGTCCGGGCCTTCCTGCAACGCAGTCACTACTCCGACGATCAGGAACAGGAGGCGGAAGTCATGGCATCGCTGCTGCTGAGCCGGCTGAGCCGCCGGTACGCCGCCCCCGGCGGCCACGCCGATCTCACGTCCCGGGTGGCGCAGGCGTTGCTGCCGCCGCACCACCGCGAAGGACGTACCGATGCATGATCTGGTCTATGGCGCCGGTGCGCTGGCGAGCTGGATCGCCTTCCTCTACAAGATGAACCACCTGCGCCGGGACTGGTCCAACCCGGCGCTGCGGGCCATGTGCGCGGCGTTCGGCTTCTCCGCGGTGGCCTTCACGCTGACCCTCGGCCCGGTCTACCAGCCGGTCGACGCGGCCCTCGGCGTGCCGAACCTGACCAAACTGCTGGTCCACTCGTCGATGGTCATGTTCAGCGTCTTCGTGCTGCAGTTGCTGGCGTTCTGGGAGTGGCCGGCGCGGCGGGCCCGGAGCCGGACCCGCGCGGTCATGGCACTGGGCCTGGTCGTGGTCGCGGCGATGTCGGCGCTGATCCTGCTGGCGCCGGTGCACGACCGGTACACGGTGCACTTCTGGAAGACCCACGCCGGCGAGAGCCTGATGCTCTGGTACCTGACGATCTTCCTGGTGGCGCTCAGCACCGGGTTGCTGGCCATCGCCTACCGCGCGTGGCGGTTCTCCGCGCTCGCCGGCCAGTTGCCGTGGCTGCGCCGCGGGCTGCGGCTGACCACCGCCGGCGCGCTCCTCAGCTTCGGCTACTGCGCCTGCCGCGGCAGCTACCTGATCCTGCTCGGCGCGGACATCCGGGCCGACGCGCTGGTCGACATCGCCATGCCGTTCGCCGGCCTCGGCCAGGTCGTCTTCGTGGCCGGTCTGACCATGCCGAGCTGGGGGCCGCAGACCCGGGTCGACGAGATCGGCGCGTACCGGGCACTCGAGCCGCTGTGGTCCGCGCTGCGCGCGGAGTTCCCGGACATCGCGCTGCACACCCCGGCCACCGGCGGGACCACCGCGGTCGGCGACCTCGACTACCGGCTCTACCGGCGGATGGTGGAGATCTGGGACGGGCAGCTGGCGTTGCGGCCGTACCGGCACGCCGACGAGACCGGCGCCACCGACGAACTGTCCGCCCGGGCCGACGCCGAGGCCCGGTCCATCATCGCGGCGCTGCGCAGCCGGCGGGACGGCGCGCCGCCGGCCGGTACCGGGCCCGCCCCGGGCGCCGTGGACGGCGAACTCGACTGGCTCGTCGCGGTCAGCCGCTCGTACGCCCGGATCGCGCAGGAGCAGCAACTTGACCGGACCTGAACCGGCCCGGCCCCGGGTCTCCGCCGGCGCGGTGTTCTTCGACGACGAGGGCCGCGTGCTGCTGGTCGACCCGACCTACAAGGAGTACTGGAACCTGCCGGGCGGCGGGGTCGACGACGGCGAGACGCCGTTCCGGGCGTGCGTCCGGGAGGTGCGCGAGGAACTCGGCCTGACCCCGCCGATCGGCCGGCTGCTGGTGACCGCGTGGACGCCGGCGAAGCTCTACTTCGTCTTCGACGGCGGCGTGCTGCCGGCCGACCAGCGGGCGGCGATCACGCTGAGCCCCGGCGAACTGGCCGGGCACGCCTTCGTCACGGCCGAGCAGGCGCGCCCGATGCTGCCGCCGGCCCAGGAAATCCTGATGAGCGAGGTCCTGCGGGCGCACGCGGACGGCACGACGCGGTACGTGGAACAGGGCTGACGCGGCCGGCCCGGTCAGCGCCGGGGCGGGTCCGTGTCCGCCGGATCGGGGGAGTACGCCGGCATCGACGGCGGCACCCGGGACGGATCCACCGGCGCGGGCGGCGGCTCGACCGTACCCGTGGGGATCGGGTGTCCGGGCCAGGACGGACCGTCCGACGGCGCCGGAACGCCGGACTGCCCGCCCGCGCCGGCCGCCGCCGACCAGGTCACCGTGGCGAGCGCCAACGCGACAGCCGTGCCCAGGGCGGCCGAGAACATCTTCCGGGCGCGCATTCGTCGTCCTCTCCTCACGGGGCGGTGACGCGGTAGACGGCACCGGCGAAGTCGTCGCTCACGTACAGCGCACGGTCGGGGCCCTGTACGGCCATGACCGGCCGGCCCCAGCGCGAGCCGTCCTCGGCCTGGAACCCGGTCAGCAGCGTCTGCTGCGGGCCGAGGGCGCCGCCGCGCCAGGCGAAGAACGACACCTCCGGGGCCCGGGGCGGTCTGCGGTTCCACGAGCCGTGGATACCCACCAGGGCGCCCGCGCCGTACGGTCCGGCGAGCCCCGGTGAGGTGGCGAAGCTCAGCCCCAGCGGCGCCGAGTGCGCACCCATGCCCTGCTCGACCGGGGGCAGTGCCGCGCAGTCGAGTTTCGTGCCGTCGGGGTTGTTCTCGACGTCGCGCACGTACGGCCGGCGGGTGTAGGTCAGCGGCGAGTCCTTGCGGCCCGGCTCGAAGTCGGGGTCCGGGTTGCAGTACGGCCAGCCGAGATCGCTGCCCTGGGTCAGCCGGGACAACTGCTCGAACGGATGGTCGTTCACGTAGTCCTGGAGGACCTGACCGCGGTCCGACGAGCCGTCGCCGTCGTAGTCGCGGTCGTACGGGTACTCGACGTTGTCCCGGTGGTTGACCGCGGTCCACACCGCGCCGTCCGGGTCGACCGCCAGCCCGGTGCCGTTGCGCACGCCGCGGGCGAACACCGACGGCTTCCCGCCCCCGGCCGGCGCCCGCAGAACGGAGGCGCGTTCCGGGTCCGACTCCCGGTCCTCGGCCGACACGTTGCCGGTCGAGCCGACCGAGACGTACAGCGCGCCGTCCTTGCCGACCGCCACGCTCTTCAGCGCGTGCGCGTAGGCACCGCGCAGCTCGGGACTCTTCGCGTCGGGCAGGCCGTCGATCACCACGCGCTTGCCGGACACCGCGCCGGCCCGGTAGGTGAAGGCGACCACCTGGTCACTCTCGGCCACATAGAGCGTGCTGCCGGCGAAGGCCAGCCCGTGCGGCTGGTTCAGGCCGCCGATCAGGGTGCGCTGCGCCGGCGCGGCACCGCCCCGGCCGGGCACCAGCTCGACGACGTCGCCGTACTTGGGGCGGGACACCAGCAGGCGCCGGTCCGGGCTCCAGACGAGCAGCCGGGCGCTGGGCACCCGGGCCCAGACGGTGACCGTCCAGCCGGGCGGTGCCTGCAGCCGCCGGGTCCGGTCGAACGGCTCCGCCGCGGTGCCGTCGAGCGGGCGGACCACCGTGTCGGCCAGCGCCGGCACCGCGGCCGAGGCGCCGCCCGGCGACCCGGGCCCGCTCGCCGGGGTGTCGGCGGGCGCGGTGGCGGCCGGCTCGTCGGGGGTGCACGCGGCCAGGGTGAGCGCCAGGCCGCCGGCGAACACCGCACGCACGATCGTCTTCATCGCTGCATCTGTACCCACTCGGCCGCCGGGACGCAACCCGCGCCGGCGTGCGGCCCGTCGGTCGCGGGTCAGGACCGGCCGTCGATGATCCCGTACCGCGCCATCACCGCGGCGCGGCGGGACCGGTTGACCGCGCGCACCCGGCGGCCGACCAGGAACACGTCGAGCAGCGTCCACAGGCCCAGCCCGCCGAGGGTGAACAGCATGGCGATCGACCGGCCGGTGTCGCCCAGGTAGAAGCGGTGGCCGCCGAGGATGCCGACCAGGCACCACAGTCCGTACGCCACCCGGAGATCCTTCTTCACCGAGTCGTACTCCGCCTCGGCGCGCAGCGTCTGCAGCCGCACCCACTCCGCGTCGCCCGGGTTCACCGGTGTCACGGTAGCCGGTCCGGCCCGGCCCCGCGGACGGGCGACGCGGGCCTCCGGCGACGCGGCCGCGATCGCGGCGTCCGGTCCGGTACGGGACAGCGTGGCGGCATCGACGGCGATAAAATCTGCGTCTGTTCCGATGCAAGCGGACGGGGGAATCATGACTCATCCTCGCGCGCTGCTGCGCGCCCTCCTGCTCACTATCGGCCTCACCCTCTCGCTCGTCGCCACCTCGGCGCCGGTCGTCGCGTCCTCCTCGGTCACCTACCGGGAGAGCTTCGAGACCGGCTTCGGCGAGTGGAAACCCGACACCGACGGCAACGCCCGCGACTGGAGCATCGAGCGGGAGCTCGCGATCCAGACGATGGTGCCGCCGGTCGACGGCTTCTGGCAGCTCTCCTACTACCTCGACGGCACGTTCGACGACGGCACCATCTGGATCGAACGCACCATCGACATCCCGGCCGGTGACGTCCGGGTCGACGTGTCGTTCTGGTTGCGGAGCATGACCGCCGGCACGATCAACACCTGGCCGGTCGTCGGTTACGCCGGTCCGGACGATCCCAAGGCCGAACAGGACCTGGCGATCATCGGCCAGACCGAAGAGATGGCCGGTTGGACGAAGTACAAGTTCCAGCGGAATTTCGCCAACAAGGACCAGGAGAAGATCTTCGTGGCGGTGGGCATCTCGGCCACCTGGGAGACGCCGCGGACCTACCCGGTCGACCTCGTCGAGATCACGGTTACGCCTTAGCGGGGCGAGGGCCGGGACCGGATCCATCCGGTACGGCGGGTGCCGGAGCCACCTCGGCAGGGCTCCGGCAACCACGCCACGGCGCTTGAGTCCACCAGTTACCAACAGCTCACCGGTCATCGTGGATCTCCGAACGGCGCCACCCCTATCGGCCCCGCCAAGCTCCAAGATCAACAAGGTGCGACCGGGTCAGCCACCATCGCGGGCGACGCGCAGCGCCCGGTGGCTTGGAGGGCATGGCAGATCTTGGTCCGAAGGGGTGGCCGGCCGGCGGTGTGGGTGCCGGGCTCGGGTGGCTGACTCGGCTTCCTGCGGGGGGTCTCCGGCAGAGGCTTCCTGGGCGACTCGTTCGGGGCGCGGAGGTCGTGGACCGCGACGAATCGGCGGCCTCGTGCCGCCCGAGATGCGCCTCGACCCCGCTCCTCGGCCTTGCCTACCACCAAAGTTCGCCCAAGATGCGACCTTGTCTCGACGGCCGGTCTCGCCTGATGCGCCACTCGGCTCGGGCGGCATCCAGCCGATCATTTCCACCATCGCGGCGATGCGCAGCGCCCCGGAAGCTTGGAGGAGGAATCGGACCTTGGAGCCGGCGGCCCAGAGCATTCCCGCCACGAGCCGACCTCGACTTTCGCACTTTGAGCCCGGGCGGTCGCAGGTCCGCGCCGCTCGCGCAGTCCGCAGTCAGCAGTCAGCAGTCCCGCACGGTCGCAGTCCCGCACGGTCGCAGTCCCGCACGGTCGCAGTCCCGCACGGTCGCAGTCCCGCACGGTCGCAGTCCCGCACGGCTGCCGCGGTGCTGCACGGCCGCGGTGCTGGGCGGCCGCGGTGCTGGGCGGCCGCGGTGCTGGGCGGCCGCGGTGCCGCACGGTCTGCGGGCGCCGTCGGTGCGCATGGAGCCGGATGCGGTGGTGCCGCAGATCGGCACAGCTCGTGGCCACCACGGAGCGTGTGCAGTTCCGGCGCGGTGGGTGCCGTAAGTTCACACGGTCTGCGAGCCGCGGTCGGGGTGTGGAGTTGGGGTGCGATGGGTGCCGCAAATCCGCACGGTCTGGAGGCGGCCGTTGGGGCGTGTGGAGTTCCGGGGCGGTGGGTGCCGGGAATCCACACGTGAACCGTCTCCGGTGGTAGCGCGCTCACGCTGCGACGAAGTCGCATAACTGTGGCCGTAGTACGAACCAGCTCTACCCGATCTCCTCGACGGAGGAGCGGCGGAGCCTCCATCTGGTGGGGGCGTCGACAGCGAAGCCGGCGAACCGGACACTGTCGCACCGGACGGTTGCCGATGGGCGCCGCCCGAGCGAGAGATCTCGCGGAGGCCTCGGTGCCGGTTTCCGCGCGACCAGAGCATCCAGCCCGCCCGCCTCCTCGAGCAGCTCCAGCGTCGTGGCGAGCCGGGCTGAGCTGGGGGAACGGCGGCGCCGTCGAGGCGGACGCGAGACCAATGATGCGAAACTCGAACCCGCCACCTGAAATGCGCGCAATAACCCCATCATCGCAGGCCGGGACGCCCGCCGTGTCCCGCAATCCGGGCGACGGCATGGGCCGCAATGCATCGCAGCCCCGGAGCAACCCGGCTTCCGGGGGAGTGGGTGAGGCGGGTATGAGCCGGTATCACCTGCACACATCGTCATTTCAGAATTAGACGATAGTTTTCGACAACGATTATCGTTTCGCTCCTCAGTGACAGGAGCGGAACTCATGAATCAGCGGCAGCGCACGTTCTGGACGGCCGCCATCGCCGCGGCCGTCACCGTATTGGCGGGATGCGGATCCGACGGTGAGGGCGACGGCGCGGGCCGTGCCGGGGCGCCGGCCGGCAACGCCATCCCGGTGGTGGCCACCACCCCGGAGATCGCCGACCTCACCCGCAACATCGGCGGCCCGGACGTCGCGGTCACCCAGATCATCAAGCCGAACGTCGACCCGCACGACTACGAACCCACGCCCGCCGACATCCAGGCGATCGCCACCGCCAGGATCGTCGTGAAGAACGGGGTGGGTCTCGAGGAGTGGTTCGACCGCACCATCGAGGCGGCCGGGTTCACCGGCACCGTGGTGGACGCCAGCAAGGGTGTGACGCTGCGCGAGGGCGGCCACGCGGAGGAGCCCGGCCACGAGGAGCCCGGCCACGAGGAGCCCGGCCATGGCGAGCCCGGTCACGAAGAGGGCGGCGCTGCGGAGGGCGGCGCTGCGAAGGGCGGCGCTGCGAAGGGCGGCGCCGGAGAGGAGCACGAGGGCGAGGAGCACGACCCGCACATCTGGCATGACCCGCGCAACGTCCGGATCATGGTCGGCACCATCGAGAAGGCGCTCGCCGCGGCGGACCCGGCGCGCGCCGCGACCTTCGGGAAGAACCTCGCCGCTTACGCCGCCGAGGTGGACCGGCTGGACCGGGAGAACGCCGCGGCGTTCGCCCGGATCCCGGCCGCGCAGCGCAAGCTGGTCACCAACCACGACGCGTTCGGGTACTACGTCCAGCGGTACCAGCTGCAGTTCGTCGGGTCGGTGATCCCCAGCCTGGACACCTCCGCAGAGCTGTCCGCCCAGCAGCTGAGGGACCTGGTCGCGAAGATCCGGGCGACCGGCACCAGGGCGATCTTCACGGAGAGTTCGCTGCCACCGAAGGCCGCCGAGGCCATCGCGCAGCAGGCCGGCGTGAAGGTGGTCGGTGGCGACGACGCCCTGTTCGGCGACAGCCTCGGCGCGCCGGGCACCCCGGAGGGCACGTACCTCGGTGCCGAGCGGCACAACACCCGCGTCATCGTGTCCGCGCTGGGTGGCTGAGATGGGCGACGCCGCACTGCGGTACGCCGGCGTGAGCGTCGGCTACCACGGCCGGCCGGTGCTCACCCACGTCGACCTCGAGCTGCGGGCCGGGCAGCGGCTGGCGCTGGTCGGACCGAACGGTGCCGGGAAGTCCACCCTGATCAGGTCGGTACTCGGGCTGGCGCAGGTCCTCGACGGTGCCGTCACGGTACTCGGCCGGAGTCCCGCCGCGGCCCGTGGGCTGGCCGGGTACGTACCGCAGAACGACGTGCCGGACGCCGGGTTCCCGGTCAGCGCCCGCCAGGTGGTCCTGATGGGACGGTACCGGCGGATCGGCTGGTGGCGCCCGACCCGGCCGGCCGACCGGCGGGCGGTGGCCGAGGCGCTGGACCGGGTCGGGCTGGCCGACCGGGCCGGGCACCGCTTCGGCACGCTCTCCGGCGGTCAGCGCCAGCGGGTGCTGCTCGCCCGCGCGATCGTCGCGGAACCCCGGCTCCTGCTCCTCGACGAGCCGTTCAACGGTGTCGACGCGGTCAGCCAGGAGGCGATCGTGCGGGTGCTGCGCGACCTCACCGGGGCCGGTACCGCGCTGGTGCTGAGCACCCACGACCTGACCGTCGCCCGCGAGCTGGCCGACCTGGTGTGCCTGCTCAACGGCCGGCAGTGGGCGGTCGGCCCGCCCGCCGAGACGCTCACCGCGGAACCGCTGCGCCGGGCGTACGGCGGTCAGGCGATCGACGGGCCCGGTGGCCGGCTGGTGCTGATCGAGCCGTGATCGAACCGTTCACCGTCCCGTTCATGGCGCGGGCTCTCGCCGAGATCGCGCTGCTGGCCCTGATCTGCGGACCGGTCAGCGTCTTCGTCCTGGTCCGCGGGCTGGCGTTCGTGTCCGACGCGCTGACCCACACGGTCTTCCCGGGCGTGGTGATCGGGTTCCTGGCCGGCGGTCTGGACGGCCTGTTCCTCGGCGCGCTGGTGGCCGGCGTGGTGACCGCGGTCGCGCTGACCGTGCTGACCCGTGCCGGTGGGCTGTCCGACGACGCCGCCACGGCCGTCGTGCTCACCGCCATGTTCTCGATCGGGGTGGTGCTGGTGTCGCGCCGGTCGTCGTACACCTCCGATCTGACGTCCTTTCTGTTCGGCCGGCTGCTGACCGTGACCCCGCGGCAGCTCGCCGAGACCGCCGTGCTGGCGGTGGTCATCCTGGTGGCGCTGCTGATCGGCGCGCGGGCGATGCTGTTCCGGGCGTTCGATCCGGTGGGGGCGACCGCGGCCGGTTTCCGGATCGGCCGGCTGGACCTGTGGCTGAACCTGCTCGTCGCGCTGGTGGTGGTGGCCGCGGTGCGCGCGGTCGGCACCATCCTGGTGGTGGCGCTGCTGATCGTGCCGGCCGCGGCGGCCCGCCTGGTGACCGGCCGGCTCGCCGGCATGGCGGCGCTGGGCACGGTGCTCACCGTGGTGGCCGGCTATGCGGGGCTGCTGGCCAGTTGGCACGCGTCGGTGCGGTACGGCACGGCGCTGACCCCGGCGTCCGCGGTGGTGCTGCTGCTCGTGCTGGCGTACCTCGCGCTGCTTCCGGTGCGCCTGCGGCGGTCCGGCCGCCGGGCCGGTGCGCCGCCGACCACGGAACGGAACTCCGCGCATGAACTGGTGGGATGACGCCCTGCACCGGGCCACCGCCGAGGTGGTGCTGGCCGGGGCACTGGCCGGGCTGATCGGCGTGCACGTGGTGCTGCGCCGCCTGTCGTTCTTCACCATGGCGCTCACCCACGCGACCTTCCCGGGCGTGGTGGTGGCCTCGATCATCGGCGTACCCCTGCTGGTCGGCGGCGTCGCGGCGGGTGCGGTGGTCGCGCTGGGGGTGGCGGCGCTGAGCCGCCGGCGCGGACAGGACGCCGCGGCGGCCACCGGGGTGCTGCTCTCCGCCGGGTTCGCGCTCGGTACCGCGCTGGTCGCCACGCAGAGCGGGTTCAGCCGGGACCTGTCGGCGTTCCTGGTCGGCTCCGTGCTGACCGTCGACGGGCCGGATCTGGTCGCCACCGCCGCGGTGCTGGGCGTGGTGGCAATCGTCCTGGCGTGGTGCTCCCGCCCGCTGTTGTTCACCGGTTTCGACCGCGGTGCCGCCGCGGCGGCCGGCGTGTCCACCGGCGTCTGGGACGTGGTGCTGTTGTTCACCGTCCAGCTGGTCGTGGTGACCGTGGTGCCGGCGGTCGGCACGATCCTCGCGCTCTCGCTGATCGTCGCGCCGGCCGCGGCGGCCCGGCTGTGGTCCGGCCGGCTTTCGGTGATCACCGGGCTGGCGGTCGTCTTCGGCGTGACCAGCGGCCTGGGTGGCCTGTACGCGTCCGCCCGCTGGAACGTGGCCGCGGGCGCGAGCATCGCGCTGCTCGCCACCGGCGTGCTGCTGGTCTCCTGGGTGCTGACCCGGCTTCGGCCACCGGTGCGGTGAGCGCCGACGTGGACGCCGTGCTGCTGGGCCGGGCGGTGGAGATCCTGCGGGGCATGGCGTACGAGCACCGGCTGCACATCCTCGTGCTGCTGCGGGCCGGGGAGTGCACTCCGGCGGCGCTGGCCGGGGCGGTGCCGGTGCACCCGACCGCGGTGGCGCACCATCTGCGGTCCCTCCTGGACGCCGGACTGGTGCGCCGCCGCCGCCGGGGCCGGGTGGTGACGTACTCGCTGCGCCACCCGTCGACCGGCCCGCTGATCGACGAGATCCTCCGGTACGCGGCCGGGACCGGCTGACGGTCAGCGCAGCGCCTCCTGCGCCGGCGTCCCGGCCGGCTCGGGGAGCCGGAGCAGCGTCGTGGCCAGCCACAGCACACCGGCCGTGCCGGCCAGCAGGCCGCCGAGGTACGCGGCCTCGGGTACCGCGGTGCGTAGCGCGGCCGTGCCGAGACCGGCCACATAGAGCACGAGCGCGCCGCGGGGGAGGATTCCGGGCCGCCAGGACGCCGCGCCGAAGGTCACCACCCCGGCCAGGAAGACCAGTGCCACGACCAGGAAGTACGGCCGGCCCGGCCCGGTCAGGATCTGCTCCCGGGTCGCCGCGTCCTGGTACTGCAGGACGGCGTGGGTCAGGAACTCGACCGCGAACAGGCCGCTCAGGCCGAGGTGGTTGAGCCCGAAGCCGATCAGGCCGAGCCGGCCCAGCCGGGATCGCTGGCACAGGAAGAACGCGGTCAGCGTGAACAGCAGCAGGGCGGTGGCCGGCGGCGCCAGGGCGTGGGTCAGCCCGTTGTCCGGCAGCAGGCCGGCGCGGCGGGCGACGGCCAGCAGGGTGAGCCCACCGCCGATCAGCCCGGCCAGGCCGGCGAGACGGTAGAGGTGACGGTCGGACATGTGCGGCCCCTTTCTCGTGGTGCCGATACCGTGCCGGAGCCGGATCGTGCCGGGACAGTGCCGCGGGACCAGGATGCGGGCGGCCCGGCTAGGCCGGACGACACATGACGACCGGCCAGAGTGTCGCCGCGGCGATGGGCAACGGGGCCGCGGATGCCTAGCCTGAGTGCCATGGTCGGTACCGCGCCTCCGCTGCGCTGGATGGCGTCGACGCTGTACGCCGCGGTTCTGGGGACCGGGCTCTACTACCAGGCCGCCGGTCTGGCGCCGGGTTGGTCGCCGGCCGCGCTGGGCGGTTTCGTGGCCGGCCTGCTCGGGCTGCTGGCGATTGAGCAGATCCCGCGTCCCGGGCCGGGGGTCCGCCGGTTGGCGGCGCGGGTGGTGCTGCTCGGGATCGTGGCGGCCTGCGACGCGACCGGCTTCGGCGGCGCGCTGGCCATCGTGATGCCGTTCTTCGCGTACTTCGCGCTGGGCCGCCGCTGGAGCCTCGGGCTCGCGGCGGCCTACCTGCTGGTGGGCGTGCTGCGGACGGCCGGCACGCCGGGCTGGTCGGCCGATCCGGAGCGGATCTCCGACCTGCTGATGCTCTTCATCGGGATGGTGATCACGGTGGCCACCGCGGCGGTCGCGGTCGAGCAGCACCGCAGCCGGATGCACGCCGAACGGCTGGTCGCCGAGCTGAGTGCGGCGCAGCGGCGGGTGGCCGAGTTGAGCGCGGCCGCCGAACGCCACCGGATGGCCCGGGACCTGCACGACAGCTTCGGGCACCACCTGACCGCGATCAGCGTCCAGCTGGCGAAGGCGCAGGCGTTCCGCGACCGCGACCCGGCCGTCGCGGACCGCGCGGTGGGCGACGCGAGCCAGGCGGCGAGCCGGGCTCTGAGGGAGGTACGCGAGTCCGTGAGCGCCCTGCGTACCGAGCCCTTCTCGCTGGTCACCGCGGTCACCGCGCTGGCCGGCGGGCTGGACGACGCGGATTTCCGGGTGTCGGTGGAGTGCAGCGGCAGCGAGTCGGGGCACCCCCGGGCCGGGCTGGAGGCGCTGTACCGGGTGGCGCAGGAGGCACTCACCAACGCCCGGCGGCACGCCGGCGCGGACCTGGTCCGGGTGGCGCTGCGGTTCGCCGACGCGGCGGTGCTCGAGGTGGCCGACAACGGGCGGGGCTTCCGGACGCACGAGGTCACCGGCAGCGGGCTGGCGGGCATGCGGGAGCGGCTGGCCGCGCTCGGTGGCCGGCTCGCCATCGACTCCGCGCCGGGTCGCGGCACCCGGGTCACGGCCCGCGTGGGCGGGTCGTGATGGCGGAGCCCGAGCCGGTGCGTGTGCTGGTGGTCGACGATCAGGCCCTGATCCGGGACGGTATCGCGTCGTTGCTGAGCATCGAGCCGGGCCTGGCGGTGGTCGGCACCGCGGCGGACGGCGCGGCGGCGGTGGAACTGGCCCTGCAGACCCGGCCGGACGTGGTGCTGATGGACGTGCGGATGCCGCAGCTGGACGGGATTCGGGCGGCCGGGCTGCTGCGCGAGCGGCTGCCGTCCTGCCGGGTGCTGATGCTGACCACATTCGACGATGAGGAGTACGTGGTGAGCGCACTGCGCGCCGGCGCGGGCGGTTACCTGCTCAAGGATCTGCCCGCCCGGGAGCTGGCGCAGGCGGTGCGGCTGGCGCACGCGGGCGTGGACCAGCACGACGCCGCGGCGATCCGGCGCCTGGTCGCCGCGCTGGACCGGAGCCCACCGGCCGGGCGGGCGCGGCCGGAGCTGACCGACCGGGAGTTCGCGGTGCTCCGGCTGATCGCCCGCGGTGCCAGCAACCGGGAGATCGCGGCGCAACTGTTCGTCAGCGAGGGCACGGTGAAGAACCACGTCTCGCACCTGCTGAGCCGGCTCGGCCTGCGGGACCGGACCCAGGCGGCGCTGTACGCCCGGGACCACGGGCTGACCTGACGCCGGTGTCCGGCAGGCGCGTGGTCCCGGGACCCGCTCAGCTCAGCGCGGCGGCCGGACCGGCGGCAGCAGCCTCGGCTCGCCGTCGGACGGCCTGCCCAGCTCGGCCACCTCGGACAGTTCGGCCGGTGCCCGCTCGGTGCGGATCGTGGTGGCCCGGCGCGGTTCCTGGGGCCGTGGACGGAACGGCTGCGCGTCGCCCACGCAGAGCGTGCCGTTCGCCGGGAGGGCGCCGGTCAGCAGGTACCGGTCGACGGCGCCGGTCACGCACGCCGAGGTCCCGTACGCGGTGTGCCCCCAGCTGTCGCTGGACAGCAGCCGGCTGTTCGGCAGCAGCGCCGCCGTACTGACCGCGTCGCGGTAGCTGGTCGCCGGGTCCCAGTAGTTGCCGACCACCAGCACCGGCGCGGCGGTGTTCCGGGTGAACGGTCCGCGGTAGGCGTCCTCGTCCCGGACGGTCCAGGTGTTCCGGGCGCACATCGCGTCGCTCCACCCCCAGGCCCGGCCGAAGTACGGTGCCCGCCGGTCCGCCTTGGCGGTCAGCGTGATCCAGTCCGCGGCGTTCGCCGGGTGCGCGCCGTCGGTGCAGACCACGCCCGCGTTCGCCTCGGCGTGGTTGTAGTACGGGAAGTCGCGCCCGGGGCGCTCGCCGTGTTCGGCCAGCCGGTCCGCCAGCCGCTCCCGGGCCGCGTCGCGTCCGGCCGGCGGCGTCTCCGGATCGGTCAGCGTGAGCAGGTCCTGGAGCACGAGGACCAGGAAGTCGGCGACGTCCGCGCCGTACAGGATGCTGAGCGTGTAACCGATGAAGTCCGAGTACCGGAAGTAGTACACCCCGGCCGCGTCCTCCAGCTCGGCCGGTGCGGCCCGCAGCCGCTCGGCTACCAGGGCGAAGCCGGCGGCGAACCGGCCGGCCAGCGGGCACAGCCGGGTGCCGGCGGCGTCGCACCGCCGGAACATCTCGGTGAGTGCCCGGTACGCGCCGTCCGCGCTGCGCAGCCGGTCGTCCAGGGTCACGTTCGGCCGCTTGGTGCCGGTCCAGCTCACCGGGTTGAGCACACCGTCGATGGCGATCGCCCGGAACCGGTCGGGGAACATGTTGGCGTAGTACTGGCCGAGCGCGGTGCCGTAGCTGAAGCCCAGGAAGGTCAGTTTCGGGTCGCCGACGGCGCGCCGCAGCACGTCCATGTCCCGGGCGGCCTGGGCGGTGGACATCGCACCGGACAGCGGCCTGCCGGTGGTCGAGCAGGCCCTGCCGAGCGTGCGGGCGGCCGCCACGTACGCCTTCTCCTCGGCCGCGCCGTACGGGAAGAAGACGTTCATGCCGGCCAGCTTCTCGGTCTGCTCCCGGGTGTTGCGGAAGCAGGACACCTGGTCGCTGGCGGCGACGCCGCGCGGGTCGAAGCCGACCAGGTCGAACGTCCGCACCACGTCCGGGCTGAGGAAGAACGGTGCGGCCAGCGCGATGGCGGTGCCGGGGCCGCCGGGCCCGCCCGGGTTCAGGAACAGGCTGCCGGCCTTGTTCGCCTGGTCGCGGGCCTTCACCCGGAGGAGGGCGATCTCGGTGTGCGGCCCGTTCGGCTGGTCGTAGTCCAGCGGCAGGCGGGCGGTGGTGCACTCGGCATAGTCGTAGCAGCGGTACCAGCCGAGCTTCGGGGTCGGCACGCGGTCGACGCGGCGCGCCTCGTCGGCGCGGGTGCGGTCGGCCGCGGCAGCGGTGGGGGCGGGTGCGGCCGCGGCGAGTGCCACGATCGGTACGGCGGTCAGCCCGGCGAGGACCAGGCCGCTGAGGCTTCCCGCGAGGAACCGGACAGAGGCTCTCATCAAGTGCCTTTCCGACGATCAGGCCACCGGCGGACACCGGTGACGTTTCTACTGATACTGCCGTCGAAAGTATTGAGTCAGCCGCGCCGGTTTGGGCGGGAAATCCGGGATCTCCATCAGAGCGTGAACAGCACGGTGATCACCAGGAGCACGGGTACACAGAGGACGGTGGAGAGGAACACGGCGTCCCGGGCCAGGAGCAGCCCGGCGTCGAAGCGCTGGGCGTACAGGAAGATGTTCTGCGCGGTCGGCAGGGCGGCCAGGACCGTCACCGCGAACGCCGCGTCGCGCGGCAGTCCCAGGGCGAGTGCCAGCAGGAACGCGAGCGCCGGCATGCCGGTCGTCTTGAGCGCGACCGCGGCGACGGTGGCGACCCGGTCGGTGCCGGGCTCGAGGACCGGGCGACGGGACAGCGACATGCCGAACGCGAGGAGGACCACCGGTACCGCGGCGGCGCCGACCGTGGCGACCGGGTCGGCCAGCAGCGCGGGCAGCCGCAGGCCGGTCGCCGCGAGCAGGGCGCCCGACCCGACCGCGATGATCAACGGGTTGCGCAGCGGCATGGTGACCGCGGACCGCACCGACGCGTGTCCCGCGGTGGCGGACTCGAGCAGGGCGAGCGCGACCGGCGTGACGATCAGCAGTTGCAGCATGACGATCGGCACCACGAGCGCGGCGTCGC
The DNA here is from genome assembly GCF_020216025.1 of Jidongwangia harbinensis. GTDB lineage: Bacteria > Actinomycetota > Actinomycetes > Mycobacteriales > Micromonosporaceae > Actinoplanes > Actinoplanes harbinensis. The sequence goes on along the minus strand of NZ_JAIWNC010000021.1, from coordinate 44,039 downwards.
CCAGCACGTACGTGGCCACCGGGATGCCGATGTAGTTGGCGTTCGTGTAGCCGGCGGCGAGCGCGCCGACGATCCGGGCGCCCCGGTCGCGGCGGCGGATCAGCAGCGCGTGCAGTCCGAAGCAGAGCAGCGCGGCCGTCGTGGAGACCAGCAGCGGCTCGCTGAGCAGGGCCCGCAGGTCGGCGCCCGCCACCCCGGTGAACAGCAGGCACGGTGTCAGGACCGAGTAGACCAGCCGCCCGAGGGTGGCCTCCGCGTTCTCCGGCAGCCGGCCCCACCGGCCGGTCGCCCACCCGGCCAGCACGATGATTCCGATGAGCGCGAACCCGGACAGGGCCGAGATCATGCGTCGCGCTGACCGCGGTCTCCGCCGGTCCCGGCCCGGCCCAGCCATTCGGACAGCAGGGCCCGTTCCGCGTCGCTGAGCACCGTCAGGTCGGGCGCGACGGCCCGGAACGCGACCGCGGCCGCCGTCGCGTCGTCCGCGGGCAGCGTCGGCACGTCGGTGAGAACGGCCCGCATCACCGCGTCGTACATGGCGTCGGCGAGGCCCGGATCCCGGTGCTCCGGCGGGACGGACAGCAGGGTCAGCACGGTGCCGGTGCCGGCGGCGTGGAGGAGTTCGACGGCGCGCCGCTCCGGGACCCGCAGCCGGCCGGCCGCCGCCACCCGGTGCACCCGGGCGCGCAGCACGTCGAGCCCGGCGGTCGTGGCCGCGGACCGGGCGCCGCGGCCCGGGTCGGCGAACAGGCCGAACAACGCCGCGTTGGCGAGGCCGAAGCCGATGTGCGTGTCCCAGCCCGCCCGCAGGTCGGCCACCGGGTCGCCGCTCGGGTCGGCGAGCGACTTGCCGGCCACGTAGGTGGCGAAGACGTGCTCGGCGACCGCGTCGAGCAGCGCCTCCTTGTCCTCGAAGAACCGGTAGATGGTGGGCGCCTGCATGCCGGCCGCCTGCGCGACCGCGCGGGTGGTGACCGCGCCCGCGCCCTGGGCCCGGAGCAGCCGGGCCGCGCACTCCACGATCTTCACCCGGGTCCGGTGCCGGTTGGCACTGTCCGGTCTCAGCTCTGCCACGCTTCCGACGATACCGCACTCTTGCTAACGGTGTTGCTAACTGTGGTAGCGTCAAAGTACTTCCATTGTTAGCAGGAGGATCTGCCATGATCATCGTCACCGGCGGTACCGGTCAGCTCGGCTCCCAGATCGTCGACCGCCTGCTCGACCGGGTGCCGGCCGACCGGGTGGGCGTGAGCGTCCGCGACACCGGCCGCGCGGCCGGCCTCGCCGCCCGCGGCGTGCGGGTCCGGCGCGGCGACTTCACCGACCCGCCATCCCTCGCGGACGCCTTCGCCGGCGCCACCCAGGTGCTGGTCGTCTCGACCAGCGAGACCGGCCGCGCGGCGGTCGCCCAGCACGTCGCGGCGATCGACGCCGCCCGCCGTGCCGGGGCCCGGCGCATCCTCTACACCAGCCACCAGGGCGCCGCCGCGGACTCGGTGTTCGCGCCGATGCCCGACCACGCCGCCACCGAGGACCACCTGTCGGCGAGCGGCACGGCGTACACCGCACTGCGGAACGGCTTCTACGCCGGCACCCTGCGGCACCTGCTCGGCCGGGCGCTGGAGACGGGCGAACTCGTCGCGCCGGCCGACGGGCCGGTGTCCTGGACCGCGCACGCCGACCTGGCCGAGGCAGCCGCGATCATCCTGGCCGACGAGGGCCGGTACGACGGGCCGACCCCGCCGCTCACCGCGCCGGACACGCTCGACCTCGCCGAGGTCGCGGCCGTCGCCGCCGAGCTGACCGGGCGGCCGGTCCGCCGGGTGGTCGCGGACGACGACGAGTGGACGGCCACCGCGATCGGCCACGGCGTACCCGCGGACCGGGCGCACCTGCTGCTCGGCATGTTCCGCGCGGCGCGCCGCGGCGAGTTCGCCACCACCGGGCCGGCGCTCGCGGACCTCCTCGGCCGCGCGGCCACCCCGGTCCGCGCGGTGCTGGCCGGGGCGCCGCCGGTCACCGCGGGCGGATGACCACCTTGAGCCCGGTGCGGGCGGCCGCGGTGGCCATCGCCGCGGTCACCTCGCCGAGCGGGAAGACGTCCGAGACCAGCGGTGCCAGATCGACGAGACCCCGCGCGGCCAGGTCGATCGCCCGCGGGTAGACCTCGCCCATCCGGCGCACCATCACCAGCGTCAGGCCCTTACGGCGGGCCGGCCCCGCGCGGAACGAGGTGCGGTCGCCGTCCGGGATGCCGACCAGCACGACCCGGGCGCCGGGCCGGGCCAGTCGCAGCGCGGTGTCCACCGCCGCGTCCGAGCCGGAGACCTCGAAGACCACGTCCGCGGTGTCGGACCCGTCGGCCGGCTCGGCGCCGAACGCGGTCGCGGCCGCCATCCGGTGCGGCAACGGCTCGGCGGCGAGAACCCGGGTGGCGCCGTGCCGGCGGGCCAGTTGGATCAGCAGCAGGCCGATCGGGCCGCAGCCGACCACCGCCACCGTCGAGGCCATCCGGAGATGGGACAGATCCATCGCGTGCAGCGCGACACCCAGCGGTTCGAGCAGCGCGCCGTCGTCGTCGGAGAGCCCGTCGGGCAGCGGGTGCAGGCGGTGCGCCGGCCAGACCATGAACTGGCGCAGGCCACCGTCGCAGGTGCCGTGCCCGGCGAACACCACGTTCGGGCAGAGGTTGGGGTGCCCATCCGCACACGGCTCGCAGGCGCCGCACGGGATGGCCGGATCGATCGCCACCCGGGTGCCGTCGTCCGGCCCGCCGCGGATGACGCCGGCCATCTCGTGCCCGAGGACCAGGGGCCGGTCCAGGACCGCGTCGCCGATCCCGCCCTCGGTGAACCAGTGCAGGTCGGAGCCGCACACCCCGACCGAGGTCACTTCGACGAGCCGGTCGTCCGCACCCGCCGGCCCAGGACGGTCCTCGGTGTGCAGCCGGATGTCCCCGGCGCCGTGGAGGCGGGCGGCCCGCATGTCGCGATCGGTCACGGGTGGACGTTAACACCGCCCGCTGACATTTATGGTAGTCAATGGTGGGGCGGTCGACGCGGGGGAGGACGGGCGATGACGGGAATCAGCCGGCGGGAACTGATGGCGGGAGTCGCGGGTTCGGCGGTCATCGGCGGGACGGCCCTGCGTGCCTCGCCCGCGGCGGCGGCACCCGCCCGGGTACCCCTGCGGCAGGGCACCCACCTCGCCGCCCGGTTGTCGCCGGACCGGCGGCGGATCGCCATGGACCTGGCCGGCGTGCTCTGGGTCCTGCCGGCCGCGGGCGGCCCGGCGCGACGGCTGACCGGTGACTTCGTCGACATCGCCCAGCCGGACTGGGCGCCGGACTCGGCGGAACTGGTCTTCCAGGCGTACCGGGACGGGGTCTTCGATCTCTGGACCGTCCGCGCCGACGGTTCCCGGCTGCGGCGGTTGACCCGCGGCCCGTTCGACCACCGGGAGCCCAGGTTCTCGCCGGACGGCACCCGGATCGCCTACTCCACCGACGAGTCCGGCAGCTACGGCATCCGGGTGCTGGACCTGGCGAGCGGCGCGGTCAGCACGCTCGCGGACTCCGCCGAGCAGGAGTACGAGCCGGCCTGGTCCCCGGACGGGCGGCGGGTCGCGTTCGTGGTCACCAGCACCCGGATCGACGTGGTGGACGTGGCCGGCGGCGCCCGGGAGACCGCGGTCAGCGTGCCGGCCGGCCAGGTCCTGCGCGCGCCCGAGTGGACGCCGGACGGCACCGAGCTGGTCTACCACCTGCTCGCCGGCGGTCGCAGCGAGCTGTGGCGGAACGGGACACCCGAGGTCACCGGCGAGGACGTCTTCCCGTTCCGGGTGTCCTGGCGCACCGGCCGCGACTTCGTCTACACCTCCACCGGCGAGATCCGCCGCCGGACCCTGGGCGGCACCACGTCCGGGCGCATCGGGTTCGTCGCACCGATCTCGGTGACCCCGGCCCGCTACCGCAAGCGGCGGCGGGACTTCGACTCGGTGACCCCGAAGCCGGTGCGCGGCATCGGCAGCCCGGTCCTCTCGCCGGACGGCACCCGGATCGCGTTCCGTGCCCTCAACGACATCTGGACGATGACCCTCGGCGGCCGTCCCGAGCCGCTCACCCGGGACCGGTGGTGGAAGTCCGACCCGGCGTGGTCCCCGGACGGGCGGTACCTGTCCTACTCCACCGACCGCGGCGGCAAACTGGACATCTGGCTGCGCGACCTGCGTACCGGGGCGGACCGTCAGCTGACCGCGCTGCCCGGTGCCGCCGCGGTCTCCGGCAGCTGGTCCGCCGACGGCAGCCACCTCGCCTTCCTCGACCAGACCGGCGCGCTGTACACCGTCGAGGTCGCCACCGGCGCGGTGCGCCAGATCTATCCGGCGACGTTCGAGCCCGGGCGGCCCACCTGGTCCGCCGACGGCAACACCATCGCGCTGGCCGCGATCGTGCCGTACTCGGCCCGGTTCCGGGAAGGGCTCAGCAAGATCCTGCTGGTGGACCGGAACACCGGCGCCGGCCGCTACGTCGACCCGCTGCCGCACCGGTCCCTGCAGACCCGTGGCGACGACGGCCCGGTCTGGTCGCCGGACGGCACCCGGCTCGCGTTCGTGCTGGCCAGCGTGCTCTGGGTGGTCGACGTGCGGCCCGACGGCAGCTTCGCCGGCACGCCCCGGCAGATCACCGACGAGGTGACCGACGCGCCGAGCTGGAGCGGCGACTCCACCACCCTGCTCTACCTGAACAACGGACGGCTGCGCCTGGTCCCGGCCGCCGGCGGCCCGCCGCGGACCGTGCCGATGACGCTGACCTGGGCCAACACCCGGCCGCGCGGGCGCATCGTGATCCACGCCGGCCGGGTCTGGGACGGCGTGGCGCCCCGGCTGCGCGAGGACGTGGACATCGTCGTGGAGGGGCACCGGATCGTCGCCGTCGAGCCGCACCGCCCGGGACGCGACGGGCGCCGGATCGACGCCCGCGACGCGGTGGTCACCCCCGGCCTGATCGACATGCACCACCACCGGGAGATGCAGGGCTACGGGTACGGCGACCGGCAGGGCCGGCTGTGGCTCGCCCTCGGCGTCACCACCACCCGGTCCCCGGGCAGCCCGGCGTACCACATGGTGGAGGAGCGCGAGGCGATCCAGTCCGGAGCCCGGACCGGGCCCCGGTACTTCGGCACCGGCGAGGCGATCGACGGCGCCCGGATCTTCTACAACTTCATGCGGCCCACGTACGACGAGCACCAGCTGGCCCGCGAACTCCAGCGGGCCGCGGCGCTCGACTACGACCTGACCAAGTGCTACGTACGGCTGCGCGCGAGCTGGCAGCGCCACGTCATCGCCTGGTCGCACCGGCACGGCATCCCCAGCACCTCGCACTACCACCACCCGGCCCTGGCGGTCGGCGGCGACGGCATGGAACACGTCGGCGCGACCAACCGGCTCGGCTACTCGCGCACGGTCACCGGAATCGGCGCGGTCTACCGCGACGTCGCCGACATCTTCACCACCACCCGGGCGGCGCTGACCCCGACGCTGTTCAACGCGGTCACCCTGCTCGGCGACGACGACAGCCTGGTCACCGACGAGCGGGTCCGCACGCTGTACCCGAGCTGGGAGTACGCGAACCTGCAGACGCTGCGCACCACGGCCGCCACCACGGACCAGACCGCGGTACGCGCCAACCTCGCCCGCCAGGTCGCGCACGTCCGCACGCTGGTCCGGGGCGGCGGCCGGGTGGTGACCGGCACCGACTCCCCGATCGCGCCGAACGCGGTCAGCACCCACCTCAACCTCCGGGCGATGGTCACCTACGGCCTGACCCCGTACGAGGCGCTGACCACCGCCACCCGCGCGGCCGGCGACTACCTGGGCGAGCCGCTCGGCACCATCGCGCCGGGCCGGTACGCCGACCTGGCCGTCCTGGGCGGCGACCCGCTCACCGACATCCGCCAGGCGGCGAACGTCCGGCAGGTGATGACCAACGGCGAGATGCTGACGGTGGCGGAGCTGCTGCGCCCGTTCGCCGGACCGCGCCCGGTGACCGCGCCGGCGTCTCCGGTGACCGTGCTCCGGCACGCCGCCGACGACGGGTACTGGTGGCAGGACCCGCACTATCTGGCGGAGAGCCGGCATGCCTGCTGCGCCGACGGCTGACCGACCATCGAAGGGCGTACCGCGTTGATCTATCAGCATCCCCTGGCGTACCTGCTGGGGCTGGAGGGTGTCGCGCTGTTGCGCGCCTGGGGCGGCGACTTCGACGCGGCCTTCATCGACCGGCGCCTGGCCGAGGTCCGCCGATTGCTCGACGCCCGGGCGCTGGCCGGGCACGACGGCGTCGCGGTCGAACGCCGTGACACGGTCAGCGGGTGGTCGGGGTGGACAGCTCACCGGACATGCTGGACCGGGCGCGGGTCCGGGTACCGGACGGGACGTTCCTCCGCGGCAACCTCGGTGCGCTTCCCCTGCCGGACGACTCCGCCGATCTCGTCGTGTCCGGCCTCGCCCTGTGCCACGTGCCGGCGCTCGCGCCCGTCATGGCCGAGTTCGCCCGGGTGCTGCGCCCGGGTGGTCACCTGGCCGTCTCCGACGTGCACCACGAGATCACGTTCCGTGGTTCCGTGCCGCAGGCGCCCGGCCCGGACGGCGAACCCGGTCTGGTCCCCAACCATCGGCACACGCCCGGCGACCATCTGCGCGCGGCCCTCCCGGCCGGGCTGCAGGTCCGGCGCTGCGAAGAGCCGGGTGCGTCGCGTGCGGACCTGCCGCCGGCGCCGCCGGCCCCGGCCGACGTGACCGTGACCGGCTGGCACCAGTGGCCGTGGTCGTTGCCCGGCCTGATCCCGGAGGCCGCCGCGGCGGCGTGGGCCGTGCCGTCCACCATCGTCCGGCACTTCCGGCTGGGCGGCCCGGGACAGCCGCCCGGGACCGGGTGAATGTTGCGGGAAGCCGCCAACTTCCCGTTCACCCGATCGACTGATGTGCCGCCGTCGATTAGGCTGCCGCATCATCCGTGTGCAGGGTCCACAGGAGAGGGTTCGCCGAAGTGGCCGAGGACGAGGTAGCCCCCCGGGGCGTGGACGTCACCAAGCCCAGCATCGCCCGCGTCTACGACTTCATGGTGGGCGGCAAGGACAACTTCGCGGTGGACCGGATGGCGGCTGACCGGGCGCTCGCCATCATGCCGGACGCGCAGGAGGCCGGCCGGGCCTGCCGCGCGTTCCTCCGCCGCACCGTGCGTTACCTGGCCGCCGAGGCGGGCATCCGGCAGTTCCTCGACATCGGGTCGGGCCTGCCCACCCAGACCAATGTGCACCAGGTCGCGCACGACGTCGATCCGACGGCCCGGGTGGTGTATGTGGACAACGACCCGATGGTGCTCGTGCACGGTCGCGCGCTGCTCTCCGACAAGGACACCACCACGATCATCGATGCCGACATCCGCTCGCCGGAGCAGATCCTCGAGCACCGGGTGGTCCGCGAGTACCTGGACTTCAGCCAGCCGGTCGGCCTGCTCCTCCTGTCGATCCTGCACCACCTGCACGACGCCGAGGAGCCCGGCCGGATCGCGGCGACCCTGCGCGACGCACTGCCGTCCGGCAGCCACCTGGCGGTGATCCACTTCTGGGACCCGGCCGAGGAGCACCCGGAGACCTCGGTCAAGGTGAAGGACGCCGAGCGGGTGTTCAACGAGACCCTGGGCACCGGCCGCTGGCGGCTCCGTGCCGAGATCGAGCAGTATTTCGGTGACTTCGAGATGATCGAACCCGGACTGGTGCCGCTCGCCGAGTGGCGGCCCGACGACGAGCCCGGGGCCGAACAGAAGGACAGCTACTACACGATGATCGGCGGGATCGCCCGCAAACGCTGACCGGGCCGCGAGCGGCCGTCTGTCATCGTGGGGTGGTGCCGTCCCGACAGCTCACCCCGGTCCGCCGCCGCGTCGTCGCCGCCGTCCTCGGCCTCGGCGTGGTCGCCGTCGTCGTTCTCCTCGTCGGCGTGTACGCCGTTCCGGTGCTGCGTCCGCCGGGGCCGCGCCCGGCCTTCCAACTGCCGGTGGCCTGCGGCGAGAAGTGGCAGGTCGGCACGTATCCCGGCCACGACGACTTCGACATCGACCTGTTCCCGGACAAGGGCCAGGCGTGGGGCCGGCCGGTGCTCGCGGCGGCCGCCGGCACGGTCGTCGAGGCGGGCATCAGCGGGACGCTGGGTGGCCGTACCCCGCAGAATCCGGACGGCCCCCGGGGCACCAGCGGTGGCTACTGGGTGAAGATCGATCATGGCGGTAAGTGGGAGACGCTCTACCTGCACATGCTGGAGCCGCCGTCGGTGCGGCGGGGCCAGCGGGTGGAGCAGGGGGATCAGATCGGCAAGGTGGGCAGTACCGGCAAGTCGGGTGCGCCCCACCTGCACCACGAGCAGCTCCGCGCCGGCGAGAAGGTGGAGACCCACTTCGCCGGTGCGCCGTCCGGCATCACCACCGACGACCGGGAGTACTCGGTCACGCTGACCAGCCGGAACTGTGCCGGCGCGGCGAGCCGGGCGACCGCCGGGAAGCGAAATGCGGGTGAGAAGTCCGGGCCGGTCGGCTAGCTTCGCGCAGATGGAACCACTGGGCGAGCAGGAGATCCGGGCCTGCTTCGTGAACTGCAGCAAGGGCGAGGCGAGCCGGATCAGGATGCCCGCGGCGTTCAGCGCCGGCGGCGTACCGTGGGCCGACCTGGACTTTCTCGGCTGGACCGACCCGGGGGCGCCGTTACGCGCCCTGCTGGTGGTGCCGGGCCCGGACGGCCCGACCGGGGTGGTCCTGCGCCGGCCCGAGGCCCGCAAGGTCAGCGCCATGCGGTCGAGCATGTGCCGGGTCTGCCTGACCGACCACGTGGCGTCGGGGGTGACGCTGTTCGTCGCGCCGCTCGCCGGTGCCGCCGGGCGCAAGGGCAACTCGGTCGGCGAGTACCTCTGCGCCGACCTGGCGTGTTCGCAGTACCTGCGGGGCAAGCGGCAGCCGAAGATGCGCCTGGTCCGGCCGGAGGAGACGCTCACCCTGCCGGAACGGATCGACCGGGCGATGGCCAACCTGCACGCCTTCGTCGGCCGGGTGGCCGCCGGCTGAGACCAGCCGCGGGCCGCGTCCGGCGGACGCGACCCGCGGGTGTGCCGGTGGGTCAGGCTATGTTCACGTCACTGCACATGAAGTACGCCTGGTCGTTGTGGCTGGCCTGCCAGATGGTCAGCACCACGGCGCGGCCGGAGTGGTTCGCCGCGACGTCGAACGACAGCTGCACCCCGCTGGTCGGGGTGGTGACCCGCTGCCACTGCGACGCGGGCGTGTTGCCGACCGTGGTCACCAGGTCCAGGTCGCCCCAGCCCAGCGGCTGCGTGGTGGGGTCGAAGCCGGCCTTCGTCAGGTACACCCGGATGAAGTCCGCGCCGTGGCTGGCCTGGTCGAGCAGGGTCAGCCGGAAGTTCCGGCCGACGTCCTTGGCCCGCCAGTTGCCCACCGCGTCGAGCGAGGTGCCGAGCCCGTTCTGGGCGCGGTTCATGCTGCACAGCGTCCCGTCCGGCACCGCGGACTGGAAGTTGCGGCCCATCCCGTCGCGGTACAGGCCCATCCAGTTCCACATGGTGTTGGGGTTGGCCCGCCAGGCCTGCCAGCACATCGGGTCCTGGGTCTGCATGGCGGGATTGTTGAAGTCGTTGCCCCATCGCAGCCAGCAGCCGACGTTGCGGCTCGGCGCGTCGATGATGTTGCCGTGGGCGTACGCCGGGGTCGGCGCCGTGCCCGTGACGGCCACGACGGCCAGTGCGGCCGCGGCCAGAGCGAGCAACCTCGCGAGCGAGGCGCGGCGAACGGTGACCCGTGCTGACATGGTGATACCTCCGGTGGGCTCGATATATTCAAGATAATCGATACCACCGGAGGTCACCAGCGGTCAGCGGACGACGACCCCGGGCAGGCCGGTCGAGATCGGCGGCAGCTGCTTGGGCTGTCCCGGGGCGGGCAGGCCCCCGGCCGCGATCTCCTCCTTGGTGCCGGTGGCCCGGACGCTCAGTTCCTTGTCGGCCGGGTCGTCGAGCGGGACGGTGAACGGTCGCTCGGGGGAGCGGCACACCGTGCCCTTGGCCGGCAGGGTCCGGCGCAGCAGGTAGCGGTCGATGGCGTGGGTCGCGCAGGCGTTGGTGCCGTAGGCGGTGTGCCCCCAGTTGTCGCTGGAGAGCAGCCGGCTATTGGGCATCTTGCGGGCGGTCTGCCGGGCCCCGGCGTAGGCGGTGGCCGGGTCGTGGAAGCTGCCGATCACCAGGACGGTGGCGCTGGTGCGGCGGTTGAACGGCCCGCGGTAGGCGTCCTCGTCGCGCACGGTCCAGGTGTCGCGGGCGCACTGGACGCTGGACCAGGCCCAGATCCGGCCGAAGTACGGTGCCCGCTTGTCGGCCTTCGCGACCCGGGCGGGCCAGTTCCCGGCGTTCGCCGGGTGCCGGGCGTCGGTGCAGGTGACCGTGCTGTACGCCTCGACGTCGTTGGCGTACAGGAAGTCGCGGCGGCGGGGCTGGGCGGCCACCACCCGCCGGGCCGCGGCGACGGCGGCGGCGCCGGCCGACTCGCTGGTCAGCGTCCACAGGGCGCCGGTGAGGCTGGTGACGTCCGCGGGGGCGCCCATGCCGTAGAGGCCGCCGAGCGTCTCCGCGACGAAGTCCGCGTAGGTGTAGGTCAGCGTGCCGAACGGCGGGAAGTCCCCGATCACGATCGGGTGGGCCCTGAGCCGGGCCGCGACCCGGCCGAACTTGGCGGCCGAGTGCGGTGCCGCCGCGCAGTACCGCGGACCCGCGGCGTCGCAGCGGCGGAAGATCTCCCGCAGTGCCCGGTACGCGCCGTCCGCGGAGCGCAACCGGTCGTCGAGGATCAGGTTCCGGGTGGCATCGGTGCCGGTCCACGCGGTCGGATTGATCACGCCGTCGATGGCGATGGCCCGGGTACGGTCCGGGAACATGTTCGCGTACACCTCGCCCAGGACGCTGCCGTAACTGAAGCCGAGGTAGGACAACTTCCGGTCACCGACGGCGCGCCGCAGCACCTCCATGTCCCGGGCGGTCTGCGCGGTGGACGCCGCCCCGGTCAGCGGACGGCCGGTCGTCGAACAGGCCCTGCCGAGCTTCTTCGCGGCGGCCACGTACCTCTTCTCCTGCTTCGCGCCGACCGGGAACGGCACGGTCAGCATCGGCCGCAGCGCGACGGTCTGCGCCCGGGCCGAGGAGAAGCAACGCACGTTCTCGCTGAAACCGACGCCCCGGGGGTCGACGCCGACGATGTCGAACCGGTCGAGCAGCGAGTCGCTGAGCACCAGCGGGCTCAGCAGGGCCAGCGTGGTGGCGGAGCCGCCCGGCCCGCCCGGATTGACGAAGAGGCTGCCGATGCGCTTCTTCGGCTTCCGCGCCTTGACCCGCAGCACGGCGACCTCGGTGGTGGCGCCGTACGGGCGGTCGTAGTCGAGCGGGAGGCGTACGGTCGCGCACTGGGCCCAGTCGTAGCACTTGTACCAGCGCAGTTTCGGGGTGGCGATCCGGTCGACGCGCCGCTTCTCCAGCGCGGTGGTCTGTGCGGACGTCGCGGCGGCACCGGCCGCCTGGGCGGGTGCCGGGTAGCCGCCGACGAGGACGAGCGCGGCGAGGCCGGCCGCCAGGAGGCGGCGGGGGAGCAGCGGCATGGGGATGCCTTTCCTACCGGAGGGGTGTTGCTGTCACTCACGGTAGGTAACTCAGCGTGAAACCTGTAGGGGGATAAGTCCGACTTGCGCTGACCGATAGGCTGAGAAGTCAGGAGGCGACTACTCAGAGTAATCATTAACGACGGCGCGGAGGGTGGCCCGGTCGGCCACCACGATGCCCTGACCGGTTCGCCGGACGGCGCCGGAACCGGCCAGCCTGGCGAGCGCGCGGTTGACACTGACCCGGCTCAGGCCCAGCATCCGGGCCAACTGCTCCTGGGTGCCGGACCAGGCGACCGGGTGTGGTCGCTCCGGCGCGTCCAGCCAGGCCGCCAGCCGCGCGACCGCGGGCAACGTGGTCGCCTGGGCGAGGCGCCGGCGGGCGGTCAGCGCGTCCCGGGCCAGGCGGCCGAACACATGCGCCCGCAGCGCCGGCTCCTGATCCAGCAACCGCAGGAAATCCTGCCGGGGCAGCAGCCGCGCGGTCGCCGCGGTGAGGGCGACCAGCCCGGTCGGCGGCACCCCGCCGTCCAGGACCGCCGGTTTGTCCGCGATCGCGGGGCCGGTCCACTGCTCCGGCCACACCTCCACCCCGGACGCGGCGAGGTGCGCCGCCGCCACCGTGCCGGACAACAGCAGCACGACGGCGCGGGCCGGCTCACCGTACGGCCGCAGCATCGCCCCCGCGGGAAACCGGGCCGGCCGGCTGTCCCGCTCGACCGCCGCCAGCGCGGACCCGGACAGCACCCGCAGCGCCGGGATGGAGCCCAACGACGTCATGTATCCAGTGATACAGCGCGGCCGCACGGGGTCTGCGTAGCCTGCCGCCATGTGGATGGTGGAACTGCACTTCACCGGTGATCCGGCCCGCCTGGCCGCCCGGGCCGCGCACCGCGACCGCCTCGCCGAGCTGCACCGGCAGGGCCTGGTCCGGATGGCCGGGCCGCTGGCCGGCGACGGCGGCGCCGTCATCGTCATCGACGCGCCGAGCCGGGCGGACGTCGAGGAGTTCCTCGCCGCCGACCCGTACTTCCGGACCCCGGGCGTGACCGTGGCGCAGATCCGCGACTGGCGGCCGTTCCTGCACTGATCGGCCGGCTCAGAGCGGACGCAGCGCCGCACCCTCGGCCGGCGTGTAGGACACCCGCAGCACCCGGTCGGCCTGCAGGTACAGGGAGAGGTCGGCGGCGACCATGGACATCTGCGCGGTCGGGGTGACGGCGATCGCCAGGGCGCCGGCATCGACGTACTCGCCGAGTTCCAGCGCGTCCCGGCCGAGTTCCGCGGTGTCCCGGCCGACCCGGACCGCCACCACGCTGTGCCGGGGAAGCCGCCCGCGCAGCCCGGCCGCGATCGCCTGCGGCCCGGTCCGGGTCCGGGCCCGCTCGTCGGCGCCGTACACGACGACCAGTTCGTCGCTGGTGGCCAGCTCGGCCAGCCGTGCCACGACGGCCGCCGCGCCCAGCAGGGTGTCCGCCTCGCCGACCAGGGCGATGGTCATCGCGGTGGGGCTGGGCTCCGGCTCGAAGCGCACCGCGAGCCCCAGCCCGATGTGCAGGTCGTGGGCGCGCACATAGAGCGCCGCGGCGAGCAGCAGCGCGGCGAGCAGGAGCCAGGCCACGGAGTACGAACCGGTCAGCCCGGTCACGCCGGTCAGCAGCAACGGGGGCAGCAGCGCCCCGAGCGAAGCCGCCGCACCGGTCACCCCCATCACCGCACCGACGTGGTCCGCCCGCGCGCTCTTGCCGATCAGCGCGAGCAGCGCACCGGAGGCGATGCCGTCGCACACGGCTATCCCGGCGATCACCGGCGCCATCAGCCACCACGCCCGGGGCAGGAGTGCGCCGGCGAGGCAGAGCACCGCGGCGGCGCCGTAGCAGAACATCAGCAGCCGTGCGGTCGGCCGCCGGTCCGTCCACCAGCCACCGGCCAGCCGGCCGGCCGCGGCCAGGCCGACCACCACACCGGTGATCGCCAGGGCGGTGAACCACTCGGTGCCGAACGCCGCGACCAGGTACACCGGCAGGAACACCGCGATCGACACCATGCCGCCCAGCGCCAGTAGGTACAGCAACGACAGCGACGTGGACCCGCTCACCCGGATCATCTCCGCGCAGGTGCGGGCGACCGAGGTGGTGCGCCGCGTACCCACCGGGTCCCGCAGCACCACCGCGGCCAGCACGGCGAAGCCGACGAGCAGCCCGCCGAGCACCAGGGCACCCAGCCGCCCGCCGGGATCGAGACCCCGCGACATGCCGGACAGGCCCATCGCGACCGTCACGCCGAGGCCGAACGTGCCCAGCGCCCGGCCGCGCCGCCCGTACGGCTGGGTGCGGGACACCAGCGCCGCGCCGACCACGAACGCGGACCCCGCCAGGCCGGCCGCCGCGCCGGCCACGATCACCGCCGGCAGCGAACCGGCCAGACCGGAGGCGATCACCGCCCCGGCCGCGGCCAGGCTGACCGCGGGGAACATCACCCGCGCCCCGTACCGGTCGGTGAGCACCCCGACCGGCAGCCGCACCAGCGCGGCGACCAGCAGCGGCAGTCCGACCAGGACGGCGTACGCCCCGAGCCCGACCTTGAAGCGTCCGTGCAGGTGCGGGCCGAGCAGTATCGAGGCCCGCAGGTTCAGCCCGAGGCCCAGCGTCGCCACCGCCAGCGTCACCACCGCGCGGGGCGATCGGGTACGCGGAGCCGGCAGTTCCTGGAAGGTCATCGTCACCCAGACTGATCCGATATTGGTCACGCTCCGCGAGGGGAGCCGTCACCGGGGGCATCAAGCGTGCACTCGACGTCACCCCCGCCGCTACCCCCCATCCGGCGATCCCCTTCGTGGCGGCGGCCGGGGAACGTCCACCGTCGAGCCGCCGTCACCCGCCACATCCGGGATGACAGACTGCTCCCATGGGGCTGTTCACACCGGCGGAGGCGCGCACGGAGCTGGCCCGGCTCCGGCCGCTGCTGGACGAGATCGTGGCCGTGCGGGCCGACGTGGTGGAACTGGCCGCCGCGGTGAACGGCGGCGGCGCACCGACCGCGCTCGGCGGCCTGCCGGAGTGGAAGGCCGCCGAGGCCCGGCTGAACGAGATGATGACCGAGGTGCAGGAGACCGGCGCCGAGCTCAAGGGCATCGCACCGCTGCTGATCGACTTTCCGGCCGACCTGGACGGTGTCCCGGTGCTGCTGTGCTGGCTGGAGGGCGACCCGGAACTCGGCTGGTACCACCGGCGCGACCTGGGCTTCGCCGGCCGGCGCCGGTTGCCCTGACGCGGCCCGGCCGGCCGCCTCAGCCACGCGCCGCCCGGGCCGGCAGCGCGCCGGCCGCCACCGCCACCACCAGGCAACCGGCCACCACGCACGCCACCAGCGGCCACGGAACGACCACCGGGACCGCCCGCCCGGACTGCGCGGCCAGGGACTGCGCCGATCCGATCAGCGCGAGCAGGGCGGTGCCGATGCCGAGCAGCGAGCCGATCGCCACGACCAGCGCCGATTCGAGCGCCGCGGTCAGCGCCACCTGGCCCGGGGTGGCCCCGGACAGGCGCAGCACCCGGTAGTCGCCGATCCGCTGCCGGGCCGACATGAGCAGCGTGTTGGCCACGGCGAGCGCGCCGGCGCCGGCCGAGACGGCGAGCAGCAGCAGCGTGAACGTCCACACCAGCCGGTCGTCCTCGGTGTCGGTCCGGGCGGCGTACGTGGCGGCGTCGACGACCTCGGCGCCCGGTGCGGTGACCGCCGGCCGGGCGGGCAGGAACGCCGCGGGTGCCAGCGCGGACGGATCGTGGGCGCGGACCGAGGCGCGCGGCAGGACCAGCTCGGTCTCCGGCGGGGCGGGACCCGTGACCCGCAGCGTCTCCGCCACCCCGTCCGGGTAGGTGACCGTGACCCGGCCGGCCCCGGTCGGTGCGGCCAGCGCGGTGCCGGGCGGCAGGTCCGCCGAACCCAGTGCCGGTACGGCCGTTCCGGCCACGTACACCTGGGTGCGCAGGGTGGCCCGGCCGGCGGCGGCGTCGTGCAGGCCGGGGGTGCCGTCCGGGACCAGGACGGCGGCGGCGTCCACGGTGGCCGCGCGCCGGGCCGCGTACGCGGCGGTGGACGTCTGCACGGTGCCCGTGACGAAGACCGCGAAGGCCACCGTGAGCAGCACCGGGGCGGCGGTCGAGGCGGTTCGGCGGACCGCGGTCAGGGCGCTCTCCCGGACCAGCATTCCGAGCACCCCGCGGACCGGGCGCAGCAGCACCCCGACCAGCGCCGGGATCACCACCGGGGCGAGCAGCGTGGCCGCCACGACCAGCGCCATCGCGCCGAGCATGGAGTACTGGGCCAGGTCGGAGACGTCCGAGGCGACCGCGGTGGCGACGGCGGCGGCCGTACCGGCGGCGGCCGCGGCGAGCCCGGCCAGCCAGCGCAGCCGGGTCATCGGGCGTTTCTCCACCTCGGCGGCGCGCATGGCCTCCAGCGGGCCGATCCGGGACGCGCGGCGCGCCGCGGCGGCCGTGCCGAGCAGCGCCACCAGCGGACCGGCGGCGAAGGCGGCGGCCGGTGCCCAGGTCCACCACCGCACGGTGTAGCCCGCCGGTTCGATCCCGGCGTGCACCAGCCGGCCGGCGAGCAGGTGGGCGGCGAGCACGCCGAGGCCGACGCCGAGAGCGGACGCCGCCGCGCCGACCAGCAGCGCGGAGCGGTACAACATGGCCCGGACCTGGCGCGGCGTCGCGCCGACGGCCCGCAGCAGGCCGATCTCGCGGCGCCGCTGGCTGACCGCGAACGCCGAGGTGGAGGCCGCGAGGAAGACACCGGCGAAGCCGGCCAGCGCGGTGGTCGCGGTGAGCACCTGAAGACCGATCCATCGGGTACGGGCGTCGGCGCGCGGTTCCACCTCGGCGCGGCGGTCCCCGGTGAGCACGGTGCCGTCGCCCCCGACGACCGACCGGACGGCGGCCGGGTCGGGGCGGCCGGCCACCCCCAGCACGCGCACGCCCGGGCTCAGCCGCGCCGCGACCGGCCCGGACACGAACACCGCCGCCGTGCCGACGTGCCCGGTGACCCGCCACGGCGCCGGCCCGGACGCGGTGAGCAGCGTGACCGTCCCGCCCACCGGCACCCCGAGAGCCCGGTCCACCACCACGTCCCGGTCGCCGGCCGGCGGGCTGCCGTCGAGCAGCCGGCCGGTCACGTCGCTCCAGCCGTACCCGACGGTGTGCCCGGGAACCGGCCGGCCGGACCGGACCGGCTGGGCGTAGAACGGGCGGTCCTCGACCACCGCGCGCACGCCGGGCACCGCGCGCAGCCGTCCGGCCAGTCGCTCCGCGGTGCCGGCCGGCCACGGCACCGGCTCGGCGAAGGCGTCCGGCCGGTTCGCCGCCGCCGGGCTCTGCACCAGCACCGCCAGATCGGCGAACCGGTCCGGCAGGCGGGGGCGCGCCGACGTCAACAGCACCAGCGTCGCGGCCACGATGGCGGTGCCGAGCAGCACGGCGACGAACGTGCCCAGCCGGTCCCGGGTCAGCATGCCAGCTCCAGTTCGGTGACCCGGGCCGCGATGGCGACGGCGTCCAGGTCGGCGACCTCGTCGACCAACCGTCCGTCGGCCAGCATCAGCACCCGGTCCGCGACCGCCGCGGCGACCGGATCGTGGGTGACCATCACGATCGTCTGCCGGTGCTCGTCGGCGAGCCGGCGCAGCAGGTGGAGCACCTGGCGGGAGCTGCGGTTGTCCAGCGCGCCGGTCGGCTCGTCGGCGAAGACCACGGCCGGCGCGGTGATCAGCGCGCGGGCGATCGCCACCCGTTGCTGCTGCCCGCCGGAAAGCTCGCTGGGGCGGTGCCCGGCCCGGTCGGCCAGACCCACCGCGTCCAGGGCCCCGGCCACCCGCTCGGGCGTCGGCCGGTGCCCGGCCAGCCGCAGCGGCAGCGCCACGTTCTGCGCCGCGCTCAACGACGAGACCAGGTTGAACGCCTGGAACACGAAGCCGATCCGGTCCCGCCGCAGCCGGGTCAGCGCGGTCTCGTTCAGGCCGCCGAGATCGGTGCCGCCGACCGACACCGCACCGGCGGTCGGCCGCTCCAGGCCGGCGGCGCAGTGCAGCAGCGTCGACTTGCCGGACCCGGACGGACCCATCACGGCGTGGAAGGCCCCGGGCGGGAAGTCCACCGTCACGTCGTCGAGGGCGCGCACCTGGCGGGTGCCGGTACCGTAGATCATCCGCACGTCGCGGAGGGTGACTGTCATGCCGACGACGATCGCGGTCCGGCGCCGATCTGTCGTCAGGCCCCGGGCCGGGCGGTGCGTTCCACCCGGCGCGGTACGCCCGGCCGCCGGTCATACCGGGGGATGACCGACCGCGGTCGGATGTCACGGCGACGCGCGCCGAATAGGGTCGATGCGTGCCCGCCCTGCCGCCGATCCCGCGCCGCCGCCCCGGTGCTGCCGCCGGGTCCGGGGTCGCCGGTTGGGCCGGTGGGCCGCGCTGGTGGTCCGATGGGGCGCGGCGGTGGGCGGTGGACGTCGTCCTGGCCGCCGGGACCGGGCTGCTGTGCTGGTATGCCGCCACCGAGGCGCCGCTGCCCCCGGCCACCGGGGTGCACGAACCGGCCTGGCTGACCGTGCTCGCCGGAGTGGTCCTCGGCGCGCCGGTCGCGGCCCGACGGCGGTGGCCGACCGCGGTGGCCGTGGCCGTCGCCGTGGCCGCCGCCGCCTGCCTGGCCACCGGCGTCGTCCCGGACTACGCCTCCAGCGGACCACTGGTCGCGGCCGGCGTGGCGCTCTACACGGTCGGCGCGGCGGTGGCCGGTCGCCGCGGGTCGGCGGTCCTGCTCGGATCGATCACCGCGGTGGCGGCCGGGATGCTGGCCGGCGACGACTCAGGTGCCGGGCCGGGGCCGACCGAGGTGGCGTTCGTGGTCCTGGTCCTCGGCGCCTGCTGGGTGGTCGGCGTGACGCTGCGCGAGCGCCGGGCGTACGCGGCCCGGGCGGCCGGGCAGGCCACCGCGCAGGCCGTCACCGAGGAACGGCTACGCATCGCCCGGGAGATCCACGACATCGTCGGGCACAGCCTGAGCCTGATCGCGGTCAAGGCCGCGGTCGGCCGGCACGTGGCCCGGGAACGGCCGGAGGAGGCGGGCGCGGCGCTGGACGTGATCGCCTCGGCCAGCCGCGGTGCCCTGGCGGAGTTGCGCCGGGCGGTGGGCGCGTTGCGTACCGAAGCGGACTTCGCCCCGGCCCCCGGCCTGGCGGAGTTGCGCGGTCTCGCCGACCGGGCCGTCGAGGCCGGCGTCGCGGTCCGGCTCGAGGTGCACGGCGAGTGCGACGTGCCGGAGGGCGTGGCGCTCACCGCGTTCCGCATCGTGCAGGAGTCGCTCACCAACGTGGTCAAGCACGCCGGGCCGACCACCTGCCGGGTCGAGGTCGTCGGCACCCCCGGCGAACTGCGCGTGGAGGTGACCAACGACGGCGCGCCGGCCCGGCCGGCGGCCGCCGGCAGCGTCGGCCTGTCCGGCATGCGCGAGCGGGTGGCGCTGCACCACGGCACGCTGGCCGCCGGTCCGCGCGACCGGGGCGGGTTCACCGTCCTGGCCACCCTGCCCTACCAGCGGCCGGCATGACCGCACCGGCCGATCCGATCCGGGTGCTGATCGCCGACGACCAGACCCTGCTGCGGGCGAGCTTCCGGCTGCTCATCGACCTCACCCCGGACCTGGTCGCGGTGGGCGAGGCCGGCGACGGCGCCGAGGCGGTGGCGGCGGCGCGGCGGGAACGGCCGGACGTGATCCTGATGGACATCCGGATGCCCGGCGTCGACGGCATCGAGGCCACCCGGCAGATCTGCCGGTCGCCGGAGACACCGGACAGCCGGGTTCTGATCCTGACGACCTTCGACATCGACGAGTACGTCTTCGCCGCGCTGCGCGCCGGGGCCAGCGGCTTCGTCCTCAAGGACGTGCTGCCGGACGACCTGCTCGCCGCGATCCGGATCGTGGCGGCCGGCGAGGCGCTGCTCGCGCCCACGGTCACCCGGCGGCTGATCACCCACTTCGCCGGCCGCCCCGAACCGGCGACCCGGCCGGCCGGCTCGCTGGACGGGGTGACCGAACGCGAGTGCGAGGTGCTGGCGCTGGTCGCCGGTGGCCTGTCCAACCAGGAGATCGCCGCGCACCTGCGGCTCAGCATGGCCACCGTGAAGACCCACATCGGCCGGTTGCTGGCGAAGCTGCACGCCCGGGACCGGGCCCAGCTGGTCATCGTCGCCTACGAGACCGGGCTGGCCGGTCCGCCGGGCCGGTGACCGGTGCCTACCGCAGGTCGGCGGGCCGGTCCCCGCCGTCGCAGGAGTCGTCCGGTTCCTCGTCGAGCAGGTCGAGCAGGTCGGGTCCGGCGTGCCCGGTGTCCACCGTCCGGCCGACCAGCCCGAGCTGGGTGGCGCAGTCCCGCCCGTAACCCTTGACCATGCGGTCGGCACGGGTGAGGTGCCCGCATCGGGGGCAGCGGAGCATCGGCACGGGCGCCGGACCGGCAGTCATGCCCTCAGTATGGTCCGGGTCCGCCGCCGGGGCGGGTGCCACGCGTTCCCGGTGTACCGCGACACCGGCGACGACGAGCAGCACCCCGGCGATCTCCGTGGCGCTGGGGATCTGGGCCAGCACCAGGACGCCGATCACCGTGGCCGTGGCCGGCAGCAGCGACACCATCAGCGCGTAGGTGGCCCGCGGCAGGCGGGCCATGGCGAGTTGGTCGCTGACGTACGGGATGACGGACGACGAGACGCCCACCCCCACGGCGGCGGCCACCGTGATCACGTCGGCGAAGGCGGGTAGCGCCGCCCCGGCGCCGATCGGCAGGGCGAACCCGGCGGCGAACAGCATGGACAGGGCGAGACCGTCGATGCCCGGAAGGTGCCCGTCCCGGGCGACCCGGTGCCCGAGCACGATGTACAGCGCGAACAGGACGGCGTTGGCGACCGCGAACCCGATGCCGAGCGGCTCGGCGACCAGCCGCACGTCGGTGAGCAGGTACACCCCGGCGACCGCGCACACCAGCGCGGCGAGGTTGCGCCGGGTGCGGGCGGCCACCGCGGCGAGCGCGACGACCGGCAGGAACTCGACGGCCGCGACGGTGCCCAGCGGAAGGCGTTCCAGGGCCAGGTAGAACACGCTGTTCATGGCCGCGAGCACCGCCGCCCAGGCCACCAGTACCCGGGCCGCGGGCCGGTCGAGCTGCCGCCACCGCCGCCACGGGCGCCGCCACACCGCGAAGACCAGGGCGGCGGTGGCGATCCGCAGCCACGCCACGCCGAGCACGTCGACCCGGGCGAACAGCAGCACGGCGAACGCCGGACCGAGGTAGTGGAACACGGCGCTCACCACGAAGTAGGCGTGCGGCGGCAGGCGGCGGGCGGGGGAGCGGCCGGAGACCATGTGTCTATTCTCGAAAGGTCCCCGGCGGATCACCATGCGCGATCGAAGGTGGGAGCCACCGAATATGACGTCGTCGTCCGTACCATCGCGGTCTGGCTTTCCGGACGGAAGGTCGCCGCTCGATCCGGTCAACCGGCGCCTGCTGGAGGCGCTCAGCGCCGACCCGCGGCTCAGCGCCGCCGAACTGGCCCGCCGGGTCGGCATGTCCGCGCCCGCGGTCCGGGAGCGGGTGAGCCGGCTGGAGGAGGCCGGCGTCATCCGCGGCTACCGCCTGGACATCGATCCGGCCGCCATCGGCCTGCCGGTCGCCGCGTGGGTCCGGGTCCGTCCCGGCCCGGGCCAGCTACCCAGGATCGCCGAGCTGGCCCGGCGGACTCCCGAGGTCAGCGAGTGTCACCGCATTTCCGGCGACGACTGCTTCCTGCTGAAGGTGCACGTGCCGGCGATCGACGCGCTGGAGGCGGTACTCGACCAGTTCCTGCTGTACGGCCAGACCACCAGCTCGTTCGTGGTGTCCACCCCGGTGCCGCCCCGCAACCCGGCCGGATAGGCCGGGTCGCGGGGCGGGTCGTCAGCGGAGCCAGTCGCCCTGCGCGGTCTGTGCCGCGGCCGGCCCGGCCGATCGGGCCGACGCCGCCGCCGGGCCGCGCGGCGGGATGGCGGACGTGTCCGAGGCGAAGGTGGCGACCGCGGTGGCCACCGCGTCGGCGTTCGTGTCGATCGCGTGCTTGTTGACGTTGCCGAACAGGCGGTACTCCCGGCGGAGCTGGGCGTAGACCGCGGCGTCCGCGCCGTTCCGCTCGGGCGCCAGGCTGTCGCAGGGCTCGTGGTAGCACGGGTCGAACGGGACACCGGCGACGCCGCCCCAGAGCGCCGCCTCGGCCTCGGTCTTGAGCACGTCGGAACCGGTGAAGAGCCCGCCGGCCGGGATGCCGTCCGCGATGAACGGACCGTAGTCGGACCGGCCGGTGAAGTCCGCCGCCCGGGTGGCCTCCGCGCGGGACGCGAAGAACGCCTGGAACACCGCCTCGATCTGGGCCGAACCGGCCGGTCCGGGGCCGGCGCCGGTGGCCGCCGAGTCGTCGCCGTCGAACACGCCGAAGGAGTAGTTCGGCGAGCCGATCATGTCGAAGTTCAGGTACAGCGCGATCCTGGCGTGGTCCGCCTCGGACAGGTTGTTCACGTAGTACGTCGACCCGACCAGGTTGGACTCCTCGGCACCCCACCACGCGAAGCGCACCTTGTTGGTGGGCCGGAGGTGACGCATCTGCAGCGCCACCTCGAGGATGCCGGCGCTGCCGGAGCCGTTGTCGTTGATGCCCGCGGTGTCCGGTTCGGAGTCGAGGTGGGCGCCCACCATCACCACCTCGTCCGGGTTGCCGTGGCGGGACTCGGCGATGACGTTCTCGGTGTCGCGTACCTCGGCGATCGTGTCGGTGGTGAGGGTGACGGTCAGTCCCGGCGTGCCGGCGAACGCGACGCCCTGCGGGTACGAGACGGACACCGCCGGAATGCCGACCGGCTCGCCCAGCGTGCCGGAGAACAGGTCCTGCCGGTCCGGTGCGGTCGTGTCGCCCTGGTTCATCAGGATCGCCCCGGTCGCGCCCGCGGCCTCGGCGTTCGCCACCTTCTGTCCGAACGGGCATCCGCCGCGCTGCAGCAGCGCGATCGCGCCCGCCACGCCGGTGAAGTCCTCCGGCTGGCACCCGGAGGTGCTGGTGTTCGGCGTGGTCAGCTGCAGGTCCACCGGCACCACCGCGCCGGACGCGGTGCCCGCGCCGGAGCAGTCCAGGACGTCGTAGTCCTCCTGGTCGACATAGGTGGTCGGGGTGGGTGCGGTCTGCGCGAAGGACGAGCCGCTGACCTCGCAGAAGGTGAACTGGAACGGCTGGCGGGTGACCTGGTACCCGGCCCGCCGCAGCAGCGTCGCCACGTAGTCGGCGCTGCGGTCGAACCCCGGCTGGCCGGACGCCCGGTTGCCGCCGTTGGCGGAGGCGATCGCCTGGAAGGCGGTGAGGTGCCGCAGCACCCCGCCCAGCGTGACCGACCGGGTCAGCTTCCGGGCGTCGACGGTGCCGGATCCGGCCCGGGCGGGCGCGGCGACGGCGAACGTGCCGAGCAGGACCGCCACGGCGGCCGCGCCGCCGAGACGTCGTAACGAGCCAGACACCACGATGTGTTTCCTCTCCGGACGGTGACCCCCACATCGAGCAATCTAGATCGGTTGCCGCGGTACGTCGACCAGTGCCGGCGCCGCGGAGGCGAAGACGTTGCCCGGGTCGTAGCGGCGCTTGGCGGCCAGCAGCCGGCCGAGGTTCCCGGCGTAGGACTCCCGCGCCCGCTCGTCGTCGTCCGGGCCGAGCAGGTTGGGGTACCCGCCGGGCAACGCGACCGGATCCAGCGCGGCGGCCACCGAGTCGGCCCAGGCCCGGTGCGGATCGGGCGACTCGCCGGGCGGCCACGCCGCGATCACCTCGACCACCTGGTGCGGCACCCGCTGGGCGAACGCGGTGGCACCCGGGTCGACCCGGGCCGCGGCGCCGTGGAACCGGTTCACGATCAGCGCCGAGTACGGCGACGTGACCGCCCCGGCGCCGGCCACCAGGGCGTCGGCGACATCCGGCGACAGGTCGGTCAGCCACCGGCTCCGCAGCAGGTAGTGGTTGCCGTCGACCACGCTGGCGTCGAACATCCGCAGCGCGGCGGCGTACGGCATCGCACCGACCTGATCGACCACCGGATGCCCGAGGGAACGCAGCCGCGCGACGGCCCGTTCGCCGGCGGCGGCATCGGTGCCGGACCAGAACGGGCAGAGGAACACCAGCGGCCGGCCGTCCGGGCCGGGCAGGAACCCGGTCATCACGGTCAGGTCGTCGGGCGCGCCGGCCACGATCTCGGCGTAGCCGCGCAGCACCGCGCCGGCCTCCGGGTACCGGAACAGCAGCATGCCGGCGAGGACGGACGGCAGGTCGTGCAGCCGGTAGCGCAGCTTCGTGACGACCCCGAAGTTGCCGCCGCCACCGCGCAACGCCCACCACAGCTCGGCGTCGTCGTCCGGGCCGGCGGTGGCCGTGGTGCCGTCCGCGAGTACCACCTCGGCGCCGAGCAGGTTGTCCAGGGCCAGGCCGTACCGGCCGATCAGCGGCCCGTACCCGCCGACGGTGGTCAGCCCGGCCAGGCCCACGGAACCGACCACGCCGGTCGCGGTGACCAGCCCGTGCGGCGCGGTCGCGGCGATCAGGTCGGTGGCGAGCGCACCACCCTGGACGGTGGCGGTCCGGCGTACCGGGTCGACGGTGACCTCGCGCAGGCCGGTGAGATCGACCACCAGGCCGCCGTCGCGCAGCGCCCGTCCGGCCCAGTCGTGGCCGCCGGCCCGCACCGACAGCGGCATTCCGGCGTCGGCGGCGACCCGTACCGCGGCGCGGACGTCCGCCGCGTCGGCACAGCGGGCGATCACCGACGGCTGCCGGGTCACGGCGGCGTTCCAGACCTGCCGGGCGGCGGGGAACCCGGTGTCGTCCGGCGTCAGCAGGCGGTCGGCGAACCGCGGCCGCAACGCGCGAACGACTGCGGCGGCGTCGGCTGCGGCGCTGGTGGTGGTCATGGCTCCTCCGGCACGGTCGGTGGTGCGGCGACCGTACCCCGTCGTCACGTGCCGTGTGGTCGTGAACACGACGTGTGTTGTCTCAGGTGGCCCGGAACCGTGCCGATCGGGCCGGCGTTCGTCGCGTGACCCGCGGCCGGCCTGCCAGGAGGATCAGATGGTCCGGATCGCGTCACGCGGTCGGTGGGCGCGGCTGCCGCTCACCGCCACCGCGATCGCGCTCGCCGCCGTGGCACCCGCCGGGCATCCGGCTCCTGGCCCGGCGCTCCCGACCATCGTCGACCAGTGCGAGTCCGTCAAGGCCGGGTACGCGGACCTGGGCGCCGGGATGCGGGTCGACTGTGTGGTGGTCCGTGCCGCTCAGCGGGCGGGTTCGCCGACCGGGTTCAGCGTGGTGAGTCCGTCCGATCCGCTCACCGAGCCGCTTCCGGTGGCGTTGTCTCCCGGTCTGCTGCGGGTGCCGGAACCGGCGGCGCTGGCCACCGGCGGCCGGGCCGGATGCGTGACCGGACCGGGGCGGCCGGTCGTCGCCACCACGACGCCGACGCTGTCGGTGACGTTCGCCGCCGTGCCGCCCGCCCTGCCGGTGGACGCGACCTTCCAGTACGAACCCCTGCGCGGGTCGGACGGGGTGGTGGTGGCGAGCGGGGTCACCACCACCGCCGCCGCGCTCCCGGCCACCCTCGACTTCGAGGGGGACCCCCTCGGGCCCGGCGAGTCGTACCGGTGGCGGGTCCGCGGCACCCCGGCCGGCGCGATCGTGCCGGGATGGTCGCCGTGGTGCGAGTTCACGGTCGCGGCCGACGTGCCGGACCTGCGCGGGCTGGGCGCGGACGCGGACGCGGTACGCGAACTCGGGCTGGACCCCGCCCGCCGCTACACCGTCACCCTGACCCTCCGGCAGTGGCGCGCCGTCCGGAAGCCGTTCCGCGCGGCCGGCGACCAGGCCCGGGTCCTGGCCGTGCACCAGGTCGTGGCGGTCGGGCCCGGAGGCGAGCGCGTGCCGACCGAGCCCGGGCTCGACGGCCTGGATCCGGATCAGGCGGACGCGATCCGCCGGACGGAACAGATCGACGCCGCCGTCCGGAAACAGATCCGCGACGCCGCGGCGCGTCCGGGCCGACCGGTGGCCGTCACGCTGACCGGCCGGCAGTGGGCGAGCCTCGCGACCGACCTGGCGACCCGGGCGAACGAGGCCGACGAGGTCGCCGACGAGGCCACCGAACCGGACGTCATGCCGGACGGTTCGGCGTACTGGGCGGTCCTCGACCGGGTGTCGGCGCGGCTGGGCGGCCCGGCGCGGCCCGGACTGGGCCACCGCCGCTGACGTGCCCTGCCGAGCATTGATGATGATCGGTGCGGCCCGCGCTTTCCGGTGAATTCCGGCAACGATTCGTGCCATTGTGGGAGCGGTTCCAGGAAATGGTTGCCGGGTGCCGTCGCGGATTGGTTGCGGTGGCGTAAATACGACATGGCGCAAGATCGCCACGGGTGCTCCGGTGGGCGCCCGCACGCCCCACCTAGGCTTCCGGACAGAGCGTCGGGAGTGTCCACCCTGGTCACGCCGTCGGTGACGGCTGCGCCGGCCGGCACCGAGCCGGCGGCCGGAACGCCGACGCCGGGCACTCGAGAAGTCCTTTAACGAGACCGTGACAAACCGCCACTAGGGTCAGGTACCGATCGAGGGCATACGATATCCGGAAAGGGTGGGTACATGACGGCAAGCCCGGTCGCCTCTTTGGCCATTGGCATCGCTTCCTCGCCGGACGATCGCCAACGACTCGCCCAGTTGCTCGGCGCCACCGACGCTTTCCTCATCGTGTCGACCGTCGATCAGGCCCGGCAGTTCCTGAACGTGGTCGCGGCACCGGGCGACCTGGTCCCCCCGGTGGTCCTGGCGGGGTCCGGCGTCGTACCCCCGGTGGTGCTTCCCGAGCCGGTGACGGCGACCCCCGGCCCCCGGCTGACCGTCGACTCGGACCGGCGGGTGCTGCGCTGGCAGGAGCGCGAGATCCCGCTGACCCCGCTGGAACACGACTTCATGCGGTGCCTGACCGGTGCGCCCGGCCGGGTGTGGACCTACCAGCGGCTGCACCTCGAAGTCTGGGGGAACGAGCACGTGGGCCGCGGGTCCGACATCCACTCGGTGGTGCGCCGGGTGCGGAGCAAGCTCGCGCTGTTGAACGCGAAGGCGACCATCCACGCCATCCGGGGCGTCGGTTTCCGGTTGAACGCTCCGGTCTGACGCCGGGGCGGAGGGGCGTCCCACGCGCGGGTGGGTCCGGCGTCTCCTCGACCACGGTGACATCGCGTTCCCTGCCGTCGGGCAAAGGGGACCGGCCCTTCCGTGGATCTTGGCGGCCCATCCGCCCCTGTTGGCTGTGCGTCGTGTGCGGAGTTGCGGCGCGCTGCTCGCCGTGGTTCCACACGGTCCTGTTGGATGAGCGTCGCGTGCAGAGTTGCGGTGCGCTGCTCGCCGTGGTTCCACACGTCCTTGTTGGCTGTGCGTCGTGTGCGGAGTTGTGGCGCGCTGCTCGCCGTAGTTCCACACGGTCCTGTTGGATGAGCGTCGCGTGCAGAGTTGCGGTGCGCTGTGCACCGGGAAACCACACGCGGCGCCACCCGAACCCGGCGAGCAGACAACGGCGCGCTCGACCCATCGAGCGGCGCTGCGGCAGATTTGGTCCGAAATGGGGTGACCGTCCGGCGGCGGTCCCGGGTTCAGGCGGCTGCAACGGCTCCCTGTCGGTTGAAACGGCTTGCTGCGGGTGGGCTACTCCTAAAGCCGCGGGTTCGACGGATCGGCGGGGCCCCAGCATGTCCGGAATGCGGCCTTGCCCCGGCTCCCGGCCTTCCCGCCGGGCGGTTTTGACCTTTCCGCCGGGCGGTTTTGACCTTTCCGCCGGGCGGCTTTGACCTTTCCGCCGGGCGGCTTCGCCCGGTATGCGGCCTTATTCCGGCGGATCTTGGAGGCCTGCACGAATCTTGGAGCCGCACTGCCCCCAGAGGGGCATCTCGCCTCCAAGATCCGCCTGAGCCTCCAAGATCCGCCTGAGCCTCCAAGATCCGCCTGAGCCTCCAAGATCTGCGTCAGCCTCCAAGATCTGTCGTGCGCCTTCAAGATCCGCGTCCGATCGCCAAGAGCATCCGCCCCTGCCGCACCCACCAACAACTCGGTAAAACCGTTGGGACAGCACCCCCACCGATCCATTTCCACCATCACGGGCGACGCGCAGCGCCCCGGCAGCTTGGAGGGAAGGGCAGATATTGGAGGCGGCGCGCCCTTCTGAGGGCCGCCCTCCTGGGGCCCGTTTCGCTCCAAGGATGGCGTACACCGGGATCGCCGATGTGGGCTCGGCCCTGAGCATGGCCGGCCACGTGGCCCGGCAGAGCAGCGATCCGAACTCTGATCCCGGAAACGGGACCGGCCCGCCTGCCGAAGCAGCCGGGCCGGTCCGTCGGCCGCTGGTCAGCAGCGGGTCGGTGCCAGTGCGAAGTCCTCCACCTTCGGCTCGGCGGGACTGACCTTCGAAGCCCGGGTCTGCGGCTTCCACCCGTCCTTGGCGACGATCAGCGTGAGCGGGTTGTTCCGGCGGTCGATCCAGTGCGCGTACCGGCCGGCGGCGTCCGTGGTGAACGTCAGCGACGACGCCCACGAGTCGACCTGCACGGTCGCGCCGGGCAGCGGACTGCCGCCGCCGCCACAGGCGGTGCTGGTGATGGTGCCGGTCAGCTTCGCCCACGTCTTCGGGGGCTGGGCGTTCATGGTCACCGCCACCGGAGACACCGTGTACGGGGTGTCCTCGGAGATCGTGACCGCACCGGTGTACGCGCCCGGCTGGTCGACGGCGGCGGTCATGCCGACGCTGACCGTGACCTTGGCACCCGGTTCGAGGGTGGTTCCGGTCGTGTCGATCGTCATCCAGCTGACGTCGCCGCCCTCGGCGCATTCCTCCAGACCGGGCAGCATCTCGCCGGTCGCGGTGGCGTTGAAGCCGCCGGAGGCGCCGCCGACCTTGTAGTAGCCGCACGCCGCGGCGCCGCGGTAGCGCGGTGCGTTGGCGTTCGGCAGCGCCGCCCACGAGTTCGTGCCCGGGTCGTAGGCGAAGCCGACGTTGGTGATCGCGCCGCCCTGCGAGCCGCCCACCACGAGCAGCTTGCCGTTCGCCGAGGCGAACGACGCCGCCCAGTGGTCGGCCGGGGAGTCGGCGATGGCCGTCCACGAGCCGGCGCCCGGGTCGAAGGCGTACCCGGACTTGACGGCCGCATCACCGTCGTTGCCGCCGGAGCAGTAGACGACGCCGCTCACGCCGCCGCAGGCGCCGAACGCCACCGACTTCGGGTAGTCGGGCAGGGTCTCCCAGGCGTCGGCGCCGGGGTCGTAGCGGACCACGTCGTTCGACATCGGTACGCAGTTCGCCGTGGTGCAGCCGCCGACGGCGTACAGCTTGCCGTCGGCCACCGCCTGGCCGGCCGCGGCCCGCGGCGCGGGATTGTCGGCCTTGCGGGTCCAGGCGTTCGTGGCCGGGTCGTACGACCAGGTCAGGGCGGACGGGCCGGCGTCGCCCCAGCCGCCGGTGGCGATGATCCGGCCGTCCACCACGCCGACCGTCATGGCGTTGCGTGCCTCGGGCAGGTCGGCGATCGGCGTCCAGGCCTGGGCGACCGGGTCGTAGACGAAGTTCGACGTGCGCGACTCGGAGCCGTCACCGCCGCCGATCGAATAGACCTTGCCGTCCAGGTTGACCACCCGGTTGTCCATCACGACGGCCGGGTAGGCGGCGATGTCGGCCCACGGCGCGGCCTGCGGGCCGGTGGCGGGAGACGTTGCCGCGGGTGCGCCCGCCGGTGCCTTCGCCGCGAACGACGTCGGCGTGGTCAGCCGCTGGGCCGGTGCGCCGGCGGATCCGAGGATCTGGTGCCGGCTGCTGCGGGACCCGTCGGCCCGGAGCATCGTGAACCCGTTGTCGCGCTCGCCGAACTTCACCTCGACCGGCGCCGCGCCGGTGTTGGTGACGGTGAACTTCCGGGTGGCCGTGCCGGCCGGCATCGGCACGTCCGCGGTGGCCTCGGCCGGAGTGATCTCCAGCCGGCCGGCGGCGAGCTGGAAGTTCGCCGCGGTGGCCGCGTCCGGCTGTACGTCGACCTGCTTGCGCTGGCGGACGTAGTTGGCCGCCTTCGCGGTGAACCGGTGCTTGCCGGTCTTGGTCGACAGCATCCAGTAGAAGCCGTCCGGCAGGTCGGTGTCGTCCGGCGTGGCGACCGTGGTGGCCGTGTCGGCCGGCGCGTCGTCGCTGGTGACGGTGGCGCCGTTGACGTAGCTGGAGTCGTTGGCGTCCCGGACGTGCCCGACGACCAGGCCGCCGTCGGTCGGCTCGCAGTTGACCCGGCTGCCGATCAGGACGTTGTCGACCTCCCACCACCATTCGTACGTGGCGTCGTAGTAGTGGAACCGGACCTGCACCTGCTTCTGGCCGGCCGCCTGCGGGATGGCGATCTCGGTACGTTTCGGTCCGCGTACGCTGCTCGCCTGGTGCAGCACGGTGGTCCAGGTGGTGCCGCCGTCGATGCTCAGGTCCACGTCGGCCCGGTCGGTGCCCAGCCAGTGGTAGTCCTGCTGGAACCGGATCACCGGCGCGGTCACGCCGGTCAGGTCGACCACCGGGCTGACCAGCGAGGTGTCCTGCGCGTTGCCGGCGCCGTAGGCGTCACTGTCGATCATCGCGAAGCCGCCCGAGCCACCGGTCAGGTTGCCGCGCCGGCCGCTGTCGGTGAACTTCCACACCTGGCCGCTGCCCGCGTGGTCCACCACGGACCAGCCGGCCGGGGTGCCGGTGCCGTCGAAGGTCTCGTACTCGCCGTCGGAGCCGTTGACGTATCCCGGCGCCGTGGTGCAGTCGCTCTCCGGCACGGTCGCGGCCACGTTGTGCGTGACGTTGCGCGTGCCGACCACCACGTCCTTGGTGACGGTCTGGTAGCCCGGGTACTGCGGGTCGACCGTGACGCTGTAGGTGGCACCGGCCGGCAGCGCAAGGCTGTAGCGGCCGTTGACCGGGTTGGTGTAGTCGGACACGCCGCCGGGTCCGGCGACGGTGATCTTCGCGTACAACGGCCAGCCGTGTCCAGAGCCGTCGGTGACCGTGCCGCCGACCGTGACGGTCGGTACCGCGGTCAGCGCCACGTTCAGCGTGGTGGTGTCGCCGAGGGTGATCGCCGCCGCCACCGTCCTGCTCTCGTAGCCGTACCCGGAGACCGCGACCTGGTAGTCGCCCGCGGGCAGCAGGAGGGAGAACGAGCCGTCAGCGGCGGTCGTCACGGTGCGCTCGGCCGCCCCGGTCACCGCCACCGTGGCGTTCGCGACCGGCTTGCCGGAGGCCGCGTCGGTGACCGTGCCGGCCAGGGTGCCGGTGTCACCGATCGGCGCGGCACCGAGCAGCGCCAGCGCGTCCAGCCGGCCCTCGCCGAAGACGTTGTTGTCGTCGGTGGTGCCGCCGCACTGGGCGTTGTCGGTGTCGGTGGCCGTGCCGTCCAGCAGCGCGCGGGTGCCGGCCACGTCGCCGACCAGCGCGGGCGCCGCGGACCACAGCAGGGCGAGCGCGCCGGCGACGTGCGGTGCCGCCATCGAGGTGCCGTTCAGGCTGCGGTACCCGTTGCCCGGCACGCTCGACCGGACGTTCACGCCGGGGGCCGCGATGTTCGGCTTGATCTCGTTGTTCTGGCCGACGCCGCGGCCGGAGAAGTCGCCGATCACGTTGTCCACGCCGTAGGCGCCGGTCGAGTAGTTGCTGGCCAGGCTGCCCGGGGAGCCGCTGGTCCGGCAGGCCGAGCCGCTGTTGCCGTTGGCCCAGACCCCGAAGATGCCGGAGGCGGCCCAGGCCAGCGTGACGTCCTCGAGGAACGGGTCGTTCGAGGGCAGCCGCGAGCCCCAGGAGTTGTTGATGATGTGCGGGCGCTTGCTCGCGTCCGGGTTCAGGCCGGCCGAGTCGGTCGGCTCCAGGAACC
The DNA here is from genome assembly GCF_020216025.1 of Jidongwangia harbinensis. GTDB lineage: Bacteria > Actinomycetota > Actinomycetes > Mycobacteriales > Micromonosporaceae > Actinoplanes > Actinoplanes harbinensis. Next base: position 12,309 of record NZ_JAIWNC010000021.1, on the reverse strand, counting down.
ACTGCGCGGATTCGATCAGCGCGGTGTCCGAGGGGCAGCAGCCGTTCGCGGCGATCCACCGGACGCCCGGCGCGACCCCGATCTGGTTCGCGCCGTCCGCGCCCGCCATCGTGCCCATCGTGTGGGTGCCGTGGCCGTCACCGTCGCACGGCGCACCGGAGCAGTCGCCGGCCGCGTCGAACCAGTTGTAGTCGTGGTCGAACGTCCCGTCGCCGTTGTTGCCCCGGTACGAGCGGACCAGCGCCGGGTGGTCGAACTGCACGCCGGAGTCGAGGTTCGCGATCGTGATGCCCTCGCCGGTGGTGCCGTACTGCGACCACACGTCGTCGGCGTTGATGTTCGCGAGGCCCCACTCGAGGGACTGGACGGTCTTCTCGTCCGTGCCTTCGGCGATCTTCGGGAGCTGGTAGTCGAACGAGGCGTAGAGGCCGGCGACCTCGGCGCGCCCGGCGAAGCTCTGCGCCATCGCGACCGAGCCACCGCTCACCTTGATCGCGTTGGTGGCCCAGAACACCTGGTACTTCGTGCCGGTCCGGTCGAGTTCACCGCGTACCCCGGCCTGGGTGTCGGTCGCGGTCTTCTTCAGGACGGCGGCGACCGCCGTACCCCGCTCGGCCCAGTCCTTGATCGCACTGGCCTTGGCCAGGTCCGGCCTGGCGCCGAATCGGATCCAGAAGTCCGCGCTGCCCTTCGCCGCCATCTGCGCGCCCAGTTCGGGGCGGATCTTGTCCTTGGCCGGCGCGGCCGGTGCGGCTTGTGCGCCGGCACCGTTCGCGACCAGCCCGGCGGCGGCGACGATGGCCGCCACCCCCGCGTGTACCAGGGATCTGGCCACGCGTTTCCGATGTGGACTTCTCGACATGCTGTCTCCTCCCGCGCGCCGGACGGGTCACGCCGGCTGCCTGGTGGGGACACTATGATCAACAAATATCGATGCCAAGCAGCTACGTGAGCAACTCATCACTTTCTGTTGACGACGAACTGCTTCGTTTGCTGATCACCGGCCGATCGCGGCCCCGGCCCGGCATAGTGAGATCCGTGGAAGCCATCCCCAGACCCACCCGCACCCGCCTCTATGCCGGCGGAAAGGTCGTCGCCGAGGACTTTCCGGCCGAGGAGGCCGGCGCGAAGCTCCGCGAACACCCGCAGGCGGTGCTCTGGCTGGACCTCTACGACCCGGACACCGCGGACCTGCAGGCGATCCGCGAGGAGTTCGGCCTGCACCCGCTGGCCGTGGAGGACGCCGTCCACGACCACCAGCGCCCCAAGCTGGACCGGTACCCGCACCACCTGTTCCTGAACGTGTACGCGATCGAGATGCTCGGCGACCGCCCCGAGCCGGCCCACCGCAAGGCCGAGGTGAGCGCGTTCGTCACGGACCGGGCCCTGATCACGGTGCGCAAGTCGCCGCTGGACGTCGCGACGTTCACCGACCGCTGGGACGCCGACGCCGAGCTGGACACGTCCGCGGGCGTCGGCTTCCTCGTCTACGGGCTGCTCGACGTGGTGATGGACAGTCAGTTCGCCGCGGTCCGCATCCTGGACGAGGCGATGGACCGTACCGAGGACGAGCTGCTCGACGAGGGCGGGGCGCCGGTCGCCGCCCGCCGGTACGCGTTCGCGCTGCGCAAGGAACTGGCGGTGCTGCGGCGGGCGGTGGCGCCGATGCCGGACCTGCTCGCCGACCTCACCCGGACCGGCAACCACCTGGTCACCGAGCGGCTGGCGCCGTACTACCGGGACGTCGAGGACCACGCCCGGCGCGCCACCGAGACCATCGACCACGCCCGGGACCGGATCAACGGCGTGATCGAGGCGGACCTCAGCGAACAGAGCAACGCGCTGAACGACGTCACCCGCAAGCTGGCCGCCTGGGCCGCGATCATCGCGGTGCCGACCGCGCTCACCGGGTACTTCGGGCAGAACGTGCCCTATCCCGGATACCAGAAGGTGTCCGGTTTCGTGGTGAGCCTGGTCCTGATCGTGGTCACCGCCGGCGGGCTCTACTGGTATCTCAAGCGCCGCGGCTGGCTGTGATCGCGGTACCGTCTCCCATGATCCGTACCCGGAAGGAGAACCGATGAGGACGTTGGCGGTGGAGTCGGCCTCGATCGGCTACCGGACCGGGGAGCCGGTCCTGCGGGACGTGACCGTCACCGCCCGGCCCGGCGAGATCGTCGCCGTCACCGGCCCCTCGGGCGCCGGCAAGACCACCCTGCTCGCGGCCATGGCCGGGATGCTCCCCACGGAGACGGGCCGGGTGCTGGTGGACGACGAACCGGTGGGCGACCGGGACCGCGCGGTGGCCTCCGGGGTGGTGCTCATCCCGCAGGACAACGGGCTGGCCGCGGTGCTCACCGCGGCCGAGAACATCGCGGTGGCGCTGATCGCGACCGGCAGCACGCCCGCCGAGGCGCGCCGGGTGACCGTGGCGGCGCTGGACCGGGTCGGCCTCGCCGGGCACGGCGACCAGCTGATCGAGGAACTCTCCGGTGGCCAGCAGCAGCGCGCCGCGATCGCCCGCGGCCTGGCCCTGCGCGGCGACGTGGTGCTGGCCGACGAGGTGACCAGCGAACTCGACGCGGCCAACCGGCAGCGGGTGATGCAGTTGCTGCGGGCCGAGGCGGAACGGGGCGCGGCGGTGGTGTTCGCCACCCACGACCCCGAGGCCGCGGCGGTCTGCGACCGGGAACTGCACCTGCTGGACGGCGAGGCGACCTGGACCCGGGCCGGATAGGTCACCCGGACGGGTACGCCCGTCGCCGCCTAGGGTGGGCATCGTGCGCGACATCGCCGTCTTCTCCGGAAGTGCCCACCCCGAGCTGGCCGCCGAAATCTGCGACCACCTCGGCGTGCCCCTGCTCCCCACCCGGGTCTCCCGGTTCGCCAACGACTGCATCGAGGTGCAACTGCAGGGCAACTGCCGGGAACGGGACGTGTTCCTGATCCAGCCGCTCGTCCCGCCGGTGCAGGAGAACCTGGTCGAGCTGCTGTTCATGCTGGACGCCGCCCGGGGCGCCTCGGCCGGCCGGATCACCGTGGTGCTGCCGCACTACGCGTACGCCCGCAGCGACAAGAAGGACGCGCCCCGCATCTCCATCGGCGGCCGCCTGGTCGCCGACCTGCTCGCCACCGCCGGCGCCGACCGGATTCTCGCCATGACGCTGCACTCGCCGCAGGTGCACGGGTTCTTCAGCATCCCGGTCGACCATCTGCACGCGCTGCGCGAGCTGGCCCACCACTTCCGCGGGTACGACCTGAGCAACACCGTCGTGGTCTCACCCGACCTGGGCAACGCCAAGGAGGCCGCGGCGTTCGCCCGGATCCTCGGCATCGAGGTGGCGGCCGGCGCCAAGCAGCGGTACCCCGACGACCGCGTGGTGATCAGCTCGGTCATCGGCGAGGTCACCGACCGGGACGTGATCGTGCTGGACGACGAGATCGCCAAGGGCAGCACCGTGTTCGAGCTGCTGGCCCGGCTGCGCGAGCGCAACGTGAACAGTGTCCGGGTGGCCTGCACGCACGGGCTGTTCTCCAACGACGCGGTGGCTCGGCTCTCCGCCGAGAAGGACATCGAGGAGATCGTCTGTACGAACACGGTGCCTATCCCACTCGGCACCCGTACCGACAAACTCACCGTGCTGTCCGTCGCCCCGGCCCTGGCCGAAGCGATGCGGCGGATCCACAACGGCGAATCCGTCAGCGCGCTCTTCGCATGATCGAACGGGTGCTCACCGCCCTGCTGGCGGTGCAGCGGCAGAGCTGGGAGCAGGGCGTGGCCGCGCAGGCCGCCCTCGACCTGGGCCGCACCGACCTGGCCGCCCTGCTCGCCGAGGCCGCGGTGACCCGGCAGTCCGCGGACGGCCGGCTCGGCACCGTGGCGGACGAGACCGGCTCGGTGAACGGCGCCGCCTGCGGCGAGGCGGTCCTGCGCGCCGGCTTCACCGACGCCGCCCGCCGCCAGCTCGACTGGCTCGCCCACGGCGCGCCCCGGGCCGCCGACGGCACGCTCTACCACCTGCTCGACGGCCGCGAGATGTGGGCCGACACGGTCTACATGGTGGTGCCGTTCCTGGCCCGGTCCGGCCGCACCGACCTCGCCGTGCAGCAGGTCGAGGGCCACCGGCAGCGGCTCTGCCGGGACGGGCGGTATGCGGCGATCTGGTCCGAGGAGACCGGCTCGCTGCGCCGCGCCGACCTCTGGGGCGGCGGCAACGGCTGGGTGGTGGCCGGCATCGCCCGGGCGCTGCGGGCGGCGCCGTCGCTGCCGCTGGCCGGGCACGCCCGGGAGGTGCTGGACGCCTGCCTGGCGCTGCGCCGGCCGGACGGGCTGTTCCACGACGTGCTGGACGATCCGGCGACGTTCGTGGAGACCAACGCGGCGCAGATGTTCGCGTACGCGGCCCTCACCGGCGTGGCCGACGGGTGGCTGCCCCGGTCGTACGCGCAGGTGGGACGGGACCTGCTGGCCGCGGCGACCGCCCGGGTCGACGGGTCGGGCTGGGTGCGGGGGGCGTGCGGGTCACCGTCCTTCGACAGGAGTGGCACGTCGGCGGAGGCGCAGGCGTTTCACCTGCTCGCCACGGCGGCCCGCGACCGTCTCTGACCCGCCGCCGCGGATCACGTCGAGGTCGACGCCGGACGTCGGCCAACGCGTACCCACCGGCGAGACGGTGGTCAGGAGAAGTACCTGAGGAATGCTGTCGTGTCGGCGTAGTAGGCAGTCAGCGTGGCGATTTTCCCGCCGGCGAAGTCGTACCGTTCGATAATCGATGTGCGCCAGCCGTCCGGATAGCCTTCGCGTGCGGAGAAGTCGATCTCGTAGTAGTGCAGCACGGTGTCGCCGTTCTCGAAGAACTGTGATCCGCCGGTCACGAACCGGACACCGGTCCGCATCGCCATGTCGGCCGCGGCCGTGCGCCACTGGTTCCATCCGTTGATTCCCACGAGGCGGCCGAAAAGACTGTCGGGTTCGACCAGAACGGACTCATCGGTGATGTAGTGCGGCAGCTTGGCGAGGAACGCCTGCTCGTCGAGCATCGTGGATTCGATGAACGTGCTGTATTGCTGAACGAACTCGATGTGGCTCATCAGACTCATTTCGGGTCGAAGGAGTGGGGAAGCGCCCCGGCCAAGTCCGAGGGTTATGGTCATGACGGTTTCCTCCGGCCTCTTCTAGTACGCGGCCGCGGTGCGGCCCGCGTGCGAAGCGGCTTCTCGGGCGGCTTTGCGCATCAGCTCGGCGGTCTCCCGGAACGGGTCCATGGCGGGGTTGACGCCGGCGAGCGTGAGTTCGCGCTCGATCAGGGTGAGGTTGGCGCCCCACACGTCGGCGACGACGCGGCGCAGGAACGCGGTGTTGTGGTCCCATCCCTCCCTCGGGGTGCCGGGGCCGTATCCACCGCCGCGGGTGGTGAGCACGATCGCCGGCTTGGCGTCGAGCAGCCGCTCGCCGTTCTCACCGCCGGCGATGGTCAGGTCGATCCAGGTCTTGACGTGCTGGGAGACGCCCCAGTTGTAGAGCGGCAGGGCGAGGATCGCGCCGTCGGCCTGGCGCAGTTCGGCGGCCAGGGTGCGGGCCAGAGCGATGGCGTCGCGCTGGGCGGGCGTGCGCTGCTGTTCGGGGGTGAATCCGCCGTGGACGGCGGCGGCCCAGGCGTCGGCGGGCAACGGTTCGGCACCGAGGTGGCGGCGGACGAAGGTGGTGCCGGGATGGGTGGCGGACCACTCGGCCTCGGCGATGTCGGCGAGTTCGCTGCTGGCCGAGCGCGGGCCCTGGATGCTGGCGTCGATACGCAGGACGGACATGGGTGGAATCCTCTGGTTACGTCGGTGTTGAACGTTCAAGTCGAGGGTGCCAGGAACAACGTGAATGTTCAAGTCGCCGGTTACGATGATCGTTGTGACCAGTCCCACGCCGTGGCCCGACCCATGACGAGCGGGCCGCCGGGATGTCGCTGATGGCGATGCTGATGAGCGTTCCACCGGCGGTCGACGCACAACTCAAGCGCGATTCCGGCATGAATCTCTTCGAGTACTCGATGCTGTCGCGGCTGTCCGTGCCGCCGAACCAGGCCCTGCAGAGGACCCGGCCGGCCCAGCTCGTCGGGGACACGCTGTCCCGGCTGTCGCACGCCGTGAGCCGGCTGGAGCAGCAAGGACCGGTCCGGCGGAGGGTGGCCAACGGCGAGTCGCGCGTCACCGAGCTGGTGCTCACCGAGGAGGGCGTGGCGGCGCTGGTGGCTGCGGCGCCCGGTCACGTCCGCGAGGCGCGGCGGCGGTCCTCGACGTACTGTCCCGCGAGCAGGTGACGGAGTTGCGGAAGATCGCGCAGGCGCTGACCGGCGTGGCGTCGCCGGAGGTGGCCGCAGCCCGGCAACGAGCGATCACGGAGGCGGGCGCCGCCGGGAGGTCAGAGCTAGGTCGTCGGGAGTGGGGGCTGAGGGCCGCATAGGCGGCGGATGGCGCCCAGCATCGCGGACCGGGTGAACGGCTTCTCGATCAGCATGCTGTTGTCGTCCAGGTTGAGCTGCGGTCCCAGCGACGCCGCCGTGTAGCCCGACATGAACAGCACCGGCAGGTCCGGCTGGTGGGTGCGCAGGGCGGACGCCAGTTCCGGGCCGGTCATCGTCGGCATCACCACGTCGGTGATCAGCAGGTCGGGGCGGGCGCCGGCGGCCACCTGGGTGACCGCCATCAGGGCGTCGGTGGCGACGGTGATCTCGTACCCGGCCGGGGCGATCATGCGTTGCACCAGCTGGGCCACCTCGGGCTGGTCCTCGACGATCAGGACGCGGCCGATCACCGACGGCGTGGCCTCGCGGTCGACGCCCGGGGAGCGTTCCTCGGCGGCCGGCAGGTAGAGGTGCACGGTGGTGCCCATCCGGGGTTCGGACTCCAGCGTGATGTGGCCGCCGAAGCTCTGCACGATGCCGGCGGCGGTGGCCAGGCCCAGCCCGGCGGCGGTGGGCCGGGTGGTGAAGAACGGCTCCAGGGCGCGCTGGCGGGTCTCGTCGCTCATCCCGACGCCGGTGTCGGTGATCACCATGTGCACCAGGCGGCCGGTGGGTGCGCCCTCGGCGAGCTGGCCCGGTTCGACCACCTCGTTGGTGGCGGCGACCCGCAGCATGCCGCCGTGCAGCATCGCGTCGCGGGCGTTCGCGGCCAGGTTCACCAGGGCCTGTTCGAGCGGGCCGCGTTCGGCCCGGACCGGCCACACGTCCGGCCCGAACGCCAGGTCCAGGCCGATGTGCTCGCCGAGGGTCCGGCTGAACAGGCTCTGCACGTCGGTGAGCAGGTCCGGGATGGGGATGATCTCGGGGCGGTTGCCGTCGGTACGGCCGAACGCGAGCAGCTGGTGGGTGAGCGTACGGCCGGTGGTGACCGCGGTCAGGATGTCCTGGGCCATCTGGTGGTGCGGTGAGCCGTCCGCGGTGGTCGAGGCGATCATGTCGGCGGACCCGGCGACCACGGTCATCAGGTTGTTGAAGTCGTGCGAGATGCCGCCGATCAGCTGGCCCAGGCTGTCCAGCCGGCGCAGGTGGTCGAGCTGGCGTTTGAGTCCGCGGGCGTCGATGTGGTCGGTGGTGTCGGTGACCATGCACAGCACGCCGTTGTACTGGCCGTGCTCGTCGGTGAGCGGCATCATGCTGACCCGCACGCTGCGGTGCGAGCCGTCCGCGCGCAGCAACCGGGTGGCGCCGACGGTGGACCGCCCGGCCTTGCACTCGGTCAGCCGGCGGGCCAGTTCACGCTGGCCCTGCGCGTCCAGGAAACCGCGCAGGGACACCCCGACGAGCTGGCTGCGGGGCAGGCCGAGGACCACACCGATGGGCTCGTTCGCGTACGTCGCCACGCCCTCGGTGTCGAGTTGCAGCACGCCCTCGGGGATGGTCTCCAGTACCCGGCGGAACCGTTCCTCGCTGGCCCGCAACCGTTCCAGCGCGCGGGCCGACGACAGCGCGAGGCTGAGTTCGCCGGCGATGTCGCGGGCCAGTTCCACCTCGGCGGTGGCGTACGCGGCCCCGGGCGAGGTCCGGATCAGCACCAGGTAGCCGGCGTACGTGTTGTCCACGATGATCGGGCAGAGCACCGACGCGTACACGTCCGGAGCCTGGCCGGAGTGGATCACCATCCGGGTGAGCGGCGCGCCCGGCTCGGCGGCCAGCACCACCGGGCGCCGGCTGGCCGCGAGCGCGGTGGAGAAGTCGTCGTCGGGCAGTTCGCCGGCCCGGTCGAGCACCCGGGTCAGCGCCTCGGCGTGCTCGTCGTCGGTGTGATGGAACGTGATCGTCCGATACCTGCCGTCGTCGCCGAGCAACTGCACACCGGCGCCGTCACCGATCATGTCGGCGGCGGCGCGGGCCGCGGTGATGCCGACCTCGACGGCGTCCTCGGCGGCCCGGCTGAGCGCCAGGGCGAGGTCGGCGAGCGCGTACCGGAGGGGGTAAGCCATGACACCCATGCGGACATGATCTGCGGAATCCCGGGCCCAGACCGGCGGTTCGGCGGAATGCAACCGATCGGCCCAGCCCGGTCCCACCCGTTACACGGTGGCGAACCAGCGGTCGGCGAGCGACTCCAGGGTGGGCTCGGCCGGTGCGGGCAACCGCGCCAGGTAGGCGGGCAGGTTGCTGTAGTAGTGCAGCAGCAGCCAGGCCAGCAGCCTCCGGCGCAGTGCCGCGTCGAGCTGGTCGTCGCGGTAGCCGTAGGCTCGTAGCAGCCGGCCCAGGAACCGGGCGTCGCCCTCCGCGACGAACGCGCCCACCGCGGCGAACTCGTACTCGCGGGCGCCGCGGATGGCCGGTTCGAAGTCGAACAGCCCGGACAGCTCGCCGTCCGCGTCGACCAGCAGATGCTGGCGCATGATCTCGGTGTGCAGCAGGACCGGCTCGCCGCCGGCCAGGTCGACACCGTCGAGGTACGCCGGGATCTGCGCCGCCCACTCGTCCGGCAGTCCCAGCGCCCGGTGCCGTCCCGCGCATCCGGCCCGCTGTTCGGCGACGAAGGCGTCCCAGTCGTCCGGCCACCAGTCCGCGATGTCCGGAGCCGGTACCGCGTGCAGCGCGGCGAGCGTGGCGCCGAGGCGGTCGGCGATCCGGTCCCGGCCGGCCGGCCCGTCCCAGACGTCGGCGAGCGGGCGGCCGTCGAGGCGGTCCATCAGGACGTACCCCCAGCCGTGGTGTTCGCCGGACGCCTGCACGCCGGGGGTGGGCGTGGGCAACCGCCCGTGCACCGCGCGCAGCACCGCCGCTTCGACCGGTAGCTCGCCGGCGTAGATCGGCGGGAACAGCTTGAGCACGCGGTCGCCGGCCGCGTACACCGGCAGTGATCCGGTGGGGTAGCGCTGCGGCGGGGCGGGCACGCCGAGCGCGTCGAGCAGCGACCGTACGCCGGGGCGCAGCGCGTCCTCGTCCTTGGCGATGAGGTCGTAGTCCTCTTCGTCGTCCACGTCGGGCCAGGGTGAGGTCATGGTGGCCGACCGTAGTCAGGTGCGCCGGACCGGGCCAACCGGACCCCCGATCGGGTGGTCCCCGGGCCGGCAACGAGGGCCGGCGGCGGCGGTGACGGGTGCGGCGGCACTCGTACCTCAGGTGCGAACTCGGACGCCCACGCTTGCCTATTGATCCGGACAAACAGCATCATTCCGGGCTGGCGGGCAGACGGCGGAAGGACACGACCACCGGTGGACAAGGATCCCACGAGCAGCGGCGTACGAGCGGATGCCGACGGCGCGTCGACCCTCGACCTGAGCGGGCGGTGCGTCGGCAGTTCGTACATCCTGATCCGGCCCATCGGGCAGGGCGCGACCGGCACGGTCTGGCGCGGCGTCGACCGCGCCTCCGGCGAACAGGTCGCGGTCAAGCTGCTGCACGAGAGCCTGCTGCAGCAGCCCAAGCTGGTCACCCGGTTCGTGCAGGAGCGGACCATCCTGCTGATGCTCCGGCACCGCAACGTGGTGCGGGTCCGCGACCTGTTCAGCGTGGGCGAGTCCCTCGGGCTGGTGATGGACCTGGTCACCGGCGGAAGCCTGCGGGAGTATTTGCGCCAGCACCACACGCTGTCGCCCGCCGAGGCGGCCCGGCTGGCCGCCCAGGTGGCCGCGGCGCTCGCCGAGGCACACGACCTCGGGGTGGTGCACCGCGACCTGAAGCCGGACAACATCCTGCTGCAGATCACGGACGGCAGGCTGGACAGCCGGCTGACCGACTTCGGCATCGCCCGGATGCTCAACACGCCCGCCCTGACCACCCCGAACGGCGTGGTCGGCACGCCGCACTACATGTCACCGGAGGCGTTCCACGGTGCCGCCGCGAACCCGGCCGCGGACGTGTACGCGCTGGGCGTGCTGCTCTACGAGATGGTGTCCGGCCGCCCGCCCTACGACAGCGACACCGTCGCCGACCTCATGCGCCGGCACTTCGAGGGCGGTCCGGAGCGACGGCCGGGCATCCCGGACGCGCTGTGGGAGGTGATCACGTCCTGCCTCGCGCAGAAGCCGCGACTGCGCCCCGCCGCCGCCGAACTCGTGGTCGAGCTGGAGACGGTGGCCCGGGAGACCGCGGAGGTCCCGGCGCTGCCCCGCCCCGCCGCCGTCTCGCCCGCCGTCGTGTCACCCGCCGTCGTGTCGCCGGTCGCCGGGTCGCCGGTCGCCCCGCCGCCGGTCGCCGTGCCGCCGGCCGTCGTGTCGCCGGCAGAGCACGCCGCGCCCGTCGCCCGCGCCGCCGGGCGGTCACACCCGTCGCTGATGGTGCCCGGCCCGCGCCGCCCGTATCCCCGCAACCGCGCACCCAGCTGGCGGTGGGCCCGCCCGAGCGGCATCTTCGTGGTGCTGGCCGGGACCATGCTGGCCTCGGGCGTGGCCACCGCCGCCTGGCATCTGGGCCGGTCCGGCGACGGACCGCGGCAGGTGGCCGCCGCCGTCGCCGCCACGGTCACGCCCGCCCCGACGACCGTCGCGCCGAGCCCGCGGAGCGCGTCGGCGCCGGCGCGATCCCGGGCCCGGACCGGCGGCGCCGCCAGCCGGGCGGACCGGGCGGCCGACCCGTCACCCAGGACCTCGTCGGCCCGGCCGGTCCGGCGGTCCGCCGGACCGGGCACCGCCACGCCGTCCCGCCGGGTGCCGGTCCCGGAGGCGCGACCGTACGGGCCGCAGGAGTGCCGGCGCAGCCTGAAGTTCGACTTCGACGACCCGGTTCTGGTCCGGGCCTGCCACGCGGTCGGCACCGGGGTGCAGATGTCCGCCGAACTCACCGCGTCGGCCGGCGCCCGGGCCACGGTCCGGATCTCGGTGCAGGAGGGCGGGCGCACGGTCGGCGGACCGCACACGTGCCGGCTGTCGTTCACGGAGGGCAACCAGACCGGGTCCTGTGGGCCACGCACCGTGTCCGTCCGCCGCGGACACCGGTACGCCGTGGTGGTGAGCTGGGAGTACGCCCGCAACGGCCGTACCTCGGCTGGCCAGGCATCGGGAGCAAGTTTCACGTTCTGACCGTTGAGGCAGCCTCGGGTGGACGATCGGGCATTCGATCACGGAGCGTTCATCCGCTGCTGGGAGCGTTTCCGTATGGCCGCTCGACAGCGAGAGTCACTGCTACGAGGAGTTACCGCCATGCGCTCTACCCGTACCCGGCTTCGCGCCATCTCCGCGGTCGGCGCCGCCGCCGTGGTCGTCGGCCTCGGCACCGTCACGTTCCAGGCGTCGGCAGCCGAGCAGACGCGGCGCCCCGGCCGGCCGCGCCCGGTGGCCTCGCCCAGTGCCACCCCGTCCGCGCCGGCCCCGGCGCCGTCGGCCACCCCGGCACCCACCCCCACGTCGATCGCGCCGCCGGCCGGCCTGCGCCCGGTGGGCAACTACCGGGTGGTCACCGGCACCCAGACGTACACCTGCGCCAACGGCTCGTTCGAGGGCGCGTCGGTGCCGGAGGCACGGCTCGCCGGACCGGCCGGCCGGATCCACCACTACGGCGGCCCGACCTGGGAGCACGAGCGGGACGGTTCGCTGGTCACCGCGAAGGTGGTCGCCAAGAAGACGCGCGCCCGCGCGATCCCCGAGCTGCTGCTGGAGGTCACCTCGCACAGCGGTTCGCCGCGCGGCCAGCTGGCCCGGGCCACCCACATCCAGCGCCTGCAGACCACCGGCGGTCTGGCACCGACCGGCGCCTGCACCGACGGCGAGAAGGCCTCGGTCCGGTACGGGGCGCTCTACGTCTTCTTCGGCAAGTAACCCGGCCGAGTACGAGGCGGTGTGACCGGGCCCGGACAGCCCCGGGACACCCCACTACATCTGGTCCGTAGCGACCGAGAGCC
>NZ_JAIWNC010000020.1 GCF_020216025.1 Jidongwangia harbinensis | reverse complement strand
TTTTTGTGGGCCAAGACCCCCGGCCGTGTCGGGGGGGGGGGCCCCGGGCCCGCCCCCCCCGCCCCCACCGCTCTACTTCTGGTCCTTCGCGACCGAGAGCCGGCAATCGCTGGTGGCGTCCAGCACCTCGGCGACGTTGCCCGTCGAGTCGTCCGCCATGTCGAAGCCTTTCTTCTGCAGGCATCTGGTGACGGCGTGATCGAAGTCCGCGGCCGCCGGATTGGCCGGGTCCAGTTCCCACGGCGGCAACGGCAGGAACCTGTCCACGCAGGCCTTCAACTTCTTGACCTTGCCGGCGTCCAGGCCGGCGACCGGTTCTCCACCGTGGAAACCGGCCATCTTGGCGTCCGCCTGGGTGTAGCCGTGCTCCTTCAGGCACCGGTGGTACGGCGCCCACAGGACCTCCTCGTCCTCGGCGGTCATGTCCAGCCGCTCGCGAGGCCGCCGCGCCTCCGGTTCCGGGCTCGGCGTGGCACCGGCACTGGTCAGCGTGGCCACCTGCGGTTTGCTGCCGTCTCCGCCCGCGGCGTCCGGTGACGACTCGCACGCGTGCAGCGTGACGGCCAGGACGACCGCCGCGGTCAGAGTGCAGATTCGGCGCACGGTGCCTCCTTGAGTTCGCCGCCTGGACGGTCCCTGAGCGGGCGGCCAGAGTCGCAGGGCCATGTCAGGAAGCCGTCAGCCGGCGGTGGTGATCGCCGCCGGCATGCCCGGGAATTCGGTCGCTCGTCGCTGCGTTACCGCCTACCGTGATCGCCATGTTCGCGCCCGGTCTGCAGCTGCCCGCAGGGTTCGCCCTGCCGGTGGCTCCCGTGTGCGATACGCGAGTCTGACCCTTCCCCAGCCAGCAGAACCCGGGGGAAGGGTGTCTCCCGCGTGCGCGGTTCTGGCGCGTCCCGTTCTGGCAGGCGGGCGCGTACCTCCAGTAATGCCTTACATCCAGTGAGGACTGATCAACGATGGCGAAGAGCCAGTTTCTCCGTACCAAGCCGCACCTGAACATCGGCACGATGGGTCACGTCGACCACGGCAAGACGACCCTGACCGCCGCGATCACCAAGGTCCTCGCCGACCGCGACCCGGCAACCAACCGGTTCGTGGCGTTCGAGGGCATCGACCGGGCGCCGGAGGAGGCGCAGCGGGGCATCACCATCAACATCGCCCACGTCGAGTACGAGACCGCGAACCGCCACTACGCCCACGTCGACATGCCGGGGCACGCCGACTACGTGAAGAACATGATCACCGGGGCGGCGCAGGTGGACGGCGCGATCCTGGTGGTCTCGGCGCAGGACGGTGCGATGCCGCAGACCCGGGAGCACGTGCTGCTCGCCCGCCGGGTCGGGGTGCCGTACCTGGTGGTGGCGCTGAACAAGAGCGACTCGGTGGCCGACACCGAGCTGCTGGACCTGGTCGAGCTGGAGGTGCGCGAGCTGCTCACCGAGTACGGCTTCCCGGGCGACGAGGTGCCGGTGGTCCGGGTCAGCGCGCTCAAGGCGCTGGAGGGCGACCCGCGGTGGACGCGGTCCGTGGTGGACCTGCTCGACGCGGTGGACGCCTACGTGCCGGTGCCGCCCCGCGAACTGGGCGAGCCGTTCCTGATGCCGATCGAGAACGTGCTCACCATCAGCGGGCGGGGCACGGTGGTGACCGGCAAGGTGGAGCGCGGCACGCTGCGCGTCGGCGAGCCGGTCGAGGTGGTCGGTCTCGGCCCCACCGTGGCCAGCGTGGCGACCGGACTGGAGACGTTCGGCAAGTCGCTGCCGACCGCCGAGGCCGGCGACAACGCCGCCGTCCTGCTCCGCGGCATCAAGCGCGAGCAGGTGCAGCGCGGGCAGGTGGTGGCGGTGCCGGGCAGCGTCACTCCGCACCGGACGTTCCGGGCCCAGATGTACGCCCTCACGAAGGAGGAGGGCGGCCGGCACACGCCGTTCGTGGCGAACTACCGGCCGCAGTTCTACTTCCGCACCACCGACGTCTCCGGGGCGATCGACCTGGGTGACCGGGAGATGGTGCTGCCGGGTGACACGGTGGAGCTGACCGTGCACCTGGGCAAGGAGATCGCGATGGACGTGGGCTCGGCTTCGCGGTCCGGGAGGGCGGCCGGACGGTCGCCGCCGGCACGGTGACGGCCGTGCTCGACTGAGGGGGAGCGGTGGGCTCCGGGTGGTCCGCACCCGGAGCCCACCGGAATCTCTCCGTACCGGTCCGGAATGCGGTCGCCGGCGAGGGCCGGCCCGGCAGCCAGGGCGAGCTGAAGCTGGTGGCGCGGGCCGTTCGCGCGGTCGTGGCGAATGGGCGCGGCGCAAGCGCGGAACCGGTTTTGTCGATGTCTGGTACGGGTGGCATGGGTATTGAGGGGGGGTGCAAACGGTGGGGAGGGGACGTCGTCTGCGCGGACCTGAGTTGGTGGTGCCGCGGCCGGTCGCGGGGTGGGCGGGTCCGGATGTTTCCGGTGGCTGGAGCTGGCGCAAGCGCCGGCGTTGTCGATCGACCGCTGCTCGGTAGCGGCCCTTCCGGCGGGCCGAGGGCCTCTGGCCGCTTCGCGTGGAAGAACGGTTCGCTGCGCGCCGCAACTCGACACACCCCGTCGCCCCGGTGCCGGCGAGTGGCGAGGCGGTTCGCTGCGCGCCGCAACTCGACACACCCCCTCGCGTCGAGTAGGGCGTGTGGCGAGGTGGTGCGCTGCGCACCGGAATTCGACACGCCCGGTCGGCTCGGGCTCGGTGTGTGGAGGTGCGGCGCGCGCCGCACCCGGAAACCACACGCACCGGCCGCGCGAACCAGGCGCGGCCGGTGCGGCTTGCCACGCGCCGCTCCCGCTGGACTCTGCCAAGTCTGGGGCGGTGCGCCCGAATTGCCGGTGCGAGGAGGTGGGAGTTCACATCGGCGACGAGCATCTCGACATCGCGGACGTCGTCTCGTGGGGAGACGGCGCCTGCGGGCCCTCCGGTGTCACCCCAGCGATCTTCGCGACATGCTGTCGGCGCTGAAGCCGTCCGCAATCGACGGATGAGAAGGCCCGGCGGCCGGTTCAGCCGAGGGTGTTCTCCAGGGCCGGCAGGTAGCCGCTGGTGTAGCCGCTCCGGTTCGGGTGGAAGGAGTCGGTGGGCGGCAGGACGACCAGGCCGTTGATCCACGGGCCGGGTCCGCAGGCGCCGTGGCCGTCGAACTCGTCCCGTACGTCGGCGAACGTGAAGCCCGCCGCCTGCGCCCGGTCCGCGGTGACCGCGGCCAGATCGTCCGCGCCCGCGTTGATCGCCCGCCGCTTGGCCAGGCTCATGCCGGCGATGCCGCAACCGGGCCGGGACACGTCGAAGAGCCGCGGGTAGCCGAGCACGACCACCTCGGCGTTCGGGGCCCGGTCGCGGATCGCCCGGTACGTGCGGTCCAGCTCACCGGGGAGCGTCCCGGTGATGTAGGCCCGGGCCGCCGCGACCTTTCCGGCGCAGTAGGCGTCACTGCCCAGCGTGCAGGAGATGACCGTGTCGGCGAAGCCGGCGTCGTTGCCGCCCACCGTGACGGTGACCAGGTCGGTGCTGCTCGACAGGTACGGCACCTGGAGCGTGCGTACGTCGCCGGTCTCCGCGCCGCCGCACGCGACGCTGCGGAAGGACGCGGGATCGTGCCGGGCCGCCCACTGCGCCGGGTAGCCGTTCGGGCTGCGCAGGCAGAGTCCGGTCTGGCCGGGCGCGCCGACGCCGGACGAGTACGAGTCGCCCAGGGCGAGGTAGTCGACGTCGGACGCGGCGGCGGCCGGGGTGGCGGTGAGGACGGTGAGAAGGGTGGACGTGACGAGGCAGGCGAGGACGGGGGAGATGCGTCTGCTCATCGGGATGGCCTCCGGTCCGCGGGGGATGGGGGCCGAAGCGCTCCGGTTACCGAAGAGTAAGTCAAGGTCACGGGGAAAGAAACACGGTGACACGCTGGTTACCGCGTAGTAATATGCGTCGATGTCCTCCTCTCATCGTCTGTTCAGGCGCCCCTCAGCGTGCGCACAGGCGGGCTGGCTAGCGTCATGTCATGGATGAGGAACGCGCTCGCCGGGTGGTCAAGACGTTGCGCTCCCGCAACGTCTTCGCCCATGTGAAGCTGCCGCACGCCGGGATCACCCGGTACGGCATCCGGGTGGCGCTGCCGGACGGGCGCGAGGCGATCTGGGACAACGACGGCACCGCGGGGCTCGAGGCGCAGATCATGCGCAACGGCATCCTGGTCGGGTTCGTGCCGTCCATTCCGGGCTCGGAGAACTTCGGCGAGGCCGACATCATCGAGGCGATCGCGGGCGCCGACTACGACCAGCCGATCGGCCGGTCCCGTCCCGGCGCGCCCCCGGCAGCCGGGCCGCCCCCGCGCACCGGTGCTCCGGCCCGCCCGCCGATCAGCCTGGCCCAGCGGCTGCGCGGCGCCTTCCGGGACTGACCCCGCCGGCCGGTCAGCCGGCCCGCGGGATCTCCAGGCGCACCGTGCCGCGCAGGTCGAGGATCAACCGGTCCGGCGTCTGCACCAGGCGCAGCACCACGTCCGTGCAGTGCGGGCAGCGGGCCACCTGGCCGGGCGCCGGCCCCCACAGGTGCAGGGTCGCGATCACGTCGGCGTGGCCGCAGCCACCGCACGTGTAGAGCGCGGTGGTGACGTCGGCCGCGAAAACCTCGCGCAGGTCACCGGCCAGGGCGTTGCCGTCCAGCATGCTCACGCCGTACCTCCGAACCGCTCGGTCCTGATCTTGCGAGGGTCGTGCCCGAGCGCGACGAGAATGTCCGCGGCGGTCTCCACGAAGCTGGTCGGCCCGCAGACGAAACAGTCCGGGCCGAAGTCCGGCGGCCAGCCGTGGCTGTTGAGCGTCGCCACGCTGATCCGCTTGGCCGGCTCGGGCCAGCCGTCCGGGGTCTGCCGGGTGTAGACGTACCGGACGTCGAGACCGGGGTCGTCGCGGACCCGGCGGGCCAGTTCGTCGGCGTACAGCAGATCCCGCGGGGTGCGTACCGAACAGATCAGCCGGAACGGCTGCCGGCCGCGCACCGCGCCGCGGGCCCGGATCATCGCCATCAGCGGCACCAGGCCGGAGCCGCCGGCCACCAGCAGCACCGGCGCGGTCTGCTCCGGCCGCCAGACGAACCAGCCGCCGACCGGCCCGCGCAGCTCCAGCTGGTCGCCGTCGGTCACCTCGTCGGTCAGGTACGGCGAGACCTCGCCGTCGTCCAGGCGCTGCACGGTCAGCTCCACCGGGCCGTCGCCGGTCCACGCCGATGCGATCGAGTAGCTGCGCTGGGCGCGGTACCCGTCCGGCGCGGTCAGTCGCACGTCGACGTGCTGACCGGGCAGGTGCCCGGGCCAGTCCGGTACGTCCAGCACCAGCGTCCGGGCCGTCGGCGTCTCCCACCGGGTCCCGGCGACCGTCGCGACCCGCCAGGTCAGTCGCCCTGATACCGCTGCTCGCGCCATGGGTCCCCGTAGTTGTGGTAGCCGGCCTCTTCCCAGAAGCCGGGCTCGTCCTCGGTCAGCAGCTGGAGGCCGCTCACCCACTTGGCCGACTTCCAGAGGTACAGGTGCGGCACCAGCAGCCGGGCCGGGCCGCCGTGTTCGGCCGCCAGGTCCTCGCCGTCGTACTGGTACGCCACCCAGGCCTTGCCGTCGAGCAGATCCTCCAGCGGCACGTTGGTGGTGTAGCCGCCGTGGGCGTGCACCAGCGTGTAGTCGGCCGACGTCTCCACGTCGGCCAGCAGCGTGTCCAGCGAGACGCCGCGCCAGGCGGTGTCCAGTTTCGACCACTTGGTGACGCAGTGCAGGTCGACCGTCACGTCCTCGGCCGGCAGCCGCTGGAACTCGGCCCAGGTCCAGCTCTGCTTCGCGCCGATCTCGGTGGTCACGGTGAACTGCCACCGGTCCAGCGGGACCCGCGGGGTCGGCCCGGCGGAGAGCACCGGGAAGTCGTGTGCGAGGTACTGCCCGGGCGGCAGTTCGGGCCGCGACTCGCGCCGCCGGCCGCCGAAGCCGCGGGAGATGATGCCCATGGTTGAGCAGTAAACCGCACGAGCACCGCCCGCGACAGCCTTCGGAGGTTCAGCCCACACCCACGACGTTGTGGCCGGCGGGCAGCTTCTTGCCGTCCGCGTCGTACGCGGTCAGCATCTTGAGCTGGCCGTCGGTCGGCGCGAACCAGAAGAAGATCACCCGGGCGTCCGCGCTCCAGCGGGCCTGCTTCGCGGTCACGGTACGGCCGCTGTATTTCGCGGTGATCCGGGTGGCCGGGCCGACGTAGTAGCCGAACGTCGGCTCTCCCGGCCCGTTGGCGCCCTGCACGGCGTGGAACCCGGGCGCGGTGTCCGGCCCGACGACCTCGTTGGCGATCACCCGGTCGGTGAGGTCACCGGCCGGGCCGCGGACGGCCAGCATCATCCCGAACGTGGTGTCCGGCAGGGCGTCGTCGTCGATCGTCCGGCCGTACAGCACGTACTCCCCGGTGCCGGCCGGCAGCCCGGTCGGGACCGGATCGCCGAGCATGTCCGCCGGCCGGCCGGGAGTCGAGACCTCCGGCCGGGCGGCGGCCGGCGCGTCACCCGGACGGTCCGGCACCGCACCGCCGCCGACCATCTGCCCGCCGCCCACCAGCAGCGCGGCGACGGCGAGGGCGGCACCCGCACCGGTGGCCAGGCGACGGCGCCGACGCAGCCGCCCGCCGGCGGTCATCACCGCGTCCAGGTCCAGCGCGCGCGGCGTGAAGCCGGGCGGGGTGTGCAGCGCGTCCCGCAGTTCCTCGAGGTCGTTCACTTCCGTACTCCCGTCTCCGCGTCCCGCCGTGCCTCGCGCCGGGCGTCCCGCTGGGCGGGGAGGCGCAGCTTCGCCAGTCCGCGGGAGTTCAGGCTCTTCACCGTGCCGACCGAAAGATCCATCTCCCGGGCCACCTCGGCCTCGGGCAGGTCCAGGTAGTGCCGCATGACGATGACCGCACGCTCGCGCGGGCTCAGCGCGTCCAGTGCCTCGATCAGCCAGCGGCGCCGGGCCACGTCGTCGGCCAGGTCCCGCGGCGCGGCCTGCTCGGGCAGGTCCTCGGTGGGGTACTCGCGGACCGGGCGGCGCCACTGGTCGATCACCAGGTTCACCAGCACGGTCCGGGCGTAGGCGTACGCGTCCCGCCGGCGGACCCGGCTCCACGCCGCGTACGTGCGGACCAGCGCCGACTGCGCGGCGTCCTCGGCGTCGTGCCGGTCGCCGGTCAGCAGGTACGCCGCATGTTGCAGCCGTCCCGAGCTGGCCTGGGCGAACGCCACGAACTCGTCGTCACCGCGCGCCATACGTCTGCTTTCCCACGCGGGTTACTACGAGCGGGGGGCGGGAAAGGTTGCCGCAACTTTCCGCCGTCCCCGGCCGTCTCGTTTTCTGCACCACACCACACCCATCCTGAGGGGAACGCATGGAAAGCAGAAGGAACCGGTGGCTGTACTCCGTGGGGGCGGCGGCAGCCTGCGTGGCCGTCATCTCGGCGGGCACCGTCGTCGCCAACGCGGCCCACACCGACGGCGGCGGGGCGATCGCCTTCGGTGCCGCGGCGCCGGCCCCCTCCGCGCCGGCGGACCGCCCCGGCGCGCCGGAGGAGGCGGACCCGGAGAGCCGGACCCCGCTCGGCACGCCGGTCGACACCGGGCTGCCGGCGGCAGAGGGCCGCTACGTGCTCTACGCCGTCGCGGTGGACTCGGCCGACCTGCCGAAAACCACGTTCGGCGTGATGCTCGGCTCCCGCCGCGCGGACGGAACGCTCACCGCGGAGGTGATGGCCAACGAGGTCGTGGGGCCGGACGACGCGCCCGGGTTCCACGCCGTGCAGGGCGCCAACGGGCCGGGGCAGCCGACGTTCGGCTACTACGCCGGCCCGGTCACCCGGATCACCGCGAAGCACGGCGGCAAGACGGTGACCGCGAAACTCGCCCGGTGGAGCGAGGACCCGCGGGTGTCGTTCTTCTGGTTCGCGCCGACCGGCAAGCAGCTCACCGGCCTCACCGCGTACGACGCGAAGGGCACGAAGCTGCCCGCCGGCCACAACGGCGTGGGCGTCGGCTAGCCGGTCGGCCATTGTGGCCCGGCGGATCAGCCGGGCCACGATCCGGCCCAGCACTCGGTTCGACGACGAAATGGCGGTAAGTCGCTTTCCGAAAAGTGTTATGCCGAGGCGTTCCGCACTGCCTGACTGGGTGTTTCGTTTCGCTTGTAAAGCGGGGAACACTCTGGCTATATTGCCGACAGTCAATGTAATTCGTAACGCACCCAGGACCCGGGAGCACCCATGATCCGACGACGTGTTCCGAGTTTCCGTCCGGCGCTGGCCGGCGCCGTGGCGGCACTCGCGGCGATCCCCCTGGCCCTGCTGGCCGTCGCGCCGAGCGCGGCGGCGGCGACGAACCAGTTCCAGGGCGTCAACTGGGCCCGCGCCGGCGACAACTTCACCGGCGGGCCGCTGGTCCTGTACGGACTGAGCAGTGGCGACAGCTACGCTACCGTGCGGGCCAAGGCGGACGCCGTCCTCGCCGGCTTCCAGCGCAATCTCGGCGCGAACACCCTCCGGCTGCCGATCAACACCTACTCCGTCGGTACGCCGTGGTGGGACTCCTACACCGGCGTCGTCGACTCGGCCACCGCTCTGGGCCTGAAGGTCATCCTCTCGTACTGGGACGACGGCAGGGCGTCCACCGGTGGCCGCCTCACCGACACGGGTGCTTTCAACGCCATGTGGAACACCGTCGTGGAGAAGTACGGCACCCATTCCCTGGTGCATTTCGAGCCGATGAACGAGCCGCACGGCTACACCGCCGCCGAGTGGAAGAACGTGGCCGCGGCATGGCTCGCCGCGCGGCCGTCGGTACCCCGCAACCGCATCTTCATCAGTGGCTCCGGGTTCAACCAGGACATCCGGACCATGTGCGCCGACAGCCGTTTCGACGGGACCTACCTGTCCCTGCACCATTACACGTTCTTCAGCGGTGCGAAAACCTACGACGCGTGGGTGAACTACCTGAGGGACGCCATCGGCAATTGCGCCGGCCGTACCGTCATCGACGAGTTCGGCGCGCCCATGGACACCGGCCTCAACTACGACGACGCCACCAGCACCGACAACTTCGTCCGCTATTTCCGCGCCACCACCCAGGTGCTCCGCGAACTCGGCATGGGCTCGGTCTACTGGCCCGGTATCGGTGGCAAGATCACCGCCGGGCAGAACGACGACTGGTACGCCATGCAGAAGCTGCAGGGCACCGGCACCGACCTGTCCCTGACCACCCCCAACGCCAGCGGCGCCGGCCGACTGCGGTACGCCTGGGGACTGACCGGCACCGACCCGGTTCCGGAGCCGGTGCCCGGCAACCGGCTGCGCAACACCGGCTCGGGCCGCTGCCTCGACGTTCCCGCCGCCAGCACCGTCAACAACACCCAGGTCGCCATCTACGACTGCGGCACGGGCACGAACCAGCAATGGGCCGCCACCTCCGCCCGGGAATTGCGGGTCTACGGCAACAAGTGCCTCGACGCCCGGGGCACCGGTACCGCGAACGGCACCGCGGTCGGCATCTACGACTGCAACGGCGGCACCAACCAGCAGTGGACCCTCAACGGCAACGGCACCATCACCGGGGTGGGCTCCGGACGCTGCCTCGACGTGGCGCAGAACGGCACCGCGAACGGCGCGCGCGTACAACTGTGGGACTGTACGGGCGGCTCCAACCAGTCGTGGTCCCGCGCCTGAAAGCCGGCGCAAGCCAGGTGGACGGGCACGGGTACGACGGTGATGCCCGCCCTAGGACCAGGCGCGGCCGATCCGTTCGATCACCTCGGCCGCCTGCGTCCGGCCCGCCTGGGCGGCCTCGGCGCGGCGGTCGGGGCTGAGCGGGTTCCGGCCGATCGCGGCGAGCGCGGCCCGGCTCGGGCTGACCACCGCGCTGCGGACGTCCGGGCCGAGCGCGGTCGCCTGCGCGGCGGGCCGGTCCGCGCGGCGCACCGCGGCGGTGGCCGGCGCGATCACCACCACCCGGCCGTACCCACGGGCCAGGTCCACGTTGGCGATCGAGCGGACGCCGCCGTCGATGTACCGGACGCCGTTCACCGTCATCGGCGGCCAGACCAGGGGGACCGCGCAGCTGGCCGCCACCGCGTCGATCAGCGACACCCCGCTGTCCCGGTCGAACACCACCACCTCGCCGGTGGCGGCCACCACCGCCGGTACCCGCAGCGGGGTCTCCGGCCAGTCGTCGTGCGGCACCCGCGCCCGGATGGCGTCGCGCCGCTCCGACTCCGGCACGGTCTTCGCCCGCAGGGCGGCCCGCCCGAGCCAGGCCCGCCCGCGCCGGCGGTCGCCGGGGTGGAGCGACGAGACGACGAACCGCAGGAGTACGGCGGAACCGATCGCCGCGTTGCGATCGCCGCTGGTGTCGGCGAGTTCCGCGGCGAACAGCCGGTCGAGCGGCGTACCGCCGGTGATCTGGGCGGCCACCACCGAACCGGCCGACGTGCCGACGAACAGGTCGGCGCCGGAGAGGTCGGCGCCGAGTTCGGCCAGCCCGTGCAACAGCCCGATCTCCCACGCGACGCCGGTGACGCCGCCGCCGCCGAGTACCAGTGCCCGTTTCCCGATGGTCATGCGGTGATCCCAACACGACGTCGTGGTCGCGGCCCGCGCGGGGCGGTCACCAGGTCAGCGGCTGGGCGCCGATCCGGTCCGCGTACCAGGCCCGGATCGCGGTGACCGTCTCCGCGGGCAGCGGCTCGGCGGCGGCGACGACGCTGGACCGCAGGTGCTCCACGCTGCGGGTACCCGGGATGACGGTGGAGACGGCGTCGTCGGCGAGCAGGAACCGCAGCGCGCCCGCCACCGTGCTCACGCCCTCGGGCAGCAGGGCCCGGAACTCGTCCACCAGGTGTGCGCGCAGCGCCACGTCGGCCCGTGACCAGCGGGCCCGGACGTCGGTGAACGTGCTGTCCGCGGTGTACCGGCCGGAGAGCCAGCCGGACTCCAGCGGCACCTTGACGACCACCCCGGCACCGCGCCGGTGGGCCCGTTCGACCGCCGGCCGTGGCTCCTGGTAGAGCGCGGAGAGGCGTACCTCCAGGGCGTCGGCCCGCCCCGAGGCCAGCACCGTGTCGACCTCGTCGCAGCGGTCCACGGACGCGCCGAAGGCGCGGATCAGCCCCTGGTCGCGCAGCCGTTCCAGCACGGCGTAGTGCTCCGCACTGTCGATCACGCCGGGCGGTGGGTTGTGCAGCACCACGATGTCCAGGTGGTCGACGCCGAGGCGCTGGGCGCTGCCCCGCACGGACGCGACGATGGCGTCCGGGGAGAAGTCGGTGCCGCCGTCCGGCGTGTGGCCCACCTTGGTGCACAACACCACGGCATCCCGGTGTACGCCGGCCAGGGCGCGGCCCAGGTTCAGCTCGCTCTGGCCTTGGGCGTACCCCGGGGCGGTGTCGACGAACGTGACACCGGCGTCGAGCGCGGCATGCACGATGCGGACCGCCTCGTCCGGTTCCGGGCCGGTGGGCCATTCCCGCGAGCGCCCGAGCTGCCAGGCGCCCAGGCCGATCGCGCTGACCTGGATGCCGGTGGTGCCGAAGGGTCGCTGTTCAGTCATGGGCACCACGCTAGCGCCGGTCGGGTTACGGGTTCCGGTCCGCTATGTCCCGATTCTTGCGACCATGAGGGTTCGGGGCTGCCGCCGCGAGAGCGGGGGCGACCCAGTCGAGACCCGCAAAGGATTTTCCATGAGCAGACCAGAACGGTCCCCCCGCCGGCGCCGGACGGCCGTGGCCGGCGTGGTGGGGCTGGCCGCCGTCCTCGGCGGCGGGGCCTTCCTGATGACCGACCACCTCACCGACGAGCCGGCGGCCGTGACCGCCGACGCCGGGGCGTCGGCGCCGCTCGAACCGCCGGCGGACGGCGCGCCTCCGGCCGCCACCGCGGACTCCCCGAGTCCCGGGCCGGCCCGCACCCCGGCCGGGGCCAAGGCCGCGCCGTCTCCGGCGCCGGCCGCCACCACGGCCAAGCCCCGGCCGCGGACCACCGCCGAAATCATCGACGCGCTGAAGGGCGCGGCGGCGAAGGCCACGGACAACGTGAAACGTGCGCCCGTGGGGCCGGGTGCCCCGCTCTCGGACGCCGACGTGAAGGTCACCGAGTCGGGCGCGCCGTCCGATGCGGCCGGGATGCTGCGGGTGGTGTCGGCCGCCGGCAACCTCGCCGGGCAGCGCGAGCTGGGCTGGGTGAGCGGGCTGAAGGGCGAGAAGGTCGGCGCGGCGCGCTGCAGCCAGACCATCCGGCTCAGCCCGAACGCGCCCGCCCGGGAACGGCCCACGCTGCTGCTGTGCTGGCGGACCAGCGCGACGAAGAGCGTTTACACGCTCGCCGTGAACCACCACAAGCGCCCGTCCAAACAGGCCAGTGTGGCGGCGCTGACCAGGGCGTGGAACCAGCTCTGAGTGAGGTACGGCAACCGGCCCGGAGCTTTCGCTCCGGGCCGGCTGCCGTTCGCTGTTCGCCCCGTACACCGACGGCGTCTGGCTGCAGGGCCCCGCCGACCGGCAGATGTACGGCCTCGGCGCGGAGCCGGCCGAGCTGCGGCCTGGCTGGGCGGCGGCCTGGCTGGGCGGCGGCCCGGACCGTCGACGAGTACGCCGAGCGCCTGACGGCGGCCGCCCGGACCGCATAGTGGCCGACACGAAGCGGCCCGGGGCGTCAGCCCCGGGCCGCTCACGTGGTGCTCGGTCGGATCAGTAGGGCGAGACCGTGAAGGTCGAGCCGCTGGAGATGATCGACACGCTACTGGAGGTCAGCGTCGCGGCGACCGCGCTGTTGCTCACCACGGCGATGGTGTACGTGCCGTTGACGACGTCCGTCGTGTTGACCGTGCCGGCCGGGTTGAGCGTGCTGACCAGCTGCAGCTGGCAGATGATCTCGTTGTCGTCGATCTTCAGCACTCCGGTGCACTCGGTGACCGGCGGCGTGGCGTAGTTGGCCGGCGTGCCACTGTCGGCGAGGTTGCTGTAGCTGTCGTTCACCAGGAACACCCGGGCGCCACCGGTGTTCGGGTTACCGGTGCCGAAGGTCAGGCCGTCGAAGCCCACACCCAGGATGTCGACGTACGGCGTGGTGTTGGTGGGTGCGGTGTTCGGCTCCACCGAGATGCCGTACGAGAACGTGAACGCGTCGGCGAGCGTCTTCGTACCCGCCGCCGTGGTCACGCTGACCGACGCCAGACCCGGCGCGCGCTCCGTCGTCGTGCCCCGGATCGCGCTCGCGGAGAGAACCTCGATGTTCTCCAGCGGCGCGCCGCCGATGGAGGCGCTGATCACGGTGTCCTCGTCCGCCGGGTACGGGAAGCCGCCGCCGGCGATCGTCACCAGGCTGCCGCCCTGCGCCGGGCCGCCGGCCGGCGAGACGCCGGTGACGGTCAGGGTGGGTGCGATCGTGTAGGAGCCCGGGGCCGCGATCAGCGCGTCCGTGCCGGTGTTGCCGGCGTACACGCAGACGCTGTACTCCTCGGTGTTCTCGCCGCCGCCGAGGACCACGCCGGTCGGCACGAGCACCACGACCTTGGTGTTGGAGATCTTGGTGACCGTGGTCGACGGAATGTAGGCGCCGGTGCCGGTGTAGGTGGCCGAGCAGGAGCCCTCGGTGAACGTGACGGCCGGCGAGGTCACGCCGCTGAGCACGGCGGTGGCCGCGGTCGCGGTGATCGTGTTCGTGCCACCGCTCGGTCCGACCGTCGGGCTCAGGGTCAGCCCGGTCAGCGTGCCGTAGGCCGTGGCGCTCTTACCGATCAGAACGCTGGTGCCCGCCACCGCGCCGTTGTAGACGCAGATGTTGTAGTTGGTGCCCAGCGCCAAGCCGGAAGGCACGGTCAACGTGGCCACCGAGGTCGACGTCCTCGTGACCGTCGAGGCGACGATGTTGGGCGCCGTGGTCGTGTAGGTGGCCGGGCAGGTGGACGCCGTGGTGAACGCCGCGCCGACCGTGGTCGCGGTGGTCAGGTACGGCGCCCCGCTGGGGCCGGTCAGCGTGATCGAGTTGCCACCGGACACCGGACCGGCGGACGGGCTGAGCACCGGTGCCGCGGCGGCCACCACGTACAGGGTGGTCGAGGTGCCCTCCAGCACGGCCGCGGCGGCGGAGCTGGTGTAGAGGCAGACCCGGTAGCTGCCGAGCGCGAGCGTGTTCGGCGTGGTGACCGTACCGTCGTTGTCGGTGTTCTTGGTGGCCGCAGAGGCCGCGATATTGGTCGCCGAGACGGTACCCAGCGTGGCCGGACAGGTCGTGGTTCCGGTGGCGTTGGCAATGAACCGCGCGGCGGGCGCGGTCACGCCGGTGAGCAGGTTCGTGCCGGCGACCGCGATCACCGTGTTGCCGCCCAGCGGTCCGGTGCTCGGGGTGATCGTGAACGGCGTGTTCGTCGCGAAGGCGGGTGTCTGCACACCGGCTACCACGAGGATGACGGCGGCGGCCGTCGCCAGTCCGGCTCGGAAGAGCCGGGGTCCCCGACGGGGATGGGACTTGCGCATGCGAGGTCCTCCTACGGTTACCAGGAACCGTCTGTGGGATGGGTGGGCCCGCGGATGAGGAACATCGCCGGGCCATCTCGCTGGAGCGTAACTTGGCGTTTATCAGCAATTGCCCAGAGTGACGAAGTTGAGTGGATTCAACCCGGTTAGGAACCCCAGAAGGTCCGATACGCCGCGGACGACCCACTGTTGCGGGCGCACTCCGGCTCCGTCCGGAACAGGCTCGACTGGACGCTGTCCGCGCCGCAGTCGACGAAGTACGCCTCGTACGCCAGATGCGGGGCCCGGGCCGCGAACCACTCGTGCATCCAGCGCACGAACGGCGGATTCTCCCGGCCCGCGTCGCCGGTCGGCACCACACCCCACTCGCCCACCGAGAACGGCTTGCCCCGGGTACGGGCGAACTCGAACAGCCAGGTCAGCCCCTCCGGCCGGGCCGCCGTGGCGTCGAACGCGGCCTTGTCGGGGGACCAGGGGTAGTGGTCGTAGTTGTCGATCCCGATGATGTCCACGTACCCGTCGCCGGGGTAGCAGTTCGTGCTCCGGCCGCCGCAGAGCCCGTCCGGCGAGCTGTGCGCGTTGATCGTCCAGTCCAGCAGGACGTCCGGGTTCGTCTCCCGGATGCGGTCCGCGGCGCGGCGGTAGCACTCCACGTACGCCCGCGTGTCGACCGCCCGCCACGGCATGGTGCGCTCGTTGAACTCCCAGCCCAGGCGTACCACCGAATCGCCCCGCCCGTGCCGCACCATCAGGCGGCCGAAGTCCCGCCAGTGCTCGTCGTACACACCGGCCGCGCAGCGCGGCAGTTCCGCCTCGCCGCCGGTCGGCGCCAGGCCCTGCGAGATGACCAGCGCACCCGGGAAGTCGTCGAAGAACTCGAACGTCCAGTCGCTGCCCCGGGTCATCGACTCGTACGACGTCCGGTCCGTGTAGGTCTGCGCGATCTGACACGGCCGCCCGCGGGCGGCGCAGAACGAGGTCACGCTCGCGGTGTCCAGAATCGGGTATCCGTTGACACCGGACAGGCCGTTGGCCCCCGGCCAGTCGCCGGCCGTGCGGGGCCGGGCGATCAGCGCCCGGGCCGAGCGGGACGGCGGGGACGAGGCCGACCGGCTGGCGCCCGGCGTCGACGCGGTCCCGGCCACCGGCGCATCCGGCTCCGCCGGGTCCAGCGCGACCACCACACCCAGACCCGCGAGCAGGAGCGCGGCGGCGGCCGCGGCGAACCAGGCGATCCGCCGGCCCCGATTCGGTGCGTCGGCCATCGTGCGGACCCTTCCTCGGTGCGGCGGGCAGTTCCCCCACTGTGCCAGCCGCCCC
Source organism: Jidongwangia harbinensis (assembly GCF_020216025.1). Taxonomy (GTDB): domain Bacteria; phylum Actinomycetota; class Actinomycetes; order Mycobacteriales; family Micromonosporaceae; genus Actinoplanes; species Actinoplanes harbinensis. The sequence continues at coordinate 34,496 of NZ_JAIWNC010000020.1, read as the reverse complement.
CGGCCGACGGTGCCCGACCCGCCGCGCACGCGCCGATAAAGGAAGGCTTACCTTCCTCAAGGTCTCCGGAAATTGTCGCTGCGGCGTTCTGCGATTGAGCCGGAAATGCTTTACCGTGGTCGGAGTCGACGACGACAATAGGAGGTCCACGCCATGACGCAGATGCTGGAAATGCCGCGGGTGCAGCAGTGCACAGTCAGCGAATGTGGGTACAACCACGACGGCTGTACCGCGTTCGCGATCACCATCGGGCGGGCCCACTCGGAGTGCGACACGTACGTGGAATCCGAGGTCAAGGGCGGTATGGGGCAGGTGCTGGCGCAGGTCGGCGCGTGCAAGCGGTCGGAGTGCATGTACAACAGCGACCTGGAATGCCGGGCGCCGGCGATCAGTGTCGGTTCCGGGCCGGATCTCGCCGACTGCCTGACTTATCAGCCAAAGTAAGCCTTACCTAAAATGGAGCCCGCTACCTTCTCCGGGTGGCGGGCTCATTCCGTTCGGTACGGGATTGCGCATTCCGGCGGACGTAACGCGCCGTCCCGATCTGCGTTTCCGCGGGGCTTGTGTGGCGCTCCGCGGCAGGTTCGGCCTGTGCGGCGGCGGGTGGGCGTTCAGTTGCGTTCTGTGAGTTCCGCGCGGCGGGGGCGGGTGGTGTCGGGTGTGGGGAGGCTGGGTGCGCTGTGTGCCGCAATTCCGCACGGCGGGGTGGGTGGTGTCAGGTGTGGGGAGACTGGGTGCGCTGTGTGCCGCAATTCCGCACGGCGCGGTGGGTGGTGCCGGGCGTGGGGAGACTGGGTGCGCTGTGTGCCGCAATTCCGCACGGCCGGCCAGCGGCGGTCGGGCGTGGGGAGCACGGGTGTGGTTGTCGCCGGAGTTCCACGCGGCTGGTTGCGGCCCATTGCCGCCTGCGACAGAAACCCGCTGTGCGGTGGAACCGGGTCGCCATAGCGCGCACGCTGACCGATTTGTCCGCCAACTCGGCGTCCTGGCCGACCTGGCAGCCCGCTGACGCCGGCGAGCGCGGGCCGACCGACGCCGAGCGCAGGCGGACCGACGCCGGGCGCAGGCCGGCCGGCGCTACAGGTACATGCCGGTGGCGGAAGCGGTTTCGGGCACCGTCACCGGCTGTGCGCCGGTCCTGAGCGCGTACAGCTCCGCCAGCGTCGCGCCGTCGGGGCCGATCCCGGCCGGCGTGCCCAGCCACCGCGCCGCCTGCGCGTACGGCAGACGCCCCACCGCGATGCTCGCCAGGCAGCGTCCCGGCCGGACCACCGCGGGGTGCAGCGACGTCAGATCCTCGTTCGTGGTGATCGCGATGAGCGCGTGGCGACCCTGGCCGAGCAGCCCGTCGGTGAGATTGAGCAGCCGGGACAGGGCCTGCCCGGCGCTCGCCTTCGCGGACCCGCTGATCAGCTCGTCGCAGTCCTCGAGCAGCAGCAGCCGCCACTTCGGCTCGTCGTCGTCGCCACCACCCAGGGCGACCCCCATCAGGTACGCCGGGTCGGCGAACAACCGCTCCGGATCGAGGACGCAGTCCACCTGGCACCAGGCACGCCACTGCTGGGCCAGTGCCCGCAGCGCCGTGGTCTTGCCGGTGCCCGGTTCGCCGTGCAGCAGCAGCAGGCGGCCGTTGACCGCGGTGCCGTCCAGGGTCATCAGGCGTTCCAGCGTCTGTGCCACCGGTTCGGCGTAGTTGCCGCGGATCCGGTCCCACGGCGCGGCGTCGATCTCGCGGGACACCCGGCGCGGCCCATGCGGACCGTAGTGCCAGAAGCCGATCGGCACGCTGTCCGAGGCCGGTTCCGGCTCCTCGACCGCGCCGGCGGTGGCGGTGGCGAGCACCGACTCGGCGAGTTCGGCGGTGGTCGCGGTCACCGTGACGCGGGCGCGCCGGCTCTGCCGCCAGCGGGTGACGTGCAGGGTCCAGCCGTCGCCGACGGCGAGGCGGCCGTGCCCGTCCTCCTCGACGGCGTCCCGGACCACCCGGGCGTCGTCGGTGGTGAGTGGCGCGTCGGCGCGGACGTTGTCCAGATAAGCGGTGCGGCCGAACGGTTCCCGGCCGGTGACGAACGCGTCCAGCGCGAGCAGGTCGATGACGTCCACCAGCCGATCGCCGTCGTCGACGGCGGCGGACAGCGGCAGGGCGGCGGGGGCGGCCGGCGCGACGGCCGCCTCCACGGGGCGGCTGCCGAGCCGGTCGACGGACTGATGGGGGGTACGCATCCATCCATGATCGTCCGGATTGCCCGTCCGGCACAGCGGTTTTCGCGCCGCGCCGCGCCGCGTCCAGCGGCGGCTCGTTGGCCTCGGCCATGCCGCCGGGCAGATCCCCATCCGGCTTGTAGCGCGGGTCGACCAGCAGGATGCGCTCAGCCTCGTCCCGGAAGAGGACGTCCGCACTCACCCGTTTCGAGGCTGCGTGCGGTTCCCCTCGGCCAGATGGGCCTGCCAAGCCTCGGGGTCGCGTTGATGGAGCGGCCGGTCGGAGGTCACGAGGCTCCCGTGCCGGATCGATCGGTCCCGACCGGCGACAGCAGGCGTTCACGCAGTTCGTCCTGCAGGAACTCGATGAACGCTGCGATGTCGGGGTTCCGCTTGAACGGCGCGAAAAGGTGGCCGAGATCTTCCAACTGCTTCGCCACGAGTACGGAGCCGAGCGCCCGGGTCTGGCCCAGTACCTCGTGGGCGATGGCACAGGCCTCGTCGACGCGACCTTGGGAGATCAGGCTCGAGACCAGCATCACCTGGGCGAAGGCCCTGCTGCGAACACGCTCCGGCGGTCGAAGCTCAAGAATCCGTGCCGCCTGGCGGCGTGCGGCATCAAGCTGGCCGAGTCGTCCGAAGCACCGTGCTGCTTCGGCTGCCAGCGATGCCTCGTCGAAGACACTGGCCCACGGCGAGGCCACAATGGACGGCTGCGTGGCCAGCGTCCGCTCGGCATTCCGGAAGCTGCTCGATGCAGCGGTCGTGGTCGCCGTCGATGGCCTGGCCGCGGGCCTGCATCGCCAGCAGCCGTGCCGCGAGCCCAGGATGGGGAGATCCTGATTCGAGAGGCTCCTGCCCCTTTCGCGCATATGCGAGTGCGCGACATGGTCGGGCGGGGGCGGTTCGGTGCGGTGAGCCGATGCGTCGTCGCGGACGGGTAAGCCACGTCACCTGCGGCGACCCGCATTTTCATGATCCGGAAACGCCGCTAAGGTGAGGCATACCTAACCTCATGATCAGGAGTTCACGATGACCGGCAGTCCCCTCACCCGCCGTGGCCTGCTCTTCGGCGCGGTCGGCGCCGCGGCCGCCGGCCTGCTCGCCGCCTGCGGCGACGAGAACAGCGACAGCCCGGCGGGCGGCACCTCGTCCGGACCCGCCGCCGGCGGTTTCCCCGCCACGGTCACCCACCAGTTCGGTACGACCACGGTGGAGGCCACGCCGGAACGGGTCGTCTCGCTCGGCTGGGCGGACGCGGACGCGCTGCTCGCCCTCGGCGTCGTGCCGGTCGGGGTGCTGGACTGGTTCCAGGCGTGGCCGGAGGGCGTCGGCCCGTGGGCGAAGGACCGCCTGAACGGGGCGAAGCCGCAGGTGCTCAAGGGCCCGGAGATCAACTTCGACGCGGTCGCGGGGCTGCGGCCGGATCTGGTCACGCTCGCCAAGTCGGACAACAAGAAGGAGACCTGGGAGCAGCTGGAGAAGCTGGCGCCCACGCTGTCCGGTCCGGCCGGCACCCAGCCGTACGGCACCACGCTGAAGGACCAGACGATCCTGATCGCCGAGGCGCTGGGTCGGCGCGCGGAGGGCGAGAAGCTGGTGGCCGCGAACGACAAGGCGCTCGCCGACGCGAAGGCGGCCAACCCCGGTTTCGCCGGCAAGAAGGTCTGCGTGGCGGCGGCGTTCGGCGGCCAGTACGGCGCGTACACCCGGGGCGACGGCCGGGTCCAGTTCATGGAGGCGCTCGGCTTCACCAACTCGCCGCAGATCGAGGCCCTGAAGCCCGCCTCGTTCTACGCCGAGATCTCCAAGGAGCGGGTCAGCCTGCTCGACGCCGATCTCACCGTGGTCTTCGGCATCGGCGCGGGTGCGGAGCTGCGCAAGGACGCGGTGCTGAACAGCATCCCGTCCGCCAAGGCCGGCCGGCTGCTCATCATCGACGACGCCGACCTGGTCAACGCGTTCTCCACGAACTCCGTGCTGAGCACGCCGTACACCATCGAGAAGTTCGTCCCGCTGGTCAAGGACGCCCTGGCGTGACCACCGCGGCCGAGCGCGCCGGGTACGCCCCCGCCGAGGCGCGGGTCCGCGCCCGCGGCGGGCTGACCACGCGCGGCCTCGGCCTGGGAGTCGCGGTGGCCGCGCTGGCCGCGGTCACCGCGCTGAGCATCGCGATCGGGACCAAGTCGATTCCGCTGGGTACGGTGCTCGATGCGCTGGACGGCCAGGTGACCGATCCGGCCCGTGCCGAGGATTTCACGATCATCCGGGACCTGCGCCTCCCGCGTACGCTGCTCGGCCTCGCCGTGGGCGTGGCGCTGGGCGTGGCCGGCGCGCTGATGCAGGCGCTGACCCGCAACCCGCTCGCCGACCCGGGCATCCTCGGCATCGACGCGGGCGCCTCGGTGGCCGTGGTGATGGCCATCCGGGTGCTCGGGGTGGGCACGCTCACCGGCTACATCTGGTTCGCGTTCGCCGGTGCGGCGGGCGCCTTCGTCCTGGTGTACCTGCTCGGCTCGCGGGGCCGCTCCGGTGCGTCGCCGGAGCGGCTGGCCCTGGCCGGCGCGGCCGTCGGCGCCGCGCTGCTGGCCGTGACGAACGCGGTGGTGCTGCTCGACTCCACCACGTTCGACCGCTACCGGTTGTGGACGGTCGGCTCGCTGGCCGGCCGGGACCTCGACGTGGTGGCCGGGGTCGCGCCGTTCATCGTGGCCGGCATGCTGCTCGCGCTGGCCCTCGGCCCGTCGCTGAACGTCATCGCGCTGGGTGAGGACGCCGCCCGGGCGCTGGGCGCGAACCTCAACCGCACCCGGGTGCTGAGCGCGGTCTCGATCACGCTGCTGTGCGGGGCGGCGACCGCGGCGGCGGGACCGATCGCGTTCGTCGGGCTGGCCGTGCCGCACATCGCGCGGGCCCTGGTCGGGCCGGACCAGCGCTGGCTGCTGCCGTACTCGGTGATCCTCGCCCCGACGCTGCTGCTGATCGCCGACGTCCTCGGCCGGGTCCTGGCCCGGCCGGGCGAACTGCAGGTCAGCCTGGTCACGGCGGTGCTCGGGGCGCCGGTGTTCCTGGCCGTGATCCTGCGCCGCCGGATCGTGCCGCTGTGAGGCGCCGGATACCGCTGCGGGCGCCCGGCGTGGCGCTGCGCCTGGACCTGCGTACCGTCGGCGTGGCCGCGGCCCTGGTCGTGGTGGCGATGCTCGCCGCGGGGGTCGCGGTGGTCGGCGTCGGGGTACGCCTTCCGCCCGCCGACATCGCCGAGATCCTCACCGGCGGCGGCCGGCGCGCCGACCGGTTCCTGCTGCTGGACCTGCGGCTGCCGCGGATCAGTGTGGGCCTGCTGGCCGGTGCCGCGTTCGGCCTCTCCGGCGCGGTCTTCCAGAGCCTGTCGCGCAATCCGCTGGGCAGCCCGGACATCATCGGCTTCACCACCGGCTCGGCCTCCGGGGCGGTGCTGGCCATCCTGGTGTTCGGCGCCGGTCCCGGCGTGGCGGCCGGAAGCGCGATCGCGGGCGGGGTGCTGACCGCGATCGTCGTGTACGGGCTGGCCGCGCTCGGCGGCGGCGGGATCCGCCGGATCGTGCTGGTCGGCATCGGCATCGCGGCCATGCTGGTGGCGGTCAACAGCTACCTGATCAGCCGCGCCCGCCTGGAGGAGGCGACCGCCGCCACGGTGTGGCTGGTCGGCACGCTGAACGGGCGCACCTGGGAGTACGCGCGCCTGCTCGGCCTGGCGCTGCTCGTGCTGGCGGTGCCGCTGCTGCTGCTCGGCCGGCGGCTGCGGATGCTGGAGATGGGCGACGACGTGGCGCGGGCGCTCGGCGTACCCGTGCGGTGGTCCCGGATGGCGCTCGTCGGCCTGGCCGTGGCGGTCTGCGCGGTGGCGACCGCGGCCACCGGCCCGGTCGCGTTCGTGGCGCTGTCCGCGCCGCAGATCGCCCGCCGGCTCACCGGCGCGGCCGGGCTGCAACTGCTGCCGTCGGCGCTCACCGGTGCGGTGCTGCTGGTGCTGAGCGACCTGCTGGCGCAGTGGCTGCTGGCGCCGGCCCAGCTGCCGGTCGGCGTGGTGACCGGCGCGGTGGGCGGGGCGTACCTGGCCTGGTTGTTGTCGTTGCAGTGGCGGAAAGGCACGACGTGACACGGTTGGCGGGCACCGATCTCACCCTGGCGTACGACCGGCGCGTCGTCGCCACCGGTCTCGGCGTGCGGATCCCGGACGGGTCGTTCACGGTGATCATCGGGCCGAACGCGTGCGGCAAGTCGACGCTGCTGCGGGCGCTGTCCGGGCTGCTCGCGCCGCGGGCGGGTGCGGTGGTGCTGGACGGCGCGGCGATCTCGTCGTACCGGGCGAAGGAGGTGGCCCGGCGGCTCGGCCTGCTCCCGCAGACCGCGGTGGCGCCGGAGGGCATCTCGGTCGCCGACCTGGTGGCGCGGGGCCGCTATCCGCACCAGAAGCTGCTGCGGCAGTGGACGCCCGAGGACGAGCAGCAGGTCGCCGCGGCCCTGGACGCGACCGGGGTGACCGACCTGGCGGACCGTGCGGTGGACGAGCTGTCCGGCGGTCAGCGGCAGCGGGTGTGGATGGCCATGGCGCTGGCCCAGCAGACCGACATCCTGCTGCTCGACGAGCCGACCACGTACCTGGACATCGCGCACCAGATGGACGTGCTGGACCTGTGCGCGGACCTCAACGACGCCGGCCGCACGCTGGTCGCGGTGCTGCACGACCTGAACCAGGCCGCCCGGTACGCCACCCACCTGATCGCCATGAAGGACGGCGCGATCGTCGCGGAGGGCGAACCCGGGGCGGTGGTCACGGCCGAGCTGGTGCGGTCGGTGTACGGGCTGGCCTGCGAGGTCATCCCGGACCCACAGACCGGCACGCCGCTGGTGGTGCCGGCCGGCCGCACCGCGCGGCGGGCTACGCCGGCCGGCGGGTGAGGACGAAGACCGGGATGAGCCGGTCGGTCTTCTCCCGGTACGACGCGTAGGTCGGGAACGCGGCCACCGCCCGTTCCCACCAGAGCTCGTACTCCTCGCCGGACACCTCGCGCGCCGTGTAGTCGTGTTTCCGGTCGCCGTCCTGCAGCTCGACGTGCGGGTGGGCGCGCAGGTTGTGCACCCAGACCGGGTTCTTCGGCCCGCCGCCCAGCGAGCCCACCACCGCGTACTCGCCGTCGTGCTCCACCCGCATCAGCGCGGTCTTGCGCAGGAGTCCGGTCCGGGCGCCGACCGAGGTGAGCACGATGATCGGGCGGCCCTGGATGGTGTCGGCGGCGGCGCCGTTCGACGCCTCGTACTGCTCGGCCTGCTTGCGGGCCCAGCTCGCCGAACTGGGTGCGTACTCACCGGAGAGTGGCATTGTCGAAGTGTATGCCGCAGGATCGGGGCCGTGATCGAAAGCATTCTTCCGGCCGGCGTCCGCGCCGTGGAAACCCGGACCGATCCCGCCGACCCCACGCTGTTCCCCGAGGAGGCGGAGCTGGTGGCGCGCGCGGTGCCGCGGCGGCGCGCGGAGTTCGCCACGGTGCGGCACCTGGCCCGGCGCGGCCTCGCCGAACTGGGTCATCCGCCGGTCCCGATCCTGCGCGGGCACCGCGGTGCGCCGGTCTGGCCGGACGGGGTGGTCGGCAGCATGACGCACTGCCAGGGTTACCGGGCGGTGGCGGTCGCCCCGGCCGGTGTGGTCGGCGGGCTGGGCATCGACGCCGAGGTGCACGAGCCGCTGCCGGACGGCGTGTCCCGCCTGGTGGCCAGCGACGCGGAACGGGACCACCTGGACGACCTGGCCGGGCGCGAACCCGCCGTGCACTGGGACCGGTTGCTGTTCTGCGCCAAGGAGTGCATGTACAAGGTGTGGTCGCCGCGGACCGGGGAGTGGCTCGGTTTCCTGGACGCGGCGGTGTCGTTCACGCCGGACGACGCGCGGTTCACCGTGCGGCTGCTGGTGCCGGGGCCGTGGACGGAGGTGTCCGGGCGGTTCCGGGTGGAGGACGGCATCGTGGTGGCGGCCATCGCGGTGTGACCGTTAGCGGTGATACGGTGTTGGTGTTAGCAGTGAAACCAGGGGAGGCGTCATGTCCGACAACCGGATCACCAGCCGCGTCGCGATCGTCACCGGCGGGTCCCGCGGCATCGGCCGCGCCGCCGCGGAACGGCTCGCCGCCGACGGCATGGCCGTCGTGGTCGGCTATGCCGGCAACGAGAAGGAGGCCGCGGCCGCGGTCGCGACCATCGAGGCGGCGGGCGGTCGCGCGGTGGCGGTCCGGGCCGACGTCGCCGACGAGGCCGCGGTGGAGGAGCTGTTCGAGACGGCCGAGCGGGAGTACGGCGGCGTGGACGTGGTCGTGCACGCGGCCGGCCTGATGGTGCTGTCGCCGCTGGCCACACTGGACCTGGACGACCTGGACCGGATGCACCGGACGAACATCCGCGGCACGTTCGTGGTGGACCGGGCCGCCGCCAACCGGGTCCGGGCCGGCGGCGCCATCATCAACTTCTCCACCTCGGTGACCCGGCTCAGCCTGCCCACCTACGCGGCGTACGCGGCGAGCAAGGCGGCCGTGGAGGGGCTCGTCCCGATCCTGGCCAAGGAGATGCGCGGCCGCGACATCACGGTGAACGCGGTGGCGCCCGGCCCGACGGCGACCGCGCTGTTCCTGGACGGCAAGGACGACGAGACGATCGACCGGATGGCGAAGATGAACCCGATGGAACGCCTCGGGCAGCCGGCGGACATCGCCGAGACGGTCTCGTTCCTGGCCGGCCCGGGCCGATGGGTCAACGGCCAGACCGTGTACGTCAACGGCGGTGTCGCGTGACCGTCAACGGCGGCGTCGCCTGACCGGAGTCACCCGTCCGCGAACCGGGCGGCGAACGCCATCAGGTCCCTCCTCTCGACCGCGGCCGCCATGAGCTCCGGGAACGCGTCCGGCGTGCAGGCGAACGCCGGCACCCCGAGCGCCGCCAGCGCCGCCGCGTTCTCGTGGTCGTACGCCGGCGCCCCCTCGTCGGAGAGCGCCAGCAGCACCACCACCTGCACGCCCGCCGCGGTCATCTCGGCGACCCGGCGCAGCATCTGCTCCCGCACGCCGCCCTCGTACAGGTCGCTGATCAGCACGAGGATGGTGTCCCGCGGGCGGGTGACCAGCTGCTGGGCGTACCCGAGCGCGCGGTTGATGTCCGTGCCGCCGCCCAGTTGCGTGCCGAACAGGACCTCGACCGGGTCGCTGAGCTGGTCGGTCAGATCGACCACGGAGGTGTCGAAGACCACCAGCGACGTCCGCAGCGACCGCATCGACGCCAGTACCGCGGCGAACACCCCGGAGAACACCACCGACGCGGCCATCGAGCCGGACTGGTCGACGCAGAGCACCACGTCGCGCTGCACCGCGGTGGTCCGCCGGCCGTATCCGACGAGCCGTTCCGGAATGACCGTGCGGTGCTCCGGCTGGTAGTGCTTGAGGTTCGCCCGGATGGTCCGGTCCCAGTCGATGTCCGCGTGCTTCGGGCGGGCGATCCGGGCGGCCCGGTTCAGCGCACCGTTCACCGCGGCCCGGGTCTGCTGGGCGATCCGCTGCTCCAGGTCGTCGACCACGGCACGCACCACCTGCCGGGCCGCGTCCTTCGTCTCGTCCGGCATGATCCGGTTGAGCGACAGCAGCGTGCCGACCAGATGCACGTCCGGCTCCACCGCCTGCAGCATCTCCGGCTCCATCAGCAGCCGGGTCAGGTCGAGCCGCTCGATGGCGTCGGCCTGCATCACCTGCACCACGGTGCTCGGGAAATACTCCCGGATGTCACCGAGCCACCTCGCCACCTTCGGGGCCGACGCGCCCAGCCCCGCGGACCGGGCCGTGCGCCCCGCACCGTCCGGCTCCCCGGCGTCGTACAGTGCGGCCAGCGCGTCGTCCATCGCACCGTCGCGCCCCTCGGCCGCACCCAGCGCCTCCTCCGCCGGCCCGCCCAGGACCAGCCGCCAGCGACGCATCCGCTCGCGGCGTACCGCGTCCGCAGGTTCCGTCATCGCGCCTCCCGAATGTGCAGATCGCGGCCCAGCAGGGCGCCGAGCGTGGGCAGCACGGTGGCCGCCCGGACGTGATCGAGCGTGGTCGCGTCCGCCGACCGGCGCGCCCCGCGGTCGCCGGCCACCCGCTCGCCGATCGCCCGGCGCTCGCCCGAGGCGAACGCCCCGAACGTGCGCCGCAGCAACGGGAGCACGTCGCCGAACACGTCGTCGGCGATGTCGGCCAGCCAGTCGTCCAGCAGCTCCAGAAGTTCGTCGTCGTGAACCAGCAGCAGACCACCGCCGGACAGGAAACCCTCCACCCACGCGGCGGCGTGCGCGGGCGGGGTACCGGTGGTGAGCGGCAACCGCAGCCTGCGGCGCACCTCCGCGGCGTCCAGCCGGCCCGCGTCCAGCAGCAGCCGGGTGAGCCGTCCGGCCAGCAGGCCGTGCAGATCGGCCCGGACCGCCACCGACGCCAGCGTGGCGAGCCAGCGGTCGCGCAGGTCGTCGTCGTCCAGCAGGGCCACCGCCGCGTGCACGCCGTCGAGGTGGCCGCGCAACTCCTTGGCCGCGTCGTCGGAGAGCGAACCCACCGCGGACGGCAGCCCGGCGCAGACCCGGACCAGCAGGCTCGCGGTCAGGGTGGACAGCCCGGCCACGTCGGTGCGGCGGACGTCGCCGTACCGCAGGGTGCGGGCCAGCGCCGGGATCGCGGCCATCAGGTGGTTGATGTCGGCGTCCAGCGCGGCGCGGGCGTCCAGCGCGGACAGCACCGGCGGGTACGCGTCCGCCAGATCGGCCAGCAGGCACACCTCGACCAGGGCGGTCACCTCGGCGAGTGAGGTCGCCCGGCGCGCCGCGTCGGTCACCTTGGCGGTCGCCGCGGCGGCCACCGTGGTGCCGTACATGCTGCCCTCGACCAGCCGCACCGCGAACTCCGGCTGCCAGCGCAACCGCCACTGCTCGCGGAACGTGCCGGTGCCGCGCCGGCCGCTGTCCGGCTCGCCCCACGACACGTCCAGCGTGCGCAGCCGGTGCAGCAGCCGGCTGCGGCCGAGGTCGATCTCGCGCCGCAGATCCAGATCCAGCACGCGTTCCAGCGCCTCCGGCTTCAGCCGCAGGGTGCGCTGCTGCGCGGCCAGATCCCGAGCCAGCGGTACGGCCGGCATGTCGTCCGGTACGCCACCCAGCCGCTCGCCCACCACCAGCCGCCGGTCGATCAACTCGACCCGCAGCCGCTCGCCGTCACACATCACCGCCTCGGCCGCCTCGGTCACCTCGGCCAGCCCGGCGAGCGGCCGTCCGCGCATGGCCGCGAGTGCCTCGGCCAGCCGGGTCGCCTCGATGACGTGCGCGGACGAGGTCGGCACCCCCTCGGCACGCAGCACCCGGGCCGCGTCGACCAGCCAGCGCGGCACCACGTCGTCACCGGTGGAGAAGAGGTGGTGGTACCAGCCGGGGGAGCGCACCCCGGCGCCGTAGCCGGACCACGACGCCAGCCGGCCATAGGTCCACGGCACCCAGGTGAACGCGACCTTGCCCTTGCGCCGGCCCTTGAGCAGCGCGGTGTCGTCCTTGACGGCGACCTTGCGGGTCAGCGCCGGCACGTGCCAGGCGCCGCAGACCACCGCGATGTCGTCGTGGGTACGTCGCACCTCCCGCAGCACGGTCCGCATGTACGCTTCCCGCACCAGGTCCTCGGGATCCTCCGGGGAGGTGTCCCGGATCGCCGTCATGGCCTCGGCGATCGCCTCGAACGCGGGCATGCCGCGGTGTTCGACGACGTCCTCCCACCAGCGTTCCGGGTCGTCGTATCCGGCGGCGGCGGCCAGCTCGCCGATCGGGTCGACCGGCCGGAGCGGCTCGGGGCGGCTGTCCGGCTCGTCGCCGCCCGGGCCGGGCACCTCCAGCGCCGCGCCGGGTTCGTTCTCCGCCGGGTCGGGTTGGGCGGCTGGGTCGAGTTGGGTGCCCGGGTCCGGTTGGGCGGCTGGGCCGGTTGGGGGGCGGCGGTTCGCGCCGGCGGACACCCGGTAGGCGAACGGCAGGTCGAAGAAGCGGACCGGCACGCCGTGGTCCACCGCCCAGCGGATCGCCTGCCACTCCGGCGAGAAGACCGCGAACGGCCAGAACGCCGCGCGCCGGGGATCGTCCGCGGCGTACCCGAGCAGGGCCACCGGCGGCTCCAGGCCGCGGTCGCCCACCCAGCGCACCAGTTCGTCGGCCTCCGGCGGGCCCTCGACCAGCAGCACCTCCGGCGGATGCCGTTCGAGTTCCTGCACCACCGCACGGGCCGAGCCGGGCCCGTGGTGCCGGATGCCGTAGTACCGTTCAGGCATCGCGGGCGGCTCGGTAGAAGTCACGCCACTCCGGACGCTCGCGGACCACGGTCTCCAGGTATTCGCGCCAGACCACGGCGTCGGAGGCCGGGTCCTTGACCACCGCGCCGAGGATGCCGGACGCCACGTCCGCGGAGTGCAGCGTGCCGTCGCCGAAGTGCGCGGCCAGCGCCATCCCGCTGGTGATCACCGAGATCGCCTCCGCGGTGGAGAGCGTGCCGGTGGGGGACTTGAGCTTCGTCCGGCCGTCCTCGGTGAGCCCGCTGCGCAACTCCCGGAAGATCGTCACCACCCGCCGGATCTCGTCCAGCGCGGCCGGCACCTCGGGCAGATCGAGCGACTTGCCGAGCTGCGCGACCCGGCGGGCGACGATCTCCACCTCGGCGTCGGCGGACTCCGGCAGCGGCAGCACCACCGTGTTGAACCGGCGGCGCAACGCGCTGGACAGTTCGTTCACCCCGCGGTCACGGTCGTTCGCGGTGGCGATGAGGTTGAAGCCGCGCTGCGCCTGCACCTCGGTGTTCAGTTCGGGCACCGGCAGCGTCTTCTCGGACAGCACGGTGATCAGCGCATCCTGGACGTCGGACGGCACCCGGGTGAGCTCCTCGACCCGGACGATGCCGCCGGTCTGCATGGCCCGCATCACCGGACTCGGCACCAGGGCCGCGTCGGTCGGTCCGTCGGCCAGCAGCCGCGCGTAGTTCCAGCCGTACCGGATCGCCTCCTCCGCCGTGCCGGCCGTGCCCTGCACCAGAAGCGTGGAGTCGCCGGAGATCGCGGCGGCGAGATGCTCGGACACCCACGTCTTCGCGGTGCCGGGCACACCGAGCAGCAGCAGTGCCCGGTCGGTGACCAGAGTGGACACCGCCACCTCGACGAGCCGCCGCGGTCCCACGTACTTCGGGGTGATCTTCGCGCCGTCGCCCAGCAGATAGGTCACCACGGCCGAGGGGGACAGCCGCCAGCCGGGCGGCCGGGGCCGGTCGTCGGCGGCGGCCAGCAGGGCCAGTTCGTCGGCGTACTGGTCCTCGGCGTGCGGGCGTAGTGCGGTCACGCGAACTCCTGGTGCATCTCGTGGCGGAAGGTGAGTGTCCGGGCCAGGTCGGCCACCGGCCGGACCCGGGACGGGTCGCTGGGTTCCTGGTCGAGCTGGGCGGCGAGCTGGGCGACCGGCGCGGCGTACCGGGGCGGCATGGCCAGCGCGGCGGCGCGGCACAACTCGGCGAGCTGCCAGGAGTGCCGGTCGGTACGGGCCCGGCGGGCGATCGTCTCGACCACCGCCACGGCGAGTTCGTCCGGCCAGTCGCCGGTGTGCACGGCGAGCAGGCGGTGCGCGAGGTGGTCCTCGCGGCGCAGGAAGTCGGCGGCGATCCGGGCCAGCTCGGCGGGCGGCAGGACGAGATGCAGGTCCCAGCGCACCGCCTCGCGCAGACCCTGACCGGAGCCGCGCCCGTCGTGGTTGACCAGAGCGGTCGCCCAGGCCGGGTCGCGCTGCGCGATCGCCGCCTTGGCCCAGCCGTGCACCAGCGGCGTCTCCCAGTCGTGGCCGCGGGCCAGGTCGAGCACCGCATCCGGGTCGCGGCCGAACGCGGGGATCCAGGTGTCCAGCGGCGCCCCGGCGACCACCTCTTCGAGCAGCCACGCGCCGATGCCGGTGCCCCGGGCGGGCATGGCCGCCACGCCGTCGCGGCGCAGTGCCTCGTCCAGATCCTCCGGCGGGTCGACCAGGAGGCGGTCCCGGCCGAGGCGACGCCGTTCCAGGTGGATCGCGGCGCGGGCCCGCTCGGCCATGCGCCGGCCCAGCGCCGAACCGGGCAGCCGGCGCAGCAGGTCGAGCGCGGCCTCCCGCACCTCGCGGCGCCGGTCGTCCAGTGCCCGGTCGAGGAAGGCGTCGTCGGTGCCGGACAGCCCGACGTCAAGGGCGGCGACGAACCGGGCCCGGTCGTCCGACGACTCCCCGGCCCAGGTGCTCTCCAGCAGCGCGAGCCCGGCCGCCGGGTCGGTGCGGCGGAGGGTGATCAGGTACGCCAGGCGCTCGCCCCCGGACCCGGTCTCCCAGGCGCCCGCCGGGCCGGCCGGTGCCTCGTCGAGCAGCCACCGCCAGTCCGCGCGCATGGCCGCGAGCCAGGCGCCGCGCCGGCCGGCGACCCGGGCCAGCGAGGGGCGCACGGTCCCGTTGCGACGGCCCGCGTCGAGCAGCGCGGGGAGGGCCTCCGGCGGCACGAAGCCGCCGTGCCGGGCGGCCGCGTCCAGCCACTGGGCCAGCAGTTCCTGGGCGACCTGGGCGCCGCCCGGGACGCCGCCGTCGGAGAGGATGCGCAACAGCCGTTCGCCGGCCGCGGCGGGCAGTGGGCGGTCGGTCTCCACCGGTGCCGCGGGCACCGGCTGAACCCCGGCGGCGGGAGTGGTGCCGGCCCGGCGGTAGATGAGCGCGGCGGCCGCGGCCTCCAGCAGCGCCTGCGCCGACCCGGCCGCGCCCCGCACCCGGCCCGCCGAGCCGCCGGCATCCCGGGCGTCGCCCGCCGAGCCGGCATCCCGGGCGTCGCCCGCCGAGCCGGCATCCCGGGCGTCGCCCGCCGAGCCGGCATCCCGGGCGTCGCCCGCCGAGCCGGCATCCCGGGCGTCGCCCGCCGAGCCGGCGGAGTCCCGGGTATCGCCCGCCGGGCTTGCGGCGTCCTGCGCATCGCCCACCAAGTTGCCGACATCCCAGGCGGGGTGCGCCGGGCCCGGGCCGGCCGAAAGGGCGGACCGGGGCGCCGCAACGGTGGTGACCAGTTCCCGGTCGCCGACCCGGACCAGGTCGGCGGTCCACGGCCGACGGGCCGTCCCGACCAGCGCCGCGGCCAGCAAGTCGGCCGGCAGCTCCGGCGCGCGTGGCGGCCCGCCCTCGAACACGGTCGGAGCGGCCGGCACATGGCGCCCGTCGACCCAGGCCGCCAACGGCCGCAACCCGCCCGGTGACCACTCCGCGGCGACCACCGCCGGCGCGCCACCGGCCGCGGCCAGCAGCCACCACGGCTCCCGGTGGCCGGTGGCCAGCGGCAGGGCGTCGCCGGCCCGGTCGACCAGCCGGCCGTCGGCGGTAGGTGCCACGCCGGCCAGCAGCACCGGGACGTCGTGCCGCCACGGCTCGGCGGCCAGCGCGTCCGCGAACGTGGCCAGGGCCCCGCGGATCGGCTGCGCGCCGGCCGGCGCGCGGAGCGGACGCGGTGCGCCATGCCGGTCGGCGACCAGCGCGCGCAGCGGCAGCGCGCCGGGATAGAAACAGAGGTCGGCGTCGAACTCGGTGCCGGGAACGTCGTCGGTGCTCAGTGTCTGCCCGGCGGCGGCGAACGCCAGCAGCAGCGCGGCCCGCCCGGTGTCGGCGCCACGCAGCCAGGTGCGGCGGGTGGTCAGTGCCCCGTCATCGGTGTCGACCCGGCCGAGCACCTGCCAGCGGTCGCGAATCCGGGACCCGGCGAGCACGTCGTCGGCGGCGACCGGGAACCCGATCCGGCTGCGGACCGTGGCGGCCAGCGTGGGCGGCAGGTCGGCGAGGCGGCCGTGCCCGGCCACCAGCAGGCGCAGCAGTGCCATCTCGCCGAGCAGACGGTCGGCCCACTGCGCGCCGACGCCGACGATCGCGCCGAGCCGGCGTACCGCGGAGGCGACACCGGGTGCCTGGGCGTCGACCAGCCGGGCCGCCATGGTGTCGAACGGCCGGTGCCCGGCCTGCTCGGCGCCGGCCAGTCCCTGCTGGATCTGATCGTCGAGCCAGCGGCTCAGCTCGGCCATCCCGGCGGCCACCCGCTCGCCGCGCTGCTCGGCGCGTTTCCGGGCGGCGACCGGGTCGGCCGGACCGGCACCCCGGGGAGCGGCCGCCTTCGCGGCCCGGGCCACGCGGGCCGCCTGCCACTCGGCCACCCAGTCCGGCGCGGGCGTCTCCGGCAGGCCGTCGGACGCCCATCGCAGGAGCAGGCCGAGCGCGTGTTTGCAGGGCACCTTGCGACTCGGACAGGAGCACCGGTAGGCCGGACCGGTGAGATCCACGCACACCTGGTAGGGCTGCTTCCCGCTGCCCCGGCACAGCCCCCACACCGCGTCGCCGGACCGTCCGGACGCGGGCCACGAGCCACCGCTCGCACCGCGGGCGGTGCGGAGCGAGCCGGGGTCGGGCGCCAGCGCGGCGACCTGGGCGGGAGACCATCGTTCAACGGGCACCGCAAAACCATAGGCGCCAGGTACGACGTTTCCGCCCGATCGAGGGACGGCCCAGGTCACGCCGGTGAGCATGGAGCGGGACCGGACGCCGGACGGTCCCGCCCGGCCGTTCCGGGCACCACCGCGACACCGCTGAACCACCGTCCGGACACGCCGCACCCAGCACCGAGGCGGGCCGTGACGGCCAGCGCTCCTGAGATCAGCTCAGTGGTACACCAGCGTCGTTACGAGGCACCTATGACAACGCCGGTGTACCACTGGAGCGCTCCAGTGGTACACCGGAACCCCACGTGGACGCAGCGCGGCCGGCCGGAGGGATCTCCCGGTGCCCGGCCGTTGTCACCGCGCCGGCGTCCGGCGCCGAACCGAGCTGCCCCGCGGGCCGTCCCGCCTGCTGACCCCACATCACCGCCCCGAACGCCACCACCATTCCGGCCACCTGGACGCCGGTCAGCGACTGCCCCAGCACCGCCCAGCCCAGCGCCGTCGCCACCACCGGGGACAGCAACCCGAGCAGGGAGAGCTGCGCGGCCGGCAGCCGCTCCAGACCGCGGAACCAGTTCGCGTACGCCAGCAGCGTGCCGACCAGCGACAGGTACGCGTACCCGCCGATCTGGGGTCCGGTCAGCGTGTCCGGCAGTCCTTCGGTGGCCAGCGCGACCGGCACCAGCACCAGGCCACCCGCCGTGAGCTGCCATCCGGTCGCGGTCAGCAGCGACACCCCGGGCCGTCCCCACCGCTTGGTGAGCACCAGGCCGAGCGCCATCGAGACGGTGCCGCCGAGCCCGGCGAGGACGCCGATCGTGTCGAGGCGGGCGGCGGCGGTGAGCACGGCGAGGGTCACCCCACCGGCGCCGAGGACGCCGGCGACGACGGTGCGCAGCGCCACCCGTTCGGCCAGCAGCAGCACGGTCAGTCCGGCCACCACCAGCGGTTGCGCGGCGCCGAGCACCGCGGCCATGCCGCCGGGCAGCCGGTACGCGGCGGCGAACAGCAGTGCGAAGAACACTCCGATGTTGAGCGCGCCGAGGACGGCCGAGCGCCACCACCAGTCGCCGCGCGGCAGGCGCCGGGTGAACGCGAGCAGCAGCAGGCCGGCCGGCAGGGCGCGGAGGACCCCGGCCAGGACCGGGCGGCCGGGCGGGAGGAACTCGGTGGTGACCGCGTATGTCGTGCCCCACACGGCGGGGGTGAGGGCGGTGACGAGCAGGATCGGCGTACCCATGGAAACTCCCTCGATGGAAAGTATCTCGACATCAAGATAAATCCCGGAGGTACCTTCTTGTCAAGAAGCTCGACGTCGAGAGAATGGGCGCATGGCGGAGTCGGACGGCGTGGACCGGATCATCGAGCAGTGGGGCCGGGAGCGGCCCGACCTGGACACCACGGCGATGGCCGTGTTCGGGCGGATCTACCGCCTGGCCCGGGTGGCCGGCGACGAGGTGGAGAAGGCGTACGCCCGGTACGGCATCGGGCGCGCCGAGTTCGACGTGCTCGCCACGTTGCGCCGGTCCGGTCCGCCGTATCAGCTGTCCCCGGGGGCGCTGGCCGGCTCGATGATGCTCAGTTCCGGGGGCACCACCGCCCGCCTGGACCGCCTGGAGCGCGCCGGCCTGGTGCAGCGGAGCCCGTCCCCGACCGACCGCCGGGGAGTATTGGTCCGGCTCACCGACGCCGGACGGGAGATCGTCGACGGCGCGGTCGCGGCCGGCCTGGCCGAGCAGCAGCGGCTGCTGTCCCACCTGCCGGCGGACCGGGCCCGGCAACTCTCCGACCTGCTCCGCGAGGCGCTCGGGCCGCACGCCGACCGGTGAGATCCCGCCGGACCGGGCCGCGGCGCGTCAGGTGCGGGCCGGTGTGGCGCCGTGCCCGGCCGGGACCACCTCGCCCGGCCTGGGCGGCGGCGGGGGAGTGCCGTCGCCGAACGGCCGGCCGCCCAGCTTCTCCCGGCCGTGCTCGGTCAGCCAGTTGCTCAGGTCGGGGCCGGCCGGCACCACCCCGGTCGGGTTGATGTCGGTGTGGACCTCGTAGTAGTGCGCCTTGATATGGACGAAGTCGATGGTGTCCCCGAAGCCGGGCGTCTGGAACAGGTCCCGTGCGTACGCCCACAGCGCCGGCATCTCGGACAGCTTCTGCCGGTTGCACTTGAAGTGGCCGTGGTAGACCGGGTCGAAGCGGGCCAGCGTGGTGAACAGCCGGACGTCCGCCTCGGTGATGGTGTCGCCGACCAGGTACCGCTGCGTGGACAGGTGCTCGGACAGCTTGTCCAGACGGTCGAAGAGCCGATGGTACGCCGTCTCGTACGCCTCCTGGGTGCCGGCGAATCCGGCCCGGTAGACGCCGTTGTTGACATCGGCGAAGACGAACCGGTTCACCTTGTCGATCTCGTCGCGCAGGTGCTCCGGATACAGCGCCGGGGCGCCCTCGCGGTGGTATTTCGTCCACTCCAGGCTCAGGTCCACGGTGATCTGCGGGAAGTCGTTGGTGACCACCTGACCGGTCGGCACGTCGACGATGGCCGGGACGGTGATGCCCTTGTCGTACCCCGGGAAGCGTTTGACGAAGGCCTCCTGCAACCGTTCGATGCCGAGCACCGGGTCCCGCCCGCCCGGATCCAGGTCGAACGTCCAGCTTCGTTCGTCGTGGGTGGGGCCGGCGATGCCCATGGACAGCGCGTCCTCCAGGCCGAGCAGGCGGCGCACGATGATCGCCCGGTTGGCCCACGGACAGGCCCGGCTGACGACCAGCCGATAGCGACCCGGCTCGACCGGATAGCCGTCCCGGCCGTCGGCGGTGATGCGGCTACCGATGTAACGCTGGTCCCGGGAGAACTCGCCGGACGGGTTGACGTACGCCATGTCCTTCATCGTGCCCCGAATCCGGGCCGATCACACCGCGATACGGCCGCCGGCCTGCGCGGGCAACCCCACGTCCTGGATCTTGCGCAGCCGGTGCCCTCGGTTACCCGGCCGAGGGCGCCGAACAGGAAGAGATCGTCTGTGCCATGCGGTCCCACCGGCGGACCGCATGGCACAAAGTTCCCGTCTCGTCGCCGAGCCGCAGGTGGGAGGCCTGTCCGGGCCACCGGCCGGTCCACGGTAGACGTTCATCACAGTCGCTGCCGTGCCGCCGCCGGGGGAGAATGCGCCGATGCGACGAAAGCCATGGTCCGGGCTGCTGGCCGCCGTTCTGGTCGGCGCGGTGATCCCCGCCGGCTCCGGGCCGGGCGCCGCCGCGGCCCCGCCGGCCGGCGGCACCGCCCCCACCGACAACGCCCCCACCGACAGCGCCCCCACCGACAGCGCCCCGGCCGACAGTGCCCGGCACCTCGTGCTGATCACCGGCGACCGGGTGACGCTCACCTCGACCGGCGCGGTCAGCATCGCACCGGGAGCGGACCGGGACGGCGTCACCTTCGGCACCTACCGCGACGCCGACGGACACGTCCACGTCGTGCCGTCCGACGCGGAGAGCCTGGTGGCCGCGGGCCGGCTGGACCGAAACCTGTTCGACGTGACCGAACTCGCCGGGTACGGCTACGACAGCACCCGGGGCGGCACGCCGCTGATCGTGAAGTACGGCCGGAACGACAGCTCGGCGGCCCGCGGACGGTTCGCCAAGGGCGGCGCCCGGCTCGGCCGCGATCTGCCCAGCGTGGGCGGTGCCGCGGTGGAGGCACCCGCGGCCACGGCCGGGTCCTTCTGGAACGAGATCACCACCGGCACCGGCCGGCGGGAACTGCGCGGCGAGATCGGCGGCGTGTGGCTGGACCGCAAGCTGAGCCTGAACCTCGACACCAGCGTGCCGCAGGTCGGCGCACCCACGGCGTGGGCCGCCGGCTACGACGGCACCGGCACGAAGGTCGCCGTGCTGGACACCGGCATCGACGACACCCACCCGGACCTGACCGGGAAGGTACTCGCCGCGAAGAACTTCACCGCCGAGGCCGACCCGCGGGACCTGCTCGGCCACGGCACCCACGTGGCCTCGATCGTGGCCGGGACCGGTGCCGCGTCCGGCGGCACCCACCGCGGCGTGGCGCCCGGCGCATCGCTGCTCAGCGGCAAGGTCTGCTTCGTGGCGCAGAGCGACAACTGCCCGGAGTCGGCGATCCTGGCCGGCATGCAGTGGGCCGTCGACCAGGGCGCGGACGTGGTCAACCTCAGCCTCGGCGGCGCCGACACGGTCGGTCTCGACCCGATGGAGGAGGCGGTCAACACGCTCAGCGCGCGGCACGACACGCTGTTCGTGGTGTCGGCCGGCAACAACGGCGACGGCGAGATGACCGTGGAGAGCCCCAGCACCGCCGACGCGGCGCTGTCCGTCGGCGCGGTCCGCGACGACGACACGCTGACCGGCTTCAGTGCCCGCGGCCCGCGCCTCGGGGACACCGCGATGAAGCCCGAGCTGACCGCACCCGGGCAGGGCATCACCGCGGCCGCCAGCACGGCGGCGGGCACGGTTCCGCCCGGCGAGTTCTACGTGCAGTACGACGGCACGTCGATGGCCGCCCCGCACGTGGCCGGCGCCGCGGCGATCCTGGCGCAGCGCCACCCCGGGTGGACCGGCGAGCAGGTCAAGTCCGCGTTGCTGGGTTCGGCCCGGCCGCACGAGGCGACCCCGGTCTTCGGGCAGGGCGCCGGCCGCCTCGACATCGGCCGCGGGTACGACCAGACGGTGCTCGCCGACCCGCCGAGCCTCAGCCTGGGCCGTCAGCATCACCCGCACGCCGACGACCCGGTGCTGGAGCGCACCGTGACGTACACCAACACCGGCGCCTCGGCCCGCACCCTGGACCTCACGGTGACCGCCCGGGGCCCGGACGGCGCCACCGCACCGGCCGGGATGTTCACGCTCGACACCCCCTCGGTCACCGTGCCGGCGGGCGGCAGCGCCACCGTGCGGTTCACCGCGGTCACCGCGATCGACGGCGCGGAGGGGCACTACGGCGGAACCGTCACGGCGACGGCCGAGGGGGACGTGCGTGTCGTCACCCCGTTCGCGGTGGACCGGGCGATCGCCGGCGGCGAGGTCACCCTCCACCATCTGACCAGCACCGGCCGGCCGGCCACCTCCCGCTCGACCATCCTGTTCTCGCTGGACGGCGGGGAGGACTACTACCTCGGCAACGAGAGCGAGCCGATGACCCGGTTCATCCGGGCGGGTACCTACTTCCTGCAGTCCCGGATCTCCGACGACCCGGACGACCCGAACTCCCGGGAGACGCTGCTGGTCAACCCGAGCGTACGGATCGAGGGGGACCGGAGCATCACGCTCGACGCCCGTACCGCGCGGTCGATCGACGTCGACGTCACCGACGACCCGGCCGAGCGGCCGCACAGCGTGGAACTGGGCTACTCGTGGCAGGACGACGCCGGCCGTACGCGCACCTACAGCAACCTGTTCGACGCCACCAATCCGTTCGCCTTCGGGCAGGTCGAACCGGGCCGGCGCACCGCCGGGCTGTCCAGCTACCTCAACCTGACCCTGGCCCAGCCGGGCCCCGGTCCCGGCTCCCGCAACTCGCCGCGCAGCTACCACCTGCTGGAGCGGTTCGAGAAGTACGTACCGACCGGGTTCACCCGTGACTACCTGACGACCACGCTGGCCCGGGTGGACGCGCGACTCGCCGAGAGCGCCCCGGACACCGAGGCGCGCAAGTCGTCGTACCCGTACTTCGGCGACCAGTGGGCGGCCGGCCAGTTCGAGTTGCGGTTCGACCTGCCGTTCACGCACACCGAGTACTACTCCACCGGCGGGAAGCAGCAGTGGTTCTCGGCGTTCGGGGACTTCCAGCCGGCGTCGCGCGCCTCGACGATCGCGGTGGAGAGCGCGCCGCGCACGTACACCCCGGGGCGGGCCATCACCGAGGGGTGGAACGAGCCGGTGATCGGGCCGTCGTACGCGGGTCTGCGCCTGCCGACCGACGGCGTGCAGCGGGTCGGCAACACGCTGCACCTGGAGCCGCGCCTGGTGGGCGACGGGTCCGGCCACTCCGGCTGGGGCAACGGGAGCCCGCAGTTCACGCTGCGCCGCAACGGGACCGCCATCGCGGACAGCACCGAGGGCCCGTGGCCGGACGTGCCGGTACGGCCGGGCGCGGCGACGTACGAGTTGGCGGGCACGGTCGAGCAGTCGGCACCGGCCGAGCTGTCCACCCGGATCTCCGCGGTGTGGACGTTCCGGTCGAGCCGGCCGAGTGGCGGCGCGTCCGTCCCGGTTCCGTTGTGGACCGCGTCGTTCCGCCCGGTGCTCGACGCCGGCAACGTCGCCCGGGCCGGCACCACGGTCAGCTTCCCGGTGACGCTCGCGGCGCAACGCGGCTCGGAGCCGGGCCGGGTGCGGACCGTCGCCGTCGAGTACTCGACGGACGACGGGGCGTCCTGGCGCGGCGCCACGGTGTCCGGGTCCGGTACGGCGCGGACCGTCTCGGTGACCCACCCGGAGCAGACCGGGTTCGTCTCGCTGCGGGCGACCGTGACGGACGCCGCGGGCAACTCCGTGCGGCAGACCGTGCTCCGCGCCTACCGGATCGCGCCGTAGCGGCGCCGGGGCGGGCGGCTGTGCCCGGCGGGCGACGGCCTTCGGTCGGCTTTCGCCCGCGGCTGGTCCCATCGGTGGTACGCCGGTTCACCCGGCCGCGGTTCGCCGCCACCACCGACAGATGCGGAGTGCAACGATGCGAAAGAAGACCATGGCCGGCCTGGGCCTCGCCGCCGCGGCGGCCGCCGGTGCCGTCGCCCTCGGCGGTGCCGCGTTCGCCGGCGGCGACGACGCCGGGTCCCGCCCCGCCCAGCAGGTCGTGAACGACCAGCGGAGCAGCGGTTCGCCGGCGCGGGACGGCGGGCTCGTCTGGCCTTCCGCCGGGTCGGACACCGCGGCGGCGGCGCCCGGCGGGAGCGGCAAGGAGTGCCCGGAGCGGGACGGCTCCGGATCCGCACAGCCGGGCGGTCCGGGCGCGCCGGAGACCTTCTGAGACCGTCCCGTCCGCCCGCCGCGGGCGGGCGGGACCTGACCGCTCGGTGGGCCGGAAGGCCCGTTCTCTGGCAGGGTGGAAGCATGCCCGCCAAGATCGTCACCCGCTGGAACGTCGTCCTGCCGGCCCTGGCGCTCCTCGCATTCGCCGCCACCTGGGGCCGGGATCTGCCCGGCGTGGTGGTGGCGATCGTCGGGCTGCTGCTGGCCGGCTCGGTGCTGGCCGCCGTGCACCACGCCGAGGTGGTCGCGCACCGGGTCGGCGAACCGTACGGGTCGCTGGTGCTGGCGGTCGCGGTGACCGTGATCGAGGTCGGCCTGATCGTCACGCTGATGATCAGCGGCGGCGAGAAGACCCAGTCGCTGGCCCGGGACACCGTCTTCGCCGCCGTCATGATCACCTGCAACGGCATCCTCGGCCTGTCCATCCTGGTCGCCGCGATCCGCCGCCGGATCGCGGTGTTCAACGCCGAGGGCACCGGCGGTGCCCTCGCCACGGTGGCCACCGTGGCCACGCTGAGCCTGGTGCTGCCGACGTTCACCAGCAGCCGCCCGGGGCCGCAGTTCTCGCCGGCCCAGCTGGCCTTCGCGGCGATCGCGTCGCTGGCCCTGTACGGCCTGTTCGTCACGGTCCAGACCCGCCGGCACCGCGACTACTTCCTGCCGATCACCACGTCCGGCCGGGTGGTCGACGAGGAGGACCACGCCGACCCGCCGACCGCCCGGGACGCCTGGACCAGCCTCGGCCTGCTGCTGGTCGCGCTGGTCGCGGTGGTCGGCCTGGCCAAGGCGATCTCGCCGACGATCGAGTCGACGGTGGCGGACGCGGGCCTGCCGCAGTCGGTGGTCGGTGTGGTCATCGCCCTGCTGGTGCTGCTGCCGGAGACCATCGCGGCGGTCCGCGCGGCGGCCCGCGACCGCGTCCAGACCAGCCTGAACCTGGCGCTGGGCTCCGCGATGGCGAGCATCGGGCTGACCATCCCGGCGATCGCCATCGCGATGATCTGGCTGGACGGCCCGCTGCTGCTCGGGCTGGGCGGCACCCAGATGGTGCTGCTGGCGCTGACCGTCCTGGTGGGCGGCCTCACCGTGGTGCCCGGCCGGGCGAACGTGCTGCAGGGCGGCGTCCACCTGAGCCTGCTGGCCGCGTTCCTGTTCCTGGCCGCGAGCCCGTGACGCCCCGGCGCGGGCGGTGCCGTGGTGGTCACGCCGACTGCCGGACCACCAGCTCCGGTTCGTAGATCACCGACGAGACCCGCAGGTTCCGGTCCTCGACGTGGCCGAGCAGCAGCCGCGCGCTCTCCGCGGCCATGTCCTCCAGCGGATGCCGGACCGTGGTGAGCGCCGGGCTGGCCGCCACCGCGGCGCTGCTGTCGTCGAATCCGACCACGGCCACGTCGTCGGGGACCCGCCGGCCGGCGGCGCGCAGCGCGGTGAGCGCGCCCAGCGCCATCAGGTCGTTGGCGACGAACACGCCGTCGACGCCGGGGTGGGCGGCCAGCAGGTCGCGCATGGCGTGTTCGCCGCTGTCCTGGGTGAAGTTGCCGGACACCAGCGGCACCCAGGCGTGCCCGTGCCGGGCCATGGTGCGCCGGAAGCCGGAGATCCGGTCGGTGCTGGCCGGCACGTCGGCCGGGCCGGAGATCATGCCGATCAGCCGGCAGCCCCGGCCGAGCAGGTGGTCGGCGGCGAGCCCGGCGCCGGTGTCGTTGGCCAGGTCGACGTAGTTGATCGGCACCGGCTCGGCCGGCCGGCCGATCATGACCGCGGGTACGCCGGCGTCGGTGAGCATGCGCGGCAGCGGGTCGTGTGCGGGCAGGGACAGCACCACCACCCCGTCCGCCTGGCCGTTGCGCAGGTCGCCGACCAGCCGGGCGCGTTGCTGATCGGTGCCGACCATCTGCAGGGCGAGTTGCACCCCGGCGGTCCGCAGCACGCTCATCAACCCGCCGACGACCCGGCCGAAGTACGGATCGGCGAAGAAGCGCCCCATGAACGGGTCGTCGTCGTGTGACTCGGTGTCGGACACCACCAGGGCCACGGTGCCGCTGCGCCGGGTGACCAGCGAGCGGGCCAGCCGGTTCGGCACGTACCCGGTCTGGCCGACCGCGTGCCAGACCACCTCGTGCAGCTGGGGGTCGACGTTGCGGATCCCGTTGATCACCCGGGAGACGGTGGCCCGGGACACGCCGGCCACCCGGGCCACGTCCTCGAGCGTGGGCACGCGGTCGCCGACGCGCACCGGTCCGCCCGCGGCGGTCATCGGGCCGAGCTTCCGCTGTGCATGCCCGTCTTTATAGCACAGCCCGGAAAGCGCTCTCCCGAACCGGTCGGCGACATCGGGCGATCCGGGACGATCAGCGCGGGGACATTGACGGGCTCCGGCATCGGCGGGACACTTCGGAAAGCGCTCTCCAAGCCGGTTCACCCGTCCTCACGTCAAGGGAGACCCCGTGACACAACCGGCCCGATCCATCCGAAGGCTGCTGGCGCCGATCGCCGCGGCCGCCCTCACCGGCTCGCTCCTGGTCGCCGTCGCACCCTCCGCGCAGGCCGTGGACACCCTGTTGTCCCAGGGCCGGCCGGCGCTCGCCTCGTCGGCGGAGAACGGCGGCGCGCCGGCGGTGGCCGCCGTCGACGGCCGCCCGGACACCCGCTGGGGCAGCACCTGGAACGATCCGCAGTGGCTGCGCGTCGACCTCGGCGGCACCGCGACGATCAGCCGGGTGGTGCTGCAGTGGGAGTCCGCGTACGCGCGGGCCTTCCAGATCCAGACCAGCCCGGACGGCACCGCGTGGACCACGGTCTACGCCACCACCGCCGGTGCCGGCGGGACACAGTCGCTCGCGGTCGGCGGCTCCGGCCGCTACGTGCGGATGTACGGCACCCAGCGCGGCACCGGCTACGGCTACTCGCTGTACGAGTTCCAGGTGTACGGCACCGGCCAGGCGCCCCCGGCCGGCGACGGCTACGTGCCCGCCGACCCGCCGGTGACCGGCGTGCTGCCATCCACCGCGGTGCCGCCGGCCACCGACCCGCCCACCACCCACCACGAGTTCCAGGCGAACTGCTCGGTGAGCCGGACCAACCTGCCGGACGACCCGATCGTCTTCCCGAAGCTGCCGGGCGCCTCGCACTCGCACACGTTCCTCGGCAACACCACGACCGACGCGCACTCCACCCTGCCCTCGTTGCAGGGCGGCGGCACGTCCTGCATCACGCCCGGCGACAAGACCGGGTACTGGATGCCGACGCTGCTCAACGGCGACACCGCGGTGCAACCGGTGGGGCGCCAGGTCATCTACTACAAGAGCGGCGTGCTCGACCACCGCAGCGTCCGGCCGTCCCCGCCCGGCCTGCGGTACGTGGTCGGCAGCCCGGTCGCCACCCGCGACGAGTTCCGCAACGCGCCCGGTGCGGTCGAGGGCTGGGAGTGCGGGGACAGCGCCTTCAACTGGGACTTCCCGGCGAGTTGCCCGGCCGGCACCCAGCTCAACATCCGGTACCAGGCGCCGAGCTGCTGGGACGGCCGGCACCTGGACACGCCGGACCACGTGAGCCACATGGCGTACCCCGTGCTGGGGGTCTGCCCGGCCGGCCACCCGGTGGCGGTGCCGATGATCGAGTTCAAGATGGCGTTCCCGGTGAGCGGGAACATGGCGAACGTGCGGCTGTCCAGTGGCCGCGGCTACTCCTTCCACTACGACTTCTACAACGCCTGGGACGCGCCGACGCTCGCCGCGCTGGTCCGGCACTGCATCAACGGCGGACTCCAGTGCGACCCGCGCGGCTTCGACCTCTACAAGCCGGACCGCGGCGCCGCCCTCAACGAGAACTACGAACTCCGGTAACCGTTCCGGACCGTCCGGGTACCTTTCCCGGTACCCGGACGGTTTCTCGCCGATGCAGCACAGAAAAACCGCAGTTCATCTTCGGGAAAGCCGCGTTCCCGGCCGGCGGGTGAATGGCGGGCGCGGCCGGTAATCACGCCGGAACGGTTCTCAGGGCGGCGCGGAAACGTTCCCGCTCGGTGCGGGCCCGGGCCGCGAGCTTCCGGGTACGCGGTTCCGCGCCGGATGCCTCCGCGCTGCCGGCCAGCCGCACGCCCTGGTCCAGATGCGCGCCGAGGCGGGTGACGAGCAGCCGGTCGAAACGCGCGCCGGACGCCGCGGCCGCCTCGGCGACCTGCCCGGCGGTGACCATGCCGGGCATCGGCATGCCCTTGTGCGGGTTCTCCGCGGGCAGCCCGGCGAGCCCGTGCAACTCCCGTAGGGTGGCGAGTTCTTGCTGGTGAAACGCCATCACGTCGGTCGCCAGCGTGCGCAACCGGGGCGTGCCGCCGCGAGTGGCGGCGAGGTCCAGCAGCGGCAGCACCTCCTCGTCCATGGCGATGGTGATCTCCAGCCAGGCCCGGTCGGTGCCGCCGAACGACGGCGCCACGGTGATCGGCGTGGCCCGCGGCAGCGGCGTCGGACGCCCGCACCCGGCCGATGTGAGGGCGAGACCGAGGGCGATGCCGAGCAGGCTCCGTCGGGGGGTCACAGCGAGAAAGTCTGGGCCGGACCGCCGTGGGTGTCAATGTCTCGACGGGGCGGCAATGGCGGGCGGTAATTCATTTCCGGAACCGGTCACATATTGACGTGACGCAACCTGGGGGTAACAATCACCTTAGCTTGGAGAGCGCTTTCCAGGTTCCCCTGTTCCGGCGTCCCACCCGATTCCCCGCGGCGTTCCACCGCCACGCCTCCAAGATCCACGCAGGGCCGCAGAGTTGACCATGGATGGGCCTCAGCCGGTAGCGTCGGAGCGGACGCAGGGGAGGAGGCGGTTCGGTGACGATGTCGTTCCGGCTCTTCGGGGCGCTGCGGGCCCGCGGCCCCGGTGGCCCGGTGCTGCTCACCTCGCGTGCGGAACGTGCGGTGCTCGCCATGCTGCTGCTCGAGCCGGGACAGGTGGTGCCGCGCCACCGACTGGCCGGACGGGGGGACCGCGCCGCGTCGCTCGACGACACCGCCGCCGCGATCGGGCAGGCCCTCGTCGAGGCCGGCGCCCCCGGGCTGCTGGTGCCGCACGCGGCGGGTTACCGGCTGGACGTGGACCCGCGGGACGTCGACGTCGAACGCTTCACCGCCCGGGCCTGGGCCGGCCGCGCCGCCCTCGCCGCCGGTGACCCCGCCGCGGCGGCCGCGGAGCTGGAGGCGGCGCTGGCCGAGTGGGACGAGCCGCTGGCCGAGTTCGCCGGGGAACCGTTCGCCGGCCGGGTGATCGCCGACCTGGAGAACCTGCACGCCGAGGCGGTGCAGGACCGGGCCGAGGCGCGCCTGATGCTCGGCGACGTCGACTGGTGCGTCACCGAACTGGCCGTCCTGGTCGGCGAGATGCCGTACCGGGAGCGGCTCTGGGAGTTGTACGCCACCGCGCTGTGCCGGGCCGGGCGAAAGCCGGAGGCGCTGGCGGTGCTGCACAGGGTGCGCAATCTGCTGGACGAGGAGCTGGGACTCGCCCCGGGCCCGGGACTGCTCGCCCTGGAAACGGCGATCCGCGGCGACGGTCACCCGTAGACCGGTCACGGTCCGAGGCCGGCGGCGACCGCGTCGTGGTCCGACGGGTGGCTGCCGTGCACCGGCCGGTCGCTCGCCAGGAGCGCGGGCCCGGGCCGCCCGGGCGGGCCAGCACGTGGCCGATGCGGCGGTCGCCGCCGAAACGCCCGAGCACGTTCCCGGTCGTCACCCGCATCGGGTCAGGCGTTCTGCCAGAGGCCGATCAGGTTGCCCTCGGAATCCTCGACGTACGCGCTGAAGCCCGCGTTGCCGACCGTCCGGCGGCCGATCGCGACCTTGCCGCCCAGCTTCTCGATGCGGGCCAGGGACTCGTCCAGGTTCTGCACACCGATGGTGATCACCGGTGACGTGATCGGGCCCTCGCGTTCCAGCATGCCGCCGTTGATGCCGCCGGTCTCGGCCGGCCGCCCCTGCTCGTCGGTGGGCGTCGTGGTGACCATGACGTACTGGAACTGCGGCATCGCGTCCAGCTCCCAGCCGAAGGCCTCGCGGTAGAACGTCGTCGCGCGTTCGCCGTTCTCGAACGGAACCTCGAAGTGGACCACCTTGTCCATGACCCCTCCTCAGGGACTCTCCGGTTGCTTGGCACCGAACCTAATCCCGGGGTACGACAAAAGGATGGACGCCGCGTGCACGTACGGGCCGGCCAGCGCGGTGAGCACCGGGTCGCCGTGGCCGGCCAGGTCCCGTGACGCCACGTGCCGGACCGTGCCGGCCAAGATGTCGGCGACCTGGATCTGCGGGTGCGACTCGGCGTCGACGAACCGCACCTCGATCAGCCGGCCGTCGCACCGCTCCCGGATCCGGGCGATGCGCCGCTCCGGCAGCATGATCTGCCGGTCGTGCAGGATCCGCACCGGTCCCCACCGGTCCACCGCCGTGACCAGCGCCGGGACGAGCGGATCCAGCACCGTGTTCACCGCCGGGTCGGACCGCAGCCACCGCCGGAACAGCTCGATCCGGTCGCGGGCCGGGCCGGTGCCGTCGACGGCCGGCCCGGACACCCGGAAGAACTCGTCCACCACGCCGGGGGTGTCCTTGACCCGGAGTACGTCGTTGGCGGCGCTCAGGAAGTACGGCGCCCGGGGCAGCGAGTCCGCGTCCACGTCCAGCAGCCCGGCCAGCTGGGTGCGCACGTGGTGCGCCTTGTCGACCAGGAAGACGTGGCCGTGTCCGTACACCGGGCTCTGCGGTCCGAGGAACCACTCGAGCGCCGCACGGTTCTTCTCCCGCAGCAGGTGCCCGGCCTTGTACTGGGTGGCCGGCGAGCGGATCCGCCCGCGCAGTTCGCGGATGAGCGCACCCGCCGTCTCCGCGTCCAGGTGCACGCCGGCGTGCGCGAAGACGTCGGTCGTGGTGTCGACGAGCTTCTCGCCCTCGTACCCCGACTCGTCGCACGCGATCTCCCGCACGGTCCCTGTGTAGCAAGGAACGCGTCGGGCCGCCGCCGCAATTCAGCGGCGGTAGACACCGAACTCCCAGAGCGAATAGCCGTACCCGGTGGCGCGCGCCGTGCCGTCGACCCGCACGTACCGGCCCCGGCCGGCCGCCGCCAGCTCGTCGAAGCCGCCGTTGCCGCTGGTCGTGGCGTACACCGTGGACCAGGAGGTGCCGTCGGCGGAGGTCTGCACCGTGTATCCGGTCGCGTACGCCGCCTCCCAGGCCAGCCGCACGTGGTCGAACGACTGCACCGAACCCAGGTCGACCTGCAGCCAGGCGGTGTCCACCCACTCGCTGGCCCACCGGGTGGCGTAGTCGCCGTCCACCGCGTACCCCGGCAGCAGCGGGCCGGCGGTGCCGGTCGGCTGGTACGACGACGCGGTGACCACCCGCCCGCGGGACAGGTCGGTGCCCGGTGCGGCCGGCGGCACCACCCGGAACGACCGCTGCTCGATGCCGACGTTGCCGTGCCCGTCGTACGCGTACACGTAGATCTTCCACACCCCGAGCGCCTCCGGCGCGGTCACCGTGAAACGGCCCGGACCGGTCTCGGCGAACCGCAGGTGGCTCAGTCCCCGGTTGCCGGTGACGTGCTTGTCGGACGCCATCAGCTGGTACCGGATCAGGTCGTCCTGCGGGTCGCGCACCGCCACCTCCACGGTGAACGTGCCGCCGGCCGGGACCGCGGTGGGCGTACCCACGGTCATCGCCGAGATCTCCGGCGGCGTGTTCGCCGCGACCTGCCCGGTGTACGCCTCCCGCAGCGCGTGATAGCCGAGCCGCCGCCAGCCGCCGGTGGTGGCGTTCAGCCAGACGCCGCCGAAGTCGTTCTCCAGCCCGTAGTGGAACTCGGTCGCGCCCAGCGCCACGCCGGCGTGCGCCCGGATCGCGTTCCAGCTGTCCGTGTACCCCTGCCGCTTCGCCAGGTCGCCGGGTTCGGCCGGGACGCCGTTGACGTCGTCCGGCACCTCCCACTCGCCGTCCGGGCCGCCCTCGGTGAGCAGGTACGGCTTCGTGTACCCGCCGGCCTCCCAGTCCCGCCGCACCGTGTCGATCGCGCCGTACGAGTTGACCGCGAGCAGGTCCAGCGCGGGGGAGTACTGCTGGTAGTACTTCCAGGCCGCGGTGTACGCGTCGGTCGAGGTGACCGGATGGGCCGGGTCCGCCGCCCGGATCGCGAGCGCCACCTCGTTGACGAAGCGCGCGTACGCCACCCGCCGCGCCTCCACCACGTCGGCCGCCAGCCCGTGGTCCTGCATGGTGAGGATGACCTCGTTGCCGACGTCCCACATCAGCACGCCGCGCCGGTTCTTCAGCGCGTTCACCCGGGCCACGATCTCCGCCTTCGCCGCGTTCTTGTACGCGGTGTCGTTGACGTAGTCGGCGCCCTGGTTGAGCCAGTGCCCGACGATCACCTTGAGGCCCTGCTGCGCCGCCCGGTCCAGCAGCACCGGCGTCTGCGCGTCGTCCACGCCCCAGGTGCGGATCGTGTTGACGCCCATGTTCCGCAGGTCCCGCACGTACCCGTCGGCGGCGCCCTGTGGCGGCCCGTACGTGATCCCCTTGACCTGATACGGCGCGCCGTCCACCTGTAGCTGCCAGTTGCCCTGGGTGCCGGTCACCCGGACCGTGCTGGGCCCGGCCGGGGTGGGCGGGTCGGTCATCGCCGGCGCGGTGGGGCCGGCCGCCCGGGACACCGTCACGGAGTCGACGCTGAGCACGCCCCCGGATGTCGTCCCGGGCGTCGGCGTGGGAAACCCGGCGACCGCGTTCGGCAGCGATCCGCCGACCGCCAGGTCCAACCGCAGATAGAACCCGTGGTGTACGGCGGCCGTCCACGCCGCCACCCCGACCTGCGACTCGCGCACCACCCAGGTCTGCCGGCCGTCCAGATAGAACCGGATCTCCTCGTCCGTCCTGGTCCGGTCGATCACCTGACTGAACTCGTGGTACCCGGCCCGGCACCCGGTGCACGACGCGAACCCGCTGGACCGCCCGGTGTACTCGGCGCAGACCCCGTCCGGCGCGGTCCCGCAGTGCAGCGTCTGGGCGAGCTGACCGCGCCCGTTCACGTCGGTCATGATGTCGGTCTCGCCGATCCCGGGCCAGTTCGTGAAGTCGCCGCGGTACGCCGCCCCGGTCGCCCGGAAGCCCGGCCAGTACCCCAGCCCGTTCGCCACGTCCGGCTGCCGCAACACGGCCGCGAACCGCACCATCTCTCCGGGCTGCGCCGCGAAGTCGGCACGCTGCGTCTCGATCCGGCCGGAGGTCCAGCGCCCCGCGCCGTCCCGTACCGCCGCGATCCGCAGCCGGCCGGCCCCGTCCAGCGTCACGTTGCCGGTCGCCGCCGTCTCCACCGAACCGGTGCCCCAGTTGGCGGCGCCGCCCGGATACTGGGTGCCGGTGCGCAGCAGCCAGTTCCCGGTCGCCGGGGCGGACCCGGCCGGCCCGTCGAACGTGTCCGTCCACACCGTGCTCCACCCCGGCTCGGCCGCCGTGGTGCCGAACACCTGGAACTCGTACAGCGAGAAGCCGTAGCCGGTGCCACGCGCCGTGCCGTACATCCGGACGTACCGCCCCGAACCGGTGACCTCGACGGTCTCGGTGCCGCCGGCGCCGGTGGCCGTCTCGTGCACGGTGGTCCAGGCGGTGCCGTCCGGCGAGGTCTGGATCTGGTACGCCCGGCCGTAGGCGTTCTCCCAGCGCAGCACCACCCGGCAGATCGCCTGCGCCGCACCGAGGTCCACCCGCAGCCATTGCGGGTCGCTGAACTCGCTGGACCACCGGGTGTCCGGGTCGCCGTCGACCGCGTGGGCCGGGCCGACGTCGGCGCCCTCCTGGGTGGAGGCGGCGGCGGGGCGGGCCTGGACGAGGTTGGTGGTGCCGCAGGCGGGCGCGGCGACCGCGGCCTGGGGCGCGACCGTGACGGACGAGGCGAGGAGGGCGGCGACCGCGAGGCGACGCCATCGGCGGGGGACGACCGAAGCCGGGTGCACGGGGACTCCTGACGGTCGAGGGGTGCGCTGGGAAAGCGCTCTCCGTGATGGCGGAAGTGTTACGCTTGGCTTTCTCGCATGTCAATACTTCGATGTATGACGACGGTCGAAGTCCGGACGAATGACAGATTTCTCGCCCTCTAGCCCGAGTCGTGGAAAGCGCTCTCCGGCCCTCGGCCTGTGTAGTGGCCGTTATGCGTCGTTCGAGGTGGAGATCTTGGAGGTGCGGCGGTGTCCTGCGCGCGGCCAGCGCGTCGCGGGCGCGGCGGTTTGCGCGTGGTGCCGCCGTGGTGTGGGCGTGGGGTTCTGTGGTGCGCAGCTCGCCGTAGTTCCGCACGGCGGGCTGGAGTCGTTCGCCGTGTGGGGTTCTCGGGTGCGCGGCGCGCCGCAACTCCGCACGGCGGTTTGGGCGTGGTCGCGTGTGGGGCTTTTAGGTGCGCGGCGCGCCGCAATTCCGCACGCCCGGTTGGGGTGGTGGGGGCGTGTTGGGTTGTGGCATGCAGCGCGCCGCAACTTCGCACGCCCGGTTGGGGTGGTGGGGGCGTGTCGAGTTGTGGCGCGTATCGCGCCACGGCGCCACACGCCGTGGCTGGAGAGGGGGCCACGTAGCCGTCGGCGGGAGGGTCGAAGTCGTGCAGCCGTGGCCGATATGGCGAACTCAACTGGTGGTTGCAACACCGACTAGCTCAGCCATTTTTGCAGCTGGGTTGGCCCAGCCCAAGGTCATGCGGGGTCTTCCGTTGAGTTCGTCGGCGACGTGGTCGAGCCCGGCCTGGTC
>NZ_JAIWNC010000019.1 GCF_020216025.1 Jidongwangia harbinensis | reverse complement strand
ACCCGCCTCGTCGATCAGGTCGATCGCCTTGTCCGGCAGGAACCGGTCCGAGATGTACCGGTCGGCCAACGTCGCCGCCGCCACCAGCGCGGCATCGGTGATGCTGATCCGGTGGTGCGCCTCGTACCGGTCGCGCAGGCCCTTGAGGATCTCGATGGTGTGGGCCAGGGACGGCTCACCCACCTGGATCGGCTGGAAGCGGCGCTCGAGCGCGGCGTCCTTCTCCAGGTGCTTGCGGTATTCGTCCAGGGTCGTGGCGCCGATGGTCTGCAGCTCGCCACGAGCCAACATGGGCTTGAGGATGGAGGCGGCGTCGATCGCGCCCTCGGCGGCACCCGCACCCACCAGGGTGTGGATCTCGTCGATGAACAGGATGATGTCGCCGCGGGTGCGGATCTCCTTGAGCACCTTCTTCAGGCGCTCCTCGAAGTCACCGCGGTAGCGGGAGCCGGCGACCAGCGCACCGAGGTCGAGCGTGTAGAGCTGCTTGTCCTTCAGCGTCTCGGGCACCTCGCCCTTGACGATGGACTGCGACAGCCCCTCGACGACCGCGGTCTTGCCGACCCCGGGCTCACCGATGAGGACCGGGTTGTTCTTGGTGCGGCGGGACAGCACCTGCATGACCCGCTCGATTTCCTTCTCCCGGCCGATGACCGGGTCGAGCTTGCCCTCCCGGGCGGCCTGCGTCAGGTTGCGTCCGAACTGGTCGAGCACCAGCGACGTCGAGGGCGCGGCCTCGCCGGCGGCGGCGCCGGCCGCGGCCGGCTCCTTGCCCTGGTAGCCCGAGAGCAGCTGGATGACCTGCTGGCGGACCCGGTTGAGGTCGGCGCCGAGCTTGACCAGCACCTGGGCGGCGACGCCCTCGCCCTCCCGGATCAGCCCGAGCAGGATGTGCTCCGTGCCGATGTAGTTGTGGCCCAGCTGCAACGCCTCACGCAGCGACAGCTCCAGCACCTTCTTGGCGCGCGGGGTGAACGGGATGTGCCCGCTCGGCGCCTGCTGACCCTGGCCGATGATCTCTTCAACCTGCTGCCGGACCCCCTCGAGGGAGATGCCGAGGCTCTCCAGAGCCTTCGCGGCAACGCCTTCGCCCTCGTGGATCAGGCCGAGCAGGATGTGCTCTGTCCCGATGTAGTTGTGGTTGAGCATCCGGGCCTCTTCTTGGGCCAGGACGACAACCCGTCGCGCTCGGTCGGTGAACCGCTCGAACATGCCCTCGTGCTCCTCACGTGCCGTGCGCCAATGGTGTGGCGGGGCCAGCGCACGGGCATCGGTGATACCCGTGCTGTAACTCTATCGCCGCCGGGTGACTCTGCTGGGGCCTCGTGGCCCTTCGAGGCGCTCAACGACGTTGTTTTAGCCAACTTCGCACGCTCAGAGCCTGTTCCCACACCCGAACGTGTACGCGGACAGCGAAATCGCCCGTACGTCACGGACGCCGTCCGCTCGGTCCGGGACGAGCCGGCACCGGCCGTCCACAGCCTGTGGACAACGCTGTCCACCCCTGTGGATAACCGTACGCAAGCCGGACGAAGAACGAGCGAAAAGCAGCGGGGTGGGGGGGGGCCCCCGCCCCCCCCCCCCCCCCCCCCCCCCCCCCCACCGCCCCCCCACCGCGGGGGGCGCGGGCCCCCCCCCCCCCCCCCCCCCCGCTCCAGCACCGCCCGGCTCAGCGGCCGGGCCCCTTGGCGTGGAACTCGTCCACGATCTCCTGCGGGATGCGACCCCGGTCGGAGATCTCCTTGCCCGACTTCTTGGCCCACTCCCGGATCGCCTTGTTCTGCTCCCGGTCCGCCGTCGCACCGCCACGGCCGCGGGCCGCGCGGCCACCGACCACGACGCCGCCGCGCGCAACCTTCGATCCGGCGGCGACGTACGGCGCGAAGATGTCGCGCAATTTCTTGGCGTTCGCGTCCGACAGGTCGATCTCGTACTGAATGCCGTCGAGGGCGAACTTGACGGTCTCCTCGGCGTCACCTCCGTCGAGGTCGTCAACCAGCTTGTGAATGATCTGCTTCGCCACGCGCCGTAATCCCTCCGAGCACCAGGTTCTCGCGACTTTCCCATGAACAATAACGCCCGGCCTGCGCCGCCCGTCAATGGGACCGCCTCATTCCCGGGAATTGGGGCAGTGGCGCTACTCGGGACGCACCAACGGGAAGAGGATCGTTTCCCGAATCCCCAGGCCGGTCAACGCCATCAACAGCCGGTCGATTCCCATTCCCATCCCACCGGCCGGGGGCATTCCGTACTCCATGGCGCGGAGGAAATCTTCGTCCAGGACCATCGCCTCGGCGTCGCCGCCGGCACCCAGCCGCGCCTGGGCCACCAGGCGCTCGCGCTGCACCACCGGGTCGACCAGTTCGGAATAGGCGGTACCGAGTTCGAAACCGCGGACGTAGAGGTCCCACTTCTCGGTGAGGCCGGGGATCTCCCGGTGGGCGCGGGTGAGCGGCGTCGTCTCCTCCGGATAGTCCCGGACGAACGTCGGCGCCTGCAGGCCGGGGACGACCAGGTGTTCGAAGAGTTCCTCGGCGAGCTTGCCCGGTCCCCACTTGGGATCCACAGAAAGATCATGCTTTTCCGCGAATCGTTGCAGTTGCGCCAGATCGGTACGGACCGTTACTTCTTCCCCCAACGCGTCGGACAGCGACCCGAACAACGTGACCGAACGCCACTCCCCGCTCAGGTCCAGTTCCGTACCGTCATAATGGGTGACCACGTGGGAGCCGGACACCGCCTCGGCGGCCTCCTGAATCCACTCCTGAACCTGGGTCTGCATCACGTTGTAGTCGGCATAGGCCTGATACGCCTCGAGCATGGCGAACTCCGGAGAGTGCGTGGAGTCCATGCCCTCATTGCGGAAGTTCCGGTTGATCTCGAACACGCGCTCGATCCCACCGACCACGGCCCGCTTCAAGAAAAGTTCCGGAGCGATCCGCAGGTATAGATCTATATCCAGTGCGTTGCTGTGCGTAACAAATGGCCGGGCCGTGGCGCCGCCGTGCAGAAGCTGCAACATTGGCGTTTCGACTTCCAGGTAATTCCGGCGGAAGAGTGACTCGCGGAGGCTGCGCACCACGGTGGCCCGGGTCCGGACGGTCTCCCGGGCCTGCGGGCGCACGATCAGGTCGACGTAGCGCTGGCGTACCCGGGTCTCCTCGCTCAGCGGCTTGTGCGCCACCGGGAGCGGGCGCAGCGCCTTGGCGCTCATCGTCCAGGAGCCGGCCAGCACGGACAGCTCGCCGCGCCGGCTGGTGATCACCTCGCCGGTGACCCCGACCAGGTCACCCAGGTCGACCCGGCGCTTCCAGTCCTCGAGCGCCTCGGCGCCGACCCGGTCCAGCGAGAGCATGGCCTGCAGCTCGGTGCCGTCGCCGTCGCGCAGGGTGGCGAAGCACAACTTGCCACCGTTGCGGATGAAGATCACCCGCCCGGTGACCGAGGCCTGGTCGCCGGACGCGGTGTCGGTGGGCAGATCTGCGTACTTCGCACGCACCTCGGCCAGGGTGGCGGTGCGGGGCACGTGGACCGGGTAGGGCGGCACACCCTCGGCCAGCATCCGGTCCCGCTTCGACCGGCGGACCCGCATCTGCTCGGGGAGGTCCTCGGCGGGGTCGGGCACGGGCTGGTTCTGCTCGGACACGGTAGGACTCTCTGTCGGCAACGGAAAGAATCCTGAAAAGCCTACTCAGCGCCCTGCCGCCGACGAAAACGGATAAGCAGCTCAGGTAAGAACCTGCGTGGGTTTCCGCCGCGGGTGGGCTCAGACGTTGCGCTCGTAGACCATCCGCAGACCGATCAGGGTGATCATGGGCTCGTGCGCGGTGATCGTCCGGCACTCGTCCTTGACCAGCCCGGCCAGGCCGCCGGTGGCGATCACCGCCTTGACCGAGCCGAGCTCCTCGATCATCCGTTCGACGATCCGGTCGACCTGGCCGGCGAAGCCGAAGTACATGCCGGACTGCAGACACTCCACCGTGTTCTTGCCGATGACCGACCGTGGCGCCGCCGGCTCGACCTTGCGCAGCTGCGCGGCCCGGGCCGCCAGCGCGTCGAACGAGATCTCGATGCCCGGCGCGAACGCCCCGCCGAGGAACTCACCCCGGGCACTGATCACGTCGAAGTTCGTGGTGGTGCCGAAGTCGACCACGATCGACGGTCCGCCGTAGAGCGCGTGCGCGGCCAGCGTGTTCACCACGCGGTCCGCGCCGACCTCCTTCGGGTTGTCGATGGCCAGCTGCACCCCGGTCTTGACGCCCGGCTCGACCACCACGTTCGGCAGGTCGCCGTAGTAGCGGCCGAGCATGGTGCGCAGCGAGCGCAGCGCCGCCGGCACGGTGGAGCAGGCCGCCACGCCGGTGATCTCCACGGCGTCGCCGGCCAGCAGCCCCCGGAACATCAACCCCAACTCGTCGGCGGTGGACCGGGCGTCGGTCTTGATCCGCCAGTTGTGCACCAGTTTGTCGCCGTCGAAGGTCGCCAGGACGGTGTTGGTGTTCCCGATATCGATGCAGAGCAGCACGGTCAAAGACTAGTCGGGTACGCGGAGGTCCAGCGCGATGTCGAGGATCGGTGACGAGTGGGTGAGACCGCCCACCGACAGGTAGTCGACCCCGGTGGCGGCGTACCGGGCCGCGGTGTCCAGCGTGAGGTTCCCGGTCGCCTCCAACTCGGCCCGGCCGCCGACCGCCACGACCACCTCGCGCAGCAGGTCCGGGCTCATGTTGTCGCAGAGCAGGAAGCCGGCACCGGCCACGACCGCCTCCTCGGCCTCGGCCACCGTGGTGACCTCGACCTGCACCGGCACGTCCGGGAACACCTCCCGCACCCGCCGGTACGCCGCGGTGATGCTGCCGGCGGCCAGCTTGTGGTTGTCCTTGATCATGGCCACGTCGTACAGGCCCATGCGCTTGTTCGTCCCGCCGCCGGCACGGACCGCGTACTTCTCCAGGATCCGCAGGCCCGGGGTGGTCTTCCGGGTGTCCAGCACGGTGGCCTTCGTGCCGGCCAGCGCGTCCGCCCAGCGCCGGGTGTGGGTGGCCACCCCGGACATCCGGCAGAGCAGGTTCAGCGCGGTGCGCTCGGCGGTCAGCAGCGCCCGGGTCGGGCCGGAGACCACCGCGAGCACGTCGCCCCGGAGCACCCGGGCACCCTCCTCGACGCACTGCTCGAAGACCGCCGTCCCGCCGGAGGTGGCGGCGAAGACCTGGGCCGCCACCGGAAGCCCGGCCACCACGCCGGGCGCCCGGGCGACCAGCTCGGCCGTGTCGGTCCGGTCGGCGCGGATGGTCGCCTCGCTGGTGACGTCGCGCGGCGGGTCGCCGAGATCCTCACCCAGCGCGGTGTAGACGATCCGTTGCACCTCGGCCAGGTCAAGCGAAGCGGTCATGCCGATCCCCCCTCGGCATGCCAGCCGGTCATGCCCATCCCGCCTTCGGCATGCCCTCCTGGCCCTTGCTTCGCTGCGGTGCAGTCGGTCATGCCATCTCCTCGAACGTCTGGGTCAGGGTGCCGCGGGCGTCGATGCCGTTCAGCAGGTGGCCGCGCCACTCGTCGGCCGCCGTCGGATGGTCCTCGCGCCAGTGGCAGCCGCGGGTCTCCCGCCGGGCCGACGCGGACGCCACCAGCGCGGCCGACACGGTCAGCAGGTTGGTCGCCTCCCAGGCCGCGTTGTGCGGGGTGGTCCGCTGCCCGCCGAGACGGGTCAGCGCCGACGCGGTGTCCGCCAGCGTGTCGGCGGACCGCAGCACCCCGGCGCCTCCGGTCATCGCCCGCTGCAGGTCCGCCCGGATCTCCGGCGCCACCACCCACGCCGGCAGGTCGGGCGCCCGGGTCGCCGGGTCGGCCTGCGGCGGCAGGTCCCGGGCCACGTCGTCGGCGATCCGCCGGGCGAACACCAGGCCCTCCAGCAGCGAGTTGCTGGCCAGCCGGTTGGCGCCGTGCACGCCGGTGCAGGCCACCTCGCCGCAGGCGTACAGGCCGGGGATCGAGGTCTGGCCGTGCAGATCGGTGCGGACGCCGCCGGAGGCGTAGTGGGCCGCCGGGGCGACCGGAATCAGGTCGGTCGCCGGGTCCACGCCGGCCGCCCGGGTGGACGCCACGATCGTCGGGAACCGGTGCTCCAGGAAGTCCCCGCCCAGGTGGCGGGCGTCCAGGTAGACGTGGTCGGTGCCGCTCGCGCGCAGCACCCGGTGGATGCCCTTGGCCACCACGTCCCGCGGCGCCAGCTCGGCCAGTTCGTGCTGCCCCACCATGAACCGCTTGCCGGCGTCGTCCACCAGGTGCGCGCCCTCGCCGCGGAGCGCCTCGGAGATCAACGGCCGCTGCACCGAACTGAGGTCGGCGGTGACGAACGAGGTGGGGTGGAACTGGACGAACTCCACGTCGGTGACGGCGGCACCGGCCCGCAGGGCGAGCGCGACACCGTCGCCGGTGGAGACCGCCGGGTTGGTGGTGGACGCGTACACCTGGCCCATGCCGCCGGTGGCCAGCACCACCGCGCGGGCCAGGATGGCGCCGACGCCGTCCGCCGTACCCTCCCCCAGCACGTGCAGCGTGATGCCGCAGGCACGGCCGTCGGCGGCGCGCAGCAGATCGAGCACCAGCGCGTGCTCCACCAGCCGGATCCACGGGTCCCGCCGCACCGACTGGTGCAGCGCCCGCTGCACCTCCGCACCGGTGGCGTCGCCGCCGGCGTGCACGATGCGGTCCGCGCGGTGGCCGCCCTCGCGGGTCAGCATCAGCGACCCGTCCGGGTTGCGGTCGAACGCGGCGCCCCGCCGGATCAGCTCGCGCACCCGGGCCGGGCCCTCCTCGACCAGCACCCGCACCGCCGCCGGGTCGCACAGGCCCACGCCGGCGATCTCGGTGTCGAACGCGTGCGCCTCCGGCGTGTCCAGCGGGTCCAGCACCGCGGCGATGCCGCCCTGCGCCCACCGGGTCGACCCGTCATCGATGTTGACCTTGGTAACCACGGTGACGTGCAGGCCCGCCTCCCGCAGGTACAGCGCCGCGGTCAGGCCGGCCACGCCGGAACCGACCACCAGCACGTCGGTGGTCTCGGTCCACCCGGGTGCACCGGCGGCGAGCCGGCGCGGTAGCACCGGGAGGTCCACGGGAAGCGACATGCGCCCAGTCAACATCGCCGCCGGGCCGGGATCGAGGCGGGGGCGGCAGAAGTGCGCACCGTTACTTGAACTGGACCGGCAGCGCCTGCACGCCCTTGCCCTTCAGCGACGAGGTGAGGGTGGCGGCGTCCACCCACAGGTAGCAGCGCACGCCCCGGTCGCCGAGCGCCCAGACGTCCGCGCCGCCGGGCAGCGACACCACCCCGGTGCGGAACTGCAGGTCGGCGTCGTTGGGTACGTCCACGTACGCGGCGATCAGGTTGCGACAGCCGGCGTGGAACGGTCCCCACTCCTTGTCCTGCGTCGGGTACGGCAGGTCGTCCGCGTACCAGATCCCGACGAACTCGGCGTTGTGCCCGGCCGCGCACGGCGTGGCCGGCATCGTGGTGATCGCCCCGGCCGCGTCCATCTCGATCGCGTAGCAGGCCAGCCGCAGCGGCGAGGTCCGGTCCCGCAGCGCGTCCCGCAGGCTGCCGACCCGCATCACCAGGCCGCCGTCGTCCTCGATCGTGCTGATCTCCAGCACCTCGCACCGGAACCACCGGGCGCCGCCGGTCCAGGCCGCCGCGGTCGGCCGGGTCACGCCCACCCACAGCCGGGCGGTACGCCACTGGCCGCCCACGTACGCCGTGGTCTTCTGGTCGCAGGTCCGGTACGCCTCACGCGCGCCCGCCGAACCGTCGGCCGGAGGCGCGTCGGCCTCCGCCGCGGGATCCGGATATCGGCCCACGTACACCGTCTCGGTCCGGTGTTTGAGCTTGCAGTCGATCTCCTCGTAGGTGCCCCGTGGCCCCGCCGCGGCGAAGTTGGCCAGGTGGCAGGTCCCGGTCTCGGGCACGAACCCGGTGGGGGCCGCGATCGGGGTCCAGTCGTTCGTCAGGTCGCCGTCGACGCCGCGCGGATTGCCGCACCCGGCGAGCAGGACCAGCGCGATCGACATGGCCGAGATGCCCAGACGGGTACGCAGCCGAAGTCGCATGAACGCGTGCCTCCCGAGCGCCGCCAGTGTCCGGTTTGTCGATCATATGGCAATCGACCCCGTTCACGGCGGCGTTCCGGTCAGGCGCCGCGGATCAGCTCCCCCGCCATGCCGGGAACCGCACCGGCCAGGTCCGCGTCCAGCTCGATGATCCGGTTGGCGGCGTCGACGTGCACCACCCGCGGCTGGTACGACCGGGCCTCGGCGTCGTCCATCTGCCCGTACGAGATCAGAATGACCAGGTCACCCGGGTGCACGAGATGCGCCGCGGCGCCGTTGATGCCGATCACGCCGCTGCCCCGGGCCCCCGCGATCACGTACGTCTCGAGCCGCGCCCCGTTCGTCACGTCCACGATCGCGACCTGCTCGCCGGGCAGCAGATCCGCCGCGTCCAGCAGGTCGGGGTCCACGGTGACCGAGCCGACGTAGTGCAGATCGGCCTGCGTCACGGTGGCCCGGTGGATCTTCGACTTGAGCATCGTGCGGAGCATCAGACGCCTTTCAGCTGCAG
Source organism: Jidongwangia harbinensis (assembly GCF_020216025.1). Lineage (GTDB taxonomy): Bacteria > Actinomycetota > Actinomycetes > Mycobacteriales > Micromonosporaceae > Actinoplanes > Actinoplanes harbinensis. Next base: position 210,993 of record NZ_JAIWNC010000019.1, on the reverse strand, counting down.
CGGTACGTTGTCCAGGAGCCGGGTGGTGCCGATCCGGGCGGCCACCAGCAGCCGCGCCGGACCGGACCGGGGCGCCGGCCCCAGATCCGGATCGGTGAGGGCGAGATAGTCGACCGGGACACCGGACAGCACCGACTCCGCCGCCGCCAGCGCCCCGGCCGCGGTGTCCCGCTCGGCGCCCGCCCGCAGCGCCCGGGACAACACCAGCGCGGCCTGCCGGTGCTCCGCGGAGAGGTACCGGTTACGACTGGACAGCGCCAGTCCGTCCGGCTCGCGCACGGTCGGCACCCCGCGTACCCCGACCGGGATCTCCAGGTCCCGCACCATCCGCTTGATCAGCGCCAGCTGCTGGTAGTCCTTCTCCCCGAAGAACGCCACGTCCGCCGCGGTGAGCAGGAAGAGCTTGCAGACCACGGTGAGTACGCCGGAGAAGTGACCGGGCCGCACCGCACCCTCCAGGACGTCACCGAGCGGTCCCGGGTCGACCCGCACCACCGGCTCGCCGCCCGGATACATCTCGGGCCGGTCCGGCGCGAACACCAGGTCGGCCCGCTCCGCCCGGCACGCCGCCAGATCGCTGTCCAGCGTGCGCGGGTACCGGTCGAAGTCCTCGCCCGGCCCGAACTGCAACGGATTCACGAAGATCGTCACCAGCACGTGGTCGGCGTGCCGCCGGGCCGCCCGGATCAGCTCGCGGTGGCCCTCGTGCAGGGCACCCATGGTCATCACCACCGCGACCGTGCCGGGCAGCGCCTTGCGGGCCGCGGCCAGGTCGCCCCGGGTGTGCACCAGCTCAATGGTCACGGCCGGCCCCCGTTCAGGTCGGCCCGGGTGTGCACCAGCTCAACGGTCACGGCCGGCCCCCGTGCAGGTTGGCCCGGGTGTGCACCAGCTCGATGCTCACGGCCGGCCCCCATGTACCGCGTGTGCGGCCTGCGCCAGCACGTCCAGCAACAGTTCGGCGTCCCGCGGGCGCAGACGCCCGGACGCGATGGCCCGGTCCGCGGTGCGCCGGGCCAGGGCAAGATACGCGGGTACGACCTCCGCCGGCATCCGGTCCAGATGCTTGCCCACGGTGCCCGCGTCCCCCCGCGACACCGGCCCGGTGAGCGCCGCGTCGCCGAGCCGCAGCGCGTTGTCCAGCGCCGCGTGCAGGAGCGGGGACAGCACCGCCTCCGGCCGCTCCACTCCCGCGGCGCGAAGCAGATCGGCCGCCTCGTTCACGAGCGTGACCAGGTGGTTGGCGCCGTGGGCCAGCGCCGAGTGGTACCGCGGGCGGTCCCGTTCCGCGATCCACTCCGGGACGCCGCCCAGGTCGGTGACCAGCCGGGCGGCGAGCGCCCGCAACTCCGGCGGGGCGGTCAGCCCGAACGCGGTCCCCGGCAGCCGGTCCAGGTCGGCCGCGGTCCCGGTGAAGGTCATGGCCGGGTGCAGCGCGAACCCCGGCACCCCGCCCAGCACAGCCAGGCCGTGCGCGCCCGAGGTGTGCGCGACCACCTGCCCCGGCCGCAGCGCCCCGGTCCGGGCCAGCCCGTCCACCACGGCGCCGAGGACGTCGTCCGGGACGGCGAGCAGGAGAAGATCGGTGCCGGCGCGGGCGACCTCGTCGGCGGGCCGCACGACGGCGGCGGGCAGGAGGAGGGCGGCGCGCTCCAGCGAAGCGGAGGAGACCGCCGCGGCGGCGACCACCCGGTGACCGGCGGCGCCGAACGCGGCACCCAGCACGGCCCCGACGCGTCCCGCGCCGATCACACCGACAACCAGCGGGTACGCAGGCTGCACTGCGCTCATAGAAAGATCCAGTCCTCGAGGGGTACCGGCCACCGCAAGTATGGCCCCCGCAACACTCCCGAAACACCCCCTGTGAACAACGGCACCCCACCACCGGCTGCGATCCCCGCCCGCCCCTCTGCCGCCTTGTGGTGCCCGGCTTGTCAGCGTGAAGCGGCTTTTTCCCAGTTGGCGAGGTCCAAGATCGGCGAGTGGGGCGGTGTGGTCGGCCTCTGCGTGGTCAGGGGCGGATTCGGTTGGTGCTCCTGAGGCGCCGGTTGGGGCGTTGGGGCTCTGGGGCTTCTGCGGCGTGTGGAGTTACGGACAGCTCCATGGCCCAACTCCGCACACCAGTAACCGCGCTTCTGCGCGAGTGGAACTACGCACAGCTCCACGCCCCCACCCCACACACCACCAACCACGCTTCTGCGCGAGTGGAACTACGCACAGCTCCACGCCCCAACCCCACACACCACCAACCACGCTTCTGCGCGAGTAGAACTACCAGCCCGACGGGAGTGGAACTACGGACAGCTCCCCGCCAGCCGCCCATGTGGGGGGGTCGGCTGGAGGGCGTGCGCCGTTGGGGTCGAGTCGTGGACGCGGCCGTCGGCAGGGCGGCCGTCGGGGTGGGCGGGGCGGCTAGCGTGGCGGGGTGGCGGCTGTCGGGTGGCGCGAGGCGATGCGGGACGGGCTGTATGCCGACGGGGGGTTCTTCGCGGGCGGCGAGGTCGGGCCGGCGGGGCACTTTCGGACCAGCGTGCACGCGTCGCCGCTGTTCGCCGGTGCGCTGTTGCGGCTGATCGATCGGGTCGACGCGGCGCTCGGCCGTCCGGAACGGATCGACGTGGTGGACGTCGGAGCGGGGCGGGGCGAGCTGTTGACCGCGCTGCGCGCCGGGCTCGGGACCGAACGGCACCGGTTCACCGCGGTGGAGGTGGGGCCGCGGCCGGCCGGGCTGCCCGTGGACATCGGATGGGAACGGGCGGTTCCGGAGCCGGTGGTCGGGGTGCTGCTGGCCACCGAGTGGCTGGACAACGTACCGCTGGACGTGGCTGAGGTGGACGACCGCGGCGACGTGCGGCGGGTGCTGGTCGATCCGGCGACCGGGGTCGAGTCGCTCGGCGGGCCGGTGGATGCGGCGGACCGGATGTGGCTGGCCCGGTGGTGGCCGCAGATTTTCGCGGGGGTCGCGGGGGCGCGGGCCGAGGTGGGCTGGACCCGGGACGTGGCGTGGGCGGACGCGGTGTCGACGGTCCGGCGGGGCGCGGCGCTCGCCGTCGACTACGGACACCTGCAGGCTGCCCGGCCGCCGCTCGGCAGCCTCACCGGGTATCGGGCGGGCCGGCAGGTCGAGCCCGTCCCGGACGGGACCTGCGATGTGACCGCGCACGTGGCGATGGACGCGGCGGCGTGGGCGGCCGGGACGGCGTACTCCCTGATCGGCCAGCGGGAGGCGCTCCACGCGCTCGGGGTCGACGGCGCCCGGCCACCGCTGGATCTGGCGCGCAGCGACCCGGCGGCCTATCTGCGGGCGCTGGGCTCGGCCGGCGCCGCCGCCGAACTCACCGATCCGGCCGGCCTGGGCGGGCACTGGTGGCTGCTGCACACGGTCGGCGTTCCGCCGCTGCTGGGCGACCGCGCCCCGGCGGACCGGCGTGGGACGATGCACGGGTGAGCGATCTGCGGGAGATGACGGTCGGCACCGGTGCCGGTCTCGACACGGCCGACATGGTGCTCAACATCGGGCCGCAGCATCCGTCCACGCACGGCGTCCTGCGACTGAAGCTGACCCTCGACGGCGAGCGCGTGGTCGCGTGCGAGCCGATCGTCGGGTACATGCACCGGGGCGCGGAGAAGCTGTTCGAGGTCCGTGACTACCGGCAGATCATCATGCTGGCGAACCGGCACGACTGGCTGTCCGCGTTCGCCAACGAGTTGGGCGTGGTGCTCGCCGTCGAACGGCTGATGGGCATCGAGGTGCCGGAGCGTGCGGTCTGGCTGCGGATGGCCCTGGCCGAGCTGAACCGGGTGCTGAACCATCTGATGTTCCTCGGGTCGTACCCGCTGGAGATCGGGGCCATCACTCCGATGTTCTACGCGTTCCGGGAGCGCGAGACGTTGCAGGCGGTCATGGAGGAGGTCTCCGGTGGCCGCATCCACTACATGTTCAACCGGGTCGGCGGCCTCAAGGAGGAGGTGCCGGCCGGCTGGACCCGCCGCGCCCGCGAGGCGATCGCGCTGGTCCGCAAGCGGCTGCCGGACCTGGACCGGTTGATCCGGCGCAACGACATCTTCCTGGCCCGTACGGTCGGCGTCGGCGTGCTGACCGCGGAGCAGGCGGCCGCGTACGGCGCGTCCGGACCGGTCGCCCGGGCCAGCGGTCTGGACATCGACCTGCGGCGCGACGAACCGTACCTGGCGTACGACCAGTTGGATGTGCCGGTGGTGACGCGGACCGCCGGTGACTGCCACTCCCGGTTCGAGGTGCTGCTGGAGCAGGTGTACGTATCGCTGGACCTGGCCGAGGAATGCCTGGACCGGGTGGACCGGATCGGCGGGCCGGTGAACGTACGACTGCCCAAGGTGGTCAAGGCGCCGGAGGGCCACACCTACGCGTGGACCGAGAACCCGCTCGGCATCAACGGGTACTACCTGGTGTCGCGTGGCGAGAAGACCCCGTGGCGACTGAAGTTGCGGACCGCCTCCTACGCGAACGTGCAGGCCCTCGCCACGCTCATCCCGGGCTGCCTGGTGCCGGACCTGATCGCGATCCTGGGCTCGATGTTCTTCGTGGTCGGCGACGTCGACAAGTAGGTCACCACCGGCCGGGCGGGCTCTCCGCCGACCGCCAGTCGTACTGGTCGGCGAGCGGGTCGGGCTGGTCGTAGCGGCCCTCCACGCCGTACCCGCCGTAGTCCCGGTCGTCCGGGCCGCCGCCGTACGAGGGTTCGTCCTCGTCACGATGCCGGCGACCGCGGTACCCCGCGTGGCGGCCGGTTCCGCGGCCGTCGTCGTGGCCGGCGTCGTCCGGGGACCAGGGTGGAGTGGCGGCGGACTGGTCGGGTGCGGGTTCGGCTCGGTTGCTTCCGTAGCTGACCGGTGTCGGGGGCGGGACGGCAGCGGAGGCGGACGCGGACGCGGACCGCCGGGGAATCGGAGCGGACTGCGGGGGAACCGACGCGGACGCGGACGTGGACTGACGGGGAGCGGACGCGGACGGGCGGGCCGCGGACACGGGCTGGCGGGGAATGGACGCGGACTGGCGGGGAATCGACGCGGAGGCCCGGCCGACCGGGGCCTGTGGCGGCGCCGGGCGTGGGTGCCGGGACGGAACGCCGGGGGTGCCGCGGCCCGGCGTGTCCGGCCAGCCGGGCGCGGAGGCCACCACGCGGGCACGTCCGCCGGCCACCTTCATCGGTGCCGCGCGGCCGACGGGCGCGGGGCGTTGGTCCGGCCAGCCGCCGGTCGCATGCCCGGGCTCCGGCCAGCCGGCGCCCGCATCGTCCGACTCCGACCAGCCGGCGGCCACGTCACCCGACTCCGACCAGCCAGGCCCCGCACCCGACTCCGACCAGCCAGGCCCCGCACCACCCGACTCCGACCAACCCGCAGCCGCGTCACCCCGCCCGGACCAGCCGGCGCCCGAGGCGCCCGAGGCGCCCGCGTCGTCCGCGTCTGACCAACCGGTGGCCGCGTCACGCGACCGCGACCAGCCGGTGCCCGCATCACCCGGCTCCGGCCAATCCGCGGCCCCGTCACCTCGCCCGGACCAGCCCACGGCAGGATCATCCGACTCCGCCCAGCCCGCAGCCGCGTCATCGCGCTCCGCCCAGCCCGCAGCCGCGTCATCGCGCTCCGCCCAGCCCGCAGCCGCGTCATCGCGCTCCGCCCAGCCGGCGGCCGCATCATCGCGCTCCGCCCAGCCGGCGGCCGCATCATCGCGCTCCGCCCAGCCGGCGGCCGCATCATCGCGCTCCGGCCAGCCGGCGGCCGCATCATCGCGCTCCGGCCAGCCGGCGGCCGCATCATCGGACTCGGGCCAGCTGGTGGTTGCCGGGACCGGCTCGGCCCAGCCCGCCTCGACCGGATCGGCCTCCGGCTGCCCGGTCAGGGACGATCTGCCGGTGTTGTATTCGCCGCGGGACCTGGCTGCCGGAAAGGCGGCCGGAGCCTGAACGGCCGCGACCGCACGCCCGGCCGCGGCACGGGCTGGTTCGGGCCGGCCGACCGAAGCACGAGCCGATTCAGGCTGGCCGACCGAAGCACGAGCCGATTCAGGCTGGCCGACCGAAGCACGAGCCGATTCAGGCTGGCCGATCGAAGCACGAGCCGGCTCCGGCCGGACCGGCGCCACGGCCTGCCGGCGGCTGACTTCCTCCTGCAGCGCCTGCACCCGGTGGTGCGTCGCCCGGGCGGCCGCCGCGATCTCGCCGCGCATCTCCTCGCGCAGTGCGTCGACCTCGGCCGCGACCCGGTCCTCGACGTCCATCCGCAGCAGCACCGGGTCGCTGCGGATCAGCATCGAGGCGCCGATCAGCACCACGCAGACGGCGATCAGCAGCACCGCGAAACGGATCGAGCCGTTACTGCCGCCGATCAGTACGACCAGCGCCGCGATCGGCGCCAGACCGGCACCGGTCCAGACGAGGGCGCGCAACAGGCGAGCGCTGTGCCCCTGCCCGCCGTGCCCGTTCTCGGCATCCCGGTCCGACATGGTCGCAGATGCTACCGATATGACCCTGGTGCACGAAACGGGCGGCGCCGGGCATCTTTTCGTCGGATGCCCGGCGCCGCGCCGCGTCAGCCCGCGGCCAGCACGCCGTCCGAACTGAAGACCAGACCGACGCTGATGGTGCCCTGCTTGAGGGCGGTCTGGGTGAGCGGACCGCCGGCGTCCAGCGAGGTGAACCGGCCCGGCTGGAAGTTGTAGGTCGAGGACAGGCCCTGCTGGCACTTGGGGCGCTGCGGGCACTCCGGCGGGCCGCCCAGCACGGTTTCCGCCCCGGAGCACTTGGCGCCGAGGTCGGACAGCGTCTTCACCGAGTACTTGTCGGCGAACGCGGTGGTGGTGGCGAAGGCGTTCTGGTCCTGCGCGGCGGACGGCGTGCCGAACACCAGGCCGACCTTGTCACCGAGCGCCTTGAGGTTGGTCATCGTGACGTTGAGCTCGGGCGACGACGGGTCCTCGGTGCTGCCCTTGTTCACCTTGCCGTTGAGGAAGGTGGCGAGCGTGGCGGCGTACTCCGGGACCACGTCGATCTCGCCCTTCTCCAGGGCCGGCTCGTACAGCTCGCGGTTGCCGATCTGCTGCACCTTGACGGTGTATCCGGCCGCGGTCAGGGCGATCCCGTACAGCTCGCCGAGCGTGGCGTTCTCCGGGAAGTTGGCGGCGCCGACGGTGATCTCGCCGCCGGGGCCCTTCGCGATGCCGGCGGTCAGGTTGTTCGCCGTGGCGAACTCCTGCGCCGCCGCCTTGGAGGTCTTGCGGTCGATGACCACCGCCTTGTTGAGCGCGATCAGCTTGGTGGTGTCGAGTGCCGCGGACACCTTGTCGAGCGCGGCCACCAGTTGCGGGCTGGACGCCTTCTTGTTGATCGCCGGCACCACGTTGTCGGTGTTCTGCAGCTGCTTGTCGTCGGTGAGCACCACCAGCGTGTCGCCCGCCACCGGGGCGCAGCCGGCGCCCGCGGCGGAGCTGGCCGGGGCCTCGGTGCCGGAGGAGCCGGCGTCACCGCAGCCGGTGAGAATAACCGCGCCGGCGAGCAGGCTGCCGGCGGTCATGAGCAGATTTCGACGCATACTGCCGCCTTCTGTGTCCCGGCGCGGCCAAGGTGGCCGCGCCGCGTGTCCGACGGGCAGTCGGAGGCCGATGCCCGTGTCTTCCCTGCCAGGTCTACCCGGCAGGTGTGACAACTTTCCAGGGTGGGCGGGCGCCGTTATGCAGTCGGGACCACCGACGGTGTCGCGCGGCGCCCACGGGCGCGCAGCGCACGCGGTGTGACCAGGCGTTGTAGGCCGGCCAGCAGGGCTTCGACGAGAAGTGCGAGGAGCGCCACAGCGATGCCTCCGGCGACGATCTGACCGCCCCCGCCGTTGCTCATCCCGACCCCGAAGCCGGCTCGGATGATCTCCCCGAGCCCGCCGCCGTTGACGAACGTGGCCAGTGCCGCGGTCGCCACCACCTGCACCGCGGCGGTACGCAGCCCGGCCGCCAGGTAGGGCACGGCCAGCGGCAGTTCGACCCGGCGCAGCAACTGCCCGCCGGAGAGGCCCATGCCGCGGGCGGCGTCCCGGGTCTCCGGATCGATCTGCCGCAGCCCGGTGTACGCGTTCGCCAGCAGCGGCGGCACGGCGAACACGGCCAGCGCCACCACCACCGGCGGCCGGCCGAAACCGAGCGGGGTCAGCGGCAGGATGGTGAGCATGGCCAGCGTCGGGATCGCCAGGGTCAGGTTGGCCAGCGTGACCACCACGCCGCCGCCCCGGCCGCGGTGCCCCATCCAGATGCCCAGCGGCCAGCCGACCAGGCAGCCCAGCAGCACCGCCCACGCGCTGATCGCCAGGTGCTCGGACAGCCGGTCCAGCAGGCCGCCGGGATTGGTCCAGTTCAGCGGGTCGTTGAACCAGACGAGCCCTTCGGAGAAGTAGTTCATGAGCGCCGCACCCGGGTCCACGGGGTGAGCAGGCGCCCGACCCCGGCCAACAGAAGATCCAGGATCAGCGCCAGGCCGACGCAGAGGATCGTCCCGGTGACGATCTGCGCCTTGAAGAAGTTGCTGGCGAAACCGCCCAGGATCAGGTCGCCGAGCCCGCCCTTGCCGATCAGCGCGCCGACCGTGACCAGCGCCACCGTGGAGACCGTGGCGAGGCGCAGCCCGGTGAGGATGCCCGGCAGCGCCAGCGGCAGTTCAATTCGCAGGAGCCGGCCGACCCGGCCGTACCCCATGCCGGTTGCCGCATCGCGGACCTCGGCCGGGACCTGGGTGAGGCCGGCCAGCGCGTTGCGGACCAGGACCAGCAGCGCGTAGAGCACCAGGGCGATGAGCACCGAGGTGGAACTGGTGGTGCCGACCGCCGGGGCCAGCAGCGCGAGCAACGCCAGCGACGGGATCGTGTACAGAATCCCGGAGAGTGCGAGAATCGGCCCGGTCAGCGGTTTGATCCAGTACGCCAGCACACTGAGCGGCAGCGCGACCAGCAGAGCGATGAGAACGCTCCGCGCGGTCAGGTCGGCGTGGAAACGGAGTGCGGAGAGAATCGCGTCGGCGTTGTCCTGGACGTAACGCCAGGAGAACCACGGATTTCCCGGCCCGTCATCGGCGGGTGCGGCCACGGCGGCGAAGCCACGGCCCCCGGCGAGGTCACCGCCCCAGGACAGGAAGGACATACGTGGACGCTACCGCGATCACCGACTCCGGCGCTGGCCGGACGGCCGCGTCGATCACATGTGAGAACGTCGGGAAGGTGTACCCGGACGGCACCGTGGCGGTCGGCGACTTCAGCCTCGACGTCGCGGCCGGTGAACTGGTCGTCCTCATCGGCCCGTCGGGCTGCGGGAAATCCACCGTGCTGCGGATGCTGAACCGGCTGGTGGAGCCGAGCAAGGGCCGCATCCTGATCGACGGCGAGGACATCACCGGGCAGGACCCGGTGCAACTGCGCCGGCAGATCGGGTACGTGATCCAGAACGTCGGCCTGTTCCCGCACCAGTCCATCCGCACCAACGTGGGCACCGTCCCGCGGCTGCTGGGCTGGAAGCGCAAGCGGATCCGGGACCGCAGCGACGAGCTGCTCGAGCTGGTCGGCCTGGACCCGAAGCGGTACGCCGACCGGTACCCGCACGAACTCTCCGGCGGGCAGCGGCAACGGGTCGGCGTGGCCCGCGCCCTCGCCGCCGATCCGCTGGTGCTGCTGATGGACGAGCCGTTCTCCGCGGTCGACCCGATCGTCCGGTCCCGCCTGCAGGAGGAATTCCTCAACCTGCAGGCCACGGTACGCAAGACGATCGTGCTGGTCACCCACGACATCGACGAGGCGGTACGGCTGGGCGACCGGATCGCGGTACTCGGCGAGGGCGGCCGGCTGCTCCAGTACGCCCCGCCCGCCGACCTGCTCGGTGCGCCCGCGTCGGACGCGGTCCGCGAGTTCGTCGGCGCCGACCGGGGCGTCCGGCGGTTGTCGGTCACCTCGGTCCGCGCCGCGATGCGCCCGCTGGGCAACTCCGAGGACGTCGAACGGCTGCCGACCGTGCCGGTCGGGGGCACGCTGTACGACGCGCTGGCCGCGATGCTCACCGTGGACTCGCTGAACGTCGCGGTGGTGGACGGCGACACGCCGGTCGGCACGGTGTCCCGGTCGGCGATCTTCGAGGTGCCGAACCGGGCCGAGGCGACGGTCTGACGACCGCGGCGCGGCCGGACCGCCTCAGCGGGGTCCGGCCACGCCACGGGTTCGGCGCGGCGGTGCGTGCGGCCGTCGGGGGAAATGCCGGCCGGACGCTCGCGCCGGTGACCCTGGGCCGCGTCGGGGGACGGAAGGCGACCCGGGGCGTTTCTCAGCGGGCCGCGGTCATCGGGTGCCGCGCCGGCCGCCCAGCGTGGCCAGGCCGATGATCCAGCCCACGAACAGGCCGTACGTGGCTCCCGCACCGGCCGACTGGAATGCGCCCAGCAGCGACGGGTTGGCCAGGAACAGCGTGGTGAGCAGTGCGGCGAAACCGCACGCGAAGACGTACGCCGACCAGCCCGCGAAGAACTGGCTGACGGTGCCCCGGGCCCGGGCCAGCTGCGAACCGGGCAGCAGGAACAGGAAGACCGCGGTCAGCAGGACGACCAGGATGGCCCGGAGGTCGGTGACCAGGATCTCGCGGAGGGAGTCGTCGGAGTCGATCCGCCAGCGCGGCCAGGAGAGGAGGCGGAACCACCACCCGCCGGCGGTGGCCGGGTTGGTGTTGTCATTGACCCAGTCGACGTACCAGGGGCTGCCGAAGACCAGGACGAGTATGAGTGCGGCAAGCGTGCCCGCACCGGGCGCAGTTTTGTAACGGTTGCCGAGAGCCATGGCCCGCTAGTTCCCAGCGAGCCGCGGATTTCAAACGACGGACGTGATTGTTCAGTGCTTCTGCAGGTAGTCGATGAACGCCGCCCGAAGCAAAGGCTCCTGTTCTCCGTACCCATGTCCGGTTAATTCACGCCAGAGCGCCACCGCCTCGTCGACGGTCGGCCCGATGGAGTGCGGCGCGCCGTCCAGCGTCGACGCGTCGTCGGCGTCCGGCAGGTGCTTGAAGACCGACCAGAAGAAGCCGAGATCGCGGTGCTCCCGGGCCTTGGCGAACGCGCGCTCGCGCAACTCCTCGGTGGGCAGGGCGTCCAGCTCGGCGAAGCTCGCAGTCATGCGGTCAGCATAGGTCGGCGGTCAGCGCCCGGCGCCCCAAGGGCCGTCGTCCCACCGATCGGAGCGGTTCTCGGTGCTGGCCGGCGGGGTCCAGGTCTCCGGCAGGTCCGGCGACCACGTGGTGGTGCCGGCGTTGGCGGTGGCCTGCCAGTCATCGTCGGGCACCACCGGCAGGGGCCGGCCGTACGTTTCGACCAGCCGGGTGACCACCAGGCCGGCGCCGAGCGTGGCGGCCGCCACCGCGAACAGTGCGATGTCGAGGTCGCGCCGTTCGGCGTAGTCCAGGAACAGGGTCAGTCCGGCCACCGCGAGCAGCGTGCCGAAGACGCCGCCGCGCCGGCCGTACGCGCTGGTGCCGGCGAGCAGGGCGGCACCCAGGGCGATGCCGGTCCACTCCAGGCCGGTGCCGGGCACGATCGGCGTGGTGGACTGCGCGGCCAGCAGAATCCCGGCGACCACGGCGAACACCGAGGACAGCACCAGCGACCCGAGCACCGGCAGCGCCGCGGAGGCGCCGCGGCGCCGGGCCGGGTCACCGACCGGGCGCATCCGGCCCAGCATCCGGCGGATCGGCGTCACGGTGCCCAGCGCACCGCCGAACACGGCCAGCAGCGCGAACCCGCCGAACAGGAAGAACGCCTGGTCCGAGGGGTCGTAGGCGCCCTGCACGGCGACCGGGGCGGAGCGCAACTGGATGTACACGATCACGCCCAGGCCGGCGCCCAGCGACGCCACCCAGCCCGGCACGTGCAGCAGGATCACCAGCAGCCCGACCACCAGGCCGCCGGCCGCCGCGACCACCAGCGCGGGCACGCCCGCGTCCACCAGGCCGCGGTCGCCGTTCTCGGCGAAGTGCAAAGACGCGGCCAGGGCGATCGGGCCGACCGCGAGATTGGGTACGCCGGCGCGCAGCGTCAGCCCCGCACCGAGCGTCAGCGCGCCCAGCGCGGCACCGGAGATCAGCAGCGTGTCCAGGGCCGGACGGCGCATGCTGGCCGGGTCCAGGCGGTAGAGCAGGTAACCGATCGCGGCCGCGGCCAGCAGCAGCACGATCTCCCAGCCGATGTGTACGCCGAGCCGGTCCCGGCCCCAGTCGTCGTCGGCCACCTGGGCCGGCGCGCGGCGCAGCAGTTCACCGGAGTTCTCGCCGACCCGGGCGCCGCTGTCGTCCGGGTCCAGGTCGCGGCGGCGGTTGCGGTAGTCGGCGGCGGACACACCGTTGGCGCGGTACGCGGACGGGTCGCTCTGGTCGTCGGTCTGCCGACGGTAGGTCGTCTCGTCGTACGCCATTGCCCACGCCTCCTCGGATGGGCGAGGCAACGAGCTGTCGCCCGAGCGTCGGCGGCGCCCCTCCCATAATCAGCATACGGAACCGAGGGTGGCTCGGTTCAAGCCCGCGAGGACCCTTTCAGACGCGTCCGGACGGCCGGCCGCGCTCGCCCTCGTCCTGCTGGTCGGGCTGCTCCGGCACCCGGCACGAACGCTCCAGCCAGAGGGCGGCGCCGACCAGCGCGAGCGCGGCGACCACGCCACCGGTGGCCTCGGGCACGTCGGCGCGGGCCGCCCGGGTCGGTTCCAGCAGCAGCCACGCCAGCACCCCGGCGGAGAACCCGGCGTACAGCGCACCGGCCAACGAGGACGCCTTCGCCAGGACCGCGTACCGGGCCACCGCGAGCGGGTCCACCCGCGGCGCACCGGGCCGGCGCTGCACCCGGGCCGCGGTGTTCTGGGCCAGATAGCCCTCCGCGACGGCGAGCGCGGCGATCACCACGATCGGCAGCCAGGGCAGCGGCGGCCAGTTCTCGTAGAACACGCTGAGCAGGAGCCAGGCCACCGCGGCCGCGGCCAGGCCGGCGACCACCAGCACCGAGACGCTCGTCGGCCGCATCGAGGGATCCGCCTGGGGCCGGCCCGGGTTACTGCTCACTCCTGCGACTCTAGTGGCAGGTCCGGCCGCGGTGTCAGCGCCGCGACGTCGGCCGTCAGGTCCGGCGCGTTCAGCAGGTCGGTGACCCAGCCGTGGCCGGGAAGCCGGGCGTACGGCTGGATGTCCAGCCACGGCTTGAGCACGAACGCGCGCTGGTGGGCGCGCGGATGCGGGAGCGTCAGCTCGGGGTCGGCCGAGACCACCGGGCTGTCGTCCGCCTGCCAGACCGTCACCACGTCGACGTCGAGCGTGCGCGGGCCGAACCGGCGGGCCGGATCGCGTTCCCGCCCGGCGGCGGACTCGCAGCTCCGGGCGAGGGCCAGCCAGTCGGCCGGCGCGGCCTCCGGTGCCACCGCGAGCACCACCGCGTTGAGGTACGCGGGCTGATCCGGATCGCCCCACGGCGGCGTCTCGTAGACCCCGGACGCCAGCACCACCCGGTCGCCGAGCGCGGCGACCGCGGCACGCAGGTGCGCGTACCGGTCACCGAGATTGCTGCCCAGCGACAGCACCGCCCGGCTCACCGCGGCGTCCCGTCCGCGTCCCGCTCCCGGCGGAGGGTGACCGCCACGTCGGTGAACGCGTGCGGGATCGGGGCCTGCGGCTTGTGCACGGTGACCGTGGCGGCGGCGACACGGTCGTACCGAAGGCAGGCCGAGACCAGGCGATCGGCCAGCGTCTCGAGCAGGTCGACGGGTTCGCCGGTGACGATCCCGACCAGTACCTCGGCCAACTCGCCGTAGTGCACGGTGTCGGCCACGTCGTCACTGGCCGCGGCGACGGACAGGTCGAGTTCCAGGTCGACGTCCAGCACGAAGTCCTGGCCGTTCGCCCGCTCGAAGTCGTACACCCCGTGGTGTCCCCGGGCCCGCAGGCCGGTCAGCGTGATCCGGTCCGTCACGGCGTACCCCCGGTGCGCCCCCCGGTGATCCGCGGCCGGCCCGCCGCGCGCCAGACCGCCAGCGCGTCGACGGTCGCGCGCACGTCGTGCACCCGCACCCCCCACGCACCCGCCGCCACCGCCAGCACGCTGGTCGCCAGCGTGGCCGCCTCGCGGCCGTCCACCGGCCGCGGCGCACCGTCCGGTCCGGCCAGCAGACGCCCGAGGTACGACTTGCGGCTCGCGCCGAACAGCACCGGGTGTCCCACCGCGACCAGTTCGTCCAGGTGCGCGGTGAGCGCCCAGTTGTGCTCCGCCCGCTTGGCGAACCCGAGCCCCGGATCGAGCACGATCTGTTCCGGCGCGACCCCCGCGTCGACCGCCCGAGCCACCCGGTCCAGCAGCTCGACGCGCACCTCGGCGACCACGTCGGAGTAGACCGCCAGGTCCTGCATGTCCCGGGAATGACCCCGCCAATGCATGATCACGTACGGGCAGCCGGCCGCCGCCACCAGCGCCGCCATGTCCGGGTCGGCGAGCCCACCGGAGACGTCGTTGACCAGCGTGGCCCCGGCCTCGAGGGCGGCCGCCGCGACCACGGCGCGGGTGGTGTCGATGCTGACCGGGACGCCGGCCGCCACCAGCCCGGTGATCACCGGGACGACCCGGTCCGTCTCGGTCCGCGGGTCCACCCGGCCGGCTCCCGGGCGGGTCGACTCGCCGCCCACGTCCACCAGATCGGCACCGTCGCGGTGCAGCTCGACACCGTGTGCCACCGCGGCGGCCACGTCGGTGTAGCGACCGCCGTCGGAGAAGGAGTCCGGCGTGACGTTGAGGACTCCCATCACCACCGGGCGATCGCGCCGGACCAGTGCATTCGTCACTCGTGAACGGTACCGGGAAGCGCCTGTTCGAACACGTGTACGATGCCGACGTGACTCATCTTCAGTCACGTCTTTACCTTGGGTAACGAATCAGGCAGCTTGTAGGTAAGAAGGACGGCCCGTACGCTTCGGACAGGCATCATTTGAAGGACCGAAGGAAGCAGATGGGCTAGCGAAGGACAGGTACGCCCTAACGGCTCACTCGACGTGGTGAACCGGAAGTAGCACCATATGGGGTTGCCGTCAGGCTTCACAACTGCAGTGCGTCCGTAACTCCCCCGACGGGCGCCCGGGAGGTTTACCGATGATCGCCACTGAACTCGCCGCACAGGTCACCACGGCGTGGCAGCAGACCACGCTCGCCGGTGAGCCCACCGGCATCAACACCGAGGGTGTCGTCACCTTCTTCGCCAGCAACATCGCGCCGATCCTGCTCGCCGTGCTCGGCGTCATCTTCATCGGCCGGGCCAGCCGGGGCGAGATCTCGAAGGTGCTGACCAGCTCCGCGATCGCCATCGTGGGTCTCGTGTTCATCGCCGGCGCCGCGTCGCTGTTCTTCCTCGGCGACTACCTTGTCGACCTGATCTTCAGCTAAGGCCGCGGGCGGACACATGCGGCTGCGCACCGACGACGACATCTACCGGGCCCGCCTGGTCTACCTGGGCCCGCCGGGCTACACGCTGCCCATGCACCTGCCGTACGCCCAGTACGGAATGTTCGTCGTCCTCGTCCCCTTCTTCATGTTCCTGCACTACCTGATCACGTTCACATTCGATCCGTTCCCGGCCTGGGAGATCGCGCTGGCGATGGTGACCACGTCGTACGTGTTCCGGCACGTCGATCCCGACCGGCCGGCCCGGATGGTCATCCGGACCGCACTCACCGACTGGCGCCGCACGCGCGAGCCGGCGGTGGAGCAACGCGACCCACGACTCGTCGCTTCACGCATCCGGGTTCGGGAGGAGCTGATATGACCGGTTTCACCAGTCGCGCAGCATGCCCGAGCGGGGCCTCTTCATGAGCGAAACCACACCGCCGCCGGGCCACCCCCGCGCAGGCTCCACCCCGCCCGCCAGGCAAAGTAACGGTACGCATTCGGATGATTACGCTCCGCCTCATGCGTCCGATGTCCCCGACGACGTCAACGCCTACGACACCGACCTGGTGACCAGCCCCGGCCACGGCGCGGTCGGAGTCTTCCAGGCACCCCAGCCGGTACGTCCGCGCACCAACGGCGGAGCACCCGTCGACCCCTCGATGGACATCGACTCCCCGTTCCTCGACCTCTTCGGCGCACCGGCCACACCGCCGACGACCAACGGGAACGCGCGTACCGCGGCCACCGAGCAGCCGGCCGACGACGACTTCGACTTCGGCTTCGTGTTCGACGAGCCGGCCGACGGTTCCGCCGCATCCGCTTCGGGGCCACCCGTGGCGCCTGCCCCATCGTCGCCCGTGTTCGACGATCAGCCGGTCTCGGGGGGGCCGTCGTCCGGGCCGGCCGCGGCGGCATCGGTCTCCGGGCCGCCTGCTGCGGCCCCGGCCTCGGGGCCGCCCGCTGCGGCTCCGGCCTCGGAACCGCCGTTTGCCCAGGCGCCGGCGTCCGCACCGCCATTCGGTGGGCGGCCTGCGGTGGCTCCGACGCCGCCGACCGGGGCTCCTGCGGCGCCGCCTGTCGCGGCTCCGCCCGTGACCGGACCGTCCATGACCGGACCGTCCGTGACCGGACCGTCCGTGACCGGGCCGTCCGTGACCGGGCCGCCCGTGGCGGACTCCGCACCGTCCTTCGCCGACGCGGCGTCGGTATCGGGGCCACCCGCCACATCCCCGGCGTTCACCGACGCGGCGTCGGTTTCCGAGCCACCGGCTCCGGCCTCGGGGCCGCCCTTCACTGAGCCGGGGCCTGCGGCGTCGGTATCCGGGCCGCCCGCTGGGGCTCCGGCCTCCGCGCCGCCCTTTACCGAGACGCCTGCCACGTCCTCCGCCTCGGCATCTCCGCTGACCGGATCGGTCGACCCGACGTCGGCACCGCCGGTTATCGGACCGGTCGACTCGGTCTTCGCGCCGCCGGTTACCGGACCGGCTCCCGCGCCTTCGGCCGCCGGGCCAGCTCCCTCGCATCCGGTCACCGGCCCGTCTCCCGCCGGACCGGTCGACGTGGCCTCCGCACCGCTGCCCAACGGGCCAGCTCTCTCGTATCCGGCCGCCGGACCGACCGACCCGGCCTCCGCACCGCCGCTCAACGGGCCGGCTCCCGCGCATCCGGCCGCCGGACCGACCGACCCGGCCTCCGCACCGCCGTTCAACGGGCCAGCTCCCGCGCATCCGGCCGCCGGACCGACCGACCCGGCCTCCGCACCGCCGTTCAACGGGCCAGCTCCCGCGTATCCGGCCGCCGGACCGACCGACCCGGCCTCCGCACCGCCGCTCAACGGGGCGCCCGCCGGGGCGCCGACGTCGGGTCCGCCGTTCACCGCCGCGCCGTCGTCGGCGGCGCCGTACACCGGGACGCCCGCCGCGTTCGGGACGCCCGCCGCTACGCCGCCGGGCCCTTCGCGGGCGGATGTGGGGCCGGACGGTCAGCCGGTGTCGCCGGCTCCCTACACGCGGGCGCCGCTCGGACCGCCGGCCGACTTCTTCGACGAACCCGGCACGTCCGACCTGGACTTCGACGACTGGCCGGAGGAGATCCGACCGGGCGCGAACCCCACCGCGGCCCAGCCGGTGTCGGCGGCGCCGGTGTCCACCCCGCCGCTGTGGCAGACGGGCGGCGCACCCGATGTCCCACCGCACGCTGTCGCGCCGCACGCCGTCGCGCCGCACGCCGTCGCGGCCGCCGACGGGGCACAGGCCGCGCCGCCGGTCGATGCCGTGCCGGGCGTCACCCCGGTGGCGGCGCTCCCCGCGCCGGCCGTCGACGACCATGCCGACCTGCCCGCCCCGATGCCGGAGAAGGCGCCGGCCCGGCAGAAGAGCAAGATCCCCGCACGTCGCCGCAAGAAGCGCGAGGAGCCACGGAACCTGCCGGCCGTACCGGCCAAGAAGGACGTCAAGCCGGCGCCGCTGCGTCCGCACAAGCTGAAGTTCAGCGACCGCGACCCCTCCATGGAACTCGAGATCAGTGAGATCGCCGGGCACCTGACCTTCACCCAGAGCACGGTCACCGCCTGGTACTCGCTGCCCGAGGTGCGGTGGGCATTCCGCCCCGACGCCGAACGGGAGGCGCTGCTCTCGGCGATCTCCGAGCAGTACGCCGGTCTGGCCGGGTTCCGGCTGCACCTGCGGCGCACCAGCCGGCCGTTCCCCGCCGACGAGTGGGCCCGTACCGTCGACTCGCTGACCGCCAAGCCGCTCTCGGACGTGACCGGCGCGACCTCGTGGTCCGACCACCTGGTCGCCGCGCAGCGGCACCTGCTCTCGGTCAACCACGCCGAGGGGCAGACGTACCTCGGTGTGACGTTCGCCCGCCGGTCGCTGGGCGACACATTCTCCGAACGCATCCTGCGGCTGTTCGGCCGGGGCACGACCGACGGCGAACGGCGCAAGCTGGGCCGTACCGTCGAGCAGTTCGACGAGGTGCTCAACGCGTTCGGCATGCGTGGCCGCCGGGTCACGCCGCAGGAACTGGAATGGCTGCTCTACCGCTCGGTGGCGCTCTGCATGGCCCCGCCCGGGCCGCTGTCGCCGGTGACCAGCGGGCAGTGGGACACCGGCGACCTGCTGGCGCTCACCGAGCAGGTCGAGCGGTACCGCACGCCGTACGGTTCGACGGTCAAGCTGGTGAACCGCATGACCGGCGAGGAACGGCACGTCGCGGTGCTGTCCGTGGGGCGGATGGAGCCGCTGGAGATCCCCGAGAAGCACGAGCCGTGGCTGCACTTCCACGAACGGCTGCCGTGGCCCATGGAACTGTCCTCGCGGATCGACATCCTCGGCTCCGGCAGCTCGTTCAAGAACCTCGAGCACCGGCTCCGGATGATCCGCTCGCAGCAGCTGGACTACGCCGAGCACGGCATCGACGCGCCGCCCGAACTGGAACGTCTGGCCAAGCGGGCGCTGGTGATCGGCGACGAGATGACCACCGGGCTGCCGGTCGAGTCGGCCCGTGCGCACGGCTGGCACCGGATCGCGGTCGGCGGCGCCACCCGCGAGGAATGCCTCGAACGGGCCCGCCGGCTGATCCAGCTGTACTCCCGCGAACTGCGCATCTCACTGCAGCATCCGAAAAACCAGGACCAGCTGGCCAGGGAGTTCATTCCGGGCGAGCCGATCGCCAATACCGGGTACGTGCGGCGGATGCCGGTGAAGCTGCTGGCCGCGGCGCTGCCCCAGGCCGCGTCCACGGTCGGTGACCGGCGCGGCGACCTGATCGGGCGTACCGCCGGCACCTGCCGCCGGCCGGTGTTCCTCGACCTGCACTTCCCGATGGAGGTCCGGGAGCGTTCCGGCCTGGGCGTGTTCGTCGCCGAGCCCGGCGGTGGCAAGTCGACGCTGATGGGCGCGCTCGGCTACCTGAACGCCCGCCGCGGCGTCCAGGTCACCCTGCTCGACCCGTCCGGCCCGCTGGCCCGGCTGTGCTCGATGCCGGAGCTGCGGCCGTACTCCCGCGTGTTGAATCTGACCGGATCGGAGCAGGGCACGCTCGCGCCGTACGCGCTGATCCCCACGCCGGTCCGGTCGGAGTTCGCGACCGGGCCGACGGGCGACCGCGAGTTCGAGATCGCGGTGTCCAACTCGCGCGCCGAACGCCGGATGCTGGTGCAGGACATCTGCTCGATGCTGGTGCCGCCGCAGGTCGCCAAGGAGGCGTCGACCGCCACACTGCTGCGGCACGCGGTACGCCAGGTGCCCGCCGAGGAGACGTCCACGCTCGACGACGTCGTCCGTACCCTGCAGACGTTGGACGACAACGGCAAGGAGCTGGCCAACCTGCTCCTGGACACCGCCGAGATGCCGCTCGCCCTGCTGTTCTTCGGCTCGCCACCGGCCCACCTGCTGAGCGCCGACTCGGCACTCACCGTGATCACCATGGCCGGGCTGCGACTGCCCGACATGAAGATCGAGCGCGAGTACTGGTCGGCCGAGGAATCGCTGGCCCTGCCGATGCTGCACACCGCACACCGGCTCGCCGTCCGCCGCTGCTACGGCGGCGCGATGTCGTCCCGCAAAATGGTCGGCCTGGACGAGGCACACTTCATGGAAGGCTGGCGTTCCGGCCGGTCGTTCCTGGTCCGCCTGGCCCGCGACTCCCGCAAGTGGAACCTGGCCGCCCTGGTCGCGTCGCAGAACCCCCGCGACATCCTCGGCCTCGACGTCCAGAACCTGGTATCCACGGTGTTCGTCGGCCGGATAGCCGAAGACCAGGAAATCGCCTCCGAGGCGTTGCGGTTGCTGCGGGTGCCGGTGCACGACGGGTACGAGGCGACGCTGGCCTCGCTGTCCCAGGCCGACACGTCGTCGTCGAACCGGCTGGGCTTCCGCGAGTTCGTGATGCGCGACGTCGACGGGCGCGTGCAGAAGGTGCGCGTCGACGTGTCGTACGTCGAAGGGCTGCTGGAACACCTGGACACGACTCCCACGGCGGCCAAGGCGGCGCCGTCGATCCTGCCCAGCCAGGCCGATCACAGCCTGTCAGATCTGGAGGTCTGAATATGGTGCGGCGGGCGTGCGCTCTGGTACTCACCGTGCTGGTGGCGGTGGTGGCTTCTATCGCATGGGCGGTGGCAGCGCCGAGCGGCGCGACGGCGGCACCGGTGCCGGAGCGAGCCCCCGGCGGCGCCTGCAGCACCGAGGAGTGGCAGCGGGACATGCGGGGGTGCGTCGACCGGCTGGCGGACGTAACCGAGAACCGGGCGCGGTGTTTGACTCCGCCTACGCCGAGCACGCCGGACTCCGGGCTGGCAGGTTGGTTCGCGGAGCGGCCAGCCTCATCGTCGAAGCCAGGCCCTAAGGGCTACTACAGCATCTACGGATACGCCGGCTACAGCTACACCACCTATGACCTCGATAACGGATGTGCATCGACCCTTATAGATCCCGAATACAAGTTCGAAACGACCGTGGCGAACGGCGAGTTCATGATCGCCACAGCCATCATCGGCGCCTCGAACGCGCTGCGGGAACGCGCCTGGGATCCGCAGTCGCTATGGGGATGGGCTGACCCACTAGTTGAGGAAGCCACCAAGGCGGTTTACCAGAAGGTCTTCAGCGTCTTCGGGGTCATCACGTTGGCGATCGTCGGTCTCTACTTGATGTGGCGGTCGCGGCAAGCTGACATGGGTGCTGCGACGACCACCGCCGGCTGGGCCATCCTCATCATGGTCGCGGTAACTGCGATCGCGGCATGGCCGGTACGGTCTGCCAATATCGCGGACGAGAGCCTGATCGGAACGCTGGGCGTAGTACATGATGCGGTTGGACCGCGAGCTCAGACTTCGACGGCCGGAAAGTGTGACGATCCCACTCCGGGCGCATGCGAAGACAATCGGCCACCGGCCGTGCGAGCTAGCGATACCGCGACCGAAACCATGCTGTATCGGAACTGGCTACGTGGTCTACTAGGATCCGCCGACAGTGAAACGGCCAAGAAATACGGGCGGGCACTATACGACGCCCGGTCGTTAACCTGGGACGAGGCACAGCGTCTGCGAAATAATCCAGAAGCTCGCGGCGGCACCCTAGATCGCAAGAAGGAACAGTGGGAAAAGGTTGCCGAACAAATCAGCCAAGAGGACCCAGAAGCGTACGAATACCTGCAGGGCATTAACGGAATAGATCGGATTGGTGCTGGCTTTATCGCCGTACTCGCGGCGATCATGTTTGCAATGTTCGATCTCACCGCCTCGCTGCTGGTCCTGCTCGGCTTCCTGATCTTCCGATGGGCGGTCATCGCCGCGCCGATTCTGGGCACGGTCGGTCTGCTGCGACCGGCCAGTGCGGGCATCCGCCGGCTCGGTAACGCGGTCGTCGCCGCCCTGTTCAACATCGCGATCTTCGGAACCGGTGCGGCGATCTATCTCTTCGCTGTCGACCTCATCATGAACACCGGCAGTCTGGCCGGGTGGCTGCAGGTCGTGCTCGTCTGGCTCTGCGGCGTGGTCGGCTGGCTGTTGCTGCGGCCCTACCGGCGCATCACCCAACTCGGCGGCAAGGACAGCACGCGGGCCATCGCGTCCGCGGGCGGTTGGCACCGGCGGTTCTTCCGGGACATGCGGGAGGCCGCGAAGCTGGAGGTGGCGGAAGGCGGCGGTACTCGCGAGCCGGTCATCACCAAGGGACGCGGCGTCTACGTCGAGCAGACCAATCTGCGCCCGGAAGCCCGGCTGGAGGACCCCGCGCACGCCGCCAACGACCGTCGCGAGTTGACGTCGGTGTCGGCGTCGGAATCGCGGGACGCGTCCGAACGGCCGAGTCGACCGGACGGCCTCGAGTCGGTACCGGACGAGGCCACGTCCGCGCGCACCCCGACCAGCGCCGGCCCGGCCCGCTCGCGCCGCGCGGCCACCTGGAGCGAGCCCGACGTGGCGGAGCGGCCTTCGTCGTACGCGATCTACCGTCCGGAGACGCAGAGCACGACCCGCGAGACGGCGGAGCCGCGGGTGCGTACCGAGGCGAAGTGACCCATTATGTCTCCCCGCTTTCTGGAACGCAGTCTCACCGGGATCTTCCGGTCCCGGTGGGGTGTCGCCCTGGTCATCGCCGTCCTGGTGCTGGCGATCGTGGGGATCGGACGGGTCTTCGCCGACGGCAGCGGCACCGGCCGGTTGCCGATCTCGGCGCCCTCCGCGGCACCGGCCCTCAGCGTCAACCCGGACGACGAGGACAGCGTCATTTCGCCAGGACCGCCACCGTCGCCCACCACCAGCCCGGGTACCGCGCAGCCTGAGGCGGTCGCCTATGCCTTCGCCTCAGCGTGGGTGAACCACCAGGACGTCAGCGCCAAAGCCTGGCACGACAAGCTGGTACCCAATGCGACGAAGGACCTCTCCGACCAACTGGCCGACACGGATCCGGCGGACGTACCGGCGTCCCGGGTGATCGGCCGCCCCGAACTGATCCCGGTCGGTGAAGGGCTGGTCGATGCGACCGTCACCGTCGACTCCGGCAAGCTGACGTTGCGTCTGATCGCTCCGGACGGGCGCTGGCTGGTGGACGGCGTCGACTGGGACGGGCCATGAGCCTGCCTCGCCCGTCCCGGATCGGGCTGATCGTGGCCCTGGTAGCGACGCTGGTGCTGTTGTGCTGCGGCGGATCGGTCAGCGCGATCCTGCTCGGCGGGCTGGGCAATGAGGACAACTCCAACGCCTTTTCCACGCTCGGATGTGGGCAGGGCGGACCGATCGATCCGGACGGCGAATTGCCGAGGGTGGCCGAGTACGGCGTGGAGCAGATCCGCAACGCGGCCATCATCATCAACGTCGGTTCGGACCTGAAGCTGCCGCCGCGTGCGTGGGTGATCGCGGTCGCCACCGCCATGCAGGAGTCGCGCCTCACCAACCTGGGTTTCCTCGGCGAACGGAACGACCACGACTCGCTCGGCCTCTTCCAGCAGCGGCCCAGCACCGGATGGGGCACGCCGGCGCAGGTGCAGGACCCGGTCTACGCGAGTCGCAAGTTCTACGAGAAACTGCAGACGGTCAAGGGCTGGGAGCGGATGTCGCTCACCCGCGCGGCCCAGCGGGTGCAGCGGAGCGCTTACCCCAACGCGTACGCCAAGCACGAGTCGCTCGCTGCGCAGATCGTCAACCTGCTGACCAACGGCGCGGCCAACGCCGTAGGCGACTCGCTTGCCATGGTGTGTGCGGCAGGCGGGAAGATCGCCGCCGGCGGCTGGACCATTCCTCTCAAGTCGGTCGTCGGCTCCGGCTTTCGCACCAGATCTCGGCCGACGCACCAGGGCGTTGACCTGATCGTCGGCAAGTACACGCCGATCGCCGCGGTCGCCAGCGGCGTCGTGTCCGTGATGAAATGCGACGAGGACCGGCGCGGCCGGCGGAGCTGTAACGTCGACGGCTATCCCGGCAAGGGCGGCTGCGGCTGGATGGTGGAGATCGTGCACGCCGGCAACGAAATGACCCGGTACTGCCACCTGATCCAACGGCCGTCCGTCGACGTGGGTGACGAGGTGGCCGCCGGGCAACCCATCGGACGCGTCGGCTCCAGCGGCAACTCGTCCGGGCCGCACCTCCACTTCGAGGTACACCTCAACAACGACCGGACCAGCCGCGGCGCCGTCGACCCGGTGGACTTCATGCAGAGCAAGGGCGCACCCCTCGGAGGTGAAGGATGACCGGCGCCGTGCCGGACCCGTTCGCCGGGCACCCCGGCTGGGCGCCGGAGCAACCGCGGCCCGTGGTACCCACGCCCGCCACCATGGCCGGTCAGCTTCGCGGGCGCCGGGTGCTCATCGGGTTGCCGGGGCACGGCTGGCGCGGCGACCTGCGCGCCGACGAGAAGGTGGTGCAGGGCAGCCGCACGTACGTGCCGGTGATGCCGGAGGCGGAGTGGTACCGCGCCGAGGCCGAGCAGACCGAGGTGTTCGCACCGTTGGTGCCGGTCGAGCGGGTGTGGGCCGAGGAGTACGGGATGGCCGGTACCGCGACACCGACCGACGACGTGGTGTCCCGGCTCGTCTCGCTGGACGAACCGCCGCGCCGGACGCCGGTGGCCGCTCTGGACGCGGACCGGCTGACCGGACGGCGAGTCGTTCAGATGTTGGAGGACGGCGGGGAGCGGCGCGATCTGCGCGCGGTGACCGAACTGCACACCAGCGATGACGGCGACATCTGCGCCCGGGTGACCACGGAGTTGGACTGGTATCGCTGGGCGTGGAGCGGCCGCACCCCCCCAACCCTCGAAATCCCAGTCCACCTTCTTTGGGTCGAATGACACGTCACGCCTGTTTCGCCGCACCACACACGCGCCAGCCGTTCCGGTCGACTACGTCGAAACTCCACAGCTCCTTACGACTGCTTACCTGCTGCCCGTCCGACCACCCCGCAATAGTTAGCTCGACAGCCACCGATTTGCGGGTGTTGGCGGTCCCGGCTACTTCCATGTCCGCCCAGGTGGCGGCCACTGACGTTCCAAACTTCTGCTCTCGATTGAGCATCTCGGTGCGCAAGGAAGTAAGCGCACTCAAATTGGCCTCGGCACCGCATGTATATAGGGAAGCATCCGCGTCGTTACGGCTTGTCAGATAGGCGCCGAGGAAATTGTCCACCACGGCATCTGGGGCGCTTCGCTTGATTTCAGTCGCCTCGTCGTACAGGGAGACGAACACCCCGACGCCGCCTAAGCAGAACAACCCCAGGATTCCCGCCCCCAGGGCCAGCACCAACCGCAACCGCCGATTTCGCGGCTTCCCCGTCCCAGGAGCGACCGGCGGCACCGGCGACCCACCCGGACCGGGCTGCGGCGGCACCACCGGCGACGGACCGCCCGGACCAGGCTGCTGGGCGGGACCGGTCGCGGGCTCAGGCGGCTGCACACCCCAACTTTAGTAGCTTCCGCCCACTCCGGACCGTTGACCGCCACCTGCCCGAAATGGCGCCCGGGGGGATCATCGAGGGACGCCACATCACATGCATCGGCAGCGCAACACGAACCACCGGCTCACCTGGGATACGGTTTGAGCGCACACAGGAGGTGAGGCGGCGGTGGCGGATTCGGGTTCACGGATCGATCAGGCCGCTGCTCTGCACCGTCAGGCCGAGGCCGTCGCGGAGGCGGCCGGGGTCGCGCTGGAGTCGCAGGCGCCGGCCGTGGCCGATCCTCGGGAGCAGTATCGCCTTGCCGAGCGGCTGAAGGCGGCGGCGAACGAGTTGGCGCCGGGCTGGCTCGGGGCGACGCTGGACGCCCAGTCGCCGATCACCCCGCTGGGTGGGCCGCATCCGCCGCAGTTCGTCCGGGTCGGCACCGCGCAGCCGCTGGACGACGTGCGTTTCCCGGCGATCGTTCCGCTTCTCGGGGTGGGGCATCTGACGGTCGATCAGGATGCCCGGGATCAGCGTGTCTCGGGGCTGATCCGCAGTGTGCTGCTGCGCCTGCTGGCCACCGCTCCGGCCGGGTCGTTGCTGATCCGGGCGGTGGACGGCGCCGGGGGTGGCACCGTGTTCGCACCGTTCGCGGCGCTCGCCGACGCCGGGCTGATCTCGCCGCCGGCCACCGACCGCACCGGCCTGCGTGCCGTTCTGCACGAGGCGGAGCAGTGGTTGCGCCCGGTTCGCGGCAGCGCGATCCGGCGGGGCCGCCGGGACCGGACCATGTTGCTGGTCATCGCGGGCCTGCCGGAGTTGACCGACGGCGGCGAGCTGAACCGCATCGCCGCGCTGGCGCAGCAGGGCCCGGAGTCCGGTCTGCACCTGATCGTGGCCGGTTGGCCGCCGCCGCCGCTGACGCCGGACACCACCCAGCCGCCGTTGAAGCACGCCACCATGGTGTCGCTGCGTAATCCGTACGCGGTGGTCGGTGATCCGCCGGGCGGCACGTTCGGGTCGGCTCCCGGTGCGGTGTGGCTGAACGCGCCGGTCTTCCTCGACGAGGACCCGCCGCCGCACCTGGTGGAGGCGGTGTGTGAGGAGCTGGTCGCGGATTCCGCGGCGGCGTCCCGGGTGACGCTGCCGGATCTGCTGCCGGATCCGGGCGAGGAGCCGTGGAGCACCAGCGCCGCCGATTCGTTGACCACTCCGGTCGGGCACGACGGGGACACCCCGGTGGTGTTGCACTTCAACGACCTGACGCCACATTGGATGGTCGGCGGCCGGTCCGGTGCCGGCAAGACCGCCTTCCTGATCAACGTGCTGTACGGCCTGGGCGCCCGGTACGACCCGGACGAGCTGGCGCTGTACCTGCTCGACTTCAAGGAGGGCGTGTCGTTCGCGGAGTTCGTGCCGACGCAGCGGGACCGCACCTGGTTGCCGCACGCCCGGGCGGTCGGCGTGGAGTCGGACCGGGAGTACGGCCTGGCCGTGCTGCGCGAGCTGGACGAGGAGATGACCCGGCGGTCGATGGCCTACAAGCGGGCCGGGGTGACGAAGTTCGCGGATCTGCGGGCGGTGGCCGCCGAGGAGGGCCGGGGCCGGCCGATGCCGCGGGTGCTGTGTGTGATCGACGAGTTCCAGGTGCTGCTGGCCGGGAACGACGCGACGGCGAGCGAGGGCGTGGCGCTGCTGGAGTCGCTGGCCCGCAAGGGCCGCTCGTACGGCATCCATCTGATCCTGGCGAGCCAGACCGTGCTGGGCGTGGAGGCGCTGTACGCCAAGCGGGACTCGATTTTCGGCCAGTTCCCGGTGCGCATCGCGTTGCCGGGCGGCGGCGACGTGCTGGAGCCCACCAACGACTCCGCGGCGGGGCTTCCGCTGGGTACCGCCGTGGTGAACACCGCCGGTGGTCTGGGTGGTCCGCGGGGCGCGACCCGAGGTCACGAACGCACCGTACGTTTCCCCGATCCGCACGCGGACCGCACCGCGCTCAGTGACCTCCGGCATCGGCTCTGGGACGCCCGTGACCCGGAGGCCGTGCCGCCGCGCATCTTCGCCGGGTACGCCCACCAGCACCTGGCCGACGACCCGACGTACCGGGCAACGCTGGCCGGCCGCACCGGGCGCCCGGCCGCTCTGGTCGGCCGGGTGATCGACGTGAACCTGTCCACGGCCGCGTTTCCGTTGGACGCCTCCCCGGGACGGCATCTGGCAATCTTCGGTTCGCTGGCGACCGGGGCGCAGGTGCTGGACGCGGCCGCGCGCAGTGTCGCCGCGTTCCATCCGCCGCGGTCCACCCGGTTCGTCATCTCGTCGCTGGTCGCCGAGGGTGACGAGCTGGCCAAGGCGCTGGCCGTGGAGATCGCCCACTGGCAGGAGGTGGTGGAGGTGGACGCCGCCGGGCTGGCCGCGGAGCTGGATCTGGAGCGGCCGGGGTACCGGGTGGTGTTCGGCATGGACGCGGTGGCGCCCGGCGCTCTGCCGCTGTTGCGGCCGTTGCTGCGGGAGGGGCCGGGTCGGGGTGTGCACCTGTTGTCGTGGTGGCGGGGCCTGCGCCGGTTCACCGAGGAGACCGGCGGTTCGGCGGGCCGTGAGGACGTCGCCGGCCTGCTGTTCCTGAATGTGCCGCAGCAGGACGTGTCGCTGATGCTGGGCCGGCAGGTGGACTGGCAGCCGCGGCCGAACCGGGCGTTGCTGCACGACCGGCACACCGACCGGTCGGTGTCGCTGGTGCCGTTCGTGCAGCCGGAGAGCGACGAGACATGACCGCATCGGATCCGACCACGACCGGCGTGCCCGCGCAGGGCGGTCCGCCGCCGGCGCCTCCGCCGGACGGGCCGTGGGGCGACTACCTGGGCGCCGCGCAGCAGCTCGACGCGATCCGCCGGGCGGCGACCGTGGCCACCGGCGAGCATTCCGCGACCGTGCAGGCGGCGCAGCAGGAACTGGCGGCGGTACGGGCCCGGCTGGCACCGCAGCGGGCCCGGCTGGTGCGCGATTTCGGCGTACCCGAGGATGCTTTGTTCCCGCAGGACGCGGAGCGGCAGCTGGCCGCGCAGACGGTGGCCGGCGGTCCGGCGGCCACGCTGGCGGCGCTGCGGCAGACCCGGGGTACGGCGGACGCCGCGGACGCGGCCATGTTGGGGCCGGCCACGCGGGCCGCGCAGTGGCGGCCGTGGGCCCGCAACCTGCTGGTGTACGGACCGTTCGCGGCCGCGGTGCTGCTCGTGCAGATCGTGCTCTACCTGGTGGCGCCATCCGGCTCGCTGCCGACGTACGCGCTGCTGTGCGGGCTCAGCATGCCGGTGCTGGCGTTCGGGCTGGGCTGGCTGACGATCGGGTTCGTGTACGGCGGCGGCCCGGAGAAGCTCGACCGGACGCCGATCGTGGGCGTGATCGCCTGTGCGACCCCGGTGCTGTTGACCTGCATGGGCGTGGGTCTGCTGGCGTTCATCCGCTGAGCATGCCCGGCGACGGCGAGCGTGGACGCTGAGGAGGGAGGGAGTCAGCTATGGCAAGTGTGGAAGAGGTCAAGGCCAACGTCGCGGCGTCGGTGGACGGCACGCAGCGCGCGGTGACCGGGATCCAGCAGGTGTCGGATCAGATGGACGACGCGCTGGCGCTGTTGCGGCTCACCGCGATCGGCTCGCTGCATCCGTCGGTGGCGGCCGCCATCGCGCAGCTGGAGCAGGCCCGGATGCGGCTGGACGAGGCGGCCACGCTGGCCCGCAGCGCGATGGACAGCGCGGACACGTACCGCATGATCGTCTGACCCTGGGGTCAGCGTGCGTTGATCAGCGCCATCGCCTCGGCGCGGACCTTGCCGTCTTTCTGGAAGGCGCCGCGGACCGCGGACGTCACCGTGCGCGCGCCGACCTTGCGGATGCCGCGCATCTCCATGCACAGGTGGGCGCACTCCAGCACCACGATCACGCCGCGGGCGCCGAGCCGTTCCATCAGCAGGTCGGCGATCTGGGAGGTGAGGCGTTCCTGCACCTGGGGGCGGCGGGCGTACACCTCGACGAGGCGGGCCAGCTTGGACAGGCCGGTGATCCGGCCGTCGGTGCCAGGGATGTAGCCGATGTGCGCGTGACCGGTGAACGGCAGCAGGTGGTGCTCGCACATGCTCATCACTTCGATGTCGCGGACCAGCACGAGTTCCTCGTGGTTGGCCTCGAACGTGGTGGTGAGCACCTTGGCGGGTTCGACGCGCAGGCCGGCGAAGAGTTCGGCGTAGGCGCGGGCCACCCGGGTCGGGGTGCGTTGCAGACCGTCGCGGTCCGGGTCCTCACCGATGGCGATGAGGATCTCCCGGACCGCTTTCTCGATGCGGGCCAGGTCGACGGCCTGCTCCACCGGGGCACCGGTGAGCTTGCCGTCGACCAGCCGAGCGGCGAGGTAGTCGATGGCCTCGTCGGAGTCTTCCGGCTCCGTCGCGCTGCCGTCGATGGTGGTCAGTGTCCGCTCTCTCCGTTGCTGCTGGGGCCGGCCGAGTTGGTGCTCGCCGCCGCGCCGCCGACCGCGACCTGTCCGTCCGCCTCGGCCTGGGCCTTGAGCGCGGTCTGTTCGGCCGGGGTGAGTACCGGCGGTGCGGAGGACGGCAGCCGCTTGCCGAAGCCGTTGAACGGGGCCATCGGCGGACGCTTCTGCACCCGGGCGCAGATCCGGTTCATGTCGTCCTGGGTGATGGTCTCCTTCTCCATCAGCTCCAGCACCATGTCGTCCAGCACGTCGCGGTACTCGACCAGGATCTCCCAGGCCTCGTCGTGGGCCAGCTCGATGAGCGCCCGGACCTCGGAGTCGATGTCCGCTGCGACCGAGTCGGAGTAGTCCTTCTCGTGGCCCATGTTGCGGCCCATGAACGGCTCGTCGCCGCTGGTGCCGTACTTGACGGCGCCCAGCTTGGAGCTCATGCCGTACTGGGTGACCATGGCGCGGGCCAGGCCGGACGCCTTCTCGATGTCGTTGCCGGCGCCGGTGGTGGGCTCGTGGAAGACGAGTTCCTCGGCGGCCCGGCCACCCAGGGCGTACGCCAGGGTGTCGATCATCTCGGCCCGGGTCTGGGTGTACTTGTCCTCGGTGGGCAGCACCAGGGTGTGCCCGAGCGACCGGCCGCGCGGCAGGATCGTCACCTTGTGCACCGGGGCGGAGTGCGGCAGCGCGTACGCCACCAGCGCGTGACCACCCTCGTGGTACGCGGTGATCTTCTTTTCCTTGTCGCTCATCGCCCGGGTGCGGCGCTCCGGGCCGGCGATGACCCGGTCGATGGCTTCCTCGAGGAAGTAGTTCGAGATCGCCCGCTTCTCGTTCCGGGCGGTCAGCAGCGCGGCTTCGTTGATCACGTTGGCCAGGTCGGCACCCGAGAATCCGGGGGTCCGGCGGGCCACCGAGTCGAGGTCGACGTCCGGCGTGAACGGCTTGCCCTTGGCGTGCACCCGCAGGATGGCCTTGCGACCCTCCATGTCCGGGTTGTCCACCGGGATCTGCCGGTCGAACCGGCCCGGGCGCAGCAGTGCCGGGTCGAGGATGTCCGGCCGGTTGGTGGCCGCGATCAGGATGACGCCGCCCTTGGTGTCGAAGCCGTCCATCTCGACCAGCAGCTGGTTGAGCGTCTGCTCGCGCTCGTCGTGACCGCCGCCCATGCCGGCACCACGGTGCCGGCCGACCGCGTCGATCTCGTCGACGAACACGATCGCCGGGGCGTTCGCCTTGGCCTGCTCGAACAGGTCACGGACCCGGCTCGCGCCGACACCGACGAACATCTCCACGAAGTCCGAGCCGGAGATCGAGTAGAACGGCACTCCGGCCTCGCCGGCGACGGCCCGGGCCAGCAGCGTCTTACCCGTACCGGGCTGGCCGAACAGCAGCACGCCCTTCGGGATCTTGGCGCCGAGGGCCTGGTACTTCGCCGGGTTCTGCAGGAAGTCCTTGATCTCGTGCAGCTCCTGGACGGCCTCGTCGGCGCCCGCCACGTCGGCGAACGTCGTCTTCGGCATGTCCTTGGTGAGCATCTTCGCCTTGGACTTGCCGAAGTTGAGCACGCGGGAGCCGCCGCCCTGCATCTGCGACATGAACAGCAGCAGCAGGATGACGAGGATCGCGATCGGCAGGAGGTTGACGAGCAGGCTCAGCAGGATGCTGTCCCCGGACACCGTCGAGTTGTAGGTGCCGGTGATCCGGCCGGCGGTCTTCGCCTGCTGGACCGCAGCCAGGATCTGGTTGCTGGCCTCGTACGGATACTGGGTCTCGATCTTGTCGGTCGTCTTGCCGTTGAACCGTTCCGGCGAGGCGAGGTCCAGCTGGAGCGTCTGCTCCTTGTCTTTGATCAGTGCCTTCTCGATGCCGGCCTGGTTGAGGCGTTCGAGGGCGACAGAAGTATCTACTCGCTGGTAGCTCGGACCACTGGTGAAGAAGGAGCTCAGCGCAATGGCGCCGATGATCACCAGAATGATCCAGACCACCGGGCGGCGGAAGAAACGCGTACGTTCCATACTGTTGTCGGGCGCCAACGCGCCCGGACCCTCCTGATCGGCGTCCTGGTCACCTGGGTACCGCGTTACGCGGGGTCGCCGCCACCGCGGCTGCCGATTCGGGTTACCGCTGACCGTGCCGGCAAACCTCACCGACCCGGCCGATCCCGATCCAGCACCTCCGGCGCTTGTGACACACTGCGCCATCGGTCACTCGACGGTACACCGTGCGTGCCGCTCACCAACCTGTGAGCCCGCCAGGAGGACCGGAGAAGGTCATCCGCCAGTCGGGACGAAGTCGGACAAAGGGTTGATGACTGTGAAGAAGCTGGGAAAGCCGTTCAGCTACGGGCGTACACGTCGGGCTTGAGTACGCCGACGTAGGGCAGCTCGCGGTACCGCTCGGCGAAGTCCAGCCCGTATCCCACCACGAACTCGTTGGGGATGTCGAAGCCCACGTAACGCACCGGAACCGTCACCTTGACCGCCTCCGGCTTGCGCAGCAGCGCCACCACCTCCACGCTGGCCGGCGACCGGGACTGCAGGTACTTCATCAGCCAGGACAGCGTGAGACCGGAGTCGACGATGTCCTCCACCACCAGCACGTGCCGGCCGGCGATGTCCCGGTCCAGGTCCTTGAGGATGCGCACCACGCCGGACGAGGACGTGCCCTGCCCGTACGACGAGACGGCCATGAACTCCATCTCGGTCGAGGGTCCGTAGCGGCCCATCGCCCGGGCGAAGTCGGCCATGAACATCACCGCGCCCTTGAGGACGCAGACCAGCAGCAGACCCCCCTCGACGTCGGCGTGGTCGGCCGAGACCTGCTTGGCCAGCTCGGCGGTTTTGTCCCGGATCTGCTCCTCGGAGATGATCACGCGGTCGATGTCGGCGTCGTACCAGGAGCCCTCAGCCATGGGGCTAAGCCTGCCGTATCCGTCCGCCGCCCGTCGGGCCGGGGGCTGCGGTCAGTGGCCGTTGATTACCCGTAAATGGGCGTGATCCACCCCTTCGTGGCGACCGTGCGTGACAACTGTCACAGCTACACCCGGACGAGTTCCCCCGCGCGGCGGGCCACCGCGATGCCGCCGGGCAGCATCGTCGGTCCCTGGCCGTGCCAGTCGGTGACCAGCGCGTCGAGCGCGGCCACGTGCCGGTGCGACAGGGCACCGCCGGGTGCGCCCAGCTCGCGGGCCCAGGCGTGCAGGGCCCGGGTACGTACCCCGTCCGGCGCCTCGGCCAGGCGCGGCACCGACAGGCCGGCCGGGGTGCGCGCCGCGGCCAGCACCGAGCCGGTCAGCGCCTCCAGCGCCGCGTTGTCCGCGGCCACCAGCGCGGCCGTCCGGGCCAGATTCGCCACCACGCCGTCACCCAGCGCGGCGACCAGCGCGGGCAGGGCGGCGGCGCGGACCCGGGAACGGGCGTACACCGGGTCGGTGTTGTGCGGATCGTCCCAGGGCACCAGGCCGAGCGCCGCGCACGCCTTGCGGGTGTCTGCGCGGCTCACGTCCAGCAGCGGCCGCAGGTAGCGGCCCCGGCGCGGCGGCATCCCGGCCAGACCGCGCGGACCGGCGCCGCGGGCGAGCGCCAGCAGGACGGTCTCGGCCTGGTCGTCGCGGGTGTGCCCGAGCAGGATCGCGGCGGCGTGGTGCCGGTCCGCGGCAGCGTCCAGGGCGGCGTAGCGTGCGGTCCGGGCGGCGGCCTCGGGACCCCCGGGCAGCCCCGCGACGTCGACCGTCGCCACCTCGGCCGGCCCGAGTCCCGCCGCGGTGGCCCAGGCGACGACCGCCTCGGCCCGGTGCGCCGAACCCGCCTGCAGGCCGTGGTCGACGGTGACGAGCCCGGCCCGCAGGCCCCGGCGGGGTGCCTCGAACGCGGTCGCCTCGGCGAGTGCCAGCGAATCGGCACCGCCGGAACACGCCACCAGCAGCAGCGAGCCGGCCGGCACCCGGGTCAGCGACGCGCGCACCGCACGCCGCACCGACGACACCGGCTCCGGCAGGCGGACCATAGGAGGGGTACGGACGTCAGCCGACGGACGGGATCGGGCCCACCGCCCCGTGCACCCGGGTCACCCACGCGTCCGGGTCGCCCAGCTCGTCCAGCCGGGGCAGCGTCAGCGGGGAGCTGAAGACCTGGTTGAAGCCGTCCATCCCGACCCGCTCGACCACACCGTGCACGAACTTGCGGCCCTCCGCGTACTGCCGCATCTTGACCTCGATGCCGAGCAGCCGCCGGATCGCCTTCTCCAGCGGGTTGCCGCTCTCGCGGCGCTGGTTGAACTTGGCCCGGATGGAGTCCACGGTCGGGATCACCTCCGGTCCGACGCCGTCCATGACGAACTCGGCATGCCCCTCGAGCAGCGTCATCAGCGCGGTGAGGCGGTCCAGCACGGCCTTCTGCCCCGGGGTCTGCACGATGTCCAGCACCGACGAGCGGCTGTCCGGGTCGCGGACCGCGTCGGAGAGCGTGGCCACGCCGCGGCGCAGCCGTTCCAGGATGTGCTCGCCACCGCTCTGCGAGGCGTCCACGAACGCCTGCACCTCGCCGAGGAAGTAGCCGCGCATCCACGGCACCGCGGTGAACTGGGTGCGGTGGGTGACCTCGTGCAGGCAGACCCAGAGGCGGAAGTCGCGCGGATCCGCGTTGATCTTGCGTTCCACCTCGACGATGTTGGGCGCGTTGAGCAGCAGCTGGCCCGGGTCGCCGGAGAACACCTCGTACTGCCCGAGAACCCGGCCGGACAGGTACGCCAGGATGGTGCCGGCCTGCACGCCGGTCACCCGGGAGCCGATCGCCTCGGTCAGCGCGCCCGGCTGCTTGTCCCCGGAGAGCCGGCTGACCAGCGGGCCGATGACCTGCTTGAGCCCGGCGATGTTGACCGCGGCCCAGTCCTTGCGGTCCACCACCCGCACCGGCGGGACGTCGACCTGGGAGACCAGACCGGTGTACGCGGCCACGTGCCCGGCCGCCTCCTCGGTCAGCTCGCGCAGGTCCGCGACCACCGCCGTGGCCTCTTCGTAGGACACCGCGGGGCCGGATTTCGACAGCGCGCCCGCGGTGGCGGCGGCCAGATCCCAGTCAACGAACTGCGCCATGCGTCGACAGTACCCGCGGGCCACCAGCGCGCGACCCCGGTGAAAACCCGGAGATCAGCAGCCGCAGGCGGCGAGCCGGGCGACGATCCGGTCCAGCGCCTGCCGCGCCGCGGGCGTACCTCCGGTCCGGTCCGCCAGGATCGCGAAGATCAACAACCGGCCGTCCCGGGTGACCAGCGCCCCGGAGATGGCATTGACGCCGTTCAGCGAGCCGGTCTTGGCCCGCACGATGCCCCGGCCCACCTGGTTGGGCGCCGGCGTGGCGAACCGGGTGCGCAGCGTCCCGGACCAGCCGGCCACCGGCAGTCCGCTGAACACCCGGCTGAGCACCGGCTGACGCCCGCCCGCCGCGAGCACCAGCAGATCGGTGAGCAGCGACGGGGTGAGCGCGTTGCGGCGGGACAGGCCGCTGGCGTCGGCCAGCTGGGCCTCCGCGACCGGGAGCCCCAGCTCGGCGAGCTTGCCGAGCATCGCCGCGGCCGCCGCCTGGAACGACGCCGGCTGCCCGGCGGCGAGCGCCACCTGCCGGCCGAGTGCCTCGGCGATCACGTTGTCGCTCTGCTCCAGCATCCAGTCGACCAGGTGCACCAGCGGTGGCGACTGCACCCGGCCCAACTCGGTGCCGGGCGCCGGCGCGCCCGGGGCGGCGGACGGATCCGCGGCGGACGGATCGGCGACCGTCGCCGGAGCGGTAGCGCGGCGCACCGGCCCGGACACCCCGAGCTGGGCGGCGAACGCCCGGCCGGCCGCGAGCGCCGGATCCCGGTAGCGCGGGTCGCCGCCCACCTCGTTGTGCACCGGCCGGATCCGGCCGGCGTTGGTCATCAGCGACTGGATCCGCGCCACCTGGCCCTCCGGCGAGATGACTCCGGCGGTCCACCCGGGCCCGGTCTCCGGCCCGGTGAACAACGACGTGTCGATCAGCACCCGGGTCGGCGCCGCGCCGCCCAGCGCCTTCTTCACCTGCCCGGCCAGCCGGTCCAGGCGGGCCGCGCCGGGGAACTGCGCCTTGCCGTTCACCGCCAGCGTCGGATCACCGCCACCGATCAGCACCACCTCGCCGGGCTGGGCACCGGCCACCACCCGGGTGGTGAGCCGGTAGGCCGGTCCGCGGGCGGCCAGCACGGTGGCGGCGGTGACCAGCTTGGTGGTCGAGGCGGGCGTGGTGCGAACGTCCGGGCCGCGCTCGTACAGGGCCTCGCCGGTGGCCGCGTCGCGCACCGAGATGCGCACCTGGGCGCCCAGTGCGGGCCCGCCGACCAGGGGCGCGAGCGCCGCGGTGACCGCGGCCGAACTGGGCGGGACACCGGCGTCGGCGTTCGCGGCGGCGAGCACCGGCGTCGGCGTGGGCTCGGGCGACGACGCCACGGTGGGCGCGGTGGTCGGTTCGCCGGCCAGCCAGCCGTCGACCGGCCCGGGCCGGGCCACCAGGGTCGCGGTGACCGCGACGGCGAGCAGGACCGGAGCCACGATCAATCCGGTACGGAGTTTCCGGGACGGTCCCGCCGCCACGACCGGGTGATCGGTGGCCGGGCCCGCCACGTCGCCGCCGGGCGGAACCGCGGCGCGGGCTTCCGGCGGCGGGCTCACCCGTTCGGGGACACTCACCCGTCCGTGGGCGACCGGGACCGGCGACTGCGGGGCGGACCTGGGCGCCTCCGGAGCGGCAACGGCCGGTTTCGGCGCCGGGGCGGTCGGCCGAGGCGCGGGACCGGGCACCGCAGGCGGCGTCGGAGCAGGACCGGCCGGCGCAGGGCTTTCCGCGGCCGGACCACCCACCGCAGGCTGCCCGGGCGCCGGACCAGGCAGCGAAGGCTTTTCGGCAGCCGGGCCGGGCGACGCAGGCCGCGCTGGAGCCGCAGCGGTCGACGCAGGCTGCTCGGGAGCCGGAGCGGGCGGCGCAGACGGCTCCGCAGCGGGCGGCGCAGACGGCTCCGCAGCGGGACCGGGCGCTGCGGGCGGGGCCGGAACCGGCTCGGGCGATCGGGCCGGAACGGACGCCCGGCCCCGGGACGCGCCCGGGTCGTTCTGTGAGTCTTGCCTCCCCACGCGCCCCTCCTCGCCTGCCGCACCCGACTTAGGGGAGACTACTGACATCCCGCACATCGCTGCGCGCGGATTCGGTGGGGCTCTCGCGCTCCGCTCCGCCGCCACTGTGACCGGGTTGACGAGGCGGGGCTAACAGAGGAGCAAATCATGGATTTCGACGTCTTGGTTGAGATCCCCAAGGGCCAGCGGAACAAGTACGAGGTCGACCACAAGACCGGCCGGATCCGGTTGGACCGGACGCTCTTCACCGCCACGCAGTACCCGGCGGACTACGGGTTCATCGAGGGCACCCTCGGCCAGGACGGCGACCCGCTGGACGCGCTCGTGCTGATCCAGGAGCCGACGTTCCCCGGCTGCCTGGTACGCGCCCGCGCCATCGGCATGTACCGGATGACCGACGAGAAGGGCCGCGACGACAAGGTCCTCTGCGTGCCCTACGAGGACCCCCGCCAGGAGCACCTGCGCGACATCCACCACCTGGGTGAGTTCGACCGGATGGAGATCC
The DNA here is from genome assembly GCF_020216025.1 of Jidongwangia harbinensis. GTDB lineage: Bacteria > Actinomycetota > Actinomycetes > Mycobacteriales > Micromonosporaceae > Actinoplanes > Actinoplanes harbinensis. The sequence continues at coordinate 173,533 of NZ_JAIWNC010000019.1, read as the reverse complement.
AGCACTTCTTCACGGTCTACAAGGACCTGGAGCCGGGCAAGTCGGTCGAGGGTGCCACCTGGACCGGTCGCGTCGAGGCGGAGGACGAGATCCGGGCCTCGTTCAAGCGCGCCGAGGCTCTCGAGCACCACGACGGGGCGCACTGATCCGGCCGGCCGGCGTCACAGGCTGATGTCGCCGACCGCGCGGTACAGCCCGGCCACCGCGCAGGCCACCGGGATCACCGAGATCACGACGAGCGTGTCCAGCAGGTCGGCGGCCCGGCCCAGGTAGGGCGAAGGCGGCTTGCGCGAGTACGTCGCGCCGGCCGCCACGGTCGCCAGCGCCAGCAGGAAACCGCCCGCGGTCACCGCCAGCAGCAGCCCGGCGTCCGCGCCGCGCAGCAGGTCGACGCCGAGCACCGTGACCCCGGCCAGCCCGCCGCCGATCAGCGGCACCCGCTGGCGCACCGTGACGAACAGGCGCGACCGCAGCAGCAGCGCGGCCGCGGACACCCCGATCAGCATCTGGGCCGACCAGCCGGTCGCGGTGGACAGCACGCCGAAGGCGGCGGCGGACAGCACCGCGTGTCCCAGCAGCATGCCGGCCAGCAGTTCCTCGGTCCGGGTCACCGCCGCGAAGACGGTCGCCCGGTCGGGGCGTTCCCGGGCCGCGTCCAGCGCCCCCGACGGTGCGCTGGTGAAGTCCTCGGCCGCGCCACCGGTCGGCAACGTGACCGGCGGCGTGGGCATCCGGCCGAACCGGATCGCCAGCAACGGCAGCACCCCGATGCCGCAGACCAGGAGCGAGGCCAGCACCGCCGCCGCGCCGGCGGCCGTGGTCAGCATGCTGACCAGCGCGGTCACCGCGCCCAGCAGGCCCACCGTCACCCCGGCCGCGAAGATCCGCAGCCCGGCCGCCACGCCGATCCCGCCGAGCACCGCGACCAGCAGCACCGCCACCGAGCCGGCGAGCAGCTCCGGGCCGCCCACCCAGGGCAGCGGGCCGAACACTCCGACCCGGTCGCCCGCGTCCGGGGCGATCAGGACCGCGCCGCCGGCGAACGCGTACGGCATCGCGCTGGCGCCGAGCGCGGCGCCGGCCCGGGCGTCGCCGTACGCCCGGGAAGCGGTCACCGCGCAGAGCGTGAGCAGCAGTCCGGCGCCGAGGCCCACCGCGGCCGCCGCGGGCCAGGCCGGGCCGGTGGTCAGGATCGCGATCAGGCCGAGCGCCAGCAGCACCGCACCGGACAGCAGCGTGGCGGTCCGGGTGGAGTCGGGCGTCCAGACCGAGCCGCGGCGGGCGCCTTCCGCGATGGCCTCGACCACGTCGTCGTACTCGAGTTCCGGCCAGTCCTGGCGGGCCGGCACCAGGTGCAGCACCTCGCCGTCCCGCACCCCCTGCGGGAACAGGCCCTGGCCGGTGGCCAGCGCCGCGCCGTCGGTACGCCGCAGCAGCCAGCCGCCGTGTTTCTCGCCGTCGTCGGCCAGCCCTTCGCCCGCGTGCCGCAGCACCTCGGGCAGCAGCTCGGCGAGCGGCACGTGCTCGGGCAGCGCGACGTCGACCCGGCGCTGCGGGGCGCTGATCGTGACGCGTGCCAACCCGACACTCATGACCTGACCCATCGACGAAGACGAGGCTGCGGGAACGGGGGCACTTTACCTACCATGGGCCGGCGTGCGGGGCCCCGATGGACGGGGCGGGCGGGAGCGGCGGCATGAGTACGGTGGTGATCAAGCGGTCCGCCCGGCGCCCCGCCCCGGAGATCCCGACCGGCGAGCTGGCCGTCGACGCACCTCCGGAGATCCCGCAGGAGAGCAGCCGCCGGTGGCAGCAGGCGGTGATGGTGCTGCCCATGCTGGGTGGCTCGGTCGCCATGGCGATGATGATGGGCAACGGGCGCAGCGGCCCGTTCTCCTATGTGGTCGGCGGCCTGTTCGGCATCTCGTCGCTGGCCATGCTGGCCACCTCGTTCGGCGCCAACGGCTCACCGAAGAAGGCCGAGATGATGGCCGCCCGCCGGGAGTACCTGCGCCATCTGGCCACGCTCCGCCGCCGGGTCCGGGAGACGGCGAACGCACAGCGCGCCGGCCTGGCCTACCGCCATCCCGACCCGAGCCGCCTGTGGTCCACCGCGACCAGCCACCGGGTCTGGGAGCGCCGTCCCGCGGATGCCGACTTCGGCGTGGTCCGGCTGGGCGTGGGGCCGCAGACGCTGGCCACCCCGCTGGTCCCGCCGGTGACCCGGCCGCTGGAGGACCTGGAACCGATGACCGCGGGTGCGCTGCGGCGGTTCCTGGACGCGTACTCGGTGGTGCCGGACCTTCCGGTGGCCGTCTCCCTGCGCGGCTTCGCCCGGGTCTTCCTGCGCGGCCCGGAGGCGGACGCCCGCGCGCTGACCCGGGCGGTGCTGACCCAGCTCGCCGTGTTCCACGCCCCGGACGACCTGATCGTCGCGGTCTGCGCCGGGTCCGGCCGCCGGCCGATGTGGGAGTGGGTCAAGTGGCTGCCGCACAACCTGCACCCGTCCCGCACCGACGCGCTCGGCCCGGTCCGGCTGGTGGCCAGCTCCGGACCGGATCTGGAGAAGCTGCTCGAGGACGTGATCGGCAACCGGCCCCGGTTCAACCCGGCCGGCGGGAGCGGCACCGGGCCGCACGTGGTCATCGTGCTGGACGGTGCCGACCTCAAGGGCGCCACCCAACTGGACGACGGCATCGACGGCGTCACGGTGCTCGACCTCGACGAACAGCCGCCGCGCCTGCTGGACCGGTCGCTGCTGGTGCTCCAGGTACAGCACACCGGCGGGCGGACGGCGCTGCACACGTACGCGATGGAGCACGCCGCGGACGTGGGTACGCCGGACCGGCTCGGCGAGGCGGAGGCGGAGGCCGTCGCGCGCCGGCTGGCCCCGCTGCGCCTGGCCGCGGTCAGCCGGTCGGTGGACACCCCGCTCGCCGCCGAGCTGGGCCTCGGTGAGCTGCTCGGCATCGCCGATCTGGAGTCGTTCAGCGTGACCCAGAGCTGGCTGCCCCGGCCCAACCGGGACCGGCTGCGGGTGCCGATCGGCGTGGGCGCCGACGGCGGCGCCGTCGAGTTGGACCTCAAGGAGTCGGCCCAGGACGGCATGGGCCCGCACGGCCTGCTGATCGGCGCGACCGGCTCCGGCAAGTCCGAGCTGCTGCGTACGCTGGTGCTCGCGCTCGCCGCCACCCACTCGTCCGAGACGCTCAACTTCGTCCTGGTCGACTTCAAGGGCGGCGCGACGTTCTCCTCGCTGGACCGGCTGCCGCACACCGCAGCGGTGATCACCAACCTGGCCGACGAGCTGCCGCTGGTCGACCGGATGGTGGACGCGATCGACGGCGAGCTGATCCGCCGCCAGGAGGTGCTGCGCAAGGCGGGCAACTACGCCAGCCTGCGGGACTACGAGAAGGCCCGGACCGGCGGGGCCGCGCTGCCGCCGCTGCCGTCGCTGCTGGTGATCTGCGACGAGTTCTCCGAGCTGCTCTCCGCCAAGCCGGACTTCATCGACCTGTTCGTCCAGATCGGACGGCTCGGCCGCTCGCTCGGGGTGCACCTGCTGCTGGCCAGTCAGCGGCTGGAGGAGGGCCGGCTGCGCGGGCTGGACACCCACCTGTCGTACCGGATCGGTCTGCGCACGTTCTCCGCCCTGGAGTCGCGGGCGGTGCTGGGTGTCCCGGACGCGTACGAACTGCCCCGCTCCCCCGGCCACGGCTACCTCAAGTTCGGCACCGAGCCGCTGGTGCGGTTCAAGGCAGCGTACGTCTCCGGGGCGTACCGCCGGCCCGGCAACCGCGGCGCCGGGGCCGACGGCGAACTCGTGGCCCCGCAGATACTCGGGTACTCGACGCACTACGTGCCGGCGCCGGAGCCGGTCCGCCCGGCGCAGCCCGGTCCGGCCGAGACCCCGGACGGCGACAGCATGCTGGACGTCATCGTGGCCCGGCTGGCCGGTCAGGGCCCGCCCGCGCACCAGGTGTGGCTGCCGCCGCTGCACCAGTCCGCCGCGCTGGACGACCTGCTCGGCCCGGTGGTGACCGATCCGGTCCGCGGCCTCACCTTCGCCAACCCGGAGCTGCACGGTGCGCTGCAGGTGCCGATCGCGCTCATCGACAAGCCCCGCGAACAGCTCCGTGACGTGATGTGGCTACAGCTGGGCGGCTCCGCCGGGCATGTGGCGCTGGCCGGCGGCACGCTCAGCGGCAAGTCCACCGCGCTGCGCACCCTGGTCTGCGGGCTGGCGCTGACCCACACCCCGGCCGAGGTGCAGGTCTACTGCCTGGACTTCGGCGGCGGCTCGCTCGGCGTGCTGCGCGATCTGCCCCATGTCGGCGGCGTGGCCGGGCGGCTGGACACCGTCGGTGTGCGGCGCACGATCGGCGAGATCATGACCCTGTTGACCCAGCGCGAGCAGCGGTTCGCCGACCTGGGTGTCGACTCGATGGCCTCGTACCGGCGGCGCCGGGCCAACGCGGCCGGGTTGCGCGGCACCGATCCCGACCCGTTCGGCGACGTGTTCCTGGTGGTGGACGGCTGGGCCACGCTCCGCAAGGAGTTCGAGGAGCTGGAGCCGGCGATCACCGACATCGCCACCCGGGGCCTGTCCTACGGCATCCACGTGGTGGCCGCGTCCACCCGGTGGATGGACTTCCGGCCGGCGATCCGGGACCTGTTCGGCTCCCGGCTGGAACTGCGCCTCGGCGACCCGAGCGACTCGATGGTCAACCGGCGGTCGGCGGTCGGTGTGCCGGAGAAGCCGGGCCGGGGCCTGGTGGAGCACCCCACGGACAAGAACAAGAGCCTGCACCTGCTCACCGTGCGACCCGAGCTGACCACGCTGGGCGGCACCGCCGAGCTGGTCAAGTCCGTGGTTGCCGGCTGGAACGGGGCGCCGGCGCCGCGGGTGCGCCTGCTGCCGCCGTCGCTGCCGTACCCGGACATGGACCTGGACCGCTCCACCGGCCTGCGCCTGCCGATCGGCATCTCCGAGGCCGACCTTCAGCCCGTGGAGATCGACTTCGCGACCGACCCGCACTTCCTGCTCTTCGGCGACGCCGAGTGCGGCAAGTCGTCGTTCCTGCGCGCGCTGGCCAGCACGGTGATGCGGCGCTTCGCGCCGGAGGAGGCCCGGCTCATCCTGGTCGACTACCGGCGCAGCCTGATGGACCTGCCGGAGAGCGAACACCGCATCGGGTACGGCATCCAGGCGCAGAAGACGCTCGACCTGATGGAGTCGGTGGCCGGGTACATGGAACGCCGCCTGCCCGGCCCCGACGTCACCGCGCAGCAGCTGCGGGACCGCTCCTGGTGGACCGGGCCGGAGCTGTTCGTGCTGGTCGACGACTACGACCTGGTGGCGGCCGGCCCGACCAACCCGCTGCAGCCGCTGCTCGAGTACCTTCCCCAGGCCCGCGACGTCGGGCTGCATCTGATCGTCACCCGACGTGCCGGCGGCGCCAGCCGCTCGTTGTACGAACCGGTCATCCAGCGCCTGCGCGAGTTGTCGTCGCCGGGGCTGATCATGTCCGGCCCGGGCGACGAGGGCGCCCTCATCGGCCCGGTGAAACCCACGCCGTTGCCGCCGGGCCGGGGACGCCTGATCACCAGACGCGAGGGGGTACGCCTGATTCAGCTCGCACACCTGCCGCCGTACTGAACCGCGTACGCCGCGGGTCGGTGTCTTCATGGGCAATTCGGACAGTCAGCCGCACTTAGCGTGCGATCCACATCGACGGATCCCCGCAACAACCGCAAGATTCGGAGTAATCTCCCACCATCGACCGCCCATCGCCAGAATGGTCAGCCGTCCAGTGAGCGCATCGAGCAGAGCATCCGAGGCCCGTACCGGCCCGCGCGCATGCGCGCCCGGGCCCGTCGTCGGCGGTCTCCCGCGTGGCGGTGCCCCTTGGTGAACGCCCCCCGGCTCACCCTGCGGCTCTGCGCCGTCGCACTCGCCGGCCTCGTCGCCGCCGGCACCTGCGCCGCCCCCGCCTACGCGGCACCCCGCCCGCTGACCGCCGACGTCGTACGCGCCGAGCAGTGGCACCTCAAGACGCTGAACGTGGCCGGCGCCTGGACCCACACCACCGGCGCCGGCGTCACGGTCGCGGTGATCGACTCCGGCGTCGACGCCAAGCACGCCGATCTGCAGGGCCAGGTGCTGCCCGGCCTCGACCTGGTGGAGGCACGCGGCGACGCGGAAACCGACCTCGTCGGCCACGGCACCACGGTGGCCGCGCTGATCGCCGGCAAGGACGACGAATCCGGCGTGGTGGGTATCGCCCCCAAGGCGAAGATCCTCCCGGTACGGGTGCTGGACCAGGAGAACCGGTACGACGACGCGATGATCGTCGCCAAGGGTGTGCGCTGGGCCGTCGACCACGGCGCCCGCGTGGTCAACCTGTCCCTCGGCGGCAGCGGCAGCAGCCCGGCCCTGGCCGCGGCCCTGGACTACGCGTTCGCCAAGGACGTCGTCGTGGTCGCCTGCACCGGCAACGCCAACGCCTCGAATTCCGGCGGTGTCTGGTATCCGGCCCGCGAGCCGGGCGTGATCGCCGTGGCCGGCATGGAACGCGCCGGCGACGCGCTCTGGTCCGGCTCGATCACCGGCAAGGAGACCGTGGTGACCGCCCCGGCAACCCAGCTGGTCGGTGCGCGGCCGTCGGGCTACTGGCGGGTCCAGGGCACCAGCTTCGCGGCACCCATGGTCTCCGGCGTGGCCGCGCTGATCCGGGCGCGCTGGCCCACCATGCCCGCGGGCGAGGTGGTCAACCGCATCATCAAGACCGCCAAGGACCGCGGCCCGGACGGCCGCGACACCCAGTACGGCTACGGCCTGGTCGACCCCACCGGCGCACTGAACGCCGAGGTCCCGGGCGTGGTGACGAACCCGCTGGACACGGCGCCACCGCCGGGCATCGCCCGGTTCGGCAGCGCACCGGTGTCCGGCGAGGCCCAGGGCGCGCCGGCCAATGTCAAGGGCGGCACGGTCGGGGCCCAGGTGCCGGGAGCGAATGCGGGCTGGGCGGTCAGCGCCGGGCAGGACGAGTCGTCCTCGACGTCCGGGCGGTGGTGGGTGGCGGCCGGGCTGTTGCTGGTGTCCGGGCTGGTCGGGCTGATCACGGTGCGCCGCTTCGCGCACATCACCTGACGCCGCCAGGATCGGAGCGCGCGAAAGCCGCCGTCCGGGGGCATCCGCGCGCTTCGGTGGCACACCACGGTGGGCGCATAACGACGCTGGTGTGCCAGTGGAGCGCTCCAGTGGAGCGAAACCGCATCGGCGGGCGTGTTCGCCCTGGGTGTGGACAGGCGTCAGGCGCAGTCGCCGGTGCGCACTCCCCGGGTGCGCTGGATGCCCTGCTGCGCCGCCGTGGAAGCCTCGTTCGCGGTCACCGCGAACCCGACGTTCCGATCGTCCGCCGCGGCCGCGAAGATCACCCCCAGCACCCGCCCGTTCGGCGCCACCAGCGGCCCGCCCGAGTTGCCGCTCCGCACCAGCGCACGGATCGTGTAAATCTCCCGCTTCACCGCCTGGCCGGAGTTGTAGATGTCCGGCCCGCTGATCCGGCTGACCTCACGCACCCGGGCCTCCTGCGCGTTGTACGGCCCGTCCAGCGGGAAGCCCAGCACCACCGCGTTCGCGCCGCTGGCCGCGGGCCTCTCCACGAACCGCATCACCGGCGCCCGCAGCCCGGGCACGTAGATGACCGCCAGATCCCGCCGCGGGTCGTAGACGACCACGGTGCCGTCGAGGCGGCCCTCGTCCGTCTCGATCTGGACGTCCCGCGTGCCCGCGACCACGTGCGCGTTGGTCATCACCCGCTCGTCGGAGTACACGAAGCCCGAGCCTTCGATGCGCCGCGAGCAGCTCGGCGCGGTGCCGAGCACCTTGAGCACCGAACGTTTCGAGTTGCGCACCACCGGCGAGCGCGCCAGCTTCGGGTCGGGCTTCGCGACCTCGCGGGCCCGGGTGGGCGCCAGGCCGCCGAACACGTCCGGGAAGCCGTTGGTGTCGAGCGTGGTGCGCAGCGCCGCGGAGAGCGCCTGCGCCTGCTGCGGCATCAGCTGGTTGATGCCGCCGAGCAGGGCGCTGTTGCGTACCTCGCGGTTGAGCCAGGGCATCGAGGACGACCCCAGCGGTACGGCCACCAGCCACGCCACCAGCAGCACCGCGACCAGCGACACCACGGCTCCACCGGCGTCGTCGAGGCGCTGCAGCGGCTTGCTCACGATGGCGTGCCGCAGCCGGGTGCCGAACCAGCCGGCCAGCGTCTGCCCGAGCACCGCCAGCGCGAAGATCGACACCAGCGAGACGACCACCCGGATCGCGCCGTCCGCGAACTGGTTGGCGATCAGCGGGCCGACCTGCAGGCCGATGAGCGCACCGCTGAAGAAGCCGCCGAAGGACAGCGCACCGATGACGAAACCCTGCCGGTAGCCGCTGATCGCGAAGACCAGCATGAGCAGGATCATTATCCCATCGACCACGGGCACCAACTCAGCGTAGAAGGGACCGGCCAGCAGTTCACGGCACCACCTCGTCCGGCCCACCGCCGCGGGCGGCCGGCACCGGTGCCGCCGCCTCCGGTAGTTCCTCCAGCCGGCCCGGAGCCCACGGCCGACTCCACCCCGCCAGGTCCAGCAGCACCGAGATCACGCCGGCCGTGAAGCCCCAGACCAGCATGTCCCGGACCCGGAACGCGGGGCCGACCCAGCCGCTCGGGTGGCGTACCCGCAGGCGGTTGTCCGGGTCGACCAGCTCGGCCACCGGCAACCGTTCCACCCGGGCCACCTCGGCGGGCTGGCACGGGTGTACCGGATGCGGCGCGTGCCACCAGGCCAGCACCGGCGTCACCACGAACGAGCTGACCGGGATCCACAGCTCCGGCAGCCGGGTCAGGACGGTCGCGCTGGACTTCTCGAGACCGACCTCCTCGCTGGCCTCGCGCAACGCGGTGGCGGCCGGGTCGGGATCGCCCGGGTCGGCCGCCCCGCCCGGGAACGCGGGCTGGCCGGCGTGGTTGCGCATGGTGGCGGCCCGCTGCAGCACCAGCAGGTCGGGCTCGCCGGGACGGTCCTCGCCGAGCAGCACGAGCACGGCGCTCGCCCGTCCCCCGGTGGCCGGCGGGCGCAGCGGCGTGAAGTCCTCGGTGCGTACCGACGCGACCCGGCCGAGGAGCGGGTCGAACCACGACGGCAGGCCGTCCGGGCGCGGCGGTGTCACGGCGTCACCGTCACGCCGGCGTGGGTGCGCACCGATGCGGCGAGGCGCGCCTCGTCGAGCGGCAGCGGGTCCACGTGTCGCCGGCCGGCCGCGTCCAGGAAGACCGTGACCGGCAGCAGCGGCTGCCCGAGCGCGGCGGCCAGTTTCCGTTCCCGGTCGTAGAGCGTCGGCAGCGTGACGTTCTTGGCGGCGCCGAACGAGGCGGCCGCGTCGCGGGCGTCGCCGGTGTTGACGCTCAGCACGGTGAGCCGCCCGGTCGTCGCGTCGGCGAGGCGCTGCATGGCCGGCAGTTCCTCGCGGCACGGCCCGCACCAGGACGCCCAGAAGTTGATCACGGCGGGCCCGCGCAGCGCGGCGAGCTTGACCGGCTGCTCGCCGGTGAAGCACGGCAGGGCGAGGTCGGGCAGGTCGGCGGGGCCCACCGGCCCGGACGACGCGGCCGACGGGGGCGCGGCCAGGGCGGCGCAGTCGGCGAAGGGCGACTCCGGCGCGGCCGTAACCGATCCCGGCTCCGGCTCCGCGCTGCAGGCGGCCGCCACCATCATCATCACTGGCACGGTAAGCCACTGCGCCAAGCGCACCGCCGCCCGATGCCCGGCGAGGGCGGGGACGGCGGCACCGCGGCCACGACGGCTCACGGAGCCTCCGGTGTGCGCACCGCGGCCGCCGGCACCAGGGCCGGGTCGACGCCCGCGTGGGCGGCCAGTTCACGCGCCCGGGGCCCCTTGAGCAGTTTCGCCGCGGGGGCGGCCTCGGTCGGGCCGGTGCCGTAGGAGGGGCACATCGGCGCCAGCGTGCACGCACCGCAGGCCGGCTTGCGGGCGTGGCAGACCCGCCGGCCGTGGAAGATCACCCGGTGCGACAGCATGGTCCAGTCGCGCTTCTCGATCAGGTCGGCCACCTGGAACTCGATCTTCACGGGGTCTTCCTCGCGGACCCAGCCGAAGCGGTTGACCAGGCGCCGGAAGTGGGTGTCGACGGTGAGACCGGGGACGTCGAACGCGTTGCCGAGGACCACGTTCGCCGTCTTACGCCCGATGCCGGGCAGCGTCACCAGGTCGTCCAGCCGGCCCGGGACCTCGCCGTCGTACCGCTCGACCAGTGCCTGGCCCAGTTTGATCAGCGAGTCGGTCTTGGCCCGGAAGAAGCCGGTGGGCCGCAGCACCTCCTCCAGCTCGGCGCGGTCGGCGGCGGCGTAGTCGGCGGCGGTGCGGTAGCGCTTGAAGACGGTCGGGGTGACCTCGTTGACCCGCACGTCGGTGGTCTGCGCGGACAGCACGGTGGCGACCGCCAACTCCAGCGGCGACGTGAAGTCGAGCTCGCAGTGCGCGTCGGGATGGGTGTCGGCCAGTTCCCTGGCCATCTTGCGGGCCCGGCGCTTGCGTCCGACCGGGGTCTCGGCCGCGAATCGCTTCGCCGATCGGGTGAGCACAGCCGTCGCGGGCGCAGCAGCGGGACGAGTCACCGATAAAGAGTACGTCGAACCCCCGACAGCAATGTCACGCCGGAGGGGAGATCGATCCGTCCGCACCGATCTCTGCCGCGGTCTCCCCGAAATCCCTCCCGGACAACTGGGCCACCAGCTTCCGGCCGCGCTCCCCGGACCGGTCCCGGGTCGGCACCCCGGCCGAGTCCAGGTAGGTGGAGAGGAACTTCCCGCCGGCCCACTCGCCGTCCGGGGTGAGCGAGACGTGCAGGATGCCGCTGTACTTGAGCACGCCGTCACGGGACAGCGTCCGGCCGCCGCCGGCGAAGTTGCCCAGGCTGTACGCGATCAGCCGGCCGCGGTAGAACTCCATCCCGCGCAGCACGTGCGGGCCGTGCCCGACCACCACGTCGGCGCCGGCGTCGATCACGGCACGGCTGAACGCCATCGGGTCGCCGCGGTTCTCCCCGAAGAACGTCTCGGTGCCGGGCCGGACCCGGGTACGGTCCGAGCCCTCGGCTCCCATGTGCACCTGCACCACCACGACGTCGGCCTGCCCGGCCGCCCGGCGTACCACCTCGCGCGCCTGGGCCAGGTCGTTGAGCCGGTTCGCCCCGGCGTACGAGGAGAAGCCCACCGCGGCGACCCGCACGCCCTTGACCTCGACGACGGTGATCTGGTCCAGCGCGCCGGTGTGCTCGAGCCCGGCGTCCTCCAGTGCCCGCACGGTGTTGCGGTAGCCCCGCGCGCCGAAGTCGTTGGAGTGGTTGTTCGCGGTGTTGAGCAGGTGGAAGCCGGCGTCCGACAGGTGCTCGGCGTACGCCGGCGGGGCGCGGAACGCGTAGCAGTTGGGGCGCGGCGGCGACCCGCACTTGGAGGCGCCGGTGTCCCCGGTGAGCGGCTGTTCCAGGTTGCCCATCACCAGGTCGGACCTGAGGCCCTCGCGGACCGAGTCGAAGAAGCCGTCGCCGCCGGCCGCGGGCAGCCGGTCGGGGGCGCTGCCCATGATGATGTCGCCGGTGGCGGACAGGGTGATCGCGGCGGGAGTGCCCGTTTTGTCCGCAGACGGCGCGGACGGTGCCGGAGCGGCGGGCGGTGCCGGCTCCCAGCGCGCCGGTGCCGGGTCCCCGAGGTTGGCCAGGGCCACACCGCCCAGACCCATGCCGAGCAGGGCGGCGAGGGCGATGGTCACGGTGAGCAGCGGCCGGCCGAAGAGGCCGCGCCGCGGTGGGGAGGGCTGGGCGTCCATCGACCGTGACGATACCGTCGGAGGGGCGGCCGGGACGACCGACGTTCGGGCACCGATTGCTCACCGGGAGCGGCGGAAAACACCGGCCGTCGGAACCGCATCGGTTACCCTGCGGTACCTGGATCAAGGGGTGCCCGCCCGTTTCCGGCCTGCGTGCGCCTAGACTGATCGAGCGCAGGCGTTGCGCGCATTCGGAGGTGCGGCGATGGATGAGGTACTGGCTCGCAGCGGGATCTTCCAGGGCGTGGACCCGGAGGCTGCGGAGGCGCTCGCCAAGGAGATGGACACGATCGAGGTCCGCAAGGGCGACGTGGTCTTCAACGAGGGCGAGGCCGGCGACAGCCTGTACATCGTTCTCTCCGGCAAGATCAAGCTGGGGCGGCGTGCGGCGGACGGCCGGCAGAACCTGGTCTCCATCATGGGACCGTCCGACATGCTCGGCGAACTGTCGCTGTTCGACCCGGGGCCGCGCACCGCGACGGCGACCGCGGTGACCGACAGCAGGCTGGCCCGCCTCAAGAAGTCGTCGCTGCGGCCCTGGCTGAACAACCGGCCGGAGATAGCCGAACAGTTGCTGCGGGTGCTGGCCCGCAGGCTGCGCCGGACGAACGACGCCCTGGCCGACCTGATCTTCACGGACGTGCCCGGCCGGGTGGCGAAGAACCTGCTGCAGATGGCCGGCCGGTTCGGCACCCGGGACGGCGGCGTCCTGCGGGTCACCCACGACCTGACCCAGGAGGAGCTGGCCCAGCTCGTCGGCGCCTCCCGGGAGACCGTCAACAAGGCACTCGCCGACTTCGCGTCCCGTGCCTGGCTGCGGTTGGACGGCAAGAGTGTGATCATCCTGGATCCCGAGCGCCTGGCGCGCCGCGCTCGCGTCTGACCTGCCTGAACGTTCCGAGGGGCCGTCCGCCTGGACGGCCCCTCGAAGCATGTTCGGGGCCCGCTCCCGGCCACCTGATCAGGGGACGAAGCCGCCTCATCAAGATCCGTGTCGCACCCGCCCGGCCGCTCGTTACGGAGGTGGTCGAGAGGCACGACATTTCATCGAGGGGGCGGGGATCGTGAGCAAGGTGGGAGCCGGCGGGGCCGGGGCGACAGCGTGACCGTGCTCGACACCGCGATCGACCCGCGTAGCGCCGCCTACCTGGAGAGCCGTAGCGCGATGCTGGCGCGCCTGGCCGACCTGGAGACGGCGCTGGACGCGGCGCGGGCCGGCGGCGGTGAGAAGTGGGTGACCCGGCACCACGCCCGCGGCAAACTGCTGCCCCGCGAGCGGGTGGAGATGCTCCTCGACCAGGACAGCCCGTTCCTGGAGTTGTCGCCGGTGGCGGCGTGGGGCTCGGAGTACCCGGTGGGTGCCAGCGTGGTGACCGGCATCGGCGTGGTCGAGGGCGTCGAGTGCATGATCATCGCGAACGATCCGACGGTGGACGGCGGCGCCGTCAACCCGTACACCGTGGAGAAGATCCGGCGGGCCGCCCGGATCGCCTCGGTCAACCGCCTGCCGCTGGTGAATCTCGTGGAGTCGACCGGCGCGGCGGCGCCGGCCGGTCCGCCGCCCGGCGGGGCCATCGCCCGCGACCTCAGTCAGCTCACCGCCGAACGGGTGCCGACCGTCTGCGTGGTGTTCGGCGCGACCACCGGCGACGCAGCGTACCTGCCGGCGCTCTCCGACTACACGATCATGGTGCGCGGCCACGCGAAGGTGCTCACCATCCACCCGCAGCCGGTCCGGGCGGGCGCGAACGGCCGGCCCGGTCCGGAGGTACGCAGCGCGCCGACCGTCTCCGCGGGCGTGACCGGCCCGGCGGACCAGCTCGCCGAGGACGAACGCGACGGCCTGCGCCTGGCCCGCCAGTGCGTCCGCCGCTTCAACTGGCGCAAGCGCGGTCCCCGGCCGCGCACGGTCCCGCCCCCGGAGCCCCGGTACGCCGCCGAGGACCTGCTCACCGTGGCCGGCGGCCGGTCCGGTGCGCCGTTCGACCCGCGCGAGGTGCTGGCCCGGATCCTCGACGACAGCGACTTCGACGAGTTCAAGCCGACCCACGGCACCTCGTTGGTGACCGGCTGGGGCGAACTGCACGGCTATCCGGTCGGCGTGCTCGCCAATCTGGGCGGCGCGTTCACCCCGGCCGAGACGCAGAAGGCCGTGCACTTCATCCAGCTGGCCAACGCGACCGACACCACGCTGCTGTTCGTCCAGTACACCGACGCGTCCGACACCGAGGACCGGGAGGCGGCGGACGTCCGGCACGGCGCGCCGCTGGTGCACGCGGTCGCCAAGTCGACCGTGCCGCACCTGACGCTGATGATCGGTGGCACGCCGGCCGAGGAGCTGGGCGGCGTCTACGGCCGCGCGTACGAACCGCGGTTCCTGTTCAGCTGGCCGGTGGAACGACCGGCGGACGCTTCCCCCGCCCGCCGCAAGCTTCCCGACGACGGCGTGATCGACCCCCGTGACACCCGTACCGTGCTCGGCCTCTGCCTCTCCGCGGTGCACAGTGCCGCGGTCGAGGGCGCCGAGCACGTCGGTGTCTTCCGCCCCTGAGAAAGCGCGCCCGGAGAACGTTTCGTGGCCCGGAAAGGTATACCAGTGATCCGACGTCTTCTGGTGGCCGATCGCGGTGAGATCGGCCGCCGGGTCTTCGCGACCTGCCGCCTGGTCGGCATCGAGACGGTCGCCGTCTACGCCGATAGCGACGCGGACGCCCCGCACGTCACCGAGGCCGACTACGCGGTGCATCTGTCCGGCGGCACCCCCTCCGCCACCTACCTGCGCGGGGACCTGCTGATCGCCGCGGCGCAGCGGTCCGGCGCGAACGCCGTCCATCCGGGCAACGGCCCGCTGGCCGAGGACCCCGACTTCGCGACCGCGGTCGCGGACGCCGGGATGATCTGGGTCGGCCCGCCGCCGAAGACGCTCGGCACGCTGCACCGCAAGTGCGAGACGAAGACGGTGGTCGCCGAGGCCGGCGTGCCGGTGCTGCCGACCTGGACCGACCCGGCGGCGGTGACCGAGTTCCCGGTGCTGATCAAGCCGTCGTCCGGCACCGGCGGCACCGGCATGCGGGTGGTGCGGGACGCGGTGGCGCTGGCCGAGGCGGTCGCGGCCACCCGGCAGGAGGTGGGCGGCGACGTCTACTGCGAGCCGTACGTCGGCAACGTGCGGCACATCGAGATCCCGATCCTGGCCGACGCGCACGGCGCGGTGGTGCCGTTCGGCGAGCGGGAGTGCTCGGTGCAGCGCCGCTACCAGGCGATCGTCGAGGAGACCCCGTCACCGGCGGTGGATCCGGCGCTGCGCGAGGAGCTGTGCCGGGCGGCCATCCTGGCGGTCCGGGCCCTCGGGTACGTCGGCGTCGGCGCGGTGGAGTTCCTGCTCGACCAGGACGGCTCGTTCTGGTTCCTGGAGCTGACGCCCACCCTGCAGGTCGAGCACGCGGTCACCGAGTGTGTCTCCGGCTACGACCTGGTCCGCCTGCAGTTGCTGGTGGCCGAGGGCGGGAGCCTGCCGATGCCCGGCCCGCCGCCGATCCGCGGGCACGCCATCGAGGTGCGGTTGTGCGCCGAGGACCCGGCGTACGCCTGGCTGCCGGCCACCGGCACGCTGCACCGTTTCGCCGTCCCGGACGTGGCCGGCTCGTTCCGTCCGCTGTCCCAGCCGGGCCTGCGCCTGGACGCCGGGGTGGCCGACGGCTCGGTGGTCGGCCAGCACCACGATCCGATGCTGGCCAAGCTGGTGGCCTGGGCGCCGACCCGTCAGGAGGCCGCGCGGATGCTGGCGTCGGCGCTGGCCCGTACCCAGTTGCACGGCGTGGTGTCCAATCGCGACCTGCTGGTCCGGGTGCTGCGGCACCCGTCGTTCCGGGCCGGCGAGGTGGACACCGGCTTCCTGGACCGGCATCCGGAGGTCTTCGCGCCGCTGCTGTCCTCGGTGGACGCGGTCCGCATCTCCTGCCTGGCCGCCGCGCTGGCCGGTGCGGCCGCCCGCCGGGCCGCCGCACCGGTGCTGGCGTCGCTGCCGTCCGGGTGGCGCAACGTCCCGTCCGGTTCGCAGACCGCGGTGTACGACGGCCCGGCCGGCCCGGTCGAGGTCGGCTACCGGATGAACCGGCACGGCGAACTCGCCGGCTGGTGGGTCCGCGCGGTGGACCCGGAGGAGCTGGACCTGGCCGGGCTCGGGCAGGCGCCTACCATCGACGACCACCCGCCGACCGTGGTGGTGCACGCCGACGGCACCCGGGTGGTGCTGGACATCAACGGCATCCGGCTGACGTTCAAGGTGCACCGGGTGGGCGAGGTCTCCTACGTGGACAGCCCGGAGGGCTCGGTCACGTTGCGCGAGCTGTCCCGGTTCCCGCTGCCCGCGCCGGAGGCCGCCGAGGGCTCGCTGATCGCCCCGCTGCCGGGCGCGGTCCGGCGCGTCCTGGTGGTGCCGGGCCAGCGGGTCCGGGCCGGCGAGTTGCTGCTCACGCTGGAGGCGATGAAGCTGGAGCACCCGGTGCACGCGCCGTCGGCCGGCGTGGTGGCGTCGCTGCCGGTGCAGCCGGGCGCCGAGGTGGACACCGGCGAACTGCTCGCCGTGCTCGACCCGGAGTGAGCGGTCAGCCGGCCCGGGCGGCGAGGCAGTAGAACGTGCGGTCGTCGCCGGCCGGCGGCAGCACCGAGAACGACCAGCCGTCGGTGCCGGTCGCCGAGGTGGCCCGCCGGAACGCCGGCTCGCTGCACACCCGGCGCACGGTCGGGTCGGACGTGACGGCTTCGCGGTCGGCCGGGTCCACCCCGGGCGGTAACGTCCCGGTGGCGAACGTCGACCAGCCGATCGGCGCCGACGACGCCACCGGCACCTGGGTGTCCGCGATGGACAGCCGGCTCGCGACGGCCCGCACCACACCGCGCTGGCCGGAGGCCACCCAGGCCCCGCCGAGCCCGGCGATCAGCAGCAGCAGAATGCCGAAGCCGCCGAACAGCCACTTCCGCTTGCCGCGCTTGCGATCGCCGGTGTGCACGGTCGGCGTCTCGTCGCCCTGGGTCGGCGTGACCGGCGGCACCGGACGCGGCTGCCGGTAGGCCGGCGGCGGCGAGGTGTAGGTGGACGCCCGGTAGACCGTGTGCGGTGCGGGCGCGGCGTCCGGACCGAGGTGCAGCCCGGCCAGCAGGTCACGCAGTTGTTCCGCGCTGGGCCGGGCGCGCGGTTCGTTGGCCATGCCGTGCCGGAGCACGTCGGTCAGCGCCCGCGGCACGCCCGGCAGGTCCGGGATGGGCTGGTCGAACAGGTCCATCAGGGTGATCAGGCTGGGGCTGCGGTTCGTGTCCCAGCGCGGCGGCGCCCCGCGCATCACCGCGTACAGGGTCGCGCACAGGGCGTAGATGTCGACCGCGCCGGACGGACTGTCGTGGCGGAACATCTCGGGCGGCGCGTACGCCGGGGTGAGCACCTCGAGCGTCACCGAGGAGTCGCGCATCTCGCCCAGTACGGCCAGCCCGAAGTCGGCCAGCACCGCGGGGTTGAACTGCGAGTACAGGATGTTCGCCGGCTTCACGTCGCGGTGCAGCACACCGTTGGCGTGCGAGTGCACCAGCGCGTCGGCGATCTTCACGCCGAGGTCGCGGGCCTCCGCGGCGCCGAGCGGCGAGACCCGCATCCGGTCCAGGTACGACCCGTCGCACAGCTCCATGATCAGGTACGGGTGCTGGTCGACCGTGACGCCCACGTCGAACAGGTCGACCACGTGCGGGTGGGACGACATCCGCCCGGCGGCCTTCGCCTCGCGCAGGAACCGGGCCTGGTCCCGCGGGTTGTCCAGGGTCCGGTTCTCCACCTTGATGGCGACCTCGCGGCCGACCGAGTCCTGGGTGGCGCGGTAGACGGTGGCGTACCCACCTCGGGCCATGACCGACAAACCGGACATGCCTGGCACGTACGGCGTGGGCAGGGCGCCAGGCGGAGTGTCCGTCACGGTAATGAAAATACGCCAGACCGGACCGAGATCATCCCGGCACGTCAGACGCGTAGGCGACAGATTTGTTCCGGTCCACGATGGGCAGTGCCAATGCGTCCCGCAGTTCCTCCGCCGCGGCCCGGTCTCCGGCCTGTTCCGTGGAGTACGCCAGCATCACCGCCTCCTCCGCCGCCTGCCGCGCCTCCACCGTGCGGCCGGCCGCGGCGAGCACCCGGGCCAGTACACAGGCGGTGACCACGCCGCTACGGATGTCCTCGGCCGGCACCGTGTCGGCCCGGCGGATCCAACTCAGTGCCACGTCCACCCGCCCGTCGGCGAGCAGCGCGGACGCGTACGACGCCAGCGCGTGCCGGCGGGAGAACAGCAACGACGGCGCCCCGGTGTCGCTGGCGATCGGCGCGAGCAATCCGACCGCGGTCGCCGGGTCACCGGCCCGCAGCCGCGCCTCGGCGAGCAGCACCCGCGGGCCGACCTGCGCCGGTGCCAGCGGGTTGTGCGGCTCCACCGACGTCATCACCCGCCGCGCGTCGGCCTCGGCGGCGGCCACGTCGCCGCGCTGCAACGCGACGAACCCGCGCAGCGTGCCGGCCATCCCGAGCAGCAGCGGGTGGCCGGTCTTGTCGGCATACCCCAGGGCGTCGGTGAGCAGGTCGCCGGCGTGGTCCAGCTCGCCCAGCCCGCGGGCGATCGCACCGCGGACCACCAGCGCCAGACCCCGGCCCCAGTCGTCGGAGACCGCGGCGAACTCCCGGTACGCCCGGCGGGCCTGCCGGTCGGCCTCGGCCATGTCGCCCAGTTCCGAGGACGCGTACGCCTCGACCGCACGCAGCGTGCCCACCGCCCAGCCCTCGCCGACCCGCTCGCCGAACGGCAGGAAGATCCGGGCCAGCCGCCGCGCCTCGGACAACCGGCCGGACAGCAGCCGGGCGAACGCGGTGGTGCCGCGCAGCCAGGACCGGCCCACCGGGTCACCCAGCTCGGCGAAGAGCCGGGCGGCGCGGCCCAGCACCGCATCCGTACCGGAGAAGTCACCGCGCGTGGTGGTCACCCAGGCCAGGTTCTGCAACGCCCAAGCCTGGCCGTGCCGGTCGCCGGCCGCCAGCGTCACCTGGTACGCCGCGGCGAACCGGCTGCTCGCCTGGCTGAGCTTGCCGGCCAGGAAGTCGGCCATGCCCAGCCGGCGCATCGCGTTGGCGCGTTCCGGGGCCAGTTCGGCCTCCGTCGCCACCTGCAGCGCCTCCTGCCAGGCCGCCACCGCCTGGGCACCGTCGCCCAGCGCCTCGTGCGCGCGGCCGGTGACCAGCAGCGCCTCGGCCCGGCACACCGGCTCGTCGGCGGCCGCCTCGGCGATCTTCTCGCCGTGCGCCAGCGCCTCCTCGGCACGGCCCAGCCGCAGCAACGCGCGGGCGTGCACCAGCTGGTCCGGCAGCGGCAGGCCGTCCTCACTCAGCGCGGCGGCGCGTTCGGCGTACTCGATCGACGCGGCCGGTTCGACATTGGCCAGTGCCCGCCGGGCCAGCCGGCCCAGTGCGGCCACCCCGAGCGGCGCGACGTCCCGGGCCGGCGCGTCGGCGCGCAGCCGGACCGCATCGGCCAGCGCGACCGCGCACTCGACGTGGGTGACCACGAACGCGTCCCGCTCGTTGGAGGTCAGGCTCAACCGGCCGGCCGCGTCGTACCCCAGCTCGGTGATCGTCTCGGGGGCCGCCCAGCGCGCCAGATAGGCATGTTTGTCGGCCAGGTCGGCCTTGCCGATGCCGCGGTACGCGGCCTCCCGCATCAGCGGGGTGCTGAACGCGAACCCGCCGCGCACCCGGTGCAGCATGCGCCGCTGCAACAGCTCGTCGACGGAACGTTCGAGTTCCACCGCGGCGACCGCGCCGGGCAGGGCATCGGTGGCGGTACGCCGGTCCCGCAGCGCCTCGATGACCCCGGCCGGCACGGTGTCGCCGACCACCGCCGCGTCCCGCAGCACCGCCCGCGGCTCGGCCGGCAGCGCGTCGATCCGGGCGGCCAGCACGGCGGCCAGGTCCCGGGAGAGCAACTGGCTGCCCAGCGATCCGGCGGCGAGTTCCCAGCGGCCGGCCGCGTTGGCGCCCACCGCCGGGGTCAGCGCCCCCCGCTCCATCAGCAGCGTGACCAGCTCGGCCAGGTAGAACGGGTTGCCCTGCGCGGTGGCCAGCAGCCGGTCCGCGTCGGCGCGCGGCAGCTTCCCACCGTTCAGGTACGACGTGAGCAGCCGGGAGGCGTCCGCGCCGCGCAGCGGCGGCAGCGTGTGCACCTCGGCGTCGGCCAGCCGGGTCAGCGCCCCGGCGGTACGGACCAGCTCCGGGCGGCCGAGCAGCAGCACCACCACCGAGCCGTCCAGCCGGGACAGCGTGCTGCCGAGGGCGTCGATGGTGGACGCGGTGGCGTCGTGCAGGTCGTCCACGACCACCACCAGCGGCGCCTCCCGGGCCAGCGCGTTGAGCAGGTCGGCGACCGCCACCGAGATGGCCTCGCCGTCGAGCCGGTTGGCGCTGGGCGTGGACCAGTCCGCCCCGGCGGCCGGGCTCACCGGCGCGGACGGCACCTCGCCGTAGCCGAGCAGCGCGAGCAGCCGGTCGAGGTCGATGTCCGTGCCGTCGGCGTCCCGGCCCAGCCGGGTGACCAGCCGGCGCAGCCGCTCCTCGACCACCGGGCGGGTGATCGTCGCGGTGACGTCCTTGGGCAGGCCGGCGGATTTCCGGACCAGATCGGCCAGCGGCGCGAACCGGCGGCGCTCGCCGAACGCGACGCAGCGCACCCGCAGCACCCGGGCACCTACGTGCCCGCCGAACCGGGCCGTGCCCCGATTGACAGAGGGCCCGACGTCGTACCCGGCGGCGAGCCGCTTCACCTCGTTGGCGAACCGGGTCTTGCCGATGCCGGCCTCGGCGGTCATCACCATCACCCGGGGCGTGCCGGTGTCGATCACCTCGGCCAGCCGGCCGGCCACCCGGCCCAGCTCCGCCTCGCGGCCCACGAACGGCGCCTCGTCGCCCAGGCCGGACCGGGTGCCGGGAGCGTCGTGCAGGCCCAGCAGCTCGAACGCCGGCACCGGCTCCCGCTTGCCCTTCAGCCGCAGCGCCCGCAGCTGCCGCCAGGACGCCACGTGCCGGGTGCCGGCCGAGGTCCGGGCGCCGGCATAGACCGCGCCCACCGCGGCCGCGTCGGCCAGCCGGGCGGCGGTGTTCACCGTGTCGCCGATGACCGTGTACTCCAGCGCCGCCTGGATGCCGGCCACCACCTCGCCGGTGTTCAGGCCGACCCGCAGGCCGAGCGGCGCGCCGCCGCCCCGCTCGTCGTCGAGCACCCGGCGGACCGCGCGCTGCATGCTCAGTGCGGCCCGGACCGCCCGTTCGGCGTCGTCCTCGTGCGCCACCGGGGCGCCGAAGACCGCCATGATGCCGTCGCCGGTGAGCTTGTCGACGTGCCCGCCGAACGTCTTCACGGCGCCGGCCAGCGCGGCCAGCACCCGGTCGGTGACCGCGCCGACCCGTTCCGGGTCCAGGTCCTCCGACCAGGAGGTGAAGTCGGAGAGGTCGCCGAACAGCACGGTCACGATCCGGCGCTCGGCCGCCGGGAGGGTGGCGGCGGCGGGCAGCGCGGCTCCGCAGTTGTGGCAGAAACGGGCGCCGGGAACGGCCACAGTTCCACACACAGGACAGGTCACAGCCGGTCCAACTGTTCCGGGCCCGGTTGTGATTCCCGCCTCAGGTAGGCGAGTTGCGCGCGGGCCGACCACTCGGCCGCGAACCGTACCCCCGGATCGATGTCCGGATAGACCCGATCGACCACCGCCTCGGGGGTGTCCGCCCCGGCCGCCACCGCGGCCCGGACCTGCTCGAGCCGCTCCTGGCGGTGGGCCAGATAGGCCCGGGCCGCCGCGGCGCAGTCGGCCAGCGCCGGGCCGTGGCCGGGCAGCAACATCCGGGGGTACGCGGTGAGCTTCGCCAGGCTGTCCAGGTAGTCCGCCAGGTCGCCGTCCGGCCAGGCCACCACGGTGGTGCCCCGGCCCAGCACGGTGTCGCCGGTGAACACCGCGCCCGCGGTCACGAAACACACCGAGTCGGCGGTGTGGCCCGGCGTCGGCAGCACCTCGATCTCGAATCCGCCGAGCCGGAGCACGCCGGCGGTCAGCGGCTCGGCGTGGCGCGCGTGCTCCGGTGCGGCCGCCAGCACGGGCACGCCACCGAGCCGGTCGGACAGCTCCGCGACCCCCTCGACGTGATCCTGGTGGCCGTGCGTGACCAGAATGGCGGTCACCGGGGCGTGCTCGGCGATCGCGCTCAGGTGCCCGGCGTGCCGGGGACCCGGGTCGATCACCACGGTCTCCGCCGCCCCCGGGGCGCGCAGCAGCCAGGTATTGGTGCCGTCCAGCGTCATCGGACCCGGGTTCGGGGCACGCAGCAGCGACACTCCACCCGGAAGTTGCTCGACCCCGACGCCCCCCACGTACCGGATGGTACGTCGCGGACCGCCATCTGACAGCGACCGGATGTCCGATGCGGTCACGCTCGGTCACAAATCACGCGACCTCGGCGATGACCTCCACCTCGACCGGGGCGCCCAGCGGCAGCTCACTCACGCCGACCGCGCTGCGGGCGTGCCGGCCCAGCTCACCCAGCACCTCGCCGAAGAGATCCGACGCACCGTTGATCACCGCGGGCTGACCGGTGAAGCCGGGCGCGGACGCCACGAACCCGGTCACCTTGACGATCTTGACGAGCTGGCCCAGGCCGACCAGCGCGTCGATCGCGGCCAGCGCGTTGAGCCCGCAGATCCGGGCCGACTCGACGGCCTGCTCCGGGCTCACCTCGGCGCCCACCTTGCCGGTGTACGGCAGCTTGCCGTCGACCAGCGGCAGCTGACCGGAGACGTAGACGTAGGAGCCGGACTGCACGGCCGGCACATAGGCGGCCAGAGGCGGCACCACCTGGGGCAGGGTCAGGCCCATCTCGGCCAGGCGGGCGTACGCGTCGGCCCCGCCCACCCCGGTCACCGGAGTCGGCTCCGTCACGACTTGGCCCGCTTCATGTAGGCCACCAGCTGCTCCGCGTTGGGACCCGGCACGACCTGGACCAGCTCCCAGCCGTCGTCGCCCCAGTTGTCCAGGATCTGCTTGGTCGCGTGCACCAGCAGCGGCACGGTCACGTATTCCCACTTCTGCATTACCTGTGACTCCTCGTTCGTCGGGTACCGCGACAGCTTAGGGCTCGCGGACATGTCGTTTTGGCTAGGCTGAGTCCGATGTCGGTGACAACCGATTCACGGAGGCCGAACATGACGCAACCGCCCCCTTCGTCCGGCGGTCAGCCCTCCGGCGGCCAGCCCTCCGGCGGTCAGCCCTCCGGCGGTCAACCCGGCCACCCCGAGCCGACTCCGGCGCCGGAGCCCGAGCCGCCGCAGCCGATCCCACCGCCCGAGCCGATTCCGCACCCCGAGCCGCCGCACGCCCGCGACCAGCCGACCACCGTCACGCCGGCCCCGGACGACCAGCCGACCACCGTCACGGCAGCCCAGGACGACCAGCCGACCACCGTCACGGCAGCCCAGGACGACCAGCCGACCACCGTCACGGCAGCCCAGGACGACTGGGCGACCGCCGTCACGCCGCCCCCGGACGACCGGGCGACGGCCGTGTCGGCGGCGGCCCGGGAGGGCGCCGACTTCATCGACGCACCTCCGGTCCCCGACGGGACGTCCTGGCCGCCGGCCGGCGCCTACCCCGGCGAGCCCGGCCACACCGAACCGCCGACCGTCTGGCAGCAGCCGCCGGCCACCGGCCCCTGGCACGCCCGGCACGAGCGGCCCGGCGAGTGGCAGCACCCGCCGCCCGAGCATCTGGCCTACGAGCACTCGCCGCCGGCCGAGGTGCGCGACCCCGGCCGCGCGACCGCGGGCCCACCACCCGGGCAGGCGGGCCCACCCCCCGGATCCGCAGGCCAGGCGCCCAGGCCGACGTTGTCACCGGACGCCGAGGCGACCATGCGCCGGCGCCGCACCGGCCTCTGGGCGTCCGTCACCCTCACCGTGACGCTGCTGTTCTGTGGCGGCGGCGGCGCCTCGGCCTACCTGCTGTTCCGCAACGCCGACCAGGGCGGTGCGCCGGACCCGGCCACCGCGGTCGACCGGTTCCTGACCGCGATCTACACCCAGCAGGACGCGGGCGCCGCGGACGACCTGGTGTGCCGGGAGGCCCGGGACGCCGAGTCGCTGGCCGCCCGGGTCGCGGAGATCCGGGGGTACGCCAACGAGTACGAGGGTCCGTCGTTCCGCTGGACCGAACCGGACGTGGCCGGGCAGACCGAGGAACGCGCCACCGTCTCGGTGGACCTGACCCTGTCCACCGACGACGAGAAGACCGCCCAGCAGCAGCTGACCTTCACCACGGTGCGCAAGACGAACTGGCTCGTCTGCGAGATCAGCGGCTGAGCGCCGCCCGTACTGTTGAGTCGTGGCGAACAACGAGCGGACCGGACGCTGGCCGGCCCGACTGCACGTGGTGACGGGCAAGGGCGGCACCGGCAAGACCAGCGTCGCCGCCGCCCTGGCGCTGGGCCTGGCCGAGTCCGGCCGGCGCACGCTGCTGGTGGAGGTGGAGGGGCGGCAGGGCATCGCCCAGCTCTTCGACACCGAGCCGCTGCCGTACTCGGAACTCCGGATCGCCGCCGTGCCGGGCGGCGGTGAGGTGCGGGCGCTGGCCGTGGACCCGGAAGAGGCCCTGCTGGAGTACCTGGAGATGTTCTACCGGCTGGGCGCGGCCGGGCGGGCGCTGCGCAAGGTGGGCGCGATCGACTTCGCCACCACGATCGCTCCGGGGCTGCGGGACGTGCTGCTCACCGGGAAGGTCAAGGAGGCCACCACCCGGTCCCGGGAGGGGCGCCGGACGTACGACGCGGTGGTGCTGGACGCGCCGCCGACCGGGCGGATCGGCCGGTTCCTGAACGTCACCGCGGAGACCGCCCGGCTGGCGAAGATGGGCCCGATCAAGACCCAGAGCGAGGGCGTGGCGTCGTTGCTGCGCTCGCCGATCACCGCGGTGCACGTGGTGACGCTGCTCGAGGAGATGCCGGTGCAGGAGACGATCGACGCGATCACCGAGCTGGAGTCCCTGGACATCCCGGTCGGGCGGATCGTGATCAACGGTGCGCGCCCGCCGCTGCTCACCTCCGGCAAGGTCACCAAGACGGAGTTGAAGCGCGGCCTGACCGCGGCCGGGCTGCCCGCCGATCCGGCCACCGTGACCGGGCTGCAGGCCGAGGCGAAGGCCCACCTCACCCGGCGCGAGCTGGAGGAGTCGCTGCGCTCCGAGCTGGTCGAGCTGCGCCGGCCGATGCTGGAGTTGCCGCTGCTGCCCGGCGGGGTGGACCGGGCCGGCCTGGACCAGCTCGCCGATCGCCTGATGCGTGTCTGACCGGCCACAGCGCACTGTGTCCACCCGGCCGTGCCGGACCCGACTGGTTACGCTCGTGGGGTGACCGCCCCGCGCCTGGAGATCGACGCGCTGCTGGCCGACCCTGCGACCAAGATCGTGGTGTGCTGCGGCTCCGGCGGCGTCGGCAAGACCACTACCGCCGCCGCGCTCGGGCTGCGGGCCGCCGAGGTGCACGGCCGGCGCACCGTGGTGCTGACCATCGACCCGGCGCGCCGGCTCGCCCAGTCCATGGGGCTGACCGAGCTGGACAACACGCCGCGGCAGGTCAAGGGCATCGACACCGAGGCCACCGGCGGCGAGCTGCACGCCATGATGCTCGACATGAAGCGGACGTTCGACGAGGTGGTGCAGGCGCACACCACGCCGGAACGCGCCGCGGAGATCTTCGCCAACCCGTTCTACCAGGCCATGAGTTCGACCTTCGCCGGCACGCAGGAGTACATGGCGATGGAGAAGCTGGGCCAGCTCCGCTCCCGCGACGAGTGGGACCTGATCGTGGTGGACACGCCGCCGTCGCGTTCCGCGCTGGACTTCCTGGACGCGCCGGCCCGGCTGTCCCGCTTCCTCGACGGGCGCATGCTGCGGATGCTGCTGGCCCCGGCCCGGTCCGGCGGCCGCAGCATGTTCTCCCTGGTCACCGCGTCGTTCGGGCTGTTCTCCCGGTCCGTGCAGAAGATCCTGGGCGCTCAGCTGCTGACTGATCTGTCCGGTTTCGTGGCGGCCCTGGACTCGATGTTCGGCGGGTTCCGGCAGCGCGCCGACGAGACGTACCGGATCCTGCAGGACCCGCAGACCTCGTTCCTGATCGTGGCGGCGCCGGAGCGCGACGCGGTCCGTGAGGCCGCCTACTTCGCGGAACGCCTGGTCGCGGAGCGGATGCCGCTCGCCGGCCTGGTGTTGAACCGGGTGCACCGCTCGGAGGTGGAGTCACTCACCGCGGAGCGGACCGAGGTCGCGGCGGCGGCCCTGGAGGCCGCCGGGGATCACTCGGTCACCGCGGACGCGCTGCGGGTCCATGCCGGGTTGATCCGGCTGATCGAGCGTGAGGTACGGGTGGCCGGCACGTTCGCCGAGTCGTTCCCGGCCGTCCCGACGGTGTCGGTGACGGCGCAACCCGCCGACGTACACGACGTCGACGGGTTGCGAATGATCGGAGCCGCTCTGTCCTGACTAACGGGTGGAGACGAGCACCCGGTCCGCGCCCTTCTCCCGCATCGCGGCCTCGAACATCTTCCGCCAGCTCGCCACGTTCGGGTGGCGGCGCAACAACGCGCGACGCTCCCGCTCGGTCATGCCTCCCCAGACCCCGAACTCGATCCGGTTGTCCAGAGCGTCGGCGAGGCACTCGTAGCGGACCGGGCAGCTGCGGCAGATTCTCTTCGCCACGTTCTGCTCGGCGCCCTGTACGAACAGCGCGTCAGGGTCGCCACTCTGACACGCCGCCATACTGGGCCAGTCGCTGATCATCCCCATCTGTACACGTCCCCCCTTGCTTCACCCCTGACGTCCGGGGCGCGACTGATGTCCCCCAAGTCGCGCGGACGTCGTGCGATAGCTCGCCGGACCATCATGCTCTGTAGTCGGGCGATTACGCAACGTTGTCCCTCAAAATCGCGCATAGCCGGGCACAGTCGGGCATCTCACCATGAGGCAGTCGGTGATCCGACGAAGCAGTTCCGGGAAACGCCCGACCTCCCCGAACGGGTTAGTGCAGAATCAATATTGGCGAACCGGGTCTGCGCGAACGGGCAGCTGGACGGCCCCTTCGCGTACCCTGCATCGAGTGAGCACCTGGATGCGCAGACGCGATCACAACATCTTTGCCAACGCGACCTCGCTGTTGATCTGCGGCCTGCTGGCCGGCGTGGTCGTCGCCGCGGCGGCGTTCCCGGCCGTCGCCATGTCCGGTCTGGCGGCGAAGGCGGGCGGCGAGACGTTCGCCCAGCTCCCGAGCGAGTTGGAGCACACCACCGCGCCGCAGGTGACCCGCATCTTCGCCTCGGACGGCAAGACGCCGATCTCGGTGTTCTTCGACGAGTTCCGCAGCGACGTGCCGCTCAAGGACATCTCCAAGAACATGCAGAACGCGATCATCGCCGCCGAGGACCACGAGTTCTACAACCACAACGGCGTCGACCTCAAGGGCGTGGCCCGCGCGTTCGTCAACAACAACAGCGGCAAGCAGCAGCAGGGCGCGTCCACCCTGACCATGCAGTACGTGCGCATGTCCCTGGCCTACTCGGC
Source organism: Jidongwangia harbinensis (assembly GCF_020216025.1). Lineage (GTDB taxonomy): Bacteria > Actinomycetota > Actinomycetes > Mycobacteriales > Micromonosporaceae > Actinoplanes > Actinoplanes harbinensis. Next base: position 145,963 of record NZ_JAIWNC010000019.1, on the reverse strand, counting down.
GACCAACCCGCAGGAGGTCATCGACGCCACCAAGGACTCACCGAAGCGCAAGGTCACCGAGATGAAGTACGCCATGCAGGTGGAGAAGGAGCTGACCAAGGACCAGATCCTGGAGCGCTACCTGAACACCGCGCCGTTCGGCGCCGGGGCGTACGGCATCTCCGCCGCCAGCCAGGTCTACTTCAAGAAGAAGCCCAAGGACCTGACCGTGCCCGAGTCCGCGCTGCTGGCCGGCATGGTCAAGGCGCCGTCGGCGTACGACCCGACCACCGAGACCGGGTACCCGCAGGCCAAGGACCGCCGCACCTACGTACTCACCGACATGCTCGAACTCGGCCTGATCAAGCAGGACGAGTTCGTCCGGGCCGAAGCCACCAAGATCCCCCGTGAGGTCAAGCGGCCGGGCAACGGCTGCGTGTCGGTGGCGAAGAACCACTGGGGCTTCTTCTGTGACTACTTCTACCGCTGGTGGCTGAGCCAGCCGGCGTTCGGCGTCACCACCTACGACCGGGAGCGGCAGCTCAAGAGCGGCGGCTACCGGATCGTCACCTCGCTGGACATCAAGGCGCAGGCCGCGGCCCGGGCGAACGTCACCGAGCGGATCGCCGACAAGAACAAGAACGCGCTGCTGCTCGCCGGCATCGAACCGGGCACCGGCCGGGTCCGCACCCTGGCGGCCAACCGCAAGTTCAAGCTGGACGACACCGAGAACCCGCAGAACAAGATGTCCTCCGACCCGCGCAAGGCCCGCAAGGGCATCCGCGGCACCTACCCGAACACCACCAACCCGCTGCTCAGCGGCGGCGGCGACATCACCGGGTACCAGGCCGGGTCGGTGTTCAAGATGTTCACCATGGTGGCGGCGCTGGAGAAGGGCTACCCGCTCGGTTACCAGATCAACGCGCCGAAGCGCGCCCGGACCAACTACCGGGTCGAGTACGGCAGCAAGGCGGCCTGCCCCGGCACCAACTTCTACTGCCCGAGCAACTCCGGTGGCGGCAGTGCCGGCGTCTACAACATGTGGACCGCGTTCGGTAAGTCGATCAACACGTTCTTCGTGCCGCTGGAGGAACGGGTCGGCGCGGAGAACGTGGTCGACGTGGCCAAGCGCTTCGGCGTCCAGTTCCGGGCCGCCAACGACGCCCGGATCGCCAACGACGAGCGCGCCGCGGCCGGCTGGGGTGCGTTCACGCTCGGCGTCTCGTCGTCCACGCCGCTGGAGATGGCCAACGCCTTCGCGACGCTGGCCGGTGACGGCATGTACTGCGAGCCCACCCCGGTGCAGGAGATCAAGACGCAGGACGGTCAGAAGCTGGATGTCGGCAAGCCGCACTGCATCCGGGCCACCTCGTCGGACGTCGCCCGGGCGGCGCTGGACGCGGCGCGCTGCCCGGTCGGCGACCAGTCCCAGCTGGGCCGCTGCAACGGCGCCACGGCACGGGCCGCGAAGATCTCGGTCAAGCACCCGATCTTCGGAAAGACCGGCACCACCGACGCCGACCGGACCGCCGCGCTGATCGTCGGCACCACCCGGCTGGTGGTGGCGGGCTACCTGGTCAACCCGGACTACGCCGACCACCCGGACCGCATGTCCCACGACATCGTGAACCCGGCGGCGTTCGAGACGGTGGCCGACTTCATGAAGGGCAAACCGAAGGAGGACTTCAAGAAGCCGGACAACAAGAAGTTGACGATCGGTGACCAGCGGTCCATCCCGAACGTCAGCTGCGACTCGGTGCCCAGCGCCCGCGGCCAGCTCAGAGACGCCGGCTTCGACGTGTCGGTACTGCCCGGCCAGGTCGACTCGGCCTGCCCGGCCGGCACGGTGGCCGGCACCAACCCGAGCGGCCGCACCATCAAGGGCGGCGTCGTGATGATCGAGATCAGCAACGGCAAGAGCGGCGAGCAGGACGACGAGAAGCCGGAGAAGCCCGAGACCCCCACGCTTCCCGGCTTCCCGCCGCGGCCCAGACGCTGACCCGCCGCCGGGCGCCTGTCCCGGCCCGCCATCGGCTACCCGGGCGCCGTGCTGTGCGCATGCGCCGCACGCCGCCCGGCTGCCGGCTCACCTCGGCGAACCGGTCCGCACACCGGCCGGACGCGGGCACCCGGCAATCGGGGAATGCGCTGCCTGCGTCGCTTCCCCGACACCGGCCGCCCGCGTCCGCGCCTACGCTCCCTTGTGGACCGCTCGGGTCCGGCACCGCACACGGGGAGCAACCATGAAGTCGTCACGCCTGCACGCGGTGGCCGCCGCGACCGCGCTGGCCATCGCCGTCCTGGCCGGGGCCCATCCGGCCGCCGCGGCATCGCCCGTCATCCAGTTCACCCACCTCTCGATCGACACCGAACACGTCGACGTCACCGGGGGCCCGGCCGACGCCACGGTGTCGCTCACGCTCACCGACACCAACCCGGCGGCGGTGGAGGTCATGGGCTGGGTCGAGCTGCGGCAGTTCGCCGGCGGCACCGAGGTCGGCGCGCCGCTGCGGCTGCGGATCTTCGACCCGCTGCTCGACACCGCCCCCGGGGTACGCACCGCCACCATCGCACTGAGCTTCCCGGTGCCGCGGTACGGCACCGCCCCGGAGGCGGTCTGGCGGGTCACCCGGGTGGACGTACTCGACGGGCAGATCGAACGCACGCTGCGCGGCGACGCGCTCGCCGCGTTCGGCGCCGAGTTCGGCGTCACCCAACTGGTCGAGACGGACGCGCCGCGCCTCGACGACGTCACGCTCGGCGAGAACCAGTCCCCGTACGTGGTCGACCCCGGCACCGGCGTGCGGGTCGACTACCGGGTGACCGCGACCGACCTGCCGTCCGGCCTCTGGAAGGGCCGTCTCGTCCTCGCCGGCCCCGGCGGCGCACGCCTGACCACGCCGTTCGCCGCGGTCTGGGACGGCCGGCACCTGACCTGCGGTTCCAACCTCATCGACGGCATTTACGATCACGTGGAATGCCGCGTCGACGTGGCGATCCCGGCCGGCACCCCCGCCGGGACCTGGACCGTCGCCCGGGTCACGCTGACCGACCGGCTCGGCACCAGCGCGACCATCACCCGACCGGACGGCCCCACGGTGTACGTCACCCGGAGCTGACCACCGGCCCGGTGAGCCGGACGAGAGAACACCAGGAAGGTGGCCCGGGATGCTGCTGGAGAATCGGACCGCGATCGTCCACGGCGCGGGCGGCTCCGTCGGCTCGGCCGTCGCGCGGGCCTTCGCACGTGAGGGCGCCACCGTGCACCTGACCGGACGCACCCGGGCCACCCTCGACGGCGTGGCCGACCGCATCCGCGCGGCGGGCGGCGCCGCGCACGTCACCGTGCTCGACGTCGTGGACCGCGCCGCGGTCGACCGGCACGCCGCCGCGGTCGACCGCGACGGCGGCATCGACATCTGCTTCAACGCCACCGGCAACGACGACATCCAGGGCTCGCCCCTGGTCGACATGTCCGTCGACGACCTGATGCAGCCGGTCGCCAAGGCGGTCACCTCGACGTTCACCGTGGCCACGGCCGCCGCACGCCACATGGTCGAACGCGGCCGAGGAGTCATCCTGGTGATGGGCGGTGGCCGCGAAGCCCTTCCCGACCTCGGCGGATCCCACGTCGCCTGGGCCGCCCTCGCCGGCCTGGGCCGCCAACTCGCCGCCGAACTCGGACCGCACGGCGTGCGCGTCCTATGGCTGCTCTCGCCGGGCTCCCCCGACCCTGATCAGCCCGACCCCGACCGGCCCGACTCCGACCAGGAGGCCGGCCGGCCCGACCCGGAGGCCGGCCGGCTGCTGCTCCCCCGGCGCCCGAGTTACGACCAGGTCGCCAACGCCGCCGTATTCGCCGCGTCCGACTGGGCCGCCCCGATGACCGCCACCGAGATCAACCTGACCGCAGGCGCCGTCATCGACTGACGCCCGCCCCCGGATCGACACGGGCGGCGCTTCCGGCCCGCCGGACGTACCGCTCCCCGGTCAACGGGCGAGCGTCGCGGGCGTACCCGAGGACGGTGTTCTCCGGTGCGCGACCACATCGGTGCGAAATTCCGGTAAGACTGTGTCGGATCCGGCGGTCGCCGTTCGTGGGGTGGCTGAACGCGGTCCATCGGGTCCGCCAGAGTCGAGGAGCAGCCATGCCCGAGTACCTCCTGTACTTCAACCAGCAGTGGGTGGGCGACCACTCCGAGGAGTGGTTCCGCGGACGCGGCCCGCGCGCCATGGCCGTCGTGGACGAGATGAAGGCGGCCGGCGTGCACGTCTTCTCCGGCGGGCTGGAGGAGGAGGACGGCCCCATCTACAGCGCCGACCCCACCAGCGGCACCGTGTTGATCACCGACGGCCCCTACGTCGAGACCAAGGAATTCCTGGGCGGGTTCGCCCTGGTGGACGTGCCCGACGACGAGGAAGCCAAGATGTGGGCCAGCAAGGTCGCGGAGGCGTGCGGCTGGCCCCATGAGGTTCGCCGCTTCAAGCCGCGGCCGCGAGCACCTCAGATCACCCGACCTGGTACGCCGGCAGGCAGTGCCGGCCCGGCCGGGAAACCGTTCTCACCCGGTCGGAAAACCGAACTGCCGCATCCGGTCGCGGACGTCCTGGCGCAACGACGGAAGCTGCGGACGGAACGCCGTGCCGGGGCAGTCGGTCGCCCCCGCGCGCGGGTTGGCGCGGTTCCAGTCGCCGTGCGACGTGAGGGTGTCGATCGTGGCGATGCTCTCCGGATTGAGCCCGTCGACGTAGGACGTGGTACCGCTCGGGTCGAGCTCGCAGACACCGGCCAGCAGAGCGAGCACGGTCGTCAGCGAGTCCCGGGCGGCCTCGGTGGGCTGCCGTTCCATGAAGTGGCCGATCACGCAGATGCCGATGTTGCCGGAGTTGTACAGACCGACGTGCGACCCCTTGACCATCATCGGCAGCCCGGCCGCCGAGCGGTCCGGCCCGAACACCGGGAACGGGTCCGGATCGGAGTACGTGCCCTCGTAGACCGTACCGTCGGCGTCGATCGCCAGCTGGTAGCCGAAGTCGCCCCAGTCCTTCTCCACCGCCTGCATGTAGTAGATGGCGCGCATCCACGCCGCCGCGTCGAGTCCCTCGTTCTCCTGTTCACCACCACCGCTGTGATGCACGGTCAGGGTCTGGACGGGGAAGAACAGCGGCGGGCTGTCGAGGGTCACGCCGTCGGATTCGTAGCGGTACCTTTCGTCGGCGCCCCACGCCGCGCGCGGGACGTACGTCGGCAGCCGGGACGGCCTCGGCGAGCCGGCGGGCGGCGGCAACGGCCGTGCCGCGGCCCTGATCCGGCGGCGCGGCCCGTCCACCGCGTTGAGCTCGACCACCGAGGCGGTGCCGTCCTTCACCTGGATCTCGTAGCCGGAAGCGCCCAAGGCGGGAATGACGCGCGCACCACCAGGCCCGCTGTCATGGCCCCCGCCGCAACCGCTGATCTCGCGCCAGTCCGACCAGCCGCCACGGGTACGGAACCGAACCGCCGTCTCCGCGGTGGCCTTGACCGCCAGGTGGGTCAACGCGAACGGCGTGCCGTCCACCGTTCCGCCACCACCGAGGTCCGTCCGGTCATGGGCGAGCATGTCCGGGACCCGTTCATCCGCGCCGGCGTCGGCCTCACCGGCCGTGACCACCCCCGCGACGGGTACGGCCGCCGCTGCCGCCAGCCCGAATGCGCTGAGCAGTGCAGATCGTCTAGTGATCACGTCGTCTCCCAGGTCTCGTGTAGTACTCGGACGGAACTCCGGCGGCCCGGGTTCAGGCGACGTCATCGCTGGTCGCGCCGAAATGGTGCATTCCCCACCCGCCACGTCCGACGCCACGCTACAAAATCACCACCAGTCCGGACGGATGTCCGTTGTGGGTCTTCGCCACGCACGAGCCGGAGGCCGGAAGCCCCCCGACGCAACCCGCGATGTAGGGCTACGCACCAGAAGTGGCGCCCTTCTCACTCCGGAAGCGGAGGCCGCGCTGCTCGCTGAGGCAGAAGCGGGCTACGAGCCGGCGAAGCTCGTACCGCGCAAGGCCGCCGGTTAGGCCGTCGCTGTCAACTGGCGGCGGGACGTCGCACCGGATCAACGTCCGCGTCGAAGACGAGATCTACGACGTTCTCCAACGGGTAGCCCGCGACTCCGGCCGGCGCCCGAGCGAGCTGGTTCGCGAGGTTCTCCGCGCGGCTTACGGTCCGAAATCTTGAGCAAGCGCCGAGCCGCCGAGGCACGGGTCGCAGTGGTCCGTCCGTAGCCAGGCACCTGCCGTCTCGCCTTGGAGCGCGGCTCGCCCTGGCCCCCGCACGTCGCCCTGGACCGGCTCCTGGAAGCTCGCCGAGGAAACCGGGAAGCGGATACAAAATCCCACTCCCAGAAAGGGCCGTGCAAGCAATTCAGGGCCGGTCCCCCTTGTTGGGAGACCAGCCCTGAGCTGGTGTTTCTACGGGTCGGGGTGGCCGGATTTGAACCGACGGCCTCTTCGTCCCGAATGAGGAACATGGTCGACTCGTGCCTTGTTTCGACTATGAAGGCGCAGGTCGCGATGTCGGTTGCCGTCGGTATGAGCAGCGGCGTGGCGGTCAGAAGGACCACTGCTTCTCCAGGATTTCTCCAACTGCCTGGGGACAGCGGACCGCGGGCGAATTGCGAGTCAGACATGACGCGCCACGGCCGGCACCGCGAAGACGGAGTTCTCAACGCCTGCCGAATTCTCGCACTCAGCGTCGCAATCCGGCTTGCGCCAGCGAGCGCCCCCGCCGACAGGCTTCCCAGCCGGCCGGTAGTCGCAATCGACAGTCCAGTCGGCGCGATTCGCGCGTGCGGTACTCCTCCGGAGGGCGAACCTTCCAGCCCGGACCACATCCCTGACCAGCGCGAACTGCGATTCGGCGGAGGTAATCCGATAACCTGGCCGCATATTTGCCGTCGAGGTACGCGTGTACCCTTCGCGGGCGGCTAAGGCCAGGCGCATTAGGCACCCTCGACGCGCTAGAAGCCGCGCCTGTCGGGCGACAGCTCCTGCGGCGCAACCGAGTCACGTTCCTGCTTGCGCTCAGAGCCCATCGGTTGCTGCCCACGCTCGTGACCAAGTTCGTGAGCACAATGACTCGCCGAGGTCACTAACCGTCTCCGCCGTGCTACTGTCTCAGGCGACGACGCGAGCTGCGTCGCGGTGAACCAAAACGCAGGCACCGATCTGCGTGGAGGCGGCAGTACCCGAATGTCCCGGTCTTCGTGCCGGGCGAAGAGGTCAGTCCAGAGCCGCGATGGGCAATTCGTGCCGCTCAGGTTGAAGGCGGGCTGGATCCGCTGGAAACTGGAGCGCGAGCTGGTCGGTGTCCGGCTCCCGCGTGTTTTACCCGCGGGAGAGATTCCTCCGCGGCGAGCTGGGATCCGGAAGGACACCATGACTCCCCAGGAACGTCGGCACCAGTCGGTGCCGAGTCACGTCATCGGCGAGACGACCGAGCTGCCGAAACCGCTTCGCCGGCTCCCCGAGCTCCCCGATCCGGCGCAGATCCGTGCGCTTCGGAGCGCGGCTCGCAAGTCGCTCGGAATGACCGATCGGGCGGCCGGCGCTATGTCCACGATCTGGGTGCGCCCGGAGGCGCTCATGCCCCAGGTCGAACAGCCCCGCCGGATCCGCATTCCGGGCGGCGACCTGCTCTACATCGAGGGCCTCGCGTGGGTACCTCGGCTGATGGCCGACCCGTTCAACCCGCGTAATGCCGGCGAGTACCTCTATCCGCTCTCAGGCGCCAGCGCGTCCTCGACGGAGCAGGAGATCGCCTCCAGCGTGACATCGCAGCGGGCCGAGCTCACCATGACGGCCCCGAGCCGGGACGCGCTGCTGAACGCGTTGAGCAACGGTATGGCCAAGACCCGCGCGACGAACGCGTTGTACCCGCCGATCGGTGACCAGGGCATCATGGACGCGCCGTTCGGCGTGATGACGGTGTTCTCGTTCGACGACGCTAGCCCGGATATCGCCGTGCCCGAGGTGCGGGAAGGCACAAGCCGCGTCAGCCACGCCCACGCAGAGCTAGGCCTGGAGCCCGAGGACACGGTCCTGCGGATGCCGTCCGGCGCCAGGGCGATGACCGACTTCATCAACGAGATCAACAGCCTCGTTGAGAAGCCGGTCAGCGAGCTCACCGAGAACGACAAGGCGCGCGTGCGCTGCGCCACCGCGAACTTCATCCTTATCGTCGGATTTGAGGCTGACGAGCCCGGCAGTCTCGATCTCGCGGAGGCACTCAAGACCAAGGTGGCGCAGGAACACCTCAACACCAAGCGCGACTGGTCGGAGACGGCTCAGAACGCCGTCATGGCCGACGACTGCCTGGAGGCAGCATTCGGAGCGGCGCTGCTGAGCAGCGGCGAGGAGTACGCCTGGCTCCGGGGGCTGACGACCGCCGAGACCGCGGCCGAGGCCGGCGTGTCGAGGGACGCTGACGATCGCTCTACCCGACTGCTCTGGCTGTTCACCACCGAGGAGCCGGCCGTGCACAACGCCATCCGGCGTCCGATCGCGTTCGTTCTGCGCAAGGACAACGCCCGCAAGCAGGTGCAGGTCCGCAAGACCACCAAGGTTCCCTATGCTGTCGAACTCATCGCTCGTGAGTTCCGGGGGCGTACCGGCTACCCCGACTCGACGGTGGAACGGATGATCAAGGTTCTGGAGAACGGAGCTAAGGTCACCGGCACGAGCCCGTGGACGATGACCACCCGGACGCTGAAGCTGCTCAAGTCGGCGGCGCTCACCGAGCTCCAATCCTCCGGAAAGCCCGGGAAGAGCTGCACCGAGCTGGCTGTCCGGGCCCTTTACTACGCCGCCATCCATGACGTGCTGCGCGTACCCCGTAACGACCAGGGCGAGCGCTCCGATCGGCGTTCCGTCGCTGATGTTCTGGACTCGATGGTTCGCACCCCGCGTGGCATCGAACTGCTGGCCTTCATCGTGCAGGACGGCCGCCGCGGCCTGCGGCCCGTTCTTCGGGATGAAGCCGGCGACCCGGTGGACGGGGCTGATGGGCAGCCGGTTCCGCTGAAGAACGAGAAGCTGCGCTACGACCTGTTCCCGAAGGGCCAGAAGGGAAGCGAGCCGAAAGGCCAGGACCCTTATCTCGCAGCCCAGATCCGGCTGCGCGAGGCAGTGGAAGCGCTCGCGGTCGCCGTGGACGACGTCGCCGAGGTTCAAGACGATGACGGCAACTCGCTCGTCGAACAGCAGGGCCTGCTCGCGGAGGCCAAGGCGTGGCGCAAGCAGCTGAACAACATCGCTGAACAGCTTTCCGAGTGGTACGACGTCGGTGTTGAGTACCGAGCCAGCAACGCAGAGCCCCCTGCGAGCCCGGCTTCGCCGCCCGAGGGCGGGGAGGCCGAGGCGGCATAGTTAACCCGGCCTGGGGGATGGCTACGGTCATCCCCCAGACCACCGCGTCTGCCGATCGTGGGCTTGGCCAGGTCGGCAAGCGGGCTGGTGGGGTGGTCAGGTCGGCCACAGGTCCCGGCCTGCGCGAGCACATCGACCCGGATCAGCTGCCGCGGCGAGGTCACTGGGACAACGTCCAGGACGACAGGCTCTCAAACCCGAGCTGCTCGGCCGTACGGACCGCGGTAGTTTCAGCGTCCGTGACGGCGCGGATTGCATACGCCGCGTCTTCGTCCGGCGCCAGGTCGTCGACCAGGTTCATCTGGACGTTCGCTGCCTTCATTGCCTTACGGGCCTGCTTTTTCGCGCGGCGTTCCGCCGCAATTTGCTGGCTGAACAGCTTCCGATAGACCTCAGCCTCGGCGATCCGCGGGGGGTCGAGCTTCGCCCGGCGCGCCGGGGTCGATCCGTCGGTGCGCAGGCAGACCCACTGTGCCTTATTCGCCAGCGCAGCACAGCCAAGATCTTTAGCTCGCTGCCGGTCAGTCTTCCAGTGGCCGTTGAGCACCTCGAAACCCGCTTTAAGCAGCTGCTGCCGGGTTTCTCCGCGAAATCGGCGTGCCTCGTCGAGCTGCTGACCAATGGATTCGATCGTGTGCCGATAGATGATCATGCCTTCGCAACGGATGAAGAGTTCCCGGGCGCGGGCGTCACCGCCGCGGGGCGCGAGGATGGCGTCGCGGTCCCGCTTTCGCAGGCTCATCAGGAAGTTCTCCGGAATCGGCGTGCCTGGCTCGACGAGCCACCGGATTTCGCTGATGCCGCCGGGGCTCTGGATGGTGCGCTTGGCGTCGCGGTTGCCGCCGACAAGGATTTCCTCGCGAATGCGTAACAAGCCGACGGCCATGTCTCCGGTGATGTCATCGCCGTAGACGAGCAGGCAAATGTGTCCGGTCGCCTCGGGCGGTATCTGCCAGCCACCGAAGTTGCGGGACCACTTGCAATCGACGTCGACGCCGTTGACGTCGAAGTCCATGCCGGCCAACCCGTCGTCGAGGTCGTACTCGCCACGCACGATGTTCTCGATGTTGACCCCGAGATAGCCCTTCTCCTGGTCATTGCACTGATCGAGGGTCCAGCGGCGAGTCCGGGCCGTGGCGATAACCTCATCGGTTCCCTTCCGGATGATCGCGCCCATCCGGTCAACCGCGTCCGGCGCGAAGAAGACGGTCGCGGTGTCGAGCTCGCGATCGGCCCCGTACGGCGGCGGGCCCGGCTGAGCTTGCAGGTTCCGGGTACGTCCAACCGTCATTCGAGTAACTCCCCGTCATATCGCTGTCGACCGCCTGGCCAGTATCCAGCAGGGGCCCTGCCGTTCTGACCGGCAACCGGAGACCGGCAAATTCCTGGCACTGAGGTACGACAATTCCCGGTCTGCCCGGGCGGCCGCATGGCGTTGCTTGGCGAGATGGGGCGCTCGGCCGCCGAGTCGGCCGCGACGATCGAGGTCGGCTTCGGCGTGGTGATGCCTGGGCACGGCGACTCAGTTGTGGGTGGGCGTCGTAGTCCGGTCAGCATCCGCAGGGCCGGGCAGACCGAACCATGCGTCACCCATGCCGGCCCACACGGGTGTCCGACAATCCCAACTCGGGGCCGCCGTAAGGGCTGTTACCGGGTCGGCCCGAACCCGGCCATGACTAACCAGTATGCAAGATCTCCGAAGCGAAATGACGAGGCGAGTCCATCGCCGGTGAAGCATGTGGGTTCGACTTCGGCCCAGTGTACGGTCCTCGCGGGCAGGATTACATAGAGTGTCACCATCGCACGCCGCTGCATGTCATCGGCGAGACGAGCACCCGGCTCACGGACCTTGCCCTGGTCTGTTCTAACTGCCACAGCATGCGCCCGTGGCTGACGGTCGAAGCGTTGGGGAAACTCGTAGCGGCGCAGGGTGTGGCTAGCTGATCGATCCACACTTTAGATTCGTCGTCAGGCGGAAGCCGCAGGCGACACTCTATGATGTGTCGGACCACTTGCCGCCCAGCAGCATCCGGAGTTTCCAGTGCCGCAAATTGCGCTTTTCAATCACAAGGGCGGCGTCAGTAAGACGACGACAGTCTTCAATTTGGGCTGGATGCTGGCAGAAAAAGGGCACCGAGTTCTTATTGTCGACTCCGATCCCCAATGCAACCTGACAGGCATGGTATTGGGCTTTAAAGGCGCCGACGAGCTTGAATCGTTTTACGAGCAGCAGGGCGGCAATACTATTCGATCTGGACTGGCGCCTGCATTTGAAGCGCAGCCGAAGTCGATCGAGGCCGTTCAGGCTGTTGAAGTTCCAGGGCGGCCTGGTTTGTTCCTTCTGCCAGGTGATCTACGACTTTCGGAGTACGAAGTCACTCTTGGTATAGCGCAGGAACTGTCCGCGGCAATCCAAGCCCTGCAAAATCTCCCAGGAAGCCTTTCGTTCCTGATAAGTAAGACGGCGCAAAGCGTATCCGCCGACTTTGTACTTGTCGACATGAGTCCCGGCCTTGGACCAATAAACCAGAACCTGGTGATGACGAGCGATTACCTGATTCTTCCGACGTCTCCAGATGTGTTCTCTGTTATGGCAATCGATTCTCTGTCGCGTGTCTTGCCCAGGTGGAAGTCATGGGCCAATCAGGCGAGTTCAATGCCAGTTCTTCGGGATGCGGCATATCCGTTCCCCGAGCCTAAACTTCGCGTTCTGGGAACGATTGTTCAAAAGTTTCGCCCCCGCAAGGGCCTTCCTGCGTCAGCTTTCCAGCGATGGATCGATGAGTCGGCCAATGCTGTTCGCCAGAGATTGACTCCCTCCCTACAAGGGGCCGGCCTCCTGCTGCCCAGTGAGGCATACGTCGAGAACGGGGTTGACGATAGCTTGAACTTGGCGCTGATCGCTGACTTCAACAGCCTCATTTCCAGGTCGCAAGAGTTCCTTACCCCCGTATTTGCGCTTACTGCGGAACAATTGCTGGCGGTGGGTACAGTTCTCGAAAATGCGGAGGAGTCTAGAGACGCGTTCCATCAGCAGTTCAGCGCGCTGGCAGATAAGGTCGTGAGCATGACGACTACCGAGGTTGAATGAGATGTCGGCCTTTGAGATCGCGATGTTTAGACGAAATCTCCAGCATGCGCGCGACCTCTCGGCTACCGCAACGGTTCTCTCTGCGCAAGTTACGTCGGTGATCGATACCGACGATATTCTTAGATATGCCCTTGTTCAGGGAGTCAGTGCTTTTGACCACTTCGTTCACGAAGAGGTTCGCTCAAGAATGCTTCTGATTCAGAGTGGTGTGCTTCCAGACTGCCCGGGCTTCTTTAGGTTTCGGGTCTCGCTCAGATCTGTTGGCCTCGCTTTGTCTCAAGGCGGGACGGGTTGGCTTGAAGCCGAAGTTCGAGAGCAGCATTCGTATCTGAGCTTTCAGCAGCCCGACAAGGTGGCTGATGCCTTCCGCCTCGTTACTGACGTCATCCTATGGCAGGAAGTATCGAAACAGATGGGCCAGTCGGCGGAGGACGTCAAGCGTCGACTGAAATTGCTTGTTGACCGACGGAACAAAATCGCTCATGAGTCCGATACGGATCCTACGCCTCCGAGAACCCGCTATCCTATCGACGCCATTATTGTGAATGACAGTCTAGATTTCCTTGAGAGTGTCGCTGGAGCGATTGACGCGGCCATCTGAACTTATGCAATTCCTCCGTCTGTGATGAAGTTGGCCAGGCCCGGAAGCTCTATACTTCCTAAATTCACCCTCACGGTATCCCAGGTTCTCCGGGAAGTGAGTTCCACCTCTACTGAGCCGTGAATGATGCCACTGAATACATGATACTGGCGATGGGGTATCCTGCATCCATTCGATCCTGAACTGGAGCGTTGGTATGACTACTGTCGAGCGGACTCTTGTTCTGCTAAAGCCTGATGCGGTTGCCCGTGGACTTATTGGCCGTGTACTTCAGAGGTTCGAGGATGCGGGCCTAAAGGTCGTTGGCAACAAGATGGTCCAGATGGATGCCGACCTCGCGCGCCGGCACTACTTCGACCTTGAGGAGCGGTTCGGCAAGTCTGTCTTCGATGTGACTGCCAGCTTCATGCAGTCTGGCCCGGTCATTGCCTTCGTTCTGGAGGGTGTCGAGGCAGTCGCCAACGTTCGGCGTCTGGTGGGTGTCACGTTCCCGAACCAGGCGAACCCGGGAACCATCCGGGGCGACTTCGCACACACGTCGAAGGCGTACACCGAAGCCAAGCACACCGTCGCAGCGAACCTGATCCACGCCTCGGGCAACGTCGAGGAGGCGAAGTACGAGGTGGAGCTGTGGTTCTCCGAGTCTGAGCTGTTCGACTACCAGACCGTTGCCGAGCGGTTCCTGTTCTGATGGTTGAGGAGGACGTCACTCCGCGGCCGCCGATCAGCGAGGTGCGCAAGCAGTACGAGGACGAGCGCTTCTTCCAGGACGACCGAGCCGCAGCCCAGTACGCCTACGCGCTCGCCCTGCGCCTGCGCGAGACTGGCCAGATCGAGGAAGCGCGCCGGTACGCCCGGGAATGCCTCCAGCTCGCCGAGTCGTTGCCAGCGAACTCCTTGGACGACGTGGTGTCGGATCGGCAGTCGGTGGGCGGGGTTCCCCTGCCGGACCACTTCCACGATGGCGTGGTCCGGGCGCGGCTCGCTGATCTGCTCGCGGCGGCCTGAGACGAACGAGGGTGCTGGGCGTCAGCGGAGGTTGGCGTCCAGGTGCTCTTGCACGGGGCCGAAGAACGGGTAGGGAACGTAGGCGGTGAGGGTGGCGCGGTCGCACCACGCCACCTCTGCCAGTTCCTCCTCGTCGGCCACGTACGCCGTGCCGGCTACGAGATCGCAGGCGACGTAGAACATGGTCCTGCCCGTGTTGGGGTGAACCCGTTCCCCTAGTGAGCCGGTAGCTCGTACGGTCAGGCCGGTTTCCTCCAGGGCTTCGCGGACCGCGGCCTCGTCGCCGGACTCGCCGGCTTCGACTTCGCCGGCCGGGAACTGCCAGGAAAGCTGGCCTTCCTTCACGCGGCGGCGGACCATCAGGACTTGGCCGTCGTTGACGATGATGGCTGCCGCGATGGGCGGGCGTTCGTCGGTGCTTCGCTGGCTCATTCGTTGCCCTCCAGGGCGCGCAGGACTGGCGCGTAGATGCGCTGTTTCGGGATGAATCGCGTGACGTCTTCTCGCGGCGCCCAGAGCGCGCTGATGTTCTCGACGACGTCGCGGTTCTCGACCTCGCCGGCGAGGTAGTCGCAGAGGTAGTAGCTGGCATTGACGCCGGAGAGCGGGTGTACGCGGCTGCCCAGCTCGCTACGTACGGCGCAATGGACGCCGGTCTCGGCGAGCGTTTCGCGGGTCGCGACGGTGGCGGGGTTGGCGCCGGGCTTGACGATGCCGGCGGGGAACTGCCAGTCGATGCCGCTCGGGTCGGCCTCACGGCGGCAGACCAGCAAGACCTCGTCCTCGGTCACCACCACGGCGATGGCCACCGTCAGCGCGACAGCGCCGCCCGCCGCCATCGCCTCGGCGTCGTCCTCGGCCTTGAGCTGGCGTGCGAAGCGCAGCTTGGCCGGTTCGTCGGCGCGCTGGTACGCGGTGTCGAGTGCCCGTTGAAGTTCGGGGCGGATGACGATGTCGGGCCGCTCGCTCCAGGAAGCGATCGTGCGCTTGGCGACGCCGATCAGCGCGGCCATCTCGTCCTGCGACATGCGCAACGCGGCCTGGAGTGCGGTTGCGTGGCGGCCGGTCCACTGGTCGATGACGGTGTGCCGGGCGGGCTGACTCACTGAGCCACCACTTCGGACAGACGGGGCTGGGTGAACCTGGGGCGACGCAGATTGGTGGACATCAGTCCGCGATGACCGCGAGGGTGGTGCCGGCCGGGTAGGTCTCGACGTCGCCGTTGGCGCGGGTGACCGTGACGGCGGCCGTGGAGGTGGCAGTGTCGCCTGGCCGTAGGTCGATGCGCTCGGGTGTCGCGGCGACGAAGGTGCCGAGCCCGTGGCGGACGTCGATCAGGCCCTCGGCCCGGAGGACTGCGAGAGCGCGGCGGATGGTCTCGCGTGCCAGGCCGAACTCGTCGTGGAGATCCTTCTCCGAGGGCATCCGCTGGCCGACTGCTAACTCTCCGCTACGGATGCGGCCCCGGAGGTAGCCCGCGAGCTGCCGATATGCAGCACCTTCGCGATCCGGGGTAATCACGAACTCACCGTAGGTACAGGCGCGTAGACGTCGGGTGGTGTATGCGTCTAGACGTGCGTATCTTTTAAGGCGGCACCGTCACGCCAGCCTCAGCAGCGTTCGCGCGTCACTGGGGCCACTCCCGACAAGGAGCTAGATATGGCCGTCAAGCATGCCGCCAAGCCGCGGACGCGCTGTCCGCTTTACTGCACGGTCGACCACAAGCGCGGGTCGGCCGAGCACGCGCACCGCATTGCCCAGGTTGACGCTTCGACTGAGAATGCCGCCGTCACGGTGAACGTCATCCGCCGGGACGCGGCGGACGAGGTCGAGCTGGTGACCGGCAAGGGCTGGAACGAACCGGCCGTCGCGCACCTGACGGCGGACGAGGCCCGAACACTGCGCGACGCGCTCAACGTCGCCGTGGTTCTCCTGGACCGCACATAGCCCATATCCAACGGGAAGCCCCGGACGCCAGCGGCGTTCGGGGCTTTCTGCACCGCAACTGCGTCGGAGATGCATCGAGGATGGTTGTTGCCTCATCGGCAGCGCACGGCTTTCCCGGTTGACTGGGTCTTACCCGAAAGCAGCGCTACCAAGGAGGTGAGGAAATGATGCGAGATCAAGCTTCCATCGACCCGCGACGCGGCCGAGAGGCTTGCCAATCCCGGATCGCCGCCGGCCGCCAGGCCGGCGAGCGCCCGAACATCCGGTCCGCAGCCGGCGCTTGGCCACGCGACACGTAGGCCGCCCAGGTGACACGACTGATCGGCGCTCCTACCGACCGTAGGAACGCCAGCACATCCTCGGTCGTCCACCAGTCTGCGGGCAGTTCACCGCTCGTCTCGGCCATCACCGGCGAGGGTACGCGATCCGCCGGCCCGGCCACCGACACCCACACTCTCTGATCTACCCGACCGCAGACCTTCGCTTGCCCGAATACAACGTCACGTTGTAGCGTCCGCGCATGAACACAACGCCAAGTTGTAATCCGCATAAGCCGTGTCCGGTCGGCACCGACCCGGAAGGAACCCCGTGTACCGCAACCACATCCCCGACGAACCGACCCTGGCCCACCTCGCCGCGATCGAACGCGAACAGCGTCTCCTCGAAGCCGAGATCGCCCTGGTCGACGCCGAAATCCGGTTCCTCACCGCTGAACCGGCACCGACTCAACTGGACTGGCGCCGCCTGCGCCGAGCCCAGAACCGCGTCCTGCGCGAAATGGTCGCCCTGGCCGAGCGCTACCTCCGGTCCATCGACGAGGTGGCCTGATGTCGAACCACCGCGCAGCAACCGCCAACCCCGACGACATCCGCCCGGCAGCCTGCACCTCCGTGGTCAGGCCCGGATCGCCCAGGAGACTCACATGAGCCTCGGCATCTTCTCCCTCATCCTGATCGCCGCCCTCGTGATGCTCGGCATCGACCGCAAGACCCGCGGCCGGATCGTCTTCGCCGCGATCTGCGCGCTGATGCTCGGCCTGGTCATCGCCGGCAGCAACGGCGTCCTCGTCGACCCCGCCCGGGCACTGGTCGACGGCGTCCGCTCCGGCCTGACCTCCATCGGTCAGTCACTGGGCGGCACCAAGTGACCGCCGCCCAACTTGCCCGCGTCCGGTGGGGCGTGCGGGGAGCCCTGGTCCTCGGCGTCGCGACCTCCGTGGCGGCGAACATCCTGCACGCCCTACCGAACCCGATCAGCCAAGCCATCGCCGCATGGCCACCTCTGGCCCTGCTCCTGACCGTGGAACTGATCTCCCGGATACCGGTACAGCGACGCTCACTGACCGCCGTCCGGCTCGCAGCGACCGCAGCCATCGCGGCCATCGCGGCCTGGGTGTCCTACTGGCACATGACCGGCGTCGCGTCCAAGTACGGCGAGGTCGGCGCGGCGCCGTACCTCATCCCGCTGTCCGTGGACGGCCTGATCGTGGTCGCTTCGGTCTGCCTCGTCGAGCTGGCCGACCGCATCCGGCAGGCACCTGGCGAGGCGGACACGGCGACGGACACGCGGGCGGACATCCAGCCGGACACGACGCCGGACACACCGAAGCGCCCCGCACCGGCCGTCAGACGGCCGGCCCGCAAGCGGGACACCGGCAAGGCGGTCGTACGGCTCCGCGCACGGCACCCCGATCTACCGGCCAAGGAGATCGCCCGCCAGCTCGGCGTCACCGACCGGACCGTACGTCGGCACCTGTCCTCAGCCGCCTGAACCCCCGGAGAGCAGCCATGCAGAACAACGCACAACACCGCCTCGCCATGGTCGTCAACGCTCTTGGCGACAACGCCGAGGACGTCGCCAACCTGCTGCGGTACGGCGGATGGCGCGGCCAGCCCCACGACGCCAACACCTGCCCGGTCGCCCTGTACCTGCGCACGGTCGTCACGGACGTGACCGATGCGGCCGTCAATTCGGAGCAGGCAACGGTCCACACCGCCGACGGCGAGGACATCGAGGTCGAGCTGACGCCGGCCGTGGCGGGTTTCGTCCTGGCGTTCGACGTCGGCGCGTACCCGGAACTGGTCGTCACCGCGACCGACGCCAAGGGCGACGTGATCGACGACCCCGACCTGTAGCTGCGCCCGGGGCGCGGCCCACCGGCCTCGCAAACCAACGGCCGCGCCCCGGCCCACCCGATCGGTCACCAGACCTCCCGGAGGAACCCTCATCATGGCAACCCCGAACCCTGACGGCGAGTTCGACTGGACCGCCGCCGAGGCCGAAGTGAGTGATGTCGTCGACCTCGGCAACGCTCGCCGACGCCGCCGGCCGGAGAACTGGTCGGCCGACATCGACGACGAACACGACGTCCTCGGCGACGAACCGCTTCCCGTCGATCCACCCACGCCCGCTTCGACTCCGACCCGGCGCCCGATCGTCCCGGCGTGGCTGCGATCCGCCGGCGAGGCGCGTGCCCTCGCGCGGTGGGTCGTCGGGCACTACACCCACGTCACCGCTTACCACCTGACTCGCATCCCGCTGTACGCCGGACGACTCGCGTTCCGGGCGCCGCGCGGCTTGCTGCGTACCGTCGCCGGCACCGGCCAATGGGTGTCCGACGCCGAGGGCCTGCCCGTGCGGCTCGCCGCCGTAAGGCGCGAGGACGCCGAGCAGTATCTGAAGCTCTCGCGGCAGCGCGACGGACGGGTACGCCTGCGGATGCTGGTCCTGCTCGCCTCGCTGGCACTCGGCGCGTTCGCCGTCACGGCGCTGCTCGTCGCCACCCCGCGGTCGGCCTGGTACGCCACCCTCGCGGCGCTCGTCGGTCTGCTCGGGCTGATCGGCTCGTCGGCGGACAAGCCGCTGGTCGACGTCGCCGCCGTCAAACCGCGCGTCCGCAAGCTCACCGCCGATGTGCTGATGCGCGCGTTTCTGGCCGCAGGGCTGTGCAAGGCCGACGACCCGATCACGTTCCCGTCGCCGATCATGCGCGACGGTCCCGGTTGGCGCGCCGTCATCGACCTGCCGTTCGGGACCAAGGCCGATACCGCGATCAAGAAGCGCAACGACCTCGCCGCCGGCCTCGACCTCGACGAGGTACAGGTCTGGCCCGAACGGGTCCGCGGCACCGCAGGCTCCGCACGGCGCCTGGCGCTCTGGGTAGCTGACGAAGACCCGTACGCAAAGCCTTCTGGTCTGTGGCCGTTGATCGCCAAGGGCGTCGTGGACGTCTTCGAGCCGTTCCCGTTTGGCGAGGACCAGCGTGGCCGGCCGGTGCGGCTGCTGCTGATGTTCACGTCGCTGCTGATCGGCGCGATTCCGCGGATGGGCAAGACGTTCGCCGCACGGCTCCCGGCGCTGGCTTGCGCGCTGGACGTCCTCGTCGAGCTGCACATCTACGACGGCAAGGGCGGACAGGACTGGCGCGCGTTCGAACGCATCGCGCACCGGGTCGGCTTCGGCGTCCGCGACGAGGTGGTCCTGGCGCTCGTCGAAGACCTGCGCGCTCTGGTCGCGGACATGAATCGGCGGTACGACACCATCGCCACACTGCCGGCCGACATCTGCCCCGAATCCAAGATCACCCGGGCCATCGCGGAACGGCGCTCGCTCAAGCTGTGGCCGATCCTCGTCTCTATCGACGAATTCCAGCGCTACAGCGGCCACCCGGTCTACAGCGACGAGATCGTGGAACTGCTGACCGAGCTGTGCAAGGTCGGCCCGTCGGTCGGCATCATGATCTCGCTGGCCACCCAGAAGCCCGACGGCAAGGCCGTGCCCACCGATCTGCGCGACAACATCGGTACGCGATTCGCACTCAAGACGATGACGTGGCAGTCATCCGAGGCCGTGCTGGGCGCCGGCTCGTACACCGCGGGGCACGATTCGTCGCGGTTCCAGCGGGCGCACAAGGGCGTCGGCATCCTGCTCGGCGCCGACGACTCCGGCGCCGTCGAGGAAGCCGTGACCGTGCGGACCAACCGCACCCCGCTCGCCGACATCGACGCCGTCATCACCCGAGCACGTGCCCTGCGTGAGGCCGCCGGCACCATCACCGGCCACGCGGCCGGCGACCAGGCCGACACCATCGACGTCGCCGGCACGCTGCTCGACGACATCCTCACCGTCCTACCGGCCGGCGAGCCGAAGGTCTGGTCGGAGACCGTTGCCACCCGGCTCGCCGAACTGCGGCCCGAGGTCTACAGCGGATGGAAGCCCGAGCAGGTCGCCGCCGCACTCAAGCCGTTCGGCATCCCCGTAGGACGACAGGTCTGGGGCACCGATCCCGCCACCGGCGAGAAAGCCAACCGCAAAGGCATCCACCGCGACGACATCGCCGCAGCGGTCACCAAACGCAACCAGCGACGCCGAGCCGCATAGGGCTAGCAAGCCGCTAGACCTAGCCCTCACACCCGCTAGGTCTAGCGGCACCGCTAGCCCCGAATACCTATCGCGAACAGGACGCTAGCCCTCTAGCGCCCACAGCCGATCCCGCCCGAACCCACCTTTGGAGGGCACTCGTGGACCTCATCCACATCGCCGCTAGCCTGCTCTGCCCCGTCCTGACCGCAATCACTTTCTGCTACGCCGTTGTCTGCGCCGTCTCGCCGTTCGGCACCTGCCGCCGCCGCGCCGGACTCGGCCGGATCGGCATCACACGAGGCGTGCGCAGTCGCCCGTGCCGCCGCTGCGATGCCACCGGCATCCGCATTCGGCTCGGTCGGCACCTCTACCACGAGGCCACCCGCATCCACCGCGACGGCACCCGCTGACCCCTGAACTGACAGAGGAAACCGCCACTGTGACCCGCACACCACCGCACGACGAGGCCGCCGAGCAGGCCGTCATCGGAGCCGCGCTGCTCGCCCCAACCCTCGTCGTCGACCTGGCCGCGATCGTGGCGCCTGCCGACTTCCGCCGGCCGGCGCACGCCGAGCTGTGGCGCGTCCTCGTCGACCTGCACGCTGCCGGGGCACCCGGCGACCCGATCAGCGTCACGGCACACCTGGCAGAGTCCGGCAGGCTCGGCCGCGTCGGTGGTGCCCCGTACCTGCACACCCTCGTTGCCGCCGTACCGACCACGGCAAACGCAGCGCACTACGCCCGTATCGTCGCCGGGCACGCCCGTCGCCGCGACGTCGCCACCCTCGGCGCGCGGCTGGCCCAGCTCGCCACCAGCGGCGCCGACACCGCTGACGTCATCACCACTGGCCGGGTCCTGCTCAATGCCGCCCCGGAGCCGGCCTGGCCCGCACCGATCCCGCTGACCGCCCGGCGTGCACCCCGGTCGTTCCCAGTCGATGTCTTGCCCGCATGGGTAAGCGGCATGGTCGAGGCAGTCACCGAGTTCACCCAGACACCGCCGGACCTCGCCGGCTGCATCGCCCTCGCCGCGCTGTCGACCGCAGCCGGTGGCCGGGCCGAGGTCGAAGTCCGTGGCTCGTGGCGCGAGCCGGCGAACCTGTTCACCGTCGTGGTCCTGCCGCCCGGCTCGCGCAAGTCCGCCGTCTTCGCGGCGCTGATCCGGCCGCTGCTCGCCGCCGAGGCCGCCCTGGTCGAGCGGACCAAACCCGCGATCGTCGAGGCCGACCTCGCCCTCCGGGTCGCCGCCAAAGCCGCCGACCGTATGGCGAACGCCGCAGCCGCCGCCGACCCGGCTCGTCGTGAACAGCTACTCGCTGACGCGACCGCCGCCGCCATGGACGCCGAGGCCATCACCGTGCCGGCCCTGCCGCGCCTCGTGGCCGACGACGTCACCAGCGAGCAAGCCGCATCCTTACTCGCCGAACAAGGCGGCCGGCTCGCCGTGCTCTCGCCCGAGGGCGGCATCTTCGCCACCCTCGCCGGCCGTTACTCCGGCGCTCCGAACCTTGAGGTCTTCCTCAAGGGCCACGCCGGGGACATGCTCCGCGTCGACCGCCGGTCCCGGCCGGCCGAGCACGTCGACCGGCCCGCGCTGACCCTCGGCCTGGCCGTACAGCCAGAGGTGTTGCGCGACATCGCGCAGATGCCCGGCTTCCGAGGCAAGGGCCCGCTCGGTCGCATCCTCTTCGCCGTACCGGAGAACACGGTCGGCCGCCGCCGCATCGGCACCAGCCCAATCCCGCACGCCATCGCCGAGGCGTACACGGACAACCTGAGCGCTCTCGTGCTGGCCTTGGCCGACCGGCGCGATCCCGCCGTGTTGCCGCTCTCTGCCGAGGCCAACGAGCGCGTGCTGACGATCGAGCGGGACATCGAACCGCGCTTGGCGCCTGCCGGAAGCTGGGCTCACATCGTCGATTGGGGCAGCAAGTACGTCGGTGCCGTCGCACGCCTCGCCGGCTTGATCCACCTCGCCGAGCACATCCACGACGGATGTGGCAAGCCGATCGACGAGGACACGCTGGATCGGGCAGCAACGCTCGGGCGGTACTTCGCTGACCACGCCCTGGCCGCCTTCGACGACATGGGCGCCGACCCGCTCGTCGACGACGCCCGCCACGTGCTGGCCTGGATCGAGCGCACCAACACCGACAGGTTTACCAAGCGCGACCTGTTCACCGCGATGTCCCGCGGCCGATTCCGCAAGGCCGCCGACCTGGACCCGGTGCTGAACCTGCTTACCGGCCATGGCTACCTGCGGGCCGCCCCGGCACCGGAACGCCAAGGCGCCGGCCGCACGCCTTCGCCGGCCTGGCTCGTCCACCCCGACGCCATCCGACCCGCCGGGACAGTCCAACCGATCAGCGCCGGACGGGCGTCATGATCCCGCGCGCCCGTCCGCAGAATCCGCGGAATCCGCCGAACGCCCGGCCCGGAGCCATTCCGCGGATATCGCGGATTCTGCGGAGCCCTCCGAGACCCGTGCCGCGAGGCCCGCCCAGGCGCATGACCCCGACGCCAAGGCCCACGACTCAAGGGAGGCCCGAACTTGGCTGCCGAGCCGGTCAGCAACGAACTGATCTTCTACCTACCGCGAGACGTCGCCCGGATCCTGAAGTGCTCCGAGTGGTGGGTGAAGGAGCAGGCACGGAGGCGCCGCATCCCGTTCTGCTGGGTCGGGGGTGGCTACCGCTTCACCCCTGACCACATCGCCGAAATCGCGCGTCTCTTCGAGCACAAAGCCACACCGGCCGAGGTCATCCCCATTGAGGCGCATCGCGCGCAGCGGAAGCGACCGCGACGTGATCCCTCGGCCCCGACTGCGCAGCTCACGGCACGACCGCCACCGCGTGCCCGGCATGCGCAAGACACCGGCAAACCGACCGATACCTGATCGAGGTGCCCCCGCCCCGCGCGGTGGGGGCACCCATCACCCTCAAGGAGAACAACACCATGGGGTACGCGGAGAACCTCGGTCAGTACTGGCGTGGCCGCTTCAAGGTCGCTCCGGGCAAGTACGAAACGGTCCGCGACCAGGCCGGGAACACCATCAAGTTCCGCGCCAAGCGCGAGGCA
Source organism: Jidongwangia harbinensis (assembly GCF_020216025.1). Classification (GTDB taxonomy): domain Bacteria; phylum Actinomycetota; class Actinomycetes; order Mycobacteriales; family Micromonosporaceae; genus Actinoplanes; species Actinoplanes harbinensis. The sequence goes on along the minus strand of NZ_JAIWNC010000019.1, from coordinate 122,495 downwards.
AAGCGGGCAGCCGACCTGGAGGAGGCGAAGGCCGCTCAGCGAGGCGCCCGCCCGTCGCTCGATCGGCGAACCACCTTCGGTGAGTACGCCCGTTCCTGGTACGCCCGGCAAGACCTCGCCGCATCCACGATGCAGAACTACAAGCGGCACATCGAGAACCACCTCCTGCCGGCGTTCGAGGACATGGCGCTGCTGGAGCTGAGCGCGGAGGAGGTCGACCTGTGGGAGAAGAAGGAACGAGCAGCCGGGTACGCCGCGTCCAGCATCAAGACATGGCGCGGCACGTTGCACCTGATCCTGTCGGACGCCCAATCCGAGGACCGCATACCGACCAATCCAGCGACGAAACGGCGCGGCCGTGGGCGCCGTGCGGGAAAGAGCCGGAGCCGGGGTCCGGAGAAGGTCTTCACTGACACCCTCGGCCTTCTGCTCGTCGCCGAGCGGGCCGCGCTGCTGTCCGGCCGCGACGACGAGTTCGTGGCAGTGGTGACGAAGGGAATGACCGGCATCCGGTTCGGGGAACTCGTCGGCCTGGAGGCGGAATTCGTCCGCCAGAGAGCCATCCGGATCGAGTGGCAGCTCTACGAGCTGGACACAGGCGAACTGGTCCGCGTGCCGCCCAAGGACGACTCGTACCGGACGATCGACGCTCCAGGCTTCTTGTCCGATCTACTGTCAGCCCACCTCGCCAGAACCAAGCCGAAGCCGTGCCCCTGCCACGGACGAACGTACGTGTTCAGTGGGCACCGGCCGGCCAACGGCGCCGCGAGCATTCCTGGGCCGAAGCTGGTCGATGTCGCCCGGCTCGCGGGTGTCTCGACAGGCACGGTGTCTAACGTGTTGAACAGGCCCGACAGCGTTCCAGACGGCACCCGGCAGAAGGTCGACAAGGCCGTATCTCAGCTCGGCTATCTACGTGGGGGCCCGAAACCCGGTGTGCTCGCGCCGCACTGGCGACGTAGCGGCTTCGCGACCTGGATCTTCCATCCGGCGACGACCGGCTGGTATCCCCGTGCCGCGCCACATCCTCCGCGACCGGTGCCGATCCTGGGCGACACGTGGCCTGGCGTCCCCGCACGCGGTAGAGGCGCGGCGAGCCGTGCCGACGCGTGCTGGCTGCCGATCGCCAAGGGTCTGACACCCCATGGTTTGCGTCACTCACACAAGACGGCGATGCAGGAGCTTGGCGTGCCGACGACGTTGCAGGACGGCAGGATGGGTCACGCGGACGGCTCGGTTCAGGCCCGGTACTCGCACATCACCAGCGCGATGCGGCAACGGCTGATGGACGACCTAACCGCGCAATGGGAGGCGGCGCTTCGTTTCCGCGAGGCGATCTCGCCCAAGTCGCCGGTCAAGGCACTCGACCGGCTGTTACAAGGACTTTGACAGAACGCGGTCTACGCGCCCGGCCTCCCCATTATTGACCATCACGAACGACGCCGCGCCGGGCAATGTCGCCGTCGCCGTCTTGCGAGACGGTCGCCATCCGCGTTGGCTCACGCTACCGTCTATACCATGGCCTTGCCAGACTACCCATCCCTCAAACGTGACATATCCTCAGCACTCTTTCATGTTATGAGGACCTATAGAGACGCACAACTTGGCCCCTTCGCCAAGTCTCCCCGGATGTATTACCGCGAGGGAGACAGGGCAGATTATTCGACGGTTCAGGGCGACGTAAAAGAGGTTGAGTTCAGAGAGCTTTCTTTCCAGCAGGAACTCACGCTTTCGGATCTGCCAACCATGACGCATGATGAAGTCCTCGGCGTCGTTGCGTCAATAGGAAGCGACTTCGGGACGGAAGTCGCGAAAACCTTCTACGAAAGTTTGGGCAACACGTTGGAGGACGCCGGACAGACTATCAGCAGCCAAGGACAGCCCATTGACGCCGAGTTCCTGCTTCGCGTGCTTGAATCGTTGGAGATCGGGTTCGATGACGAGGGCAACCCTAACCCTTTGGACATGGTCGGCGGATCACCAGATTTGCGGCAGCAAATAGTGCGGATTCAAAATGAAGACGAGTCATTTCAGCAGAGGGCTCAGGCCCTAATCGACCGCAAGCGGGAGCAGTGGGTTGCAAGAGAGAGTAATCGAAAACTGGTTGACTAACGCAAATGAACTATCCTTTACAATACCTTTTGCTCAGTTGCTTGCACTGAAGGGGCACCGAATACTACACATCTCCCCGAAGAAGGCGACCCTCGAACAAGGGAAAGATATAACTTCCATTGACAGCGACGGCGTCGTTCACTGTTACCAACTCAAAGGTGATGACGTCACACTCGATCGCTGGCGCAGGGAAATTAAGCCTGAGTTGGATGTACTCGTCGACGTTCCGCCGAAGCATCCCTCCCTGAGTGGTGATGCGAAGTGGGTTTGCCACCTCGTCGTCAATGGCGAGTTCAAGGGCGAAGCCTTGCGAGAAATATATGACACCCGCCAGGCGTGGGTCGATAGAGGCAAGAAATCTTTTGACACGGTTACACGCGGTGAGTTGCTGCGCGAATTCTGTGATGCATACGGTACCTATCTGCCACGCGAGTTGAACGACTTCTCTGGATTCCTTGACCTATACCGCGAGGGGGGCGCAGAACCGCTTAACAAAGAATTGCTTTCTCAACTCATCGAAGGCTTCTTCGGCCAGATTCTGCCCGACAGAACTAAAATTCCTTCCAACAACGAAGTACGTCAAACACTTAACGCTGCAGCCATCTCGGTCGCCTACCTATTGACGAACAAGTACAAGGAGAAAAACCACGTAGCGATCATTGAGGGATGGCTGATGCTGGCCGCCTACGTGATGGCTGTAGCAGAAAAGACAGGTATCGATCAGAAGTATTGGAAGCCATGTCAAGATGTCATCGCTCAAGCCATTGAAGGCACGTTCGACGACCTAGTTGCCGAGATAGGCGATCGATCCCACTACGCCGAGTCAGCGGCTGTACCCTATGCAGACGCTTACGTATATAAAGCTAGAGTCACAATCTTAGCAGGATATCTAGCAGCGTTTGTGATCAGCAAGGTCGCCCTTGGGTCTAGCATCCCTTCAAAGTCGACCATAGAGCATTTTCTCACAGAAGCGCTCGACAAGAAGCTTATCCAGATGACAACCGAAGGTGAATGCGCACAGCTCGCCATTGCCGCCGTCGCGCTGTCGGCCATGGGAGACAACGTTAGGGCACGCCGGTTGAACGGGTCATGCCTTCAAGCCTTGCTTGACTTCAGTGACGAAAAGGGCTTCTTGGACCCGTATGTCGAACCTCAAGAGGTTATTAGAACGTTTCTCGGACTTTCCCTTCATCCGGTTTATCCCGTCATGGGCAAGAACTCCTACGCGATGGAAGCGCTCGTACTGATCCACACATACCTTCGGGACCGTGACGCGCTGACAAATTGGTGGCGGAAGATTAGCCACATCAGCTTCCAAACCTTTAAGCCCCGAGATCCGTGGCAATGGTTCTACTGGCGAAGCCCTCACGGAAAGGTAGAGGGTAGGTTTCCAGCTCAAACCCAGAGCTGGGCATCCCTAGTTCAGTCAACGTCACAGCCCGATGACGGAACGCCTCAACTGCTACGCGAGCAATGGGAGTATCTCCCACTACTATTGTGCTTGATGCCACACCGCTTTTCGGGATCTTCAATCCGAAATGTGTTGAGCAACTTGCCTGCTACTTCAGGAGGCACGAGCGTTCCCGAGCCGGGGAAGTAACCCGCTCGCCATCCCGTTGCTAGCGGACTGGCCGCCGGGTTTCTGGCTGCCGAGGCGCTGCCCCGGTCAAGGCTGCCCTCTGAGCTACGAGTTGAGGCACTGCGCAAGCCCGTAGAGCCTTGCCGCTCGACTCTCTTGCGGGCCGGCCGCGCTCCAGGTCGTTACGAACGCAGTGCAGTGCACTGCACTGGCCCTACAAGATCATCTCCAAGAATTTCTCCAGACGATCCGAGAAAGCGATCAGGCCCGGCCTCCCTGAGCGGAAGACCGGGCCTGACCTGCACTCACTCTGGTCGGGGTGGCCGGATTTGAACCGACGGCCTCTTCGTCCCGAACGAAGCGCGCTACCAAGCTGCGCCACACCCCGAGGCGTGCTGAGCAATACTATCCGACGCCGCCCCGGCCGCGAAATCGGTATCCCCCAGACCGCAGAACCGCAGGTCAGCGCGGTATCAGCGTGAGCACCGTGGCCTCCGGCCGGCAGGCGAAGCGGATCGGTGCGGTGGGGTGGGTGCCCAGGCCGGCGGAGACGTGCAGCCACGCATCGGTGCCGGGCCAGCGGTGCAGGCCCTTGGCCATCGAATGGGGGAGGTCGCAGTTCGTGGTGAGCGCGCCGTAGCCGGGTACGCAGACCTGGCCGCCGTGGGTGTGGCCGGCCAGGAGCAGGTCGAAGCCGTCGGCGGCCATCGGGTCGAGGACCCGGGACGCGGGGGTGTGGGTGACGCCGATGTGCAGGTCGACGCCGGTGTCGACGGGGCCGGCTACGGACGGGTAGTCGTCCCGGTCGACGTGCGGGTCGTCGACGCCGGCGAGTTCGATGGAGCGGCCGCCCGCCTTGAGGACGGTTCGGGCGTTGTTCAGGTCGGCCCAGCCGGCGTCGGCGAACGCGGCCCGCAGGTCGTCGTGGGGCAGGTCGACGCCCTGGACGTACTCGCGCTTGCCGAAGACGTACTCCAGCGGGTTCTTCCACACCGGGCCGCGGTAGTCGTTGGAGCCGAAGACGAAGGCGCCGGGCACGTCGAGGAACGGGTCGAGGGCCCGGAGTACGCCGGGGACCGCGTCCGGTGCGGACATGTTGTCGCCGGTGACCACGACCAGGTCGGGGTCGGTGCCGCCGAGCGCGGCCACCCAGGCCTGCTTGCGGCGCTGGTCGGGCATCATGTGCAGGTCGGACAGGTGCAGGATGCGCAGCGGTTCGGCGTCCGGCTGGAGCACCGGCACGTCGAAGCGGCGCAGGGTGAACAGGTTGCGTTCGATCAGGGACGCGTACCCGAAGGCGGCGGCGCCGAGGGCGGTCGCGCCGGTGGCCAGGGCGATAAGGGAGCGCTTGCGCATGTCGGCAAGGGTAGTTTCTCCATCCATGGGAACGCTGAAGGACCGCCTGAACGATGACCTGCACGTCGCGATGCGGGAGCGCGACGAGTTGACCACGTCGACGCTGCGGATGGCGCTGTCGGCCGTGCGCAATGCCGAGGTCTCCGGTACGCAGGCACGGGTGCTCTCCGACGACGAGGTGCTGGCCGTGCTCACCAAGGAGGCGAAGAAGCGCCGTGAGGCGTCCACCGCGTTCGCCGACGCGGGCCGCACCGAGCAGTCCGCGAAGGAGACCGCGGAGGGCGCGATCCTGGACCGCTACCTGCCGAAGCAGCTCACCGACGCGGAGATCGCGGCGCTGGTCACCGAGGCCCTGTCCGCCGGTGGTTTCACCGCCAAGGCCCAGATGGGCCCGGCGATGAAGGCGGCCCAGGCGGCGGTGGCCGGCCGGGCCGAGGGTGGCCGGGTCGCCGCGGAGGTACGCCGGCAGCTCAGCTGATCGACGCCTTCGCCACCTCGGCGGCGGCGCTGGTGACCAGCCCACGGGTCTGTCCCGCCATGGCGACCTGTTCGCCCATCACGGTGGCGGCGAGGCGCTGCGCGTCGGCGACGGCGCCGAGCCGGCTGGTCATGCCGGACACCGCTTCGCCGACGGCGGCCGCGCCGGTGGTCACCTCGGCCACGGTGGCCTCGATCCGGGCGGTCGCGGCGGCGGTCTGCCCGGCCAGTTCCTTGACCTCCCCGGCCACCACGGCGAAGCCCTTGCCGACCTCGCCGGCGCGGGCCGCTTCGATGGTGGCGTTCAGCGCGAGCAGGTTGGTCTGGTCGGCGACCGCCTGGATCAGGTTCGCGATGGTGGCGATGTCGGCGACGGAGGTGCGGAGTTCCGCCAGGCTCTGCAGCGCGGTGTCGGCGTCCGCCAGCGTGGTGGTGACCTGGTCGCTGGCGTGGACCACGGTGCGGGTGACGTCGGACAGCGCGGTTTCGAAGCCGCTGAGCGCCTCGTCGGCGTCGGTGCGCAGCTGTGCCCCGGTGGCGCTGGTGCGCTGCAGCACCTGTTCCAGCCGCGCGGCCATCTGCTCGGCCCGGTCGAGCTGCGCCCGGGCGTCCGCGCTGGCCGCGTCCTCGCGGCGCTGGGCCTCGCCGGCGGCGGCGCGCAGCCGGTTCTCGTTCTCCGCGACGAGTTCCGCCTGCAGTTCCTGCTCCTCGGCGTGCGCCCGGGCACCGAAGTGCCAGTAGGTGATCTGCGCGGCGGCCATCGCCAGCACGAACGCGGCGTGCAGCAGCGCACGGCCGAGGATGTCCGGGGTGGAGTGGCCGGCGTGGCCGCCGAACACCAGCTCGGGCGCCAGCACGCCGACGCCGAAGTGGTGCGCCGCGACCAGGACCACGGCCAGCGCGAACGGCACCCAGTCCTGGTAGAGCCCGATGAGCGCGACCACGACGAAGAAGTGGAAGTGCAGGTCGATGGCGCCGCCGCCGGCGTGCACGAGAGCGTCGGCGGAGAGGATGAAGCCGATGCTGGCGGAGATCGCCCGGCCGCGCCGGCTCTGCGCCATGCCGGCGACCACCCCGCAGACGAGTACGCCGCCGAGCACGGCGAGCAGTTCGGTGGCGTGGCGGCCGGCGCCGAGTTCCCCGGTGAAGAAGCCGAGCAGCAGGATCACCGGCAGGTGCGCCCACAGCAGGATGCGCAGCACCCGATGCCGGGCGTCGAACGCCTGGTCAGATAGCACAACCTCGGGGACGAGTCGACCGAGCACGGGGATCACTGCACCTTTCGCGGGAGCGTTGTGACCCCTCCTTCGGTCAAATCGGGCGCTAGATTAATCCTTGAAGTTTCTTTACAGTCATTGACGGGAGGACCTCGATCGGGTGAAGTAGGCAGCAATCGGGACGGACGGCGATCTATGCCCACGATTGCCGCGATGAACCCATCTCACCCCTCGCCCCCCGAAGGTGCCCCATGCCCAAGAAACGCCTCATGGCGACCCTGGCCACGCTCAGCGTGGCCGTCGCCGGCCTGGCCGCCGCCATCGTGCCGATGACGTCATCCAACGCTGCGGAGGCCTGCGCGGCCCCGTATGCCAACAACGCCATCTACACCGGCGGCGCGAAGGTGTCCCACAACGGCCGCAACTGGACCGCGCAGTGGTGGACGCAGTACGAAGCCCCGAGCACCGGTGGCAGCCGGGTGTGGCGGGACGACGGCGCCTGCAGCGGCTCCACCGGCGGCAATCCCACCTGCAACCACCCCAACTGGGCGGCCGGCACGCACTATCCGGCCGGCTCGATCGTGCGCTACTCGAACGGCAACTACTACCGGGCCAAGCACGAGAACCCGGGCTACGACCCGATCATCAGCACCTGGTTCTGGGAGCCGTTCTCCTGCTCCGGTGGTCCGGACCTCCCGCCACCGCCCGGCGGCACCGGCAGCTTCCCGGTCAGCGCGGCCCAGTTCGAGCAGATGTTCCCGAACCGGATCCCGTTCTACTCGTACAGCGGACTGATCGACGCGGTGCAGAAGTTCCCGGCGTTCACCACCACCGGCAGCGACACGGCGAAGAAGCAGGAGGCGGCGGCGTTCCTGGCGAACATCAACCACGAGTCCGGCGGCCTGGTCCACGTCGAGGAGCTCAACCAGGCGAACTGGCCGCACTACTGTGACCGCAACCAGCCGTACGGCTGCCCGGCCGGCGGGTCCGCGTACCACGGGCGCGGCCCGATCCAGTTGAGCTGGAACTTCAACTACAAGGCGGCCGGCGACGCGCTCGGCCTGGACCTGCTCCACAAGCCGGACCTGGTCAAGGACGACGCGTCGGTGGCGTACCAGACGGCGGTCTGGTACTGGATGACCCAGCGCGGCCCGGGCTCGATGACGCCGCACCAGGCGATGGTCGACGCCCGTGGCTTCGGCGAGACGATCCGCAGCATCAACGGCTCGCTGGAGTGCAACGGCGGCAACCCGCCGCAGGTGCAGAGCCGGGTGGCGGCGTACCAGCGCTTCACCGCCATCCTCGGCGTGCCGCCGGGCAACAACCTGTACTGCTGAACGAACACGCAGAGGGGGTACGGCCGTCGGTCGTACCCCCTCTGTTGTGTCTAGAGCGCGAGTTGCGGACGGGCCGGCACCCCGACGACGGCCGGGGCCGCGGTCCGCGGCGGCAACTGATGGGGCACGGTGTACGCCGGAACCAGCATCGACTCGACGGCCGGTGCCACCGTCGGGCGGTCGCCGAGCGCGATCAGCCGGGCGGCGCGCGCCAGCGATCCGGTCTCGCCGTCGCGGAAGCCCTCCCGATAGCCCTTTTCGTAACGTTCGCCACGGCCGAGCGCGCGGCCCAGTGCGAAGCAGGACGAACCGGCGAGCGCGATCAGGAACAGCAGTGCGAAGGGTGTCACGACCAGGTCCTTTCAGGGGTTATGTGAAGCCGTCACTGATGGCCAAAGTAGACGAAACCGGACAGACGGGGCCGTAACTCGTCGGTCCGTGACGCGTTCGGGTGACAGTGGGGCTTCACCCGTCCGGGCGTACCGCGGTCAGCCGAAGGCGATCGTGACCAGCGTCAGATCGTGGGTGCCGAGTGCACCGTGCACGCGGGCGATCTGCCCGGCCGCGTAGAACCCGGCGAACGGGGCGTTGCGCAGCGCCTCCCGCACCGCTGTCGTCTCCGCCCGCATGCCGTCCGGCCCGAGCAGGTCCCGGCGGCCGACACAGTCGAACGCCAGCACCCCGAGCGGCGTCCGGCCGGCCAGCCCGTCGACCGCCTCCCGGCACGAGCGGACCGCGCCGTCCCGCAACGACGTCTCGTCGCGGTTCATCAACCAGCACAGCGAGCCCGGCGGCACCTCGGCGGACACCCGCACCGAACCGTCGTCGCCGGCGTACAGGAAGCGCACGTCCTGGCCGGTGTGCCGGGACACGCCCAGCGCCGGCGGGACCGGCAGGCTGTCGAAGAGGTCCGCGGCCGGCCGGCCCACCATGCCGTAGCGGCGCAGCAGCACGTCCATCGCCGGCTCGCCGTCCCACTCGTCGATCCGGCCCGGCGCGCAGCCGGTCACCACCATCGGCGGGTCGACCGGATGCCAGCCGTGCGCGGCCCCGACGCCGATCGGCCCGTCCGAGCCGATCGCGACCCCGACCACGGTGTCCTCCAGGACCGCCGGGACGCCGCCGGTGCCGTGGAACTGGAACGTCCGCCCGAGCTCCGGGTCGTCCGCGAAGCCGCCGACCAGCGGAACCGTGGCGCCCACCACGCCGTAGGCGCCCTGCACCACCTCGTACCCGGTGCCGGACAGGCCGTCGCCGAGCAGCAGCAGGGCCCGGTGCGGGTGGTCCAGCCCGGTCATCGCCTCGGCCGCCACCGCGCCGGCCTCCCGGTCACCGGCATCCCGGCGGTACGCCACCCGGCTGCGTACCGCGAATCCCGGACCGCCGAGCGCGGCCACCACCACCCCGCCGAGTCCGGCACCGTCGTTGGTCAGCTCGCCCAGCGTGGTACATCCGGCGATCACGGCCGCGTCGCCGGCCTCCGCCCCGATCCCGAGCAGCACCGCCGCCAGATCGTGCCGGCTGGAGCAGAAGACCAGCACCAGCGCGGGGCTCCGTCCGCCGATGGCGAGGTGACCGGCCTCCGCCCCGGCCTTGGCCGAGTCGTCCGCGGTGCTGTGCCCGGCGCCGAACCAGCGATGCGGGGTGGACATGGTCCTCTGTTCGGCGGGCCGCCGCGGTTGCTGAGCGGGTGCGGGCGGGGTGCTGTGGCCGGTTCCCGGCGGGCCTGACAGGCTGTTCCCTTGTGACTGACTCTGATCTCGCGCGGCAGGTCCGCGCAGTGAGCCGGCTGACCGGTGAGTTCACCCTGCGTTCCGGCCGGACCGCCAACGAGTACTTCGACAAGTATCAGTTCGAGGCCGACCCGGAGCTGCTCGACCGGCTCGCCGCGCAGCTCGCCGTGCTGATCCCGGAGGGCACCGAGGTGCTCGCCGGCCTGGAGATGGGCGGCATCGCCGTGGTCACCGCGCTGGGCCGGCACGCCAAGCTGCCCTGCGCGTTCGTCCGCAAGGAGGCGAAGAAGTACGGCACCGCCCGGCTCGCCGAGGGCGCCGAGGTGGCCGGCCGGCGGGTCCTGGTGGTCGAGGACGTGGTCACCTCCGGCGGCCAGGTGGTCATCTCCACGAACGAGCTGCGCAAGCTGGGCGCGCACGTGGACCACGCGCTGTGCGTGATCGACCGGCAGGAGGGCGGGGCCCAGGCCCTCGCCGCGGAGGGCATCCAGCTGCGGGCACTGCTCACCCGCGCCGACCTGTCAGACTGACGTCTCGGCCACGACCCAGCGCAGGTACGCCGGGTTCCCGCCGACCACCGGCAGCGCCAGCACGCACGGTACGTCGTACGGGTGCTCGGCGTCCGCGCGCTCGACGATCCGCGGCACCAGGGCGGCCCGGGTGTGCAGGGCGACCCGGGCCTCGGCCTCGTCGTGCACCGCGCCCTCCCACCGGTAGATCGACCGGACGGCGGCGATCTGCTGCCCGCACGCCGCCAGCCGGTCCTCGACCAGCCGCCGGGTGAAGCCGGCCAGCCACTCCGGGTCGGCCGCGGTGATCACCACTTCGCAGACGTCCGTGTCCTCCACGGCCTACCTCCGGGCGGACTCGGCGGCCAGGAGCTCCGCGATCTGCACGGTGTTCAGCGCGGCGCCCTTGCGCATGTTGTCGCCGGTGATGAAGAGATCCAGCGCGCGGGGGTCGTCCATGGCCCGCCGGATCCGGCCCACCCAGGACGGATCCGTGCCCACCGCGTCGATCGGCATCGGGAACTCGCCGGCCGCCGGGTCGTCCACCACGATCACGCCGGGCGCGTTGCGCAGCACCGCACGCGCCTCGTCGGCGTTCAGCTCCGAGCCGAACACCGCGTGCACGGCGATCGAGTGACCGGTCACCACCGGCACCCGGACGCAGGTCGCGGACACCTTCAGGTCGGGCAGCCCGAGGATCTTACGGGACTCGTTGCGCATCTTGAGTTCCTCGGAGGACCAGCCGTCCGCGGCCAGCGCACCGGACCAGGGCACCACGTTCAGAGCGAGCGGTGCCGGGAACGGGCCGAGGTCGTCGCCGACCGCCTGCCGCACGTTGCCCGGGCGGGACCCCAGCGCCCGGTCACCGGCCACCTTGCTGAGCTGGTCGTGCAGGATGTCCACACCGATCTGCCCGGCACCGGACACCGCCTGGTACGACGCCAGCACCAGCTCGCGCAGGCCGTACTCGCGGTGCAGCGGCCCGATCGCCATGATCATGGCCATCGTGGTGCAGTTGGCGTTGGCGATGATGCCGCGCGGCCGGTGCCGCATCGCGTCCCGGTTCACCTCCGGCACCACCAGCGGCACGGCCGGATCCATCCGGAACGCCGCCGAGTTGTCCACCACGGTGGCGCCCCGGGACACCGCGACCGGCGCCCACTCGGTGGCCACGTCGTCGGGCACGTCGAACATCGCCACGTCCACGCCGTCGAACACGTCCGGCGTGAGTTCCCGGACGACCATCTTCTCGCCGCGGCAGTCGAGCTCCTTGCCGGCCGAGCGCGCGGACGCGACCAGCCGGATCTCGCCCCAGACGTTGCGGCGGGAGGAGAGCAGTTCCCGCATGACGGTGCCGACGGAACCGGTGGCTCCGACGACGGCGAGCGTGGGCTGCGGCATGTCAGTTCACCCCGGCCATGCCCGCGCGGCCCGCGCTGCGAGATGTCATGCCGGGGTTACCGCCCGGTGCCGGCGTAAACCACCGCCTGCTCGGTGCCGCCCAGCTCGAACTGGTCGTGCACGGCGCGCACCGCGGTGTCCAGGTCGCTGTCCCGGCAGACCACCGACACCCGGATCTCGGACGTGGAGATCATCTCGATGTTGACGCCGGCCTCGCCGATGCAGGCGAAGAACGACGCGGCGACGCCCGGGTGCGACCGCATGCCGGCGCCGATCAGGGACACCTTGCCGACGTGGTCGTCGAAGAGCAGGCTCTTGAACTTGATCTGTTCCTGGATCTTGTTGAGCGCGGTCATCGCGGTCGGGCCGTCCGCCTTGGGCAGCGTGAACGAGATGTCGGTGCGGCCGGTGCCCTCGGTCGACACGTTCTGCACGATCATGTCGATGTTGATCTCGGCCTGGGCCACGGTCTCGAAGATCCGGCCGGCGGCACCGGGCTCGTCGGGCACCCCGACGATGGTGATCTTGGCCTCGCTGCGGTCGTGGGCCACTCCGGTGATCAGCGCTTGTTCCACGGACGGGTCCTCCATCGAGCCGGTGACCATGGTCCCGGGCTTGTTCGAGTACGACGAGCGTACGTGGATCGGCACCTTGAACCGGCGCGCGTACTCCACGCAACGCAGCATGAGCACCTTCGCCCCACCGGCGGCGAGCTCGAGCATCTCTTCGTACGTGATCGTCTTGATGTGCCGGGCATTGGGCACGATGCGCGGATCGGCGGTGAAAACACCGTCCACGTCCGTGTAGATCTCGCAGACGTCGGCGCGCAGCGCCGCGGCGAGCGCCACCGCGGTGGTGTCCGACCCGCCCCGGCCCAGCGTGGTGATGTCCTTGGTGTCCTGCGAGACGCCCTGGAACCCGGCCACGATCGCGATCGCGCCCTCGTCCAGCGCGGTGCGCAGCCGGCCCGGCGTCACGTCGATGATGCGGGCCTTGCCGTGCACCGAGGTGGTCAGCACGCCGGCCTGCGAGCCGGTGTAGGACCGGGCCTCATACCCCAGGTTGTGGATCGCCATCGCCAGCAGCGCCATCGAGATGCGCTCACCGGAGGTGAGCAGCATGTCCAGCTCACGACCGGGCGGCAACGGGCTGACCTGGTTGGCCAGGTCCATCAGCTCGTCGGTGGTGTCGCCCATCGCGGACACCACGACCACGACGTCGTCGCCGGCCTTGCGGGCGTCCACGATCCGCTCCGCCACCCGCTTGATGCGCTCGGCCGTAGCGACGGACGAACCGCCGTACTTCTGCACCACCAGCGCCACGGCAGGCAACTCCTTAGAACACGGTCCGGCAACAATCGCGGCCCAGCCTAGCCGCGGGTGGGCCGGGGCCCGACAGGCGATCCCAGAATCCGGCCTGTGGACCGCGACACGCCGCGTCCGCGGCGACCGTTTCGAGGAGCAGAGGCGAGAATGTCTCGGTGCGTCCACGCTTCGTTCCCACCGTCCTGCTCGCCGGCTGCCTGGCCGCGTGCGGCGGTGACGCCGCGGCCCGGCCGACGCCCACCACGCCACCGCCCTCCTCGGCCGCCGCGCCGGCCACCGGCGGCGACGCCCGCGTCGACCTGGCCGGCCGGGCCGCGCAGGCCCTGGACCACCGCTTCGCCGCGCTCTACACGTTGGACAGCCCCGGGGCCGAACCCCGCTCGGTGGTGGCGACCGTGGCGGTCGACGGCAGCTGGCGGGTGGACATCCCGGGCGGCGCCCTGGGCGGCACCGCGGACGTCTCGGTCGTGGAGAACACCGACGGCGTGTTCCAGTGCGCCCTGGCCTCGGCGACGAACCCGGTCACCCCCGGTTGCGTACGGGTGGCCGAGCCCGGCAAGCGCATCCCCCGCGACTACGACCCCAAGGTGCACCGGATCTTCCGCCAGTGGCTGACCGTGTTCACCGACCAGCAGGCGCCGCTCTCCGTGGCGGTGTCCGCACCGCTGCCCGGCGCGCAGGGCAGCTGCTACTCGATCGACTCCATCTCGGCCTCCCTGAAGGCACCGGTCGACGTCGGCATCTACTGCTACGCCGACAGTGGCCTGCTCACCGCCGCACGGGTCTCCTTCGGCACGTTCACGCTGGTCAGCACAGCCGCCGCGCCCGCCTCGGTGACGTTGCCCGGCCCGGTGACCGGCGGCGTACCGATGCCCATGACCAGCCCGGAACCGCTTCCCGAAGAGGTGCTGCCGTCCGGGTCGCCGTCCGCCCCCGCGGGATAGCCGAGGTCCCACGATCCGGGCGTTGCGGTGGCGACCGCCCGGCGAAGCCCGTAGGCTCTTCCACGACATGTGGCGCAACCTCCTCCTTCGCTGCCGCGACGAGGCCCCATCCGAGGCCGGCACCTCGTCGCGGAGTTGACGCGCGCCGGTCGGTTTTCGGAACTGACCACTTCGTAGGAGCCCGCATGTCCGCCGTGGAAAACCCCATCGCCCAGCAGCGTCCGAGCGCGATGCCGTACCAGCGTTATCAGCCCTACCACCAGCAGTTCGCCGTCGATCTGCCCGACCGCCGGTGGCCGACCCGGCGGGTCGAGGCCGCGCCCCGCTGGTGCGCCGTCGATCTGCGGGACGGCAACCAGGCCCTGATCGACCCGATGTCGCCCGAGCGCAAGCGCCGCATGTTCATGCTGCTGGTGCAGATGGGTTACAAGGAGATCGAGGTCGGCTTCCCGGCCGCCAGCCAGACCGACTACGACTTCGTCCGCCAGCTCATCGAGCAGGACCTGATCCCGGACGACGTGACCATCCAGGTGCTGGTGCAGTGCCGCGAGCACCTGATCGACCGCACCTTCGAGTCGATCCGCGGCGCCAAGCGCGCCATCGTGCACTTCTACAACTCGACGTCGACACTGCAGCGGCGGGTCGTGTTCGGGCTGGACCGCGACGGCATCACCGACATCGCCACCAGCGGCGCCCGGCTCTGCCAGAAATACGCGGAGATCCACACCCCGGACACCGAGATCTTCTACGAGTACAGCCCGGAGTCCTACACCGGCACCGAACTCGACTACGCCCTGGAGATCTGCTCGGCGGTGATCGACGTCATCGACCCGACCCCGGCCCGCCCGCTGATCATCAACCTGCCGGCCACCGTCGAGATGGCCACCCCCAACGTGTACGCGGACTCCATCGAGTGGATGCACCGCAACCTGCCGCGCCGCGACTCGGTCGTGCTGAGCCTGCACCCGCACAACGACCGGGGCACCGCCGTGGCCGCCGCCGAACTGGGCGTGCTGGCCGGGGCCGACCGGGTCGAGGGCTGCCTGTTCGGCAACGGCGAACGCACCGGCAACGTCGACCTGGTCACCCTGGGACTGAACCTGTTCTCCCAGGGCATCGACCCGATGATCGACTTTTCCGACATCGACGAGGTCAAGCGCGCCGTCGAGTACTGCAACCAGCTGCCGGTGCACGAGCGCCACCCGTACGTCGGCGACCTGGTCTACACCGCGTTCTCCGGGTCCCACCAGGACGCGATCAAGAAGGGCTTCTCCGCGCTCGAGGCCGACGCCGAGTCCGCCGGCGTACCGCTGGAGAAGTTCACCTGGGGCGTGCCGTACCTGCCGATCGATCCCCGGGACGTGGGCCGCAACTACGAGGCCGTCATCCGGGTCAACTCGCAGTCCGGCAAGGGCGGCGTCGCGTACATCATGAAGGAGGAGCACAAGCTCGACCTGCCGCGCCGCCTGCAGATCGAATTCTCCGGCGTGGTGCAGCAGGTGACCGACGCCGAGGGTGGCGAGGTCGGCCCGCAGCAGATGTGGGACATCTTCGCCGGCGAATACCTGGTGGACCACCAGCAGTTCGGCGCGCTCCGGCTGGAGCACTACTCGACCGCCACCGTGGACGGCAAGGTCGAGATCGACGCGCAGGTCGTCTTCGGCGGCAACCGCCGGCCGGTCGTCGGCGTCGGCAACGGCCCGATCGACGCGTACGTCCAGGCGCTGCACCCGCTCGGCGTGCGGGTCCGGGTGCTCGACTACGCCGAGCACGCGCTGTCGTCCGGCGGAGACGCACAGGCCGCCGCCTACGTCGAGTGCGAGGTGGGCGACACCACGGTCTGGGGCGTGGGCCTGGACGCCAACATCGTGACCGCCTCGATCAAGGCGCTGACCAGCGCGGTAAACCGCGCCCGGTAGCCGCCACCGTCCTCGTCGATCTTGGACATGGTGGTGCACCACCGTCCAGGATCGACGAGGCGGTGCTCGTCGCGCGGTCGGTCATTGTGGGCGGGCGGCTCAGATCGCCGGTGGACGGGCCGTTCGGGGCATCCCCGCCCTCCAGCCGGGTGAAGTCCGCTGCCGAGCCGGAAACGAGGGACCTGCACTCCATCCGCAGTCGGGCCGCATGGCGAATTGAGAACCTCACAACGCCCCCACCCCTTCTGCACCCGGTGCGCGTGGAATTCAGGCGCGCTGAATGCCACATCTCCACACAGCAGCACGCTGCAAATGCTGCGCGTGGAATTCAGGCGCGCTGAATGCCACATCTCCACACAGCAGCACGCTGCAAATGCTGCGCGTGGAGTTCGGGCGCGGTGGATGCCGCGTTTCCACACGCTGCGGCCGGGATGGCCGAGCGCCCGGGTGCGTCGCCGTGGTCACCAGCCGTAACCGGCTCGCGGGCCTGGTAGCCGGGTCGGGAGCGCATCCGTTGACCGTGGGCCTGCCGAGCACCGCTGAGGCCCGCGAGCTGCTGGCCGCGCGGTGGTCGCCCGGAGAACCGGAGTCGGTGTGGGTCCGGCGCGCGGGATGAACCGGGCACCCGGGAACGGATCACGCCAAGCGGGCGTTCGGCACATACCATTAGGCGGTGGCCCCCCGTACCCTCCGCTCCGCCCTGTCTGCCGCGGCCCTGGCCGCCGCGCTCCTGACCGTCGCCGCCGGATGCGTCGTCGCACCCACCGAGCCGCCGGCCGGCAGCTCCACCGTCGACCCGGGCGATTCGCGTGCCCAGCTCGGCAAGCTCAAGGTCGCCAAGGCCGGCTCGATGCGCGGCTACAGCCGGGCCAAGTTTCCGTCCTGGCGGAGCACCGGCGCCAACTGCGACGTCCGCGACTCGGTGCTGGCCCGGGACGGGACCAAGGTCAAGACCTCCGGCTGCAACGTGGTGGCCGGCACCTGGCGGAGCGTGTACGACAACAAGACGCTGGACACCCCCACCAAGGTCGACGTCGATCACGTGGTGCCGCTGGCCAACGCGTGGCGTTCCGGGGCTTCGGCGTGGACCACGGACCGGCGCGAGGACTTCGCCAACGACCTGGACCGTCCGCAGCTGATCGCGGTTTCGCAGACGTCCAACCGGGCGAAGGGCGATCAGGATCCGTCCACCTGGAAACCGTCGGCGACCGGCTCCTGGTGCGAGTACGCGGTGGACTGGATCACCGTGAAGAGTTACTGGAAGCTGACCGTGACCAGCACCGAGAAGGCCGCGCTGACCGACATGCTGGAGAAGTGCTGATGCCAACCGAGAGCCGTACCGCCGACGTCAACGCGCCCGGCGGCGTCATGACCGACGAGGTGGGCGTGATCACCGGGGAGCTGACCCTGCGCACCGAGTTGTCCGGGGCCGAGGCGACGCTGCACGTGCAGTACAAGGACGCCGAGGAGTGGTACGGCGTCACCGGCGGCAAGGTCACCCTCGCCGATCCGGCCGACCTGGACGCCGTGCACACGCTGTACGTCGCGCTGCTGCACCGGCCGGAGTAGCCGGTCCACAGGGGACCCCCACGCCACGATGATCGATCCCTATACTCTCCCGTGCCGGTCACAAACCGCACGGGGGATGAGACATGACGTTGTCACAAGGTACAGGTCTGGCCGCGGCCGCGATCGCGGTCGCGGTGCTCACCGCAGGCTCGGCGCAGGCCGTTTCCGGTGACGTGGTCACCGACGGCGGATACGCGTTCGTCGCCAAGGTGTCGGTCGGCACCCATCCGGAGGCGCGTGCGTGCACCGGCGCCCTCGTCGCCCCGCAGTGGGTGATGACCGCGCGCAGCTGCTTCGGCAGCGGCCCGGTGGCGCTCGGCGCACCTCCGGTCGCGGCCACCGTCACGGTCGGCCGCACCGACCTGACCGCCTCGTCCACCGGCCACGTCGCGCCGGTGGTCTGGCTCGCGCCGTACTCGGACCGGGACGTGGTGCTGGCGAAGCTGGCCACCCCCGCCACCGGGATCACCCCGGCCCGGATCGGCACCACGCCGGCCGCCGTCGGCGAGTCGCTGCGGGTCGCCGGCTTCGGCCGGACCGCCACCACCTGGGTGCCGGACCGCCTGCACAGCGCGGTGTTCCGGGTCGGCGCGGTGGAGGCCGGCACGCTCGCCATCGAGCCGGTGACCGAGGCCGGCGCGATCTGCCAGGGCGACGCCGGCGGTCCGGCGCTGCGCGAGACCGCGAGCGGACCCGAGCTCGTGGGCCTGCACCTCAGCTCCTTCCAGGGCGGCTGCCTCGGCAACCAGGCGGAGGAGCGGCGCGGCGCGGTGGAGACCCGGGTCGACGACCTGGCCGGCTGGGTGCGGCAGACGACGCAGGGCGAGGTCGGCATCTACGGCGCGCTGCCGGACGGCCGGCTCACCTACGCCGTCATCGAGCCGTCCACCGGCGACCGGCTCACCAGGGTGACCTCGACCGCCACGCTGGGCTTCACGCCCAAGGCGATGGCCGCGCTCAACCCCACCACGCTGCTGGTCACCTCCACCTCCGGCCGGCTGCACCGGGTGGACATCACCGCCAACAACCCGGTGCTGACGTTCTCCGCTCCGGTCGACGCGGCCGGCGGCTGGACGCATGATCTGCTCTCCTACGACGGCGACGGTTCGCTGTACGGCATCGCCGGCTCGTCGCTCATCCGCTACACGGTCACCCGCGGCAAGCCGGCCCGTCCGGAGCACATCATCAACCGCACGGTGATCGTGGAGTCCGGCGCCACGCTCCGCACGCTCACCGCGACCGGCCCGGACTTCATCCTCGGCACCACCGCCAGCGGCCAGCTGCGCTCCTACTCGGTGCCGCCCGCGGGTGGCTGGGCCGGCGCGGACCTCCAGGTCAACAACAACTGGGCGCAGCTCACCAGCCTGGTCTCGCCGGGCCGGGGGCTCTACTACGGCCGCACCCCGGCCGGCGGCCTGCAGCGGTTCGTCGACCCCACGCCGTACGACCTGAACGGTGCCGGCCTCGGGGCGTTCCCGAGCGACCCGGTCGATGACAGCGGCTGGGCCACGCCGATCCTGGCGGCGGTGCCGTTCGACGCCCACCCGAAGAACCCGGTGGACGTGTCGGTCTTCGGCGCCACGGCGGACGGCCACCTCACCTGGTCGGCCATCGACTCGGACAACGGTGACCGGCAGGCGACCGTGACGTCGACCGCGACGCTGGGCTTCACGCCGAAGGCGATGGCCACGCTGAACTACAACACCGTCCTGGTCACCTCCTCGGCCGGGGTGCTGCACCGGGTCGACGTTCTCGCCACGTACCCCTCGCTGGTGTTCGCCACCCCGGTCGCGATCGGCACCGGGTGGACGCATCGCCTGCTCAGCTTCGACGGCCGGTCCTCGCTGTTCGGGATCGCCGGCACCACCCTGCGGCGGTACACCGTGACCAGCAAGAAGCCGGTCGGCGCGAACATCGTCGACAACACCGTGATCGGCGACGGCTTCTCCCAGACCACGCTGACCGCCTCCGCACCCAACTACATCCTGGGCACGATGGCCGACGGTGAGCTGGTCGGTTACCCGATCTCGGCGGACGGCGGCTGGACCCGGCACTCGCTGGCGGCCAGCGGCTGGCAGGCCACCCACCTGCTGTCGCCCGGCAACGGGGCGTACTTCACCCGGACCAGCGCCGGCGCGCTGAACCGGTTCCGCGACGCGACGCCCACCAACGGCCAGGGCGGCGACATCACGTCCTTCCCGAACGACCCGGTGGACCGGGCCGGCTGGAACCAGACCGTGCTGTCCGCCCAGCCGTACATCGCCTAAATGAAGAAGAACGTTTACAAATAGATCGGAGCGAATGTAGCTTCGGTGGGTGCGTAGATTACTGCTCGCCGTAGCCGCTCTCGGTCTGCCGCTCGCCGTCGTGCCCGAGGCCGCGGCCGCCACCTCGCTGGGCGACGTCATCCCGGCGCCCGCCGAGGTGGCGCCCGCCGCCCGGGCCGACTTCCGGATCAGCCCGGTCACGGTCGTCCGGACCGGGCCGGCCACCCGCGACATCGCCGACCGGCTGGCGCGGGACCTGCGCCGGGTCACCGGTCAGCCGCTGCCGGTCACGTCGTTCGCGCCCGGGCCGGTGCCGAAGATCGCGCTGGTCCTCGCGCCCGGCGACGACACGATCGGCGACGAGGGCTACCGGCTCCGGGTGCGGCGCAACGCGGTGACCCTCCGGGCGAACACCCCGGCCGGCCTGTTCGCCGGCACCCAGACGTTGCGCCAGCTGGTGCGGGACCGGACCATTCCGGGTGGTTCCATCGTGGACTACCCGCGGTTCGCCTACCGCGGCGCGATGCTGGACCTGGCCCGGCACTTCCACACCCCGGACGAGATCAGGCGGTACATCGACGAGATCAGCCGCTTCAAGGTCAACCACCTGCATCTGCACCTCACCGACGACCAGGGCTGGCGCATCCAGATCGACAGCTGGCCGCGCCTCACCACGGTCGGCGCCGCGCCCGGCACCGGCGTGGACGGCGTCGGCGGCGGCTTCCTGACCAAGGCGCAGTACCGGGACCTGGTCAGGTACGCCGCCGCGCGCTTCGTCACGATCGTGCCCGAGGTCGACATGCCGGGGCACGTCAACGCCGCCCAGGTGGCCTACCCGGCACTCACCTGCGACGGGGTCGCGCCGCCGCCGCGCACCGACACCGCGGTCGGGTACAGCTCGCTGTGCATCTCGTCGGAGACCACGTACCGGTTCGTCGAGGACGTGATCCGGGAACTGGCCGCGCTGACGCCGGGGCCGTACCTGCACATCGGCGGCGACGAGGCGCACGCCACCTCGGAGGCCGACTACCTGACGTTCCAGCAGCGGGTGCTGCCGCTGGTGACGAAGTACGGCAAGACCGCGTACGGCTGGAACGAGATCGCGCAGTCGCCGCTGGCCACGAACGCGGTCGCCCAGTACTGGAACACCACCACCAGCAATCCGACGGTGGCAGCCGCGGCGGCGAACGGCATGAAGGTCGTCATGTCCCCGGCGCAGAAGGCGTACCTGGACATGAAGTACGACCCCGCCACGCCGCTGGGTCTGAGCTGGGCCGGCTACATCGAGGTGCGGACCGCGTACGACTGGGACCCGGCCGGCCACCTCACCGGCGTCGGCGAGGAGTCGGTGCTGGGTGTCGAGGCGCCGCTCTGGTCGGAGACGCTGCGCGACCTGGACGACATCGAGTTCATGGCGTTCCCCCGTCTCGCCGCGATCGCCGAACTGGGCTGGTCACCGGCGTCCACCCACGACTGGGAGTCGTTCCGGGCCCGGCTCGCCGCGTACGGCCCGCAGTGGACCGCCCGCGGCGTCGACTTCTACCCCTCCCCGCAGATCGACTGGCGCTAGGCGCTGGTGGTGGCGGGCGTACGGCCCGCCACCTCCTCGCCTTCGACGACCGGGAAGTGGCACGCGGTCTGGTGCGACGCCGGGTCGTCCAGCCGGGGCACGAGCGGCGGCTCCTCCGTCGCGCAGATCTCCTGCGCCTTCCAGCAGCGGGTCCGGAACCGGCAACCCGACGGCGGGTTGATCGGGCTGGGCACGTCACCGGTGAGCAGCACCCGGTTGCGCTGGGCCCGGTCCCGGCGCGCCGGGTCCGGCACCGGCACCGCGGACAGCAACGCCACCGTGTACGGGTGCCGCGGGTTCGCGTACAGCGTCTCCCGGTCGGCGATCTCCACCACCTTGCCGAGGTACATGACCGCGACCCGGTCGGAGATGTGCCGCACCACGGACAGGTCGTGCGCGATGAACACGTACGTCAGGCCGAACTCGTTCTGCAGGTCCTCCAGCAGGTTCACCACCTGCGCCTGGATGGACACGTCGAGAGCGGAGACCGGCTCGTCCGCGACGATCAGCTTGGGCCGGAGCGCCAGCGTACGGGCGATGCCGATGCGCTGCCGCTGCCCGCCGGAGAACTCGTGCGGGTACCGGTTGTAGTGCTCCGGGTTGAGCCCGACCAGCTTCAGCAGATCCTGCACGGCCCGCTTCACGCCGTGCTCGGTCTTCACGTTCTGGATCCGGAACGGCGCACCCACGATCGTGCCCACGGTGTGCCGCGGGTTCAGCGACGAGAACGGATCCTGGAAGATCATCTGCATGTCCCGGCGCAGCGGCCGCAGCTGGCCCTGGCGCAGGTGGGCGATGTCCCGGCCGTCCAGCTCGATCGATCCACCGGTCGGCTCGATCAGCCGGGTCAGCAGCTTGCCGGTGGTCGACTTGCCACAGCCGGACTCGCCGACCAGGCCGAGCGTCTCCCCCCGGTAGACCTCGAAGTCGATGCCGTCGACCGCGCGCACCGCGCCCACCTGGCGCCGCAGCACGCCCTTGGTGATCGGGAAGTGCTTCTCCAGCCCTCGGACCTTGAGGAGGGCGTCGCCCTGCTCGCTCATCACGCCTCCAACTCCGGCTTCACTTCTTCCGCCCAGATCCGCTGGCGCTCCTCGGTGGGCAGGTGGCAGCGCACCAGGTGGTTGCTGCCGCCGGCCCGGACGAGTTCGGGCCGGACCGTGCTGCCGAGCCCGCCGGTGCGGGGCTCGAAACGGCAGCGCGGGTGGAAGGCACAGCCCGAGGGCAGATTGATCAAAGACGGCGGCAGGCCCGGGATGGGGATCAGCCGGTCGAGGTTGGGCCGGTCCATGCGGGGCATGGAGCCGAGCAGACCCCAGGTGTACGGGTGTTCCGGGCGCTCGAAGATCGTGGTGGCGCCGCCGAACTCGACGCACCGGCCGCCGTACATGACGAGCACGTCGTCGGCGAGTTCGGCCACCACGCCGAGGTCGTGGGTGATCACGATGAGCGCCGAGTTGAACTCCGACTGCAGGTCGTGCATCAGGTCCAGGATCTGCGCCTGCACGGTCACGTCCAGCGCGGTGGTCGGCTCGTCCGCGATCAGCAACTGCGGGTCGTTGACCAGCGCCATCGCGATCATGGCGCGCTGCCGCATGCCGCCGGAGAACTGGTGCGGGTAGTCGTCCACCCGCCGGTCCGGCTGCGGGATGCCGACCCGGCCCAGCATGTCCACCGCGTGCTTGCGGGCGACCTGCTTGGAGACCTTGTGGTGCACCCGGTACGCCTCGATGATCTGGCGCCCGATCGTGTAGTACGGGTGCATCGAGGACAGCGGGTCCTGGAAGATCATGGCCATCTTGTCGCCACGCAGCTTGCGGACCGTCTCGCTGCCGGCGTTGACCAGCTCGTCGCCGTCCAGCCAGATCTCGCCGGAGACGTCGGCGTTGCGCTTGTTGTAGAGCCCCATGATGCCGAGGCTGGTCACCGACTTCCCGGAGCCGGACTCGCCGACGATGCCGAGCGTACGGCCGCGCTCCAGCTTGAACGACAGGCCGTCCACGCTGCGGACCACGCCGTCGTCCGTCGGGAAGTGCACCTTGAGGTCCTTGACCTCGAGGAACGGATGTCCGTCCGGCATCAGCCCACCCTCACTCTCGGGTCGACGACCGCATAGAGCAGGTCCACGACCAGGTTCGCGATGACGACGAAGAACGCCGCCATCAGCGTTACGCCGAGGACCTTCGGCAGGTCGTTGTTGGTGATCGCGTCGACCGCGTACTTGCCGAGGCCGGGCAGGGAGAAGACCTGTTCGGTCAGGATGGCGCCGCCCAGCAGCAGGCCGAAGTCCAGACCGAAGATGGTGAGGATCGGGGTGAGCGCCGCACGCATGCCGTGCTTCACGTTCACGTCGCGCTCGCGCAGGCCCTTGGCCCGGGCGGTGCGGATGTAGTCCTCGCCCATCGTCTCGAGCATGCCGGCGCGGGTCAGCCGGGCGTACTGCGCGGAGAACTGCAGGGCCAGCACGATCCAGGGCAGCAACAGGGCGTAGAACCACTCACCGGGATTCTCGGTGAACGGGGTGTACGTGCCACCGGGCGCGGTGATGCCCAGCTGGTAACTGAACACCAGCAGGCCGATCATGCCGGTGAAGAAGATCGGCAGCGAGACGCCGGCCAGCGAGAACGTCATGGCCGCGCGGTCGAGTATCGAGCCGCGGCGCAGCGCGGACACCGCGCCGATGGTCAGGCCCATCGCCAGCCACAGGATCGCCGCGCCGATGGCCAGCGACAAGGTGACCGAGAGCCGGTCGATCAGGTCGGGCCAGACCGGCTGGCCGGTGATGAACGAGTACCCGAAGCAGGGTGCCGGGCAGCGCTCGATCCCGGCGCCGTAGTCGTACTCGGCGCCGGTGAAGATGCCCTTCACCCAGCGGCCGTACTGCAGCCAGATGGGGTCGTTGAAGCCGAGCTGTTCCGCGACCTGGCCGATGGTCTCCGGGGTCGCGGCCCGGCCCACGTACCGGGCGGCCAGCGTTTCGGACGACGACCCGGCCAGGCGGGGCACCAGGTAGAAGATCGAAAACGTGGCGGCGCTGATGATGAAGAGCAGCCCGACGGCCGCGACGAGACGCCGAATGATGTACGCGATCACAGAGTCCGGCTCAGCGGCCGGCCCGGGTCACCCCGGACCGGCCGCCCGCTGCCTTCACCTACCCACTTGACTTAGGAGGAGCAACAACTCGGATCAGGCAACGCCCAGCGACAGGTAGTCGTACATGTTGTACGCGTCGCTGACGAACACGTTGGTGAGCGTCTTCGGCCGCACGAGGATGCTCTTGGCGTACACGCCCGGCAGAATCACCGCCTCCTGCATGACCCGCTCGTCGATCGGACCCCACTGGGCGTCGCGCTTGGCCTGGTCGGTCTCGGCGATCGCCTTGTCCAGCATCTGGTCCACCTGGGGGATCCGGACGCTGGTGTTCGACGAACCACCGGCCTCCTTGATGACCCGGCTGTCCACGATCTGCGACAGGAAGCCGAAACCGTCGTTCCAGTCGGCACCCCAGCCGTTGACGACCAGACCCAGCTTGTTGTTCTTCACGAACGGCGGGTTGCCGGCGTACTGGGTGAAGTAGTCGCCCTGCGGGTACGGCTTGAGCGTCAGCTTGATGCCCACGCGGCCCAGGGACTGCTGGAGCGACTCGGCGGCGGCCTTCTCCTTCGGCCGCTCGGAGCGGTACGAGATGTTGGTCTCGAAGCCGTTCGGCTGGCCACAGGCGGTCAGCGCCTCCTTGGCCTTCGCCACGTCGCCCTTGCCGTCCGCGGACGGGTACAGGTCGAACTTCTTGTAGCCCGGGATCATCGGCGGCAGGATCGTCGTCGCGATGTCACCACCGGCGAGCGGGCCGCCGTACGCGGTCTGGTAACCGGTCTTGTCCGCGGCGTACTCGATGGCCTTGCGGCAGTCGATCTTGTCCAGCGGCGCCACGGTCGGGTTGATCGAGGTGTACCAGAGTCGCGGCAGCACCGGGTTGTCCGACGACGCCTTCAGCGCCGGGTCGCCCACGACGCGTCCCAGCGCGGCCGGCTGCACGCCGGTGCCCGCCACATCGATGTCCAGGTCGCCGGAGAGCAGGCGGTTGTCGATGTCGTCGGCGTTGACGTTCAGCTGCACGTCGTAGGCGTCCGGCAGGGCCTTGCGGTTCGGGTCCGACGCCGGGTCCCAGTTCGGGTTCCGCTTGAGCGTGAAGTTCTTGCCCGGGTTGTTCTGGTCGAACATGTACGGGCCGGTGGAGAGCACGTGCTCCTTGTACTTCGCACCGGTGTCCTTGGCCTGCGGCACCGGAACCGTCTGCGACAGCGCGGCCAGGTAGTCGAAGCCGCCGAACGCGGACTTGAGGTGGAACACGACGGTGTTGTCGTCCGGGGTGGAGATCCCCGCGTCGGTGTTCACGCCCTTCGACTTGAACGGACCGTTGTAACTAGCCGGGATGTTCAGGAACGCCCGGAAGTACTCCGGACCGCGGGGGAACAGGACGCGGTCGAAGGTGCGCAGGACGGCGTACTTGACGTCCGCGGCCTTGACCGGGGTGCCGTCCTCGTACTTCACGCCCTGACGGATCTTGTAGGTCCAGGTCTTGCCGCCCTCGCTGGGCACGCCCATGCCCTCGGCGAGGTCCGGAACCAGCTGGTTGCCCTCGGCGCCCGGAACCGGCTTGAACATCAGCAGGCTGCGGCCGTACAGGCGGAGGAAGTTCCACGAGTAGCCGTAGTACGTGTCACCCGGGTCGAGGCTGTCCCAGTCGCCGGAGTTGGCCAACCGGATGGTGCCGCCCTTCTTCTCCGAGGGGTTGTACACCTTGGTCAGCGCGGCGTTGAACTCGGCCTTGGCGGCGTTGCCCGAGTCGCTGTCGGAGTCGTTACCTCCGCCCCCACAGGCGGCGGACAAAGTCAGTGCCAGCACGGCCGTACCGGCCACCAGCACCTTTGAATAGCGGTTCACTTAAAGCAACCTCCCTGGTGGAACGGTCCGGGTCCGGACCGCGCGGCTGGAGTGGAAGTCGGAGTCGCCGAGGCGGCCGGCGCGGTGCGCATCAGCGCCGGCCCTTGGGGTCGAGCGCGTCCCGCAGACCGTCCCCGAACAGGTTGAAGGCCAGCACCGTGATGAAGATGGCCATGCCCGGGAAGAACATGAAGTGCCAGATCGTGTAGAACCGGGCCGCTTCGGAGAGCATGCCGCCCCAGCTCGCGGTCGGCGGGCGGATGCCCACGCCGAGGAACGAGAGCGCCGCCTCGAACAGGATGTTCGTCGGGATGAGCAGCGTGGCGTAGACCAGGATCGGCGCCACCAGGTTCGGCAGCATTTCCTTGAAGATGATGTACGGCCCTCGCGCACCCAGGCTGCGGGCCGCGTCGACGAACTCCCGCTCCCGCAGCGACAGCGTCTGACCGCGGACGATGCGCCCGATGTACGGCCAGCTGAAGAATCCGATGATGAAGATCAGCAGGGCGATCCGCAGCGCGTCGCCGGACAGCCCGAACGCGGTGTCCGGGATGACGCCGGCCAGCGCGATCGAGAAGACCAGGAGCGGGAACGCCAGGAACACGTCCATCGCGCGGCTGATCAGCGAATCCACCCAGCCGCCGAAGTAGCCGGCGATGACACCCAGGGTGGAGCCGATGAGTACGGACAGGAGCGTGGCCAGGAACGCGATCAGCAGCGAGATGCGGGCGCCGTAGACGACCCGGCTGAAGATGTCCCGGCCGTTCTGCGGTTCCACTCCGAACAGGTGGTCGCCGCTGATGCCGGTGCCGCCCTTGGGGGCGAGCGTGTTCACGTCGATGAGATCCTGGTGGAACTGGTTGGGCGGTGCGCCCAGCAGATCCACGATCCACGGCGCGAAGACGGCGACCAGGATCAGGAACCCGACGACGAGACCGCCGCCCATGGCGACGCGGTCACGCTTGAGCCGGGTCCAGGCGATGCGGCTGAGTGACCGGCCTTCGATCGCCTTGCCGGGAGCCGCGCCCTTCGCGGGGTCCGCGCCGGTGGCGGGGTCCGGAGCAATCGGTCCCTGGTCAGAGACCGTGCCGGGTCCAACGACCATGAAGCGCCCGGTCCTCTCCCCGGCGGCCGGGCCACGGCGCCAAGGCCGAAACGCACGGCAACGCCGCCGGATCGGACCGGCCCCGCAGCGCGGGCAACCGATCGGTTGTCGCGTACGTGGGTTACTGCGGACCCGGGTCGGCGTCGGTGGGCGCCGGAACGGGCACGTCAAGCCGGCGAACGGGGTTAGCCGCCGCCGTGAGAGGAACGCTCACGTAATCCCGGTCACCGGTCAAGACCCTCGCGGTGCTGTAACCAAGTTCAGGCCGCGCCGTGATGGCAGCGTGACCTGGCCACGAGGCGGCCCACGGGCAACCGAAACGTAACTCACCCAGACGGCACAGAGAGCCGATTTCCGGGTAACGTCCCCCGACCCGGCACAGAGGCCCCGGAACCACTCAGACGGCGCGCCGGCCCTCGAACGCGCGGCCCAGCGTGATTTCGTCCGCGTACTCCAGATCGCCGCCGACCGGCAGCCCGCTCGCCAGCCGGGTCACCGAGATCCCCATCGGCTTGACCATCAACGCCAGGTACGTCGCGGTGGCCTCACCCTCGGTGTTCGGATCGGTGGCCAGGATCAGCTCCTTGACCTCCCCCGTGCCGAGCCGGATCAACAGCTCACGGATGCGCAGGTTGTCCGGCCCGATCCCCTCGAGCGGATTGATGGCACCACCCAGCACGTGATAACGCCCCCGGAACTCGCCGGTGCGCTCGATCGCCACCACGTCCTTGGGCTCCTCGACCACGCACAGCACCTCGTTGGTGCGGCGGGTGTCGCGGCACACCCGGCACTGCTCGGACTCGGCCACGTTGAAGCAGGTCGTGCAGAAGCGGACCAGCTCCTTGACCTTGCGCAGGGAGTTGGCCAGCCGGGTGACGTCGGCCGGGTCGGCGGACAGAATGTGGAACGCGATGCGCTGGGCCGACTTCGGGCCCACGCCCGGAAGCCGTCCCAGCTCGTCGATCAGGTCCTGGATGGCACCTTCGTACACGTGATCAGAACCCCGGAAGGGTCAGACCACCGAGGCCACCGGTGGCCGGACCCATCTTCTGCTCGGTCAGCTCCCGCTGCGCCTCGGCGGCGTTGTGGATCGCGGCCAGCACCAGATCCTCCAACGTCTCGACGTCGTCGGCGTCGACCGCCTTCGGGTCGATCTTCACGGACTTGAACTCACCCAGCCCGGTCACCACCACGGTCACCAACCCACCGCCGGCGGTGCCGCTCAGCTCCGCCTCGGCCAACTCGGCCTGCGCCTGAGCGACCTGCTGCTGCATCTTCTGCGCCTGCTTCATGATCTGCTGCATGTTCGGCTGTCCACCGGGGCGCATGGCACCGCTCCTCAAAGGTCGGGATAGGAGGTCGTCGTCGATCAGCGTAGTCGGCCCACCGGCCACACCCGTCACACGCCACCGCGCGACGCACCCGGCCGGCGGCCTCTCGCCGTCCCTCGTTGCGCCGGTCGTGGGCACGGCTGGACAGAGTTCCTATTAGTCCGGTATGCAGCTTTCCGGCGGTAGATCTTGGAGGCTTGAGCGATTCTTGGAGCGAAAACGCCCCTGGGCGGGCCATAGCGCTCCAAGATTCGCCTCACCCTCCAAGATCTGCCGGTCAGCGACCGTGCGGGCCGTCGGCCATCGGAACTACGCCGACGTCACCATCGAGTTGGTCGCGGCCCGGGCCGGCCCGGCGGCCAACGCAATCCTCCGGGACGAACCGCGCGGTGGCCATCTCGGCGCCGACCCACTCGCTCCGGTCGCGGCCAGCGGCTCAGAGTTCGCTGATCTTCTCGGCGCCGAAGGCGTCCTTGAGCAGTTGCATCGCCTGCTGTTCGCTGCTCTGCCGGGCCGTCTTCTCGTCGATCACGTCGTCGAGCGGCTCGTCACCCGGATCGAACCCCTCGAACGCCGACGTCGCCTCCGTTGCGGGCGGCCCGTCGTACTCGGGGTCGTAGGGTGCCTCCTCCGTCGGCGACCCGTCGGCCCAAGCGGCCGGTGCGGCGGGTTTGGCCGCCTGCCCGGAGCGTGCACTGCCGGCCGCGGCGGCCGCTCGGGCGGCCGCCAGTCCGCTGCTGGGTGGGCGGGCAGCCGCCGGTGCGTTGCTCGCTCCACGGGCCGCAGTCGGTGCGTTGCTCACCCCACGGGCCGCAGTCGGTGCGTTGCTCGCTCCACGGGCCGCGGCCAGTGCGTTGCTCGCTCCACGGGCCCCCGTCGCTCCGCCAGGTCCCGCAGATCCGCCACTCGGCCCTCCGCCCGGTTCACCGCCGTCGGGCGCCGAGCCGGTGCCGACGGCCGAGCCGGTGCCAGCAGCCGAGCCAGTGCCAGCAGCCGAGCCAGTGCCAGCAGCCGAGCCAGTGCCAGCAGCCGAGCCAGTGCCAGCAGCCGAGCCGGCGCCGGGCGGGCTGGTGCCGGCGCGCGGGTCGCCGTTCACCGAACCGGCCGCCCGGCTGTCCGGGCCGGCGGCCGAGTAGGCAGCCGGATCGCCGCCCGGAGCCGACGTCGCGGCCCGCGCGTCGGCCGAACCGGTACCGCCTGGCCCGGGAGACGCTGCCAGCGCGGTTCCGGCGCCGGCCGGGCCACCGCTGGACGATGCCGGGCCGGGCACAGCTCCGCCCGGGGACTGGCCGCTCGGAGGTGTCGCAGCCGCCAGGGCAGCGCCGCCGGGCCGGGCCGGCTCCGGCCAGTCGTCGCCGTCATCGGACCGGGCCGGTGCGGCCTGCCGCTGCTGGCCGGGCGAGGAACCCTGGGCCGGAGTACGACCGCCGGTCCCCCCACCACCCGTCGCCGCCGGACGCTGCACGCCCGGAACGGCCGGACGCTGCGCCGGTCCGACGGACGCCGGTCCCGCCTGAACCGGTCCGCTCTGCACGGGGCCGCTCTGCACAGGGCCGCTCTGCACCGGACCGCTCTGCACCGGGCCGCTCTGCACCGGACCGCTCTGCACCGGACCGCTCTGCACCGGACCGCTCTGCACCGGGCCGCTCTGCACCGGACCGGCCTGCACGGGACCCGCCTGACCCGGCGCGGTGCTGCGGACGCCTCCCGCCTCTCCAGACACCTCGCAGCGGATCTGCCAGCGGCCGCCGAGTGCCTCGTACAGCGCGTCCACGATCAACTGCGGCTGGTCGGCCACCATCTTTGCGTGCGCCGGGAACCGGAACGTGAGCACCACGGTCTGCCCGTCCAGGTCCCGCACGGTGGCACCGGACGCCAGCGCGGCGACCTTCTTACTCTGCCGGCCGACCGCGCCGATGATCTCGGGCCACACCTCGCGCACGGCCGCCGCGGTGAGCTGACCCGGGGCGGCGGGCTCGTCGAACTCCTCCGGCGCATCGGGCAGCACACCGGCCGGCTCGGCCGTCGGCGCCTCCGGACCCGCCGTGGGCGCCGAGGGCTCGGAGCCCGGCGCCGGGGAAGCGGCCGCGACGGGCCCGTCCTCGGTGTGCACCGGCTGAGTCGCGCCGGCGTCCCGGTCCTGGCCGGTCACGACGGTCCCGGCAGCGGACGGCCCGGCCGCACTACCCGGATCCGCCGAAGTGTCCGACACCGACGCCGGATGCTCTGCCCCGACGGGATCCGCTTCCGTCCCGGCCGCAGATGTGCCGGGCCCTCCCGCGGACTCGACCACGTCGATCGAGTCGGGGGCCGACGATCCGGCACCGACGGCGGCCGCACCGGAGCCGCCACCCGCGACGAAACCCACACCGGCAGGAGAGCCGGCACCCCCGCCCGACCCACGGCCGACGGCGCGCTGCTGGCCAGGTGCGTCACCGCCGGCACCGGCCTCGGCGGGCGACCGCCGCGCCGCAGCCGCAGCCGCGCGGGCCGCCGACAGGCCACCACCACCGGCGCCACCGCCGTCGCTCGGGACGGGCGGTGCCTGCTCAGAGAGGGCCGGCTCGCCGGTCAGGGTGAGCCGCCGCTCCATGCGTTCCAGACGCTGGAGCAGGGCGCCGGTCGTGTCGTCCGCGCCCGGCAGCAGCATCCGGGCGGTGATCAGCTCGAGCAGCAGCCGCGGTGCGGTCGTGCCGCGCATTTCGACCAGGCCGTTGTGCACGATGTCGGCGCAGCGGGACAGCGTCGCGGGGCCGAGCCGGGTCGCCTGGGCGCCCATCGCGTCGAGCTGGTCGGCCGGCCCGTCGATCAGGCCCTTGGCGACGGCGTCCGGCACCTGTTGCAGGATCATCAGGTCACGGAAGCGTTCCAGCAGGTCGGACGCGAACCGGCGGGCGTCGTGGCCGGCCTCGGCCACGCGGTCGATGGTGGTGTACGCCGCGGCGCCGTCACCCGCCGCCAGCGCGTCGCACATCTCGTCGATGAGCGCGACGTCCGTGACGCCGAGCAGCGCGACCGCCCGCGGGTAGCTGACGCCCTCCGGCCCGGCGCCCGCGATGAGCTGGTCCAGCACCGACAAGGTGTCCCGGGCACTGCCACCGCCGGCGCGCACCACCAGCGGGAACACCGCCGGCTCGACGTGGACGCCCTCGGCCTCGGTGAGCTGTTGCAGGTACGGCCGGAGCACCGCCGGCGGGATCAGCCGGAACGGATAGTGGTGCGTGCGCGAGCGGATCGTGCCGAGCACCTTTTCCGGCTCGGTCGTCGCGAAGATGAACTTGACGTAGTCCGGTGGCTCCTCGACCAGTTTGAGCAGCGCGTTGAAGCCCGCCGACGAGACCATGTGGGCCTCGTCGATCACGTAGATCTTGTAGCGGCTCGAGGCCGGCGCGAAGAACGCCTTCTCCCGCAGGTCGCGTGCGTCGTCCACACCGCCGTGGCTGGCCGCGTCGATCTCGATGACGTCGATCGAGCCGGTGCCGTCGTTGGACAGGGACTTGCAGGAGGCGCACACCCCGCACGGGTCGGGGGTGGGGCCCTGTTCGCAGTTGAGCGAGCGGGCCAGGATGCGCGCGCTGGAGGTCTTGCCGCAGCCGCGTGGCCCGGAGAAGAGGTATGCGTGGTGGAGCCGGCCACTGCGCAGCGCCTGCGACAGCGGCTCGGTGACGTGCTCCTGCCCGATGACCTCGGCGAAGGTCCGGGGCCGGTACTTCCGGTAGAGGGCTAGTGCCACTCCTGCCACCTCCTGAACGACCGCGCCATTGTCCGTCGAGGGTCTGACAAGAACAAACAGCGGGCCCCGGAAGTGAAAGGACCCCCCGTGCACCCGCCAGAGCCCGCTTATCCTTGCTGCCTTCCGGCCCTGGGGAGGTTCACGGGGTACGCGCCGCACGAGGGGCTGCCCGACAGCCTACCCGGCGGGTCCGGCGGGGTGCCCGGGGCTCCCGCGAAACTTGGGCGGTGCGGTTCTGTATCCTGTCGGACGGAGGATTCGCCTAGAGGCCTAGGGCGCACGCTTGGAAAGCGTGTTGGGTTAACACCCTCACGAGTTCGAATCTCGTATCCTCCGCCAGCTCAACCAGGCAGAACGTCGAAGGCCGGACCCAACAGGTCCGGCCTTCTGTCTACCTGTCGCGCTCAGCTCACCTTGCCCAGGCTGGACGTGATCAGCTTCGTTCCGGAGCGGACGACCAGCAGGTAGCGATTTCCCTTCGGCAGCTTCGCGGTGGTGGTCCGCAACGCCATCGCGCGGTCGGCGACCCGGGCCTTGTTGACGACCAGCTTCCGGCTCGACGTGAACCGGGCCGCGGTGGCCTTGCCCAGGTCGTACACGGTGGCCGCGCACGGCGTCTTGCGGCTGCACGCCGACAGGGTGCTGGACACGGTGGTCGTCCTGCCGCGGACCTTGGCGGCGGTCCCGATCGGCTTGACCTTGCCCTTGACCCGGTACTTCGGGACGCTGAAGGTGATGTCGCGGACCGTGACGAGCATGCCGTCGGCTCCGTGCTGGGCGGCGTTCCAGCTCGTGTAGGTGGGCGCCAGGTTGCTGCCGGGGTCGCCGGAGCGGGTCGTGCTGAACGCGGTTCCCGCGTCGGAAGGCAGTACGCCGTACAGGTTCACCAGCCCGGCCGCCGGCAGGAACGCCTGCAGGGTGCCCTTCTGCAGGGCGCCGTCGGACTTCAGATGGGTCGACGCCGCCTGGAGGTCCAGCGCCGGCGCGTCCGGGGTGCCGCCCGGCTGGAGGTACCCGGCGATCGCGTTGCGGGTAGCGAATACCGCCCCGGTCAGAACCGGGTCGAGCGTCGTGTCGAGGCTGAACATCAGTGCGGCGCCGAGGTACTCGCTCGCCGCGTGGGCGATGTCGCAGTTGAAGATCGGGGTGGCGGTGCAGCCGTTGCCGTCGGGCCAGCTCGCGGGCACCGGCGCGGACGCCGGCCGGAACCTGACCCGCACGGTTGCATCGTCCCGGCCGAGGTTCGCGGTCCGCCAATAGAGCAGCTCGCCGTTGACCCAGCTCCAGCGCAGCTTCTTGCCGAGCGAGTTCAGCCGGACGGTCATGTCGATCACGCTGGTCGCGTCGATGACGGGGCTGGTCGTCAACGGGCCCTCGGGGCTGCCCGTGCTCGCGAAGTCGTACCCGTCGGTGTGGCCGGCGTCGTAGGTGACGGTGACGCCGACCCGGTTGGGGGTGGCATAGCAGGAGCCGGGCGCGGGCACCTGGTTCACCCGGCACAGGTTGTACGGCGACACCACAGCCGTGACGTCGCCGGTCGCGGTCGCCGGACGGCTCGTACCGCCGTTGGTGATCACCTGCGTCACCGTCGAGCCGTTCGTCACGGACAGCGCGCTGACATACGGTCGCTCCTCGACGCCGCCAGGCATGTCCGCCCAGCCCGCGTGGTATCCGCCCTTCATCGGGTCCGTGGAGATCAGGTCCGCGAAGTCCTGGTTCGGCATCCCGGCGTACTGCTGCGGGCCCGGGTCGGCACGCACTCCGTCGGACGTCACCCCGAGTGTCGCCGCACCCAGGACTGCGATGCCGGCCATCGCGGCAAATCTCCGTACAGCGACCATTGTTGACGTCCCCTCGTGGTGTCCGGACCGGTCCCTTCGGCGGCGCCCGGATGCACGTGAGGACTGCGGTTGGTGCAGGAACGGAGCAGCCGGTCAGCGTTGCGCGGCCGCGATCGCCTGGTCCACGTCGGGAAAGATGGTGAAGTACCGGCTCAGCCCCACGGTGACGAGCAGCCGGCTGAGGAACGGGTTGGCACCGGCGAAGCTGAGCCACCCGCCCCGCCCCGCGATGATCTGCCGGCTGGTGATGAAGGCGCTCAGGCCGACCGAGTCGCAGAACTTGAGGTCGGTGAGGTCGACGACGATCCGGGGTACCGGCCGTTCCAGCAGATCGGCCAGCGTTGCATGCAGCTTTGCCGCGGTGTCCGCGTCGAGCTCACCACGGAGGTGCAGCACGGCCACGTCGGAACGGTGCTCGGTGATGGAGGCCTGCATGGTTTCGCTTTCGTTCCGGTGCAATGGCATACAGGCTAGATCGCCTTTATCGGACATCAGCGGACAGTGCGTCCGTCCGTCGGGGGGCCTCTGGGCGGGGTTGTGCGTTGCGTAGCCGGATCCCGCTGAACTCCAGCGTGCTGGCCACCACGGCGTCGAGGAACGTCCAGAGGTTGGGCAGCACGCGCAGCTGGATGCCGGCCTCCTCGTGCCGGGCCAGGAGGTCGCCGACCGGCTCGGCGGGCCCGAGCGGCCGGACCGGCCGCTCCGCGACCATCGCGTGCGGCACGGGTTCGCCGAAGGGGCGGAAGGCGGCGGCCGGGAGCCGGTACGCGTACAGCCGGGTGGTGCGGATCCGGTCGAGCCAGCGGTACTCGACGGCGTGCACCCTGGGGCCGCCGCCGGGTCCGATGATCGTGCGGACGTCGTCGGCCGCGGTGTCCGGTCCGGGCCAGGCCAGCACGCGCGGGCAGTCGCGGGGGAACCAGTACGCCGGCGCCTGGACCGCGTCGACCGCCCACACGTACGGTTCCGGCTGTTGGGCGGTGGCCGCGACGTGCGGCTCGAAGCTGGTGATCGTCGGGTCTTCGGAGAAGTGCAGGACCTGTCCGGCGTCCGGGCGCATCGGTCCTGTGTAACGCAATCGGGCCGGACCCCGCGAGGGAGTTCCGGCCCGATCGGAAAGGTTCGGCTGGCCGAGATAGTCAAGCATGCGGCACAGCCCGGCTCCTGGCGCTACTTACAGCTTGCGCCACCGCCAGCGTGGCCCACGCCACGCGTCGGCCAGGATCATCGCGGACGACTTTCCTGGACACTGTTGCACCTTGGACTTGCCCTGGGGCCCACCCATCTGAGCCTCGACTTCCCAGACCTCGCCGTCGGTGCGGACGTAGACGTCCCGGCGTGCAAGACGGACGTCACCATTCCACCAGTGATGCTCAACTCTCACGAGTAACCACCCTAGGGCAGATATCGACAGATCTACCCGGGGCAATCTTGTGAAATGTTCTCACCACCAGGTCAGAGCACCTCGACCGATGGGGCGGACTTTGGCCACACCACTTGCGCACTCCCGCCCGTATTTGCCCAGGTTGTTCGCAGTCACCGTACGTAGTTTCCGCAGGTGACCGGCGGCACCGAAAGCACGCGATCTTGCGCCGAAACGCCACCGTTACGTAGAGCCTAGCTGAGCAGCGGTTTCCACCGGCCACCGGGCGGGTCGGACGGCTCCGGAGATCCGGCGGGATTTGGCACACTCTGTAATGAGAGACGATCCGGATAGCAGGGCGCAGACGTCACTGAGCCGGTTGCCACGGCTTCAACCACCCCGTCTCCGGCCAGCCCTCGGCCGCCGCCATCAGCGGGAACGCGGTTCCACCGTCCACCGTCTCGCGGATGATGTCGGCGTGCCCGGCGTGCCGGGCGGTCTCCTGGATCAGGTGCAGCAGCACCCAGCGCACCGACCAGTTGTCGTAGTCCTGCGGGTTCCACGGCACGCTGTGGTCGATCGGCACCGCCTGGCCGAGGTCGGCCACGCCGGCCACCACCCGCTCGGTCTCGGCCGCCACGGTGTCGTAGAACCCGATCAGGTCCTCGTACGACGCGCCCTCGGCGATGTCGAAGTGCTGGTCCCACTCGTACGTGCCGGGGTACGTCGTCGGCCGCTGCAGAACCTGGTCGATCCAGTGCGCCTCGGTGTGCGCGGCGTGCCAGATCAGCCCCCCTACGCTGAGCGGGCTGGCGCTCGGGGTGGCTCGCAACTGTTCCGGCGAGAGTCCGTACCCGGTCAGTTTGAGCTGGTAGCGCATCTGCGCGAGGAAGGCGACCAGACCGTCGCGCTCGTCGGCGACCGGGCGGACCTGACCAGGCATGACATCTCCTTAGCTCGTTCGTCTGTCATTCATGACGCTACGAGGTTTTGCGGTCAGATTGTGACCGCAAGACATTCAAGTGACGTCACTTTTAGGCCGTTTCGTAGCTGGTTCGGCGGCATTGACGGGGTTACCTTGACAACGTGACTTACAGGGGCAAATCACTAATTCGGGGCATTGGCCGTTACCTGGCGGTGGCGGTCATCGGGACGACCGTGGCCGTCGCGGCGACGCCGGCGCAGGCGGCGGTCTCGTCGACGCCGGACCGTACGCCGGGATTCAACGGGACCGTGCTGGCGGTCGCCTACCTGGGCGACACCGTCTACGTCGGCGGGAACTTCACCCGCGCGGTGGTCAACGGCACCACCGTCACCCGCAACCGGCTGGCCGCGGTGAACGCGCTGACCGGGGAGCTTCTGCCCTGGGCGCCGTCCGCCGACGCCCGGGTCAAGGCGATCGCGGTCAGCGGCTCGTCGGTGTACATCGCGGGCGACTTCCTCACCGTCAGCGGGCAGAAGCGGGACAGCCTGGCCCGCCTGGACGCGCTCACCGGCGCGGTGTCCAGCACGTTCAAGCACAGCATCGGCGGCAAGCCCTACGCGCTGGCCGCCGCGAGCGGGCGGCTCTACCTGGGCGGGGCGATCACCACGGTGAACGGCCAGGCCCGCTCCCGGCTCGCCGCGTTCAACCTGACCAGCGGCGTCCTCGACAGCGGGTGGAAGCCGACCGCCGACGACCAGGTGGAGGCGCTCACGGCCGCGGACGGCCGGATCTACGTCGGCGGCAAATTCCACAAGGTCAACGGCACCAGTGGGTACGACCGGCTGGTCGCACTGGACCCCACGTCGGGGGCGATCGTCACCGCGTTCCGGCCCCGGGCCACCGTCATCACCTTCGGCATCGCGGTCAGCTCGGCCGGCGTCTTCACCGCCACCGGTGGTCAGGGCGGCCGGGCGCACGCCTACTCCACGTCGGGCACGCTGCGCTGGACCGCGACGTTCGACGGCGACGCCCAGGCGGTGGCGGCGCAGGGCAGCACGGTGTACGTCGGCGGGCACTTCGACCGGGCCTGCCGGACGCCGCGTACCGGAACCCAGGGGGTCTGCCTGGACGGCTCGGACGATCGCATCAAGCTGGCCGCGTTCGACGTCGCCAGCGGCCATCTGCAGAGCTGGACCGCCAACGCCAACGGCATCGAGGGCGTACTCACGATGACCACCAGCAGCGCCCTGGGCGCGGTGGCCGCGGGCGGCGCGTTCACCACCGTCAACGGCCGCGGACAGAAGCGGTTCGCCCAGTTCCGCTGAGCTTTTCCGGTAGAACCGGGGCCGCATCCTTCGGGCGGGGATGCGGCCTCGCCATGTCCGGGCTCAGGCCTTGCAGTCGTGCTGGCGGGCCCAGGCCCGGACCGTGGCGACCGGGCTCTTGTTGCCCTTCTTCCGCCACGACGTCAGGTAGTCGGCCGGCCAGATCACCCCGCGCCGCACCCGCCAGTCGCCGGTGCCCGCGCACTTCGGCGAGATCCCGTAGTGCAGATGACAGACGTTGTTGGCGTTGCCGGTCCGGCCTACCGTGCCGAGCCGCTGACCGGTCTCCACCCGGACACCGGCCCGGACGCCGGCCTGCACCCGGGTCAGGTGCGAGCCGTAGTAGCGCACGCCGTCGTCACCCAGCAGCGACACCGACAGGCCACCGTTGTTCGGGCCGTCCGGGCTGCCCTCGACGTACCGGTCGGTCAAGCTCACCTCGAGGATCACCCCGCTCGTGGTGGCCACCACCGGCTCGCCGCAGTCGGCGAAGATGTCGGTCGCCGGATACTTCCCGTGGGTCCGGTGGAACGCCACGTTGCCGGCCTTCACCGGGAACGCGTACCGGATCGTCCGCCGGGTCGTGGCGCTCGCGCTCGGCTTCGCGGAACTGGCCGCCGCGCTCGCCGACGGCGGAGCGACCGAGGCGGGCGCGGGTGGCGCCGGCGACGAGGGGGCCGGGACCGTCGGTGACGGCGCGACGAACTGGGGCGTCGCGGTGGCCGACGGACCGCCGCCGGCCCCACCGCAGCCCGCCAGGCACAACGCGAACACGGTCAGACCGGAGAGGGTACGGACGGCAACCACCGGGCCATCCTGGCAGAAGCCGTTGATCCGTGCCGACCACCGGGTCTGGATAGTCTCCATGGGTACGCGTGCTGTCGGTCCGTTCCCGAGGAGTGCCCATGGCTGAGCGACCGGTGCAGTGGCCCGCGGCCGAGCCACCGCCGCCCGGCTGGTTGCCGGCGTCCGGCGACCAGGCCGCACCCGTGTCCGGCCCGATGCCACCCGCCCGCCCGGCACACCCGATCTACCGGGAACCGCATCCGGTCACCGCCGCCCCGCTGCTCGCCGGCATCGGCGCCACCGCGCTGTGGTTCGCGCTGTTCGGCGCCATCGGCCGTGACCTGTTCAGTTACGCCTGGTGGACCGTGGTGGCGGCGGTGTCCGCGTGGGTGGTCGCCGCGGTGCTGACGGTGCTCGGCGACCGCGGTGTCGCGGTCGGGGTGGCCGTCACGAGCGGGGTGGGGCTCTCCGTCGCGGGCGGCTTCGTGGCGTTCCGCTGGATCACCACGAGCGACTGGCCGATGTGGTGACTGCCGGCCCATAGGTCCGCTTCGCCGATGACCTTACGTGCACTCATGGTGGCGCAGCGCACTTGGCCTTGACGAACCGTGCCCGGGTCGGCAGCCTTCGCTTCATGGCACCTTCACCGCAGCGGCTCGACCCCGATCGTCGCCGTCGCCGGCTGGAGCTGCTGGCCGCTCTCGCCGACGCGAAGTCGGCACGGGAGTGGACCCAGCCACAGCGGCTCCGCGGCGCGCGACTGCGCGAGTTGATCGCGAACCGGCGTCGGCACGTCGTTTCCTGACCCTCTTTCGGGGCGTGGCGCGGCGCATGCGTGACGGCAGCGACTACCGTCGTCCTGAGGACATCGCGTGGGGGGAAAAGTGTCGACTTTCGCTGCCGCCGTCGCCCGGGGCAAGAACGGTTGGACGGCGTCGGAGCTGGAACTCAGTGGGCTCGCCGACATCGACGAGGTGGTGGACCGGCTCCGCGACGCCGAGCCGGACGCCGACCTGTCGCTGCTGTTCGTCGAGGCCGACGACCAGTACCTGGTCATCCTGCGCCTGGACGAGGGCGAGGACCTGCGGGTGTTCGGCTCCGACTCGGTCTTCGCCGAGGAGTCCCGCACCGGCGCCCTGCTGCTCGGCGACATCGAGGCGCCGGCCCTGGAGATCGACGAGCTGGCCGCGCCGCCGGCCGACGACGACGAGGACGACCGGCCGGCCGCCGATCCCGACGCCGATCCGGTCGGCGACGCCGAACTGCTCGCCGACCTCGGCGTCTCGGCGCACCGGCTGCTCTCCCTGTGCGCGCTGGAGGGCATGCTGCCGTCCGACGTGACGGCCGAGATCTGCCAGCGGCTCGGGTGCGGCGACGAGATGGAAGAGCTGCGCGAGGCGTGATCACGAGTCCGCTCCATCAGGAGTGGATGCGCCGCGCCCTGGCCGTGGCGTCGGCCTCCCCGGACGACGTACCCGTGGGCGCGGTGCTCTACGACGCCAACGGTGTCGAGCTGGCCGCCGCCGGCAACGAGCGGGAGGCCACCGGCGACCCCACCGCGCACGCCGAGATCCTGGTGTTGCGGCGGGCGGCACAGCGGGTGGGCAGCTGGCGGCTCGAGGGCTGCACGCTGGTCGTCACGCTGGAGCCGTGCACGATGTGCGCGGGCGCGCTGGTGCTGGCCCGGGTGGCGACGCTGGTCTTCGGCGCCTGGGAACCCAAGACCGGCGCGGCCGGCTCGCTCTGGGACGTGGTCCGGGACCGCCGGCTCAACCACCGGCCCGAGGTGTACGCCGGCGTCCTGGAACCGGAATGCGCCGCCCTGATCCGCGCCTACTTCCGCTGAGCGTCCGCGATGGCCGTGTCCAGGCCGATCCGCACCATGTCGCCGAAGCCCTGCTCGCGCTGCTGCGCCGCCATCGCCTCGCCGCGCTTGATGTGGTCGCTGACGGTCAGGATGGTCAGCGCCCGGGCGCGGTACCGGGCCGCGATCGTGTAGATCGCCGCCGACTCCATCTCCACCGCCAGCACGCCGTAGTCGGCGAGCGAGTCGTACAGGTCGGGCCGGTCGGTGTAGAACGCGTCGGCGGCCAGGATCGGACCGACCCGCATCGCGGTCCCGTGCCGCTCGGCCACGTCGACCGCGGTCCGCAACAACCCGAAGTCGGCGACCGGCGCGTAGTCGACCAGACCGTCGAACCGGGTGCGGTTCATGTTCGAGTCGGTGGCCGACCCGATCGCCGCGATCACGTCGCCCAGGTGCAGGTCCATGGCGAGCGCGCCACAGGACCCGATCCGGATCAGCGACTGCACGCCGTACTCGTTGATCAGCTCGTGGGTGTAGATCGAGGCCGACGGCATGCCCATGCCGGAGCCCTGCACCGACACCGGCACCCCCTGCCAGGTGCCGGTGAAGCCGAGCATCCCGCGCACCTGGCTGTAGCACGTCGGATCGTCGAGGAACGTCTCGGCGATCCACTTGGCCCGCATCGGGTCACCCGGCAGCAGCACCCGCTCCGCGATCTCCCCCGGTGCCGCGCCGATGTGCACGCTCATGCCCGAACCCCTTCGTCGACCTGGCCGATGGTGTCGATCCTGCCAGGCCGCCCGGGCGGCGACGGCCCCGCCCGGCACATCCGCCGAGGTCGCGGCGCCCGGGTAACCCGGCGGCGGAGCCGGTGGGACGTCGGGTAATCTACTTCGCGGTGGTGTGTCCGAGCGGCCTAAGGAGCACGCCTCGAAAGCGTGTGAGGGTGCAAGCCCTCCAAGGGTTCAAATCCCTTCACCACCGCCACGAACGGAGTAATGCCCGGCATACGTGCCGGGCATTTCCCGTTTCCGGCGGAGACTTCGCTGCGCCGGCCCTCCGCCCGCGTCGTTTCCGTACAAGACAGGCCCGGCGGCGGTTCCTAGCATGGGTCGCGCGTCCGGCCGGCGTCCGGCCGTTCGTTTCCCGTGGTGACGCCCGTCGCCCGGTCATGAGGGGAACTCGACATGCGTGAGCTGGTCTACACCGGGTTCATGTCGCTGGACGGCGTGGTGGACTCCCCAGGCGGTGGGCCGGGCGAGGAGCACCGCAGCGGTGGCTGGGTGATCAACGACATCGAGTTCCTGCCCGAGGCGTTCGCGCTCAAGGGCGAGGAACTCGCCGACACCACGGCGCTGATGTTCGGGCGCCGCAGCTACCAGGCGTTCGCGCCGGTGTGGCGGGACTCGGACGACCACGCCGCCTACCGGGATCTGCCGAAGTACGTGGTCTCCACCGCGCTCGCCGACGACGCCCTCGTCGAGGGGTGGGGCCCGACGACGATTCTGCGCTCCACCGACGACGTCGCCGGCCTCAAGAAGGGCGAGGGCGGCGCGATCTTCATTCACGGGAGTGCGGAACTGGCCCGGCGGCTGTCGGAGGCGGGCCTGATCGACCGGTACCACCTGCTCGTCTTCCCGGTGTTGCTGGGAGCCGGGAAGAGCCTGTTCAGCGACGCCGACATGGCCAAGCGGGCCCTGCGCCTCCGGGATTCCGCCGCCTACCCGAACGGTGTGGTGAAGCTGATCTACGACGTCGCCGGCTGACCGAGGTCCAGGCCGAGCGCGCCGCCGCCGGTGCCCTCGCGGAGCTGTCCCGCCGTGCGCCCGACGAACCGGCGCAGTGCGCGGGCCAGGTGCGGCTCGTCGGCGTACCCGAGTTTGCCGACGACGTCGCCGACCGGGAGGCCGGCGGCGAGGAGCGCGGCCGCCCCCCGCGCCCGTTCGATCTGCCGCACCGCGCCCTGGGTCAGCCCGGTGGCCGCCCGGAACCGGCGTTCCACGGTGCGCTGCGACACCGCGGGGACA
This sequence comes from Jidongwangia harbinensis, assembly GCF_020216025.1. Lineage (GTDB taxonomy): Bacteria > Actinomycetota > Actinomycetes > Mycobacteriales > Micromonosporaceae > Actinoplanes > Actinoplanes harbinensis. The sequence continues at coordinate 79,993 of NZ_JAIWNC010000019.1, read as the reverse complement.
TGACCTCGGCGCACCTGGGTGACGAGCGGGTCACGGACCATGGCTCCGGCGCGGACCAGGCGTCCGACCAGCGCCTCCGCGTCGTCCGGGCCGGGTGACTCCCAGCGGGCGCCGGCCAGCTGGAAGCTGCGGCGGGTGTCCCGGGGAAGCACGGCGCCGCCGCCGACCAGGGCCGGTGTGGGCAGCGCCCGGAGCGACGTGCCGACCGCGAACTCGATGCCCACGAACGACGCGCCCTCCGGCACCGGCGCGGTACCGGTCCGGGTCTCGGGTCCGGTGACGGCCGCGTACGGCCGGCCCTCGCGCTCCCAGAACACCAGGCCCCAGCAGGGCGTGGCGACGGAGGTCATCTCCGTGACGCGGTCGCTGGTACACGTCCACACCGTGTCGACCCAGGGCGAGTCGGAGGCGCGGGTCCGGAACCGCAGTGCGGACATCGGCCGGCCCGGCTCAGGAGGTTCCGCGGGCGGGCCCGACCGGCTCACCGCGGTCCAGGCGGATCACCCGCCGGTCGGTGACGATCGCGGTCACCAGGTCGTGCGGCGTCACGTCGAACGCCGGATTCGCCGCGTCGGCGAACGCGGTCACCTCCGCCCCGCCACGGTCCTCGATCTCCACCGCGGCGCCGTCCGGCGTGTCGTGGTCCACGGTGGATTCCGGCGCGACCACGATGAACGGCAGGCCGGCCCGGCGGGCGCCGAGGGCGTGCGCGTACGTGCCGATCTTGTTGATCACGTCGCCGTTCGCGCAGATCCGGTCCGCGCCCAGGATCACCGCGTCCACCTCGCCGCGGGCCATCAGGAACGGCCCGGCCGAGTCCACCGCCACCCGGAACGGCACGCCCCACTGCTGCAGCTCCCACGCGGTGAGCCGGGCGCCCTGCAGCAACGGCCGGGTCTCGCTGGCCACCACCCCGGACAGCGCGCCGCGCCGGTGCAGTTCGCCGACCACGCCGAGCGCCGTGCCGACGGTGACCGCGGCCAGCCCGCCGGTGTTGCAGTGGGTCAGCAGCCGGGGCCGGGCGCCGCACAGTTCCACCATCAGGTCGGCGCCCCGGGTGGCCATCGCCTCGGACGCGGCGATCTCCTCGTCGCGCACCGCGCACGCCTCGCGCAGCACCGCGTCCGGACCGTCGGCCAGGTGGGCCGCGGCGCGCCGGGCGCCGCGGGCCAGGTTCACCGCGGTGGGGCGGGCGGTCTCGATCTCCCGGACGGCCACCGCGCGGGCGTCCGGGTCGTCGGCGAACTGCCGGGCGGCCAGCGCGACGCCGAGCGCTCCGGCGACGCCCAGGGCGGGCGCCCCGCGTACCGCCAGCGACCGGATCGCGGCGACCAGGTCGGCGACCGTGGTCAGCCGCCGCACGCACAGTTCCGCCGGTAATGCCGTCTGGTCGATGATCTCGACGGCCCCGTCCACCCAGTCGATCGTCCGCATGCCTCCTATTCTGCAGACATGGCTGCCCGTGATCCCGTCGCCGACCTCCGCCGCATCGCCTTCCTGCTGGAACGCGCGAACGAGGCGACGTACCGGGTGCGGGCGTTCCGCTCCGCGGCGGCCACGGTCGCCGCGCTCCCGCCGGACGAGCTCGGCGAGCGGGCGGCGGAGGGCACGTTGTCGAAGCTCTCCGGCGTCGGCGACGTGACCGCGCGCTGTGTGGCCGAGTCGCTGGCCGGCGAGGTGCCGGCGTATCTGCGCCGGATGGAGACCACCGAGGGGGTGGACCTGGCCGGGGCGGCGGCCCAGCTGCGGGAGGCGTTGCGGGGCGACTGTCACACGCATTCGGACTGGTCCGACGGCGGGTCGCCGATCGAGGAGATGGCGCTGGCCGCGGTCGAGCTGGGCCACGAGTACCTGGTGCTCACCGACCATTCGCCGCGGCTCACGGTGGCCCGCGGCCTGCCGCCGGCCCGGTTGCGCCGCCAGCTGGACCACGTGGCCCGGCTGAACGACGCGCTGCCGGACGGGTTCCGCATCCTCACCGGCATCGAGGTGGACATCCTCGCCGACGGTTCCCTGGATCAGGAGGACGCGCTGCTGGAACGCCTGGACGTGGTGGTCGGTTCGGTGCACAGCAACCTGCGGGACCCCTCGGCCAGGATGACCCGGCGGATGCTGGCCGCCATCGCGAACCCGCACCTGGACATCCTGGGCCACCTCACCGGCCGGAAGGTGCCGGCGGCCGCGGTCGGTGTCACCGGCGCCGGCGACCGGGGGCACCGGCGCGGCAGCACCCGCCCGCCGAGCGAGTTCGACGTGGAGGCGGTGCTGGGCGCGTGCGTCGAGCACGGCAAGGCGGTGGAGATCAACGCGCGGCCGGACCGGCTGGACCCGCCGAAGCGGATGCTGACCGTCGCGGTGGAGGCGGGTTGCCTGTTCAGCATCGACACCGACGCGCACGCCCCGGGCCAGCTGGACTGGCTGCGCTTCGGCTGTGAACGGGCGGCGCTGTGCGGCGTACCCGTGGATCGGGTGGTCAACACCTGGCCGGTGGAGCAGTTGCTGGACTGGACCCGGTCACACCAGCATCCGGGCGGAGCCGACCAGTAGGGTCGGCCCGTGGGACTTGTGGATGACCTCGCCAACCGTTACGTCGCCGACTGGGCCGCGCTCAGCCCGATCGGCGCCACCTACACCGGCATCGCCGGGCACGACGACAAGCTGGACGACCTCTCGCCGGCCGGTTTCGAGGCGCAGGCCGACCTGGCCCGGCGCACGCTGACCGAGTTGGACGTCGTCGAGGCGGAGACCGAGGCGGAGCAGGTCGCCAAGGACGCGATGCTGGAGCGTCTGGGCCTGGAGCTGGCCCGCCACGAGGCCGGCTACACCGCCAGCGAGATCAGTGTGATCTCCAGTGGCGTGCACGCGCTGCGGATGGTCTTCGACCTGATGCCGGCGGAGGGCGAGGAGGCGGTGGCGAACATCGCGGCCCGGCTCGCCGCGTTCCCGAGGGCGATCGAGCAGTACCAGACCACGCTGCGCGAGGCGGCCGACGCGGGGCACGTGAGCCCGACCGCGCAGATGATCGCGGTGGCCGAGCAGTGCGCCGGCTGGACCGATCCGCGGCGGGACAACTTCTTCCACGCGCTGGCCGACCGGATCGAGGCCGACGGCGCGCTGGCCGCGGAGATCCGGCGCGGCGCCGCGGCCGCCACCGCGGCCACCGCCGGGTTCGGCGAGTTCCTCCGCACCGAGCTGGCCCCCCGCGGCCGGGCCAAGGAGGCGGCCGGTCCGGACCGGTACGCCCTGGCGTCGCAATACTTCCTGGGCGCGAAGGTGGACCAGCAGGAGACGTACGAGTGGGGCTTCGACGAGCTGTTCCGGCTGGAGAACGAGATGCGCTCGGTGGCGGCGGAGATCGCCGGTCCGGGCGCGGCCATCGACGAGGCGGTGGCGGTGCTGGACGCCGACCCGGCCCGGCGGATTCCCGGCAAGGAGGCGTTCCGGGACTGGATGCAGGCACTCGCCGACAAGGCGCTGGGTGAGCTGAACGGCACCCACTTCGACATCCCGGCGCAGATCCAGCGGCTGGAGTGCTGCCTGGCCCCGACCAGCGACGGCGCCATCTACTACACCGGCCCGAGCGAGGACTTCGCCCGGCCGGGCCGGATGTGGTGGGCGGTGCCGGAGGGGCAGACCGAGTTCTCCACCTGGCGGGAGACCTCGACGGTGTACCACGAGGGCGTGCCCGGCCATCACCTGCAGATCGGCACCGCGCAGTTGCGCGCCGAGTCGCTCAACCGCTGGCAGCGGCTGCTCTCCTGGTGTTCGGGTCACGGCGAGGGCTGGGCGTTGTACGCCGAACGCCTGATGGCCGACCTGGGCTATCTCGGCGATCCGGGCGACCGGCTCGGCATGCTGGACAGCCAGGCGCTGCGGGCCACCCGGGTGATCGTGGACATCGGCATGCACCTGGAGCTGGAGATCCCCCGGGACAACCCGTTCGGCTTCCATCCCGGTGAGCGGTGGACCCCGGAGCTGGGCTGGGAGTTCCTGCGCGAGCACTGCCGCATCGACGAGGAGGTGCTGCGCTTCGAGTGGCGGCGGTACCTCGGTTGGCCGGGGCAGGCGCCGTCGTACAAGATCGGCGAACGCATCTGGTTACTGGCGCGGGACGAGGTGAAGGCCCGCAAGGGTGCCGATTTCGACCTCAAGGCGTTCCACCGCGATGCCCTGAATCTGGGCAGTCTGGGCCTCGATCCGCTGCGCCGGGCCCTGGCCCGGCTCTAGTTCCCACGGCTTGTCCCATCTGATGAGATGACCGGGCGACGGACTGCGTGTCCGTCTCGCTACCTTCAGTAACAATACTGCGCTGGGTAATAGCCTGATCACCCAGCGTTTGGTATTGGCTTCCGTCAATGCTTTTCTCTACTGTGGAATCGCAGCGAATTGCCGGTGCGCGTCCGCGGGCGACCCCCGCGCGGGACCGACGAACCGCGAATGGGCCTTCTTGACGTGGGACACCGCAGGTCGAAGGCGCGTTACAACCACTGCGCCCCGGCGGCGTATCCCCCGATCAGCCGACTTAACTCTGACCCTTGGCAAGGGGTCGCTTGATTGTTTCTCGGATAGATTGACCCGGATCGGTGCGCTCGAACGACTACGCGCTGTAGTCGGAGCCCGGACCATCGCGTGTCGTTCGGCGGAGGAAGAAGCATGGCAGTTTCGATGGACAACCGCCCATCCCGTTTACGCTCCGCACTCGCGGCCATCCTCAGCGTCTCGATCCTGCTGCCCGCCGGGCTCCTGTTCGCCCGGGTCTGGCAGGACGTCAACGACGACCGGGACAGTACCGCGCGGGAGCAACTGGGCGTGGCCTACCTGACCAGCCTCTCCCCGTTGGTCAGCTCGCTCAGCGAGGCGCAGTCGTCGGCGCTGCGCGGCATCACCACCGCACCCGGCTCGCTGACCGCGGCCGTGAGCCGGGTGACCGCCACCGACCAGCGCCTCGGCGAGACGCTCGGCACCCGGGAACGGTGGACCGGCCTGCGCGACAAGATCGGCGCGCTGCCGTCGGTGGCCGGCAGTCCGCTGGAGATCTTCCAGGCCCACGTCGAGGTCACCGAGCTGACCCTGGCGCTGTACACCACGGTCCGGATCAACTCGGGGCTCAACCGCGATCCGGACAACGATGTGTCCAACCTGCAACAGGCACTCGGCGTCGACCTGCCCGCCACGGTCGTACACGTGAGCCGGATGGGCGACCTGAGCCTGATGGTGGCCGGCATCGCGGGCACCGCCGAACAGCGCGCCCAGCAGCAGGCCGTCCTCGTGCCGCAGTTCGGCGCCGAGGTGCAGGCGGTCAACGCCGCGGTGGCCAACCTGACCGACAACCTGCAGGCGGCGGTCGACGACACCGAGAGCGGCACGCTCAGCGGCAGCCTGGTGACCACGGTCGACTCGTTCCGGCGCGGCGTCGAGTCGTTCGTCCGCGGCGCCAGCCCGGGCGCCAACGCCCCGCCGGACTCGGCCGCGATGGCCACTGCGCAGAGCCAGTTGCAGACCTCGCTCGGCAGCCTGGCCGGCGTCCTGGTGCGGGAGATGACCAGCCTGTTGACCGAACGGCGGGACCGCCTCGACAACCGCCGGCTGGAGTCGCTGATCGCGGCCGGTGTGGCGGTGCTGCTGGCGCTCACCGCGGTCGGCGTCATGCTGACCGGCCGGCGCCGGCGTACCGGTCCGCCGGCACCCGCCGCCACCGGCCCGCACGGGGCGATGCCGCCGGGTCCGGACGGCCCGAACCGCAACGGCTCCTTCGGTCCGGTGCCGCCGTACGGCACCGAACCGGACCCGACACGGCGGGAGCGGTCCGGTGCTCTTCGGTAGGCTCCGCATTCTGGGCAAGCTCGCCCTTCTCGTGTTCATCCCGCTGCTCGGCGTGGTCGCCCTGACGGTGCCGATCGTGGTGAACCGCGTCGACGCCGCCCGGGACGCGCAGCAGACCGCGGACCTGGTGGAACTCGCCGGGCGGGTCGGCTCCGCCGTGCAGGAGCTGCAGGAGGAGCGGCTGCTGTCGATCGGCTACACGCTCGGCCTGGTCCAGGCGCCCGAACTCGTCACCCAGAGCGCCAAGGCGCAGGAGCGGCTGGCGTCGCTCACCCGGCTGGACGAGCCGCTGTCCACCGCGCTCGGCCGGGCGGTCACCAACGCGACCCGGCTCAACAACACCCGCACCCAGGTGCTCAACCGGAGCGCCCGGCCGGACCTGGTGATCTCCCAGTTCACCGAGGTGATCACGCCGATCATCGACGGGCTGAACCTGCGCAGCCAGGCCGACCTCACCACCGCGGTGGGCCGGCAGGTGTTCGCGCTGGACCAGGCGCTGCGCACGGACGACCAGATCAGCCAGGCCTCCGGCTACCTGACCACCGCCGCGATCACCAAGAACACCGCGTTCGTCGGCCTGTTCTACTCGGTGCTGGTGAAGCTGCAGGCGGACATCCTCAACGGCCAGCCGTTCTTCACGCCGTCGCAGTACCGGCTGTACATCGCGGCGCAGGAGGCGGTCACCACCCGGATCGGGTCGCAGTTCCTGACCCAGGCCGCGGTCGACCCGAACGGCGCGGTCAAGCTGCTCAACACCACCACGCTGTTCCCGGCGCTGCGCTCGGTGAACGTGCTCGGTGGCTTCGTGCAGAAGCGGATCGCCGCGGACGTGGACACCGCGGTGACCAGGAACCGGGACGACGCGCTGCGTACCGCGCTGGTCGTCGGCGGCGCCTCGCTGCTGCTGCTGCTCGTGGTGTTCGGCCTGAGCATCCTGATGGCCCGCGCGGTCGCCCGGCCGCTGCGCCGCCTGACCGCGTCCGCGGACCGGATCGCCCGGGCCGCCGAGGCGGAACTCGAACGGGTCGCGGACGACGACACGGACGTGGCCCGGCCTATCCGGCTGGACCCGGTCGACGTGCAGGCCCGGGACGAGATCGGCGACCTGGCCCGGGCGTTCGACCGGGTCCAGGGCACCGCGGTCCGGCTGGTGGAACGCCAGGTGCTGGGCCGGCGCAACGTGGCGCAGATGTTCGCGCACGTCGGCCGCCGTACCCAGAACCTGGTCGGCCGCCAGCTCGCACTGATCGACAACCTGGAGCGCCGGGAGACCGACACCGACCGGCTGCGCGAGCTGTACCGCCTGGACCACATGTCCAGCCGCCTCCGGCGGAACGCCTCCAGCCTGGTGGTGCTCTCCGGCGGCGCCGGCGCGAACGAGCACATGGCGCCGCTGGCGCTGTCCGACGTGGTCCGGCTGGCGCTCGGCGAGATCGAGGACTACACCCGGGTACAGGTCGAGGTGCCCGAGGAGATCGTGGTGGTACCGGCGCTGGTGGCGGACCTGACGCTGCTGCTCGCCGAGCTGATGGAGAACGCGACCGCGTTCTCGCCGCCACACACCCACGTCACGGTCACCGCGGCCGGGCTGCGCGGCGGCGCCCGGCTGGCGATCGTCGACCACGGCCTGGGGCTGGCACCGGAGCGGCTGGCCGAGGAGAACGCCCGGCTGACCCGCCGGGAGCGGCTCGACCTCGCGCCCAGCGAGGTGCTCGGCCTGTTCGTGGTGGGCCGCCTGGCCCGCCGGCACGGCATCGAGGTGACGCTCACCGACACGCCGGACGGCGGCGTGACCGCGTGGGTCGACCTGCGCGCCGGGCATCTCGTCGCGCGCACCGCAGCCATGCCGGTCACCGGGCCGATCCAGGCGACGGTGCCGAGCCAGCACGGCGAGTTCGCGCCGTTGCTCGCCGGCGTGTCCGCCCGGTCGGTGCCGGGCAGCGCGCAGCCGTTCGACGCGAACGTGCTGGGCCGGGCCACCCGGACGCTACAGTCGGCGCAGTCCTGGAACGCGTTCCAGCCGGCGCGTTCCGGTCCGCCGGAGCTGACCGCCGGTCCGGTGTACGAGGCCGAGCTGACCTACGACCCGCCGCCGTTGCAGGTCCGGACGTACGACGCGGGCGTCCCGGTGGCCGGGCGGCACCCGACCGCGATGCCCGAGCTGCCGATGGCGCCGACGGCCGGCCGGTTCGCCGACACCGACAGCCGCCGGCCGGCCGGACAGCCCGGCGCCGCACCGCCGCCGCTGCGCCGTCGCGTGCCGGGCCACCAGGTGCCGGCCGAGTCGTCGTCGCGGGTGTCCGTCACGCCACCGTCGGCGGACGACGCACTCGCCGCCCGGCACGCCTTCGAGGCGTTCGAGGCCGGCGTGTCCCGGGCGCAGTGGGACGTCATCGAGGCCGACATGTCGTCGGCACCGGCCGCCGAGCACCCGCCGCTCGCCCGCCGGGTACCCGGCGCGGCTCTGCCCAGCCCCGAACCCATGCGTGCCGCACCGGCGACCACGCCGGCCCAGCAACTGGACCCGGACGCCGCCCGAGCCCAGATCGAGCAGTTCGAGTACGGCGTCGCTCTCGCCCTGAATGAGACACAGCCACAACCCGAGGGACAACCGCGATGACATCCCCCTACAGCACCGACACCGGCAACGGCCGCGACTACGCGCACGCGCAGCTGAGTGCCGAGGCCAAGACGTTCAACTGGTTGCTGGACTCGTTCACCTCCGGCACCGCCGGTGTGATCGAAGCCATTGCGGTCTCCTCCGACGGCCTGCTGATGGCCATGTCGGCGATCAAGGACCGGCCCAACGCGGAACGGCTCGCCGCCGTGGTGTCCGGGCTGACCAGCCTCTCCGGCGGCGCCGCCAGCTGGTACAACCTGGGCAGCCTGAACCGCGTGATCATCGACATGCAGGACGGCTACCTGCTGGTCACCGCGATCAGCGCCGGCTCGGTGCTCGGCGTGATCGCCGACCGCAGCGCCAACCTCGGCACGCTGGCGTACGAGATGACGCTCTTCGCCACCCGCGCGGGCGGCGCGCTCAGCCCCCGCCTCATCGCTGAATTGAAGAACGCCGTTCAGCAATGATCCGCCCGGACCCCGACGACCCGGATCACCCGGCGACGCCGGGGGTCCGGCCGTTCCTGCAGTCCGGTTCGCCGGCGGTGCGGCCGGCGCCGAGGCCGGCCGGGCCGCCGCCCGACGAGCCGGCCAGCGGGCTGCGCCCGTTCGTGCTCACGTCCGGCCGGGTGGCCGGGCCGGATCCGAACATCGGGCTGGAGACGCAGGTCACCGCCGCGCCCGGCGCGGCGCCCACGCGGCTTCCGCCGGAGAAGCGCGCCATCGTGACGCTCTGCTCGGAGCCGCTGTCGGTGGCGGAGATCTCCGCCCGGCTGCGCCTGCATCTCGGCGTCACCCGCATTCTCGTCGGCGACCTGCGCGCGGCCGGCCACCTGGACGTGCATGTCCTCGACAGCGATTTCCCCGACCCCGACACCATCAGGCGAGTGATCCGTGGACTTCGAGCCCTTTCCTGACCGCATCGTGGGGACGGCCCGCGTACCCCAGGAGCGTCGGCCGGGCGCACCGCCGGTACCCGTCAAGATCATCGTGGCCGGCGGGTTCGGTGTGGGCAAGACGACGACGGTCGGCGCCATCTCGGAGATCTCGCCGCTGACCACCGAGGCCGAGATGACCATGGAGTCGGTCGGGGTGGACGATCCGGGGCCCGCCTCGGCCAAGACCACCACCACGATCGCGATGGACTTCGGCTGCGTCACCATCGACCAGACGCTGAAGCTCTACCTGTTCGGCACGCCCGGGCAGGCCCGGTTCGCGTTCATGTGGGACGACCTGATCCGCGGCGCACTGGGCGCCCTGGTGGTGGTCGACACCAACCGGATCGACGACTGCTATCCGGCGGTCGACTACTTCGAGCGGGCCGGGCTGCCGTTCGTGGTCGGCATCAACACGTTCCACGGCCAGCTGAGCTACCGCCTGGACGAGGTGCGCTGGGCTCTCGCGGTACGGGACGCGGTTCCGGTGATCTCGTTCGACGCACGTTTCCGCGGTTCCGTCCGAGATGCCCTGCTCGTGGTGTTAGACCAGGCACTCGACCGCGCCATCAAGCTCAAGTCGACATAGGGTGTGCGCCGGGTCGCTCAGGTGGCGGTTCCCAAATCGGCACCTGAGCGGGCACAGTTGTATCCGGGCGACTTCTCCGACGGGAGGACGGTGACGTGCGAGGCGGACTGGACGACGCGCTCGACAAACTGGCACGCCGTGACGAGCTACGCCGTCGCGCCGCCGGTGAGGCCGCGGGCACACCGCTCGCGGTCCAGGAGCTGGTGGAGGCGATCGCCGGGGTGGTCGGCCGACACCCCCGGCTCGAGGTGACGGTCGGTGTCGAGGGCGCCGGTGATCCGACGCTGCTGCACTTCTTCGTCGAGGACGGCGTGGTGCAGGTCAACGCGGACAACGCGGTCGCGCAGCGGGCCACGCCGACGGAGAACGGTTCACCCCGGCACGCGGACTTCGACCTCGACCCGGACGAGCCGGTCGAGGAGCCGTACGTGGTCCCCGAGCCCGAGGCGTACCCGGCCGCGGGTTCCGGGTCGGACACCCGGCGGCTGCGCTACGAGGACCCCGGACCGGGGTATGCCGACGAGGCGTACGACGCGACGCCGCACTACGAGGAGCCGAGCAACGGCGCCCCGGCCGAGAATCCGTACCTGCACCCGTTCGCGGCCACGCCCCCGCCGCCGGTGCCGCCGCAGAACCCGAATCCGGTGCGCGCCGAGCAGCACCGCGCCCCGGCGGAGCCCGCGGCCGCCGAGCGCGGGACCCCCGCGGAACCGGCCCGCGGGATGCCCGCCCCGCTGCCCGAGCCCATCCCGCTGCGGGTGGACAGCGAGGAGACCGAGATGGCGGCGAAGCGCCTCGCCGCGCTGCTCCGGGACAACCCGACGCTGCTCCGCCAGGCCCCTCCGGACTGACCAAGTCACGTTCCGTATAACAGCTTGGGCTGCTTGACCGCCCCGTGCGGACCGCGCTGACCTGGCCGAAAGGTCAGTCTCCGGGCCGGAGTGCCGCACGACCTTGTGTCACTCACAGTGACATCCTAGGGTCCCTGTCGACCGGTGAACGAGTTGGCAGAAGCGAGGCGTCCTGGATGTCGATCCCCGAGGTGCATCTGGTTTGCGGCACTCGGCCGGAAGCCGTCCAGCTCGCCCCCGTGGCCGGCGCGATGACCGCGGCCGGCCTGCTCCGCCCGGTGCTGGTGGCCGGCGGGCCGGAGCCGGACGCGGTCGCCCGCACGCTCGCCCGGTACCGCCTGCAGCCGGAGATCAGCCTGCGCGAGCCGGCCGGCAACGGGCACGCGGAACTGGTCGGTGCGATGATCCACGACCTGGACCGGCTGTGGGCCGGCCGTACCCCGTCCGCCGTCCTGGTCCAGGGCGCCTCCATCACCAGCCTGGCCGCGGCACTCGCCGCACACTGGCGCCGGATTCCGGTGGTGCACGTGGAGGCCGGACTGCGCGCGGAGAGCCCGGACCGGCCGGCCTACCGGGACGACGACCGGCGCCTGGTCACCCAGGTCGCCGCGCTGCACCTGGCGCCGACCGCGCTGGCCGCGATGAACCTCCTGGACGAGCGGCGCGCGACCGGCGACGTGCTGGTCAGCGGCAGCACGCTGGTGGACGCCGCGCTGCAGGCGGCCGGTCCGGGCCGGGCCGCGAACCGCCGCCTGGTCCTGGCCGTCACCGAGCACACCCCGGCCCGCGTCCTGGTGGCCGGCGCGCGCCGGCTGATCGAGCGCTACCCGGACGTCCACGTGCGGCTCGCCACCAGCGAACCGGTCCATCTGGACGTCGACCGGGTCACCGTGACGGCGGAGCTGTCGCACGCGGACCTGTCCCGGTCGCTGAGCGAGGCCAGCCTGCTCATCACCGACTCGGCCGGACTGCAGGAGGCGCCGTCGTTCGGCGTACCGGCGCTGCTCCTGGGCCCGGTGGCCGAGCGGATCGAGGCGCTGGAGGCCGGTTGCGCCCGGCTGATCGACCCCGACATCGGCATGCTGGTGCGGGAGTCGGCGCACCTGCTGGACAGCCAGGTCCGCCGGGCCGCGATGGTGGCCGGCGACAATCCGTACGGCGACGGGCACGCGGCCCGTCGCGCCGCCCAGGCCACCGCCGCGCTGCTCGGGCTCGCCGTGCCGCCGGAGCCGATGCCGTCCCGGCGGATCGCTCCCACGGTCAGCGGGGCGCACGCCTGATGGACGTGGTCGACTTCTACACCGGTTCGTGGATCAGCGACGACCGGGCCGCGGTCCGCCGGGTGCTCGCCCCGGACGCCGAGGTGGAATGGAACCTCGACGCCGCGGTGGACGACGAGGAACTGGTTCAGACGCTGCACCGGATCGCGGTGTTCGCCGACGCGGTGACCGTGGTGTCGCGCAGTCCCGCGGACGACGGTGCCGCGCTGGTCTACGAGCTGACCGCGCCGTTCGGCACGGTCCGGATGGCCGAGTTCCTGGCCGTCGAGGGCGGGCGCGTCACCGAGGTACGCCAGGTGTACGACGTGGTCGCGGTGGACCGGTTCTTTCCCGGGCTGTACGACCACTGATCATCACGTTACGTGACCAATGCCCCGGAGCGGGCAACTGACCGCGGGGACGCCGTTACGCTGCGGACTTTCAGTCAAACTTAAGGCTTTTCCCCTCGCCGTTCCGTCCCCGACGACGACAGAATCAACTCTCCGCAGTCATCAGCGACCGACCGCCCTCCCCCGGCGCGGCGCCGGGACGCCCCCTCCCGGCGCCGCGCTCCCCCTCCCCGCGGGACGGCCGGAGTCCGGTACTCCGGCGGAGTAGCGAGGTGGATCACGTGCGCAACGCTGGGCTCAGCGGTTACTCAGCGCTAGCCTTCGGGTACAGAACGGTGATCTCCCGTACCGGAAAGGTGTGCGTTGTCTTCACCCCGGCGCTCCGCCCCTCGATCGTCGACCCGAGATCTGGAGAAGTGAGTCGGTGAATCAGCACGCGAGTCGTGCGGCACAGTTGTCGGCTGATCTGCTCGAGATCGAGGACGCCTACCTCTGGGACGCGACCGCCGCGCTCCGGACCTCCGTGGAGCTGGAACGGCGGGCCGCCGAACTGGGCGACGACCTGCTCCTGCACCGGGCCCGGCTGTGCCAGGTGAACATGCTGATGCGCAACGGCGATCTGGCCGGCGCGGCCCGGCGGATCTGGCAGATCCACCACTGGGCGGTGGACCACGACGCCACCCCGTTACGGGCCCGGACCCACCTGGTGTGGGCCAACATCCACCGGTTCCTCGGCGACGCGGCGCAGTGCCTGGAGCACTCGGTGCTGGCGGTGGAGCTGCTGGACGAGCAGGCCACCGCGCACATGCAGATCTGGCACCGGGCCAAGCTGGCCGACTCGCTCGGGCTGAGCGGATCGATGGCGGACGCCCGGCTGCGCTACGCACAGGCCGAGGAGCTGAGCCGGGAGTTCGCCCAGCCGCATCTGCTGGTGGGCATGCTCAACAACTACGCATACACCGAGTACCTCTACGGCGACTACGAGCGTGCCCAGCAGGTCGCCGGCAAGCTGCGCGCGGTGGCCGCCGAGTACGGGTTCGAGCTGGACCCGGCGGCGCTGGACACCATCGGTGCCATCGAGATCGAGAACGGACGGTACGCGGAGGCCGAGCAGACGCTGCTCAACGGCATCGAGCGGCACCGCGACGGCCGGCACGAGGACGCCGACGCGCTCGCCGAGTACCTGCTGACGCTGGCCCGGGCGCAACGGGGCCTCGGCGCCACCGACCGGGCCCAGGCGAGCCTGGACGCGTCCCGGGCGCTCTGTGTCGAACGGGAACTCAACGACGTCCTGGTGCGGGTGCACCAGGAACAGGCCGAACTGCACGCGGTCCGGGGCGAGTTCGCGGAGGCGTACGCGGCGCACAAGGTGTTCTTCTCGGCGTACCACAGCCTGCACTCCGCGCAGCGCGAAGCGCAGGCGCGCACCCGGCAGGCGATGTTCGAGACCGCGGAGGCCCGGCAGGAGGCCGAGCGGTTCCGCGAGCAGGCGCGGCGCGACCCGCTGACCGGGCTGCGCAACCGGCGGTACGTCGACGAGCAGCTGCCGTCGCTGGTCGACTCCGATCCCGGGCTAACCCTCGCCCTCGTCGACCTGGACCACTTCAAACAGATCAACGACCAGCTCTCGCACGACGTCGGCGACCAGGTGCTGATCCAGGTGGCCAAGCTGCTGGAGACGGAGCTGGCGGCGGTCGCTCCGGACGGCTTCGCGGCGCGGCTGGGCGGCGAGGAGTTCCTGCTGGCGTTGCCGGGCACCGGGACTCCGAGTGCCGTCGCGGCGCTCGAGGAGATCCGCCGGGCGGTGGCGTCGTACCCGTGGGACGTCCTCGCCGACGGACTGACCGTCACGGTGAGCATCGGGGTGGCCAGCCGCCGGGAGGCTGCCGGGCTCACTCAGGCCGAGTTGCTGTCCGCTGCGGACCGTAACCTCTACACCGCGAAGCGCGCGGGCCGTGACCGGGTCGTGACGGGAACGGCGAGAGCCGGGCGAATACGGCCCTACCGGGACAGCGCATCGGCCGCCTGAACGGCCGTCGATCATCACTCTTCGTAACGTGATGGTTGCTTCGGTGAGTTACCGCCGGTGATCCCTGGGACCGGCCGAGCGGCCTGGCACGGGGGAACCAGACCGCCCGACCGGCCGTCTAGGGGCGCAGGCGGGGGCGCTTGCGGGGTGGGCGCACCGGCAACCGCCGGGCCCGGACCAGCACCAGCCGGCGGGCACCCTCGCGCCCGGCCGGGCTGATCACCACGCCCTCCACCTCGAGCCAGGTGTCGCCGTCGTGCGGCACCGGGCGGTCCCACCCGATGCGGTCCACCCGCAGCGTCAGCGGCCCGACGCCGTAGCAGTAGTCCACCTCGGCGAACTCGTGCAGCGGCCCGCGCGGCACGCTGAGCTGGAGGCGCCCGCCGCGGATCACCGGTGCGTCCGGCACCCGGACCCGGCGGTCGGGGCGGGCACCCGCGTATGCCTGGCGGCCACAGCGGACGGCCTCACTCACCCGCACGCGGATCACCGCCGTCCGAGGGCGTGCCCGGGTCCGTCTCGGGGCGACTCAGCGCGTAACGGACACCGCCGAACCGGTGCGTCACCGCACTGGCCCGGGTGGACGCCGCATGGACGTCGTCGGTGAGGGGCTCGTCGCGGTACATCGAGGCGGGATTGCCTTTCCGGGCGTGGTCGACGGCATCGGGGTGGCTGGAGTCGGGCATTTCGGGTCCGATGTTCGGTGCCGACATGGGTGGGCTTCCTCCCGCTCGGACGCCCCCGCCAAGGAGCCTCGCGTTCGAGCGACCGACGGACCGTTTCCGCGACCGCTTCGTCACTTAAAGATGTCACCCTTAGTGACCCTATTCAGGTGGTGTCCTTGCGTTATCATGCTCAGAATCCTGTGATTCCGCAAGGCCGGATGCACGTGCATTTGCACGACAGGCTCCCACTTGGGGACGCAGGGTGAGCAAGACCGCCGATCGAACGTCGATCGGATTGGGACCTAGGGAGCAACAGATGGCGCACATCTACAACGGCATGCCAGCCGGGCAGTTGCAGGGTGTGATCTGGCAGAAGAGCGGCCGTAGCAACCCGAGTGGGAACTGCGTCGAGTGTGCTCCGCTGCCGGACGGCGGCGTGGCCGTGCGGAACTCCCGTGACCCCCAGGGTCCGACGTTGATCTACACCCCGGCCGAGATCGAGGCCTTCATCCTCGGCGTCCGTGACGGCGACTTCGACAACCTGCTCGCCTGAACCAGGCGGCGTCTACGCCGGCCGTCCGACCTCGTGCAGCAGCTTCTCGAGAATCTCGGGAGTGTGGTTGGGCGGCTCGGCGTCGATGCACACCCGTTCCATCGCGATGGCGTAGTGGTCCACGTCCTCGCGCTTGTCCAGGTAGATCGCGCTGGTCAACTGCTCGACGTAGACCACGTCCGGCAGCTCCGGCTCGGGGAACCGCAGGATCGCGAACGGACCGCCCGCGGCGGCGTGCCCGCCCGCGTGGAACGGAATGATTTGCAGCCGGATGTGCGGCTTCTTCGCCGCCTCGATGAGCGTCTCGATCTGCCGCTTCATCACGTCGACGCCGCCGATGGGCCGGCGCAGCACCGCCTCGTCGATGACCGCCCACAGCTGGGGCGGGTTGCCCCGATGGAGGATCTGCTGGCGCTGGTGGCGTAGCTCCACGCGACGGTCGATCTCGTCCGCGTCGGCACCGGCGTGACCGAGCAGGATCACCGCCCGGGCGTACTCCGGCGTCTGCAGCAGGCCGGGCACGAACTGGATCTCATACGTCCGGATCAGCGTCGCCGCCGCCTCCAGGCCCAGGTAGGACTGGAACCAGCCGGGCAGGATGTCGCCGAAGTGGTGCCACCAGCCGGGGTTGTTCGCCTGCCGGGCCAGCCCGAGCAGCGCCTCACGCTCTTTCGGGTCGCTCACGCCGTACAGCGTCAGCAGGTCGGCGACGTCGCGCTCCTTGAAGCTGACCCGGCCGAGTTCCATCCGGCTGATCTTCGAGCCGGAGGCCCGGATCTCGTACCCGGCGCTTTCCCGGGTGATCGCCCTGCCCTCGCGCAGCCGCCGCAGCTGAGCACCGAGGAGGATGCGCAGAACGGTGGGGCCGCTACCCGGCGCCTCCTCCGTACTCACCTGACTCCTCACCGCTTCGGTCCGGGCTCTGGGTCCGCCGGTCGCAGACCCTTCGCATCTTAAGGGGGAGATCCTTCGCAACGAAACCGATCGAAGGTCCAAGTCCCATGCTTCCGCACAAGTCAAATGCACGTGCATTCGGCCTTGCGGACGCACTTGTCAGCGAGCATGATAGCTGACAGACACGTACTTGCTTGCTGACAGAGCGTGCTGAGTTTCATGACCTGACGGCCGACGCGCTCGGCCGCGGGGGTCAGCTCACGGGATCTTGGAGGCTCTCCCATGTCCACCCCGACGATCGCCCCGCCGGAGCGAGATCCGGCGGACGTGGCCCCGGCCGACAGTTACCGCAAATCCGACCGCGTGTGGGTCTTCCGGAACGGCTGGCGGGCCGGTGTGATCGAGGCGGCCTCGCCGCTTGCCGTCACCGTGACCTACCGCCCCGGTGAACACCGCGGCACCGGCGTCGACACCTTCACCGCGTCCTATGTCACCCGGCGTGCCGACGCCGATCCGCTGGACCGGCCGGTGCCGGTGTCCGGGCTCGTCCGCAGGATCGTCCGCGAGTCGGCCGCATGACCGGCGCGATTGCCGTCGCTGCCGTCATCGGTCTGATCAGCCTGCTCGCGGGCGTGGCGCTCGGGTGGTACCTGCGCCGCACCAACGACTGGTGCACCCACTGCGGAGACCAGCTGTCCTGCGCCGGCTGCGGAAGCAACGCGGCGTGGCCGCGGCCCCGGATCACCGAACCCGCGCCATAAGCTCGAGCACCGCCACCGGACCGGCCGTCTCCGGGATGACCCGCTCTCCCGGCACGCCGAGCAGGTCCCGCTCCCGGTACCACGCCCGCATCTGCTCCGCGGTGAACTCGGTGGCCTGCGGCCGGGTGGCGTGGCGGCGCACCGATTCGTCGAACGAGACGTCCAGGTAGTACACGTAGGCGGCGCCGTCGTGGTCCCGGATCAGCTCGGCCAGCATGGCGCCGTAGCGCGGCCGGTCCAGGATCCCCTCCACGATCACGTGATAGCCGCGGGAGAGCGCGAATCGGGCGTTCAGGCCGATCAGCTCCGGCGCGATCGGATCCGGCACCCCGTCGTGCTCCCGCAGCAGAACCCGGCGAAGATAGTCCTGCTCGACCAGGGCGCAGCCCCGGCCGATCCGCAGCCGCAGCTGCCGCGCGACCGTGCTCTTGCCGGCCCCGGAGTTGCCCCGGATCACGATGAGATCGCCCACCTGTTCACTATGGAGCTAATCGGACGTGCGCACCTATCTCCTTATCTGGGATGCCACCGACGCCGGGTTCCCGCCGGACAACTACCGGGCGGACATCGCCGCCACCTCGGCCGGGCGCCCGGCCGCCGGCCGGTGGAGTTTCGGCTCCCGGCGACGCGGCACGGCGCCCGGCGACCGGGTGTTCCTGCTCCGCCAGCGCCGCGACCGCGGGATCGTCGGCAGCGGGCGGCTCGCCGACGGCACGATCTTCCCGGGCCCGCACTGGACCGGTGACCCGCGGCGGCACACCTGGTACGCCGAGGTGCGGTGGGACCGGATGGTGCCGGTGGAGCACCGGCTGCCGTTCGAGGAGTTGCTCCGCGAGGTGCCCGGCCACGACTGGCGGCACATCTACGGCGGCGGGCAGGAGATCCACCCGCCGGCCGACGCGGCCCTGGCCGAGCTGTGGGCGGATCACCTGGCCGACCTCGCTAGGGTGCCGCCGGATCGATGTTGAAGTTGTCCCGGAACACGTTGTCCGGGTCGTACCTCCGCTTGAGCGTCCGCAACCGGTCGAGCGTCTTCTCCGGCCAGGCCTCGGCCACCCGCTCGGGCCGCTGGTCGGTCTCGAAGCTGAGGTACAGACCGGAGAAGTACGGCGCCAGTTCCGCCCAGGCCGCGTCCAGCCGCTCCTTCGACGACCCGAACGCCACCACCGAGAAGTTCGCCGACCGGTGCGGGTACGCGGTGGCGTCCGCCGGTACGTCCGCGACCGCGCCGCCCACGGACCGCACCTGGAAGAAGTACACCGCGCCGCTGCGGATCAGGTCGGCGGCGGCCGTACTGAACTCCGGCGTCAGGTGCTCGATCAGCCCGGACCGCGCGACCGGTTCGCCGCGGCCGTCGTGCGGCGCGTCCGGCACGTTCATCACTCCGGCGTACGGCACCAGCTGCACCTGCTGGTCCAGCAGCGGGGCGACGTCGGCGATCGGCTGGAGCCGGTCGATGATCACGTCCGGGATGGACGAGTCGACCACGCCGTACACCTGGGCCAGCGCCTGTCCGCGCCGCGGCGGTCCGAGAATGAGGTTCGTGGTGACGTCGCGCGGTGCCGCCTCCATCGCCGAGCCCCACCGCTGCAGCAGCCCGGCCGCGTCCGTCGCGTCGTAGACGAACTGCCCGAAACCGACGTCGCCCACCTCGTCGACCACGAAGTCGAACGCGGTCACGATGCCGAAGTTGGCGCCGGCGCCGCGCACCGCCCAGAACAGGTCCGGGTGCTCGGTCTCCGAGCAGGACACCCGGGTGCCGTCGGCCAGCACCACCGAGGCACCGCGCAGGTGGTCGATGGTCAGGCCGTGCTCGCGCACCAGCCAGCCGATGCCGCCCGCGGTGGCGAGCCCGCCGACCCCCACGCCGCCGTAGTCCCCGCTGCTCAGCGCCCATCCGTGCGCCGCCAGCGCGGACGCCACGTCGGTCCACCGGGCGCCCGCCTCGACCCGGACCAGCCGGTGCGCCTCGTCCAGCACCTCGATGCGGTTCATCCGGGACAGGTCGATGACGATGCCCCCGTCGTTGGTGGAGCGGCCGCTGATCCCGTGCCCGCCGCTGCGCAGCGCGAGCGGCACGTCCTGGTCGCGGGCGAACGCGAGCGCACCGGCCACCTGCTCGGCGTCCCGGGGTTGCAGGACCAGCCCCGGCGCGCCGCCCCGCAGATAGGTGGAGCGGACCCCCGCGTACCCGAAGTCTCCGGGTTCGATCGCGACCGCCGCGAGCGACTCCGGAAGGCCGTCGTAGTCGATGTCCTCCCGCCGTTTCGCCAGCGCGGCGGCGGCGCGCACCGGCCCGGCCGCAACTCCGCCGGAGGCGCGTTCCCGGGCCACCGCCGCGCGCAACGCCGGCGCCACCTCCTCGGCGAACCGCTGCATCTCACCCGGATCGTCCGACCCCAGGATGATCGTGCCGACCCCGTCGGACAGGACCAGCGGAAGCAGCTGCTCCACCCACTGCTCGGCCGGCCGGCCGGGGTCGCCGGACACGTTGAGCAGCCGGCGGATCTCCCGCGGGTCCCGCCCGGCGTCCCGGGCCGCCGCGTCGATGATCTCGTTGCCGGCGGCCAGGTCGCCCGGCTTCAGGTAGGACAGCGACGGCAGCCAGCCGTCCGCCTTCGCACCGACCAGCCGCAGCATGCGCGGCTTGTACCCGCCCACCGCGATCGGGATGTGGTGCGCCGGCCGGGGGCCACGCTTCGCGCCCCGGAGCCGGTAGTAGTCGCCCTCGAACCGCAGCGTCCCCTTGGCGTCGGTGTCCCAGAGCCGGCGGATGACGTCGATCGCCTCGGCCAGCTGCCCGACCGACTCGCCCGGCGTCCGCCGCGGTACGCCCATCGCCTCCATCGCGTCCCAGAAGCCGCCCGCGCCCAGGCCCATCTCGAACCGGCCGCCGGACAGCAGGTCCAGGCTGGCGGCGGCGCGGGCCAGCACCGGGGCCGGCCGCATCGGGACGTTGAGGACGTTGCCGGCGATCCGGATCCGCTCGGTCTGCGCCGCCACCCAGGTCAGCAGCGTCCAGGTGTCCAGGAAGGCCGGCTGGTACGGGTGGTCCTGGAACGTCACCAGGTCGTACCCGAGCCGCTCGCTGAGCTGCGCGCGGGCGACCGCGACCTGCGGCGGGGCGTTGACCGGGGTGATGAACGTGCCGAATTCGAGCTGATGACCGTAGTCCACGTCTACTCACTTCTAAAAAGCTAGTGGCTTCTTGATAGAGAGTGCCACGGACGTGCTCGAGGTGCCAACGTCAGTCCGGGAGGTGTTCCTCGGCCCACGCGGAGATCTGTGCGAACGCCGGCATCAGCGCCGCACCGCGCCCGGTCAGCGCATAGGTCACCGACACCGGCGGGCCCGGATCGACCGTCCGGCTGATCAGCCCCGCCTCGGTCAGCGCGGTGAGCCGGTTGGAGAGCACCGAGTCACTGATCCGCTCGATGCTCCGGGAGATCTCCCGGAAGCCCGCCGGGCCGTGACTCAAACTGCCCAGCACGGCCGCGTTCCACCGCTTGCCGAGGAACTGGAAGGCACGGGCCAGCGCCGCGTCGGTGCGCGAACACTCCGCCACGCTGTGCGGGTGCTCCGGCGCGCCGACCACGGGTCCCTGGCGTGTCGACGTCACCGTTGAAACGTACACCGGGTTTCACCCCGGGCCGGGCGGGTAGACGACAACGTCGGCACGGCGTTGGTGGAGGTGCTCATCGTGCTGGATCCGAACGAAAAGTACGTTTTCGACGGCATGGTGATGCACCTGCGCGCCGCCGATCCGGCCTTCGAACGCCGCCTCGACCGGCTGGTCCACCCGCGCCGCCGGCTGCGCGTCGCGCTGGCCGTTCTGCTGTGGACACTGGTGCCGGTCTGCATCCTGCTCGGCGGCTGGACCGGCCTGCTGCTGGCGATGCTGGCCTCCGGGTACGGCGCCCACCTGATGACCAGGCGCACCGGACCCGCCCGGCCCGCGGGCGGCTTCTCCTGGTGGTCGTCCTCCCCGCGCCGGCCCAGCGCGCCCTTCTAACCCTGGAGGCTCTCATGACCGACCCCCGGATCAGCGCATCGGACGACGTGGCGCCGAAGAGCACCGCGGAGGCCGCCGACATCGTCACGCACGACCCCGCGTTGAACGCGGCCACCCGTGACTCCCGCGACGACGCGGCCACCGACGAGGACGCCCGCGCGGACGACACCGACCCCGCGGCGTGACCGTCAGCGCCAGCGGTCCCCGGTGAGGCGCTCGTACACCTCGACGTAGCGGTCGCGGGTGGCAGACACCACCTGCTCCGGGATCTCCGGGCCCGGCGCCGTCCGGTCCCAGTCCCGCAACTCGGTGGTCGACCAGTCCCGGAGGAACTGCTTGTCCAGGTAACGCTGGGTGCCGCCGGGCTGCCACTCGTCCTGCGCCCAGAACCGCGACGAATCCGGCGTGAGCAGCTCGTCGCCGATGGTCAGCCGGCCGTCCGCCCAACCCAGCTCGATCTTGGTGTCGGCGATGATGATGCCCCGCTCGGCGGCGACCGCCGACCCGCGCCGGTACACCTCCAGCGTGATCCGCCGCAGCTCGGCCGCCACGTCCGCACCGACCCGCGCCTCCACGTCCGGGTAGGTGATGAACTCGTCGTGCCCCTCGCCCGGCGCCACCTTGGTGGTCGGCGTGAAGATCGGCTCGGCCAGGCGCGACCCCTCGATCAGCCCGTCCGGCAGGGCGACCCCGGAAACGGCGCCGTCCTTCTCGTACGCCTTGAGCCCCGACCCGGTGAGATAACCCCGGGCGATGCACTCCACCATCACCATCTCGAGTCGCCGGCACCGGACCGCGCGACCGGCCCACTCGGCCGGCACGTCGGTGGCCGAGAGCACGTGGTGCGGCGCGACGTCGGCGAGCTGGTCGAACCACCAGAGCGAGAGCTGGGTGAGGATCTTGCCCTTGTCCGGGATCGGCGTGGGCAGCACCACGTCGTAGATCGAGATCCGGTCCGACGCGACGAGCAGGATGTCGTCGCCGTCCGCGTAGACGTCCCTGACCTTGCCCGAGTGCAGCAACTCCACGCGCGTGATCCTCTCCACCGAACCGCTACCGCCGCAGGCCACGCTATCGGACCGGCAACCGGCGGACCGACGGCGGTGTCAGCACCGGGCCTGCAGCGGCGTGGTCCCCGACCACTGGTGGAAGGCCCGGTAGAAGGAGGTCGGCTCGTCGTACCCGAGCAGCAACGCGATCTCCGCCACGGTGATGTCCGGCCGCGCCAGATAGTGCCGCGCCAGCGCGTACCGGGTGCGCTGGAGCACGTCCTGGAACGTCGTGCCCTCCTGGGCCAGCCGCCGCTGCAGGGTGCGGCCGCTCAACGCGAGCCGGCGGGCCACGTCCACCGCGCTGCCCCGACCGGCGGGCAGCAGCTCGTGCAGGACCGCGCGTACCCGCTCGGCGGTCGACTCGGCCCGGTCCAGGTCCGCCAGCCGCCGGCGCAGGTCGGCGTCGAAGACCTGCCACATCGCCGCGTTCGAGGTCAGGAACGGGCGCCGGGCGTCCGGGGCGGTGAACGTCACGGTCACCGCCGGGCCCCGGTCGATGGGCACGCCCAGATAGTCCCGGTAGGCCGGGCCCGGCGGCGGGTCCGGCATGGTGGCCCGGGCCGGGATCACCCGGGTACGGGTGGCCAGCCGCGCCAGCGCGACCCAGAACGCGAGTTCGTAGGCGACCAGCCCGGCCGGCGGCACCGGATCGGTGGGCCACACGGTGGTCACCCGCAGCCCGTCGTCGTCCGCTTCGACGACGAGCCGCTGCGGGCCCAGCAGTCGTTTGTAGACGGCCAGCCGCTCCGCCGCGTGGCGCAGGTCGGGGCTGCACAGCGCGGCGAAGATCGGCGGCTGGAACGTCTCGGTGCTCACCATCGCGGCCAGGGTCGCGCCGAGCGCGCGATCGCCGGACGCCTCCTGCAACGCTTCCCAGCACCGGTAGAACTGGGTCGCGGTGAGCACCACCGGCGGGTTCTGGAACAGGTCCTCGGGCAGTCCGGCCGCGCGCAGCACCGGACCGGCGGGCACGCCGAGGTCGGCGAAGATGGCGTACGCCGCCGGGCTGAGGGTGAACCGGTCCGCGGTCACGTCCGGGCAACCGCCCGGGTCACGTCGACGTCGAGGCCGGTGAGACGCCGGGACAACGCCCACAGCACGCGGATCGCCCGGTCCGTGCCCGGGCGGACGAGCCGGCGGCGCACCGGCGGGCCGACGGCGGACCAGCGCGGGGCGTACATCACGCCGCCGACGGCCCGCGGGTCGGTCGCCGCGCGCAGCTGACTCAGCACGCCGCGTTCGACCGGCATGCCGACCCGGCGGGTCACGTCGAGCAGCATCCCGCGCAGACCGGCCGCGTCGGTCAGGTGGGCGAACAGGTCGGTCCGGCTGAACCCGGGGTACGCGGTGAGCGCCGTCGCGGTCAGGCCGGCCGCCCGGAACCGGCGGTCCAGCCCCTGCGCGAAGTGCCGGTTGGCCAGCTTCGAGTCGTCGTACGCGCGCCACCGGTCGTACTCGCCGCCGCGCGGGTACGGGTCGAGCCGGCGGCCGTTGTGCTGGGCCGAACTGGTCAGCGTGACGACCCGGGCGTCCCGGGTGCGGACCACGGCCGGCAGGAGGTGCGAGGTGAGCGCCCAGTGACCCAGGTGGTTGACGCCGAGCTGGGTCTCGAACCCGTCGGCCGTGCGTCCCGGGGGTGTGGCCATCACCCCAGCATTGTTGATCAGCAGGTCGATCCGCGAGTGGGCGGCCAGGATCTGCCCGGCGGCGCGTTCCACGGACGCCAGCGAGCCGAGGTCCAGCTCGACGATCTCGGCGGACGCCCCGGGGTGCGCCGCGTGGAGGTGGGCGAGCGCCGCACCGGCCCGGCTCCGGTCCCGGGCCGCCATCACCACGTGCGCGCCCTTTCCGGCGAGCGCCGTGGCGGTCGCGAGCCCGAGACCGCGGTTGGCTCCGGTCACCACCGCCACGCGACCGCTCTGATCCGGGATGTCGGCCATCGACCAGGACATGCACACGCTCCTCGGCAGGGGATTCACCTCACCGTACGAAGCGCGGGAGCCCGGGGCAGTAGCCGAACCCGCCACCCTGTTGGCCGTTCCCGCCACCCGGCCCTTAGCTTCCGTCGGCCTGCGCGCGGATCGGGGTGTCGGTGTCGCGGAGCAGGCGGCCGGTGCGGTCGTTCTCGGTGGCGACGACGCCCGCGAGGAGCGACAGCGCGGTCTCGGCGAGCGTGGTGGCGCCGAGGTCGAGTCCGGCGGGGCCGATGAGGCGGTGCAACCCGGGGGTGCCGGCGAGCCGCTGCAGGCGCTGGACGTGGGTGGCGCGGCTGCCGAGCGCGGCGATGTGGCCGGCGTTGCCGGCGAGCGCGGCGCGCAGGGCGCGGTCGTCGATCCGGGGGTCGTGGCTGACCGCGATCACGGCGTCCGTGGCGTCGAGGGGGTGCGCGGCGATCCAGGCGTCGGGCCAGGCCCGGACGACCGTGGCGGCGGTGACGGCGCCCGAGGAGGTGTGCCCGGGCCTGGGGTCGACCACGATGACGTTGCGGTGCAGGGGTTGGGCGAGCGTGGCCAGGGCGGCGGCGAGGTCGGTGGCGCCGGCCAGGACGAGCCGCCGACGGCGGGGCAGGTGTTCGGTGAAGGCGTGCGGGTCTTCCGGGGTGAGGGTCCAGGGGTACGGCGGCCGCAGGCCGGTGTGGACGGTGAGCGGCTGGTCGTCGGCGAGCGCGGTGGTGATCGCGGTGTGCACCGGCTCGGCGGGCGCCGGAGCGATCAGGACGTGCAGGGCGGCGGTGCAGGCCGGTGCGGTCTCCCAGGGCAGGAGGTCACCGCCCGGGGTGACGGTGGTCAGGTGCGGGGGCGCGGTGCCGTCGAGGACGGCGCGGGCGGCCTCGACGACGATGGCTTCGACGCAGCCGCCGGAGAGGGAGCCGCACCAGGTGCCGTCCGCGGCGATGGCCATGGTGGCGCCGAGGGGCCGGGCACCGGGCCCGTCCCGGGCGACCAGGCGGGCGAGGACGACGGGCCGGCCGGCCCGGTGGTGGGCGTCGACGAACGGCCAGACCTCACGCAACACCGGCGGATCCTCCTGCCCGGTCGACGACTTCCCGTCTCGGACGTTATCACCGCTACCATCTGGTCGCTAGCGCAACTCGATATCGCGTCCCGGCTCCAGCACCCGCTGCAGGAAGACCCGGGTCCGCTCGTGTCGCGGCGCGCGCAGCACCTCGGCCGGCGGCCCGGTCTCCACCACCCGGCCCTCGTCCATGAACACCACGCGGGTGGCCACGTCCCGGGCGAACGACATCTCGTGGGTGACCACGATCATCGTCATCCCGTCCTCCGCGAGCGAGCGCATCACCGCCAGCACGTCGCCGACGAGTTCCGGGTCGAGAGCCGAGGTCGGCTCGTCGAACAGCATCAGGGCCGGTTCCATCGCCAGCGACCGCGCGATGGCGACGCGCTGCTGCTGGCCGCCGGAGAGTTGCGCGGGGTACGCCCGGGCGCGGTCCGCGAGACCGACCCGCTCCAGATTGGCCAGCGCCACCCGGTCCGCGTCCCGCCGCGACCGGCGCAGCACGCGCTGCTGGGCGATCGTCACGTTGCGCAGCACGGTGAGGTGCGGGAACAGGTTGAAGTGCTGGAACACCATGCCGATGTGCCGTCGCGCCGCATCCAGGTCGGTGTCCGGATGGGTCATCTCCACGTCGCCCACGTGAACCGTGCCGGAGGTGGCCGTCTCCAGCCCGTTCAGGCAGCGCAACAGCGTGGACTTGCCCGACCCGGACGGCCCGACCAGGCACACCACCTCGCCGCCGGACACCTCCAGGTCGATGCCGCGGAGCACCTCGTGCGCCCCGAAGGACTTGTGCAGTTCGTGGATCCGGACGGCCACCATGACGATCATCTCCCCCGCGCGGCGCGGCGCTCGAGCACCCGCACCAGTTGCGACAGCGGCAGCGTGACCGCCAGGTACAGCAGGCCGGCCACGACCAGCGGGGTGGCGTTGACGCGCTGGTTCAGCACGTCGCCGGCGTACTTGGTGAGTTCGATGGTGCCGGCCGTGACACCGAGCACGTAGACCAGCGAGGTGTCCTTGGTCAGCGACACGAACTCGTTGGTCAGCGGCGGCGTGACGATCCGCAGGGCCTGCGGCAGCACGATGGACATCATCGCGCGGGGCGCGGACATGCCGAGTGACCGGGCCGCCTCCGACTGTCCACGCGGGACCGCCTGGATGCCGGCCCGCAGGGTCTCGGCGGTGTAGGCGGCCGCGGTGGCACCGAGCCCGACCGCCACCGAACCGTAGACGCCGCCCGGTATCTCGCGGTCCGGGAACGCCAGCGGGATGCCGTACCCGACGAGGAACAGCACCAGCAGAGCCGGCAGGCCCCGGAACACCTCGACGTACGCGGCGGCGAACCACCGGTAGGGCGCCACCGGGGACAGCCGGGCCAGCGCCAGCAGCAACCCGAACACCAGCCCGAACGCGAACGCCAGCGCCGTGTACAGCAACGTGTTGACCAGCGCGGTGGTGACCACGCCCGGGAACATGTCGCGGGCGACGTCCCACCGGAAGAACGCGTCGGCCAGCCGGCCCCAGTCGGCGGTCAGCCCGACCAGAAGCACCCCGGCGGCGAACACCAGGTACGCCGCACCGCGCGAGAGCCGCCGCCGCGCCCGCATGCCCAGACGCCGGGCCGGCGGGCGGAGCAGCGCCGTCACGCGGCCGGCTTCGGGCCGATCCACTTCGTGTAGATCGTGTCGTACGTGCCGTCCGTGCGGGCCTGCTTCAGCACCTCGTTGACGGTACGGAGCAGGTCCGGGTCGCCGTCCTTGCGCAGCGCGAATCCGTACTTCTCACCGGTGTCGAACCCGGTCGGCACGGTGACCTTGCCGGGATTGTTCTTGATGTAGTCGTTCCACACCGGCAGGTCACCCACGGCCGCCTCGATCTGGCCGGTGGCGAGCGCCTGCTGCTCGGAGCCGAGGTCCTTGTACGACACCACCTCGATGTCCAGGTTGTTCTGCTTCACCTGGTTGCGGACGTACTCCTCGCCGGTGGTCTCGCCCTGCACCCCGAGCCGCTTGCCCTTGAGGTCGGCCAGCGTCTTGATCGGCTTGCCGGTCGGCACGACCAGCGCCTGGGTGGCGTCGAAGTACGGGTCGGAGAACGCCAGCACCTGCTTGCGGGCGTCGGTGATGGTCATGCCGGCCGCCGCGATGTCGCACTTGCCGGTGTTCAGGTCCTGGCCCGACTTGATGCCCTCGAACGGCGTGTCGACGATCTCCTGGGTCACCCCGAGCTTCGCCGCCACCAGGTCGACCAGGGCGACGTCGAAGCCGACGACCTTGCCGGACGCGTCCTTGGACTGGAACGGCGGGTACGGCAGGTGGGTGCAGGTGACCAGCTTGCCGGCGCGGACCAGGTCGACACCGCCGGCCGAGCCGCCGGTGTCCTCCTTGGCGCAGCCGGCCGCGACCGCGAGCACCGTCAGGGCGACCGCGACCGTCCGGTGCAGGTTTCGTCGGGCTCCGGTATGGGTCGCCGTCACGGCTGCCTCCCGCTTGTCGATTCGGTGGTGTCGATCATTGATCTGACACACCCTATCGAGTCAATAGGAAAAGCCTAGTCGATACGACAGTGTCGATCACCACGCCCCGGTCGGGGGTCAGTACCGGTGCAGGTACCGCCCCGCGCGCAGAGCAGACACCGCCGGATGGTCGTCGCCCAGAACCGCCGCCAAGCGGTCACCGGCCGTCGCGTCCTCGCCGGGGCTCTCCCCCACGGCGATCCGCATGAGGGCCCGGTTCGCCGTGCAGCGCAGCGTGTCCGGGTGATCCGGTCCCAGCACGTCCCGGTGCCGCTCCACGGCGACGTCCATGATCTGCAGTGCGGCCGGTACCGCGTCCGTCTCCGCGTGCAGGATCGCCAGGTTGACCTCGGCGGCCAGGGTGTACGGGTGGTCCGGCCCGACCACCTCGTTGAGCCGCTCGCGCGCGTCCTCCAGCAGCGGCACGGCCAGGTCCGGCCGGCCGGCGCTGCCCAGCGACACCGCCAGGTTCGCCTTCGCGCTCAGCGTCCGGGGATGGTCCTCCCCGAAGTACTCGACCCAGGCGGCGTAGGTCTCCTCGTCCCGGCTCCGCGCGTCGGCGTACCGGCCCAGGGCCCGCAGGTCCCCGCCCAGGCCGCCGGCCGTCATCAGGGCGTGCGGGTGATGCGGGCCGAGCAGCTCCGTCTGCTCGGCCAGGACCGTCTCGTCCAGCGCCCGGGCCTCCTCGAACTGCCCCGTCTGCCGCACGATGTTGGCGACGTTGAATCGCAGGTGGAGCAGCTGCCGCTGCAGCGTGACGGCCGCGCGCGGGTCCTGCTCGGCACTCAGCATCTCGCTCCAGCGCCGGTCGATGTCCTCGCCGAACCGTCGGCCCTCGGCCAGACCGCCGGTGAACCAGATGTAGCGCACCCGGTCGATCATCAGCTGGCGCACCGACTCGTCGTTGCAGGCGGCCGCGTGGGACAGCTCCAGATGCGGCCACAGCGTCCGGAACCGCGGCCAGGACCGGGGATCGTCGATCTCGTGGCGCGGTCGCAGGCCGCTCAGCACCAGGTGCATCTGGTGCCGGGCCTCGGCGAGTTCGGCCTCCGTCATCCGGCTCCGGACCACGTGCTGCAACAGCCGGTGCACCTGGATCTGGCTGCGCCCGACGTCGAGCTTGAGCAGGGCGAGGCGGTTGAGGTGCTGCACCAGCGAACCGCGGTAGGCCCGCTCGGAGACCAGCGGGTCGAACACGCTCAGCGCGGCGGCCAGCTCGTCGCTGTACACCAGGTCCAGGGAGATCTCCGGGGCCAGGACCGAACACAACTGCAGCAGACGGTACGCCGCACCGGAACGCCGCCGCAGCAGCTCCAGCGACAGCTCCCAGACCTGGTCGACGTGGTGGCCGGGACCGGACCGCTCGACCCGCCCGAGGTAGTCGCCGACCCGCTCTCCGGTATCGGCCAGCCAGGCGCCCGCGGCGGCCACCGCGACCGGCAGGTCGCCCAGCACGTCGGCGATGCGATCGGCCTGGTCGCGCTCGATCGTGGGCACCCGGTGCCGGAGGTGGGCGATGCTCTCGGTGCGCGGGAAGACGTCGATGTGCACAGGTTGCGCGTGGTCGCCCCACTGGCTGTTCCGCGAGGTGATCAGCACGTGACCGGGGCCGCGCGGGATGAACGGCAGCACCCGCTCCACGTCCTCCGCGTTGTCGAAGATCAACAACCAGCGGGCGTACGGTGTGCCCCGCTCCAAGCTGTTGAGCACCGCCCGGGCCGCGTCCAGCACGCTCGACTGGGGCAGCGCCAGCCCCAGCCGGTGGCCCAGGTCGGACAGCGCGATGTCGATGAAGGCGACCTGTTCGGCGTCGATCCACCAGACGATGTCGTAGGCGTTCCGGAACCGGTGGGCGTACTCCAGCGCCACCTGGGTCTTGCCGATGCCGCCCAGGCCCTGCAGCGCGACCGGCATCGGGCCGGACCGCACCACCGGACCGCCACCGCGCAGCCGGGTCCGCAGGTCGAGCAGGTCCCGCTCCCGCCCGGTGAACCGCGCGTTACGGACCGGCGGGTTGAACACCAGCACCTGGTCGCCGGGGAACCGCACGCCGATCGCGGACAGGTCCGCGTCCGCGATGTCCGGGCGCCCGACCAGTCGTAGAACGCGCTCTGCCGCGACCTCACCGGACTTGCCACCGATGAAGGCGGACGAACCGACCGGGAAACCCGGAACCGGGGCCACGTCCTCGACGTACACGGCCAGCGGGGGCCGGGGGTCGGTGCGGTCCCGGGGCACCAGCCCGGCGTGCGAACTCGCGTTGGCGTGCGAGACCACGGTGAGCCGGCGACCGGAACCGGCCGCCGCGGCGGAGGCCGGGGTGTCCGGGTCGTGCACGGTGACGCCGACGGCGCCCAGCAATCCGCTGATCCACTCCGCCCAGAGCTGGTCCTCCGGCGCGTACTGCAGCGTCACCTCCTCCTCCGCGTACCCGAGGCGACGGACAAACCGGGAGGCGGTCCGGGCCCGCAACGCCTCATCCATCGGCGGCATCGCGGTCACCTCGCCGTCGGAGATGTAATCGGCGAGATTCTCGTACGCGGCCAGCAGCGACGTCGTCTGACCGGGCCGGTCGCCGAAGGTCGCGAGCGTCTCCTCGTACGCGTAGAACGGCCGGTACGGCACCTCGACCGCGTTCCAGTACCGGGCGCGTTCGGCCGGCGTCATGTCCGCCGGCAGCCCCGGGAAGCGCTGCATGGCGACCACCCGGCCGGCGTCCGCCTTGTCCTTCTCGGCCGGGTCGACCCGCATCGCCACCGGCAGGATCCGGATGTCGCGCTTGGCGTGCCGCTGCATTACCGCGGCCGCGACCCGGGCGCCACCTGCGATGCACCGCTCGCTGAACGTGAAGCAGTCGACCAGAACATCCGGGAGGTGGATGGTGCAGATGTCCGCCACGTCACTCAGCCCGGTCCGGCTGGCGATCAGCGTGTAGTCGTAGTTTGCGTGCATGTCCGCGCGCAGCGCATCGAGGAACGCCCCGCCGCCGAGACGCCCGTAGAAGTCGTCCCAGTTCATGCCGGTGACAGCAGCGGCGTAGTTCTGGTTGTGCCGCCCGGCGGAGAGGTAGTCGAGTTGGCCGCCCTCCGGGAAGTGATCCCAGTTCACGGAGAACGCATGCCGCTGCACCCGGGCGAAGTCCTTGTGCCAGTCGGGGCCGCGGTCGACGTTCCGGGTGGCCTGCCACTCGTACTCGCGGATCAGGTCGATCACGCCACTGCTGGTCTCGACCGTCTCGGCCTTGAGGAACGGTTCGAAGAACCGGTGCAGGCCCGGTGCCTCGAGGTCCCAGTCCGCGATCAGAACGCGTTTACCGTTGGCCGCCAGGATCCAGGCCACGTTGGCCAGGGCCATGGTGCGGCCGGTTCCACCCCGGTAGGAGTAGAACGTCACCACTTTGCCGTGCCGTTGCTCAGCCATTCGGTGCTCTTCTCGGACGGGCGCCCTACTACGGTTCGGCCTCCCTGGTCATCCACCGGACCACGGAATCCCCCGTGGGAGTCCTCAGCGCGGGTAGTCGTCCCGTTCGGTGAACACGCCGACGACCGTGGCCGCCCCCACGTCGAACCCGAGCGTCAGGAAGTGGCCCGGCTCCAGTTCCACACTCGACGGATTCGCCTGGTCCTCGTCGCCCGAGTCGTACAGCTGGACGTCGCCGTACCCGTCCCAGGTGTCCTCGGGCTGCCGCACCAGGCGGCCGACCGTCTCCCGGTGCGCCGAGAAACGCGACGACAGGTCGCCGTAGGTGACCAGCACCTCGCCGGTACTCAACCGCAGCGCGTGGTGCGAGGAGGCCGGCATGTCGGTGGCCTGCGGAGTGGTCCAGGTGTGGCCGCCGTCGGTCGACCGGGACAGGTACGCATGCTCGACCGTGGTCCGGATCAGCGCCACGATCTGGTCGTCCAGCACGGTCAGCGTCGGCTCCTGGAAGTGCACCTCGTCGGCCGCCGCCACCAGCACCTCGCTCTCGGCCGGCCAGGTGCGGCCACCGTCGGTGCTGCGTACCACCGTCGCCTGATGCCACCACTTGTCGGTGGTCTTGCCGTACAGCGGGAACAGCAGGTCGCCGCCGGGCAGCTCGACCGCGGCCCCGTGCGAGGCGGCCCAGCCCTGCACGCCGCGGCCCGGACCGGTGCCGGGCATCGCGCTGCCGACCTCGACCGGCTCACTCCAGGTGCGACCGCCGTCGGTGCTGCGGCGCACGAACGTGCCGCAGGTGGTGTGCCGCGGCTTGGTGCTCCAGTCCAGCACGAAGTAGCTGAGCAGCACCGTGCCGTCGGCGAGCCGGGCGAGCTTCGGGTCCCGGTCGTCGAAGGGGCCGTCGACCACGATCCGCGGCTGTCCCCAGGTCTGTCCGTCGTCGGCGCTCTCCACCAGGCAGATGCGTCCCTCGGGGCTGAGGTGACCGGCGCCCTCCCGGTACGCCGCCAGCAACCGCCCGTCGGCCAGCCGCACGATGTCCGGAAAATGCGCGAGGCGGCCCGGCTCGGCCCGGGCCACGGTGATCTGGTGCGGCACGGTGCTCCCCTCGATCGGTGCCCGTCAGGCCACACCGAGCCTAGTCGAGCACCGGAGCGTCGTGCAGATCGCGGGCGGACAGTCCGTCGACCGTGCCGCCGTCCGCCAGCCGCAGGGTGAGGAAGGTCCGGTTGGTGTTCGCCTCGGCGGCCCGCTCGGGATACCAGGCGAGGAAGTAGCCGTCCGCCATGGTGGTGCGCACGATGCGGGCCGGGCCACCGGCCGCGTTCCGGACCGTCAGGTCGACGCCGACGACCTCGGAACCGACATGTCCGGCCATCAGACGGCAGTACCCCTCGTCGGTGCGCAACTGACCCCACGCCTGCATCTCGACTCCTCTGCCGCCCAGGGCGGCCCGGCTCACCGGCGCCATCATGTTGCCGCCGTAGAGCACCTTCCCGCCCCGGTCCCGGAAGCACGTCGCGGTCCAGGTCGGGGTGACCACGTTCGCGTACGCGTAATGGCCGCGCAGCTCGCCGACGACCCGGCGGCCGGCCGCCGGCGGCAGCGTGCCGCCCACCTGCTCGACGCACCGGTCGGCGAGGTCGGCCCGGTCGGCCGCGGGAAGCGGGCTCGGATCGGGAGTCCAGGACGCGTACGCCGGTCCGGCACCCACGTTCGACAACGTGACGGTGAGGGCGACGGCCACCGCGGCCACCGCGGCGAAAACCGTCACGGCCGCCCGGCGGGGAAGCCGGGTCACGGCCGGAGCCGGGGCGGAGTCCATCGGTGTGCGCACGATCCGGTCGAGGAGCGCCTGTGCCGGCGCCTGCTCGACGCGCGCCGGGACCGGCTCGGCGGCGTCACGGAGTGCCTGGTCGAGGTTCATGCGGTGGTTCCGATCTCGGCGATCGCGCCGGGGCGCGGGGTGTCGGCGGTCGTGACGGTTTCCTGGTACAGGTGGTGGCGCAGGCGCCGGCGGGCCCGCAGCAACCGGAGGCTGAACGCCGGCCGGGAGATGCTCAGGACCTTGGCGGCCTGCGGACCGGTGAGGCCCTCGAAGACCGTGAGCGTCAGCACCTGCTGGTCGTCGGGCGACAGGTGCTGCCAGGCCCGGACCAGGTCGACGCGGGCGGCCACGCCGTCGGCCTCGGCGCCGACGGCCGGGTCCGGCTCGCGCAGGATGCGCAGCGCGAGGCCGCGCTGCCGGCTCTCGCTGCGGTGCCGGTTGCGCAGCGTGTTGTGGGCGACCGTGAAGAGCCAGGCGCGCGCCTCGTCGCGGGCGACCGGGACGTCGTCGAAGCGGCGCCACGCGGTCAGGAACACCTCGGCCACGACGTCGTCAGCCACCGCCGGGGAGATCCGCCGCTCGACGAAACACAACAGGTCGTCGTACGTCGCCCGGAACAGCTCACGGAAGGCGGCCTCAGGATCCGCCGTGCTTCGGCTCATACCCCTCACATGTCCGGCTCGGACCGTACCGCTACCGGTCACTTCCGGGTTCCGACGATACGTGCCTTGAGCACGGGCGCGAGGCGGCGCTCGACGTGCCGGTGCACCAGCCAGGCGGCGGCCAGCAGCACCACCACGGCACCGGCGATCAGCACCCCGGCGGGCAGGCCGGTGTGCTGGTGGGCGGTGCGGATCAGGCTGTACCCGACCCGCTGGTGCAGCAGGTAGAAGGGGTACGTCAGCGCGCCGGCCGTGGTCAGCCACCGCCAGTCGAGCCGGTCCAGGGCACCGAGGGCGATCGCGAGCAGCACCGCGTACCCGAGGGTGAGCAGGACCATCGCCGGCCAGACGGCGACCGCGAAGCCGGGCCGGAGGTCGAGGACGCGGAGTTCGACCAGGTGCAGGCTGACCAGCCAGCAGCCGGCGAGCAGCGCCCACAACCGCCGGTCGGAGCGGGACCGGCGCAGTAACACCATCGTCATCCCGGCGATGAAGTACGGCGCGAAGTCGGGCATGACGATCTCCTGCAGGAACGCGCCCGGGAACGCCGGCATCACCACCGCCGCGATCAGCCACCCGGTACCGAAGATCCGCAGTCCCCGCTCGGTCAGCCCGGCACCGATCAGGCACGCGAAGATCAGGTAGAACCGCAGCTCGATCCAGAGCGTCCAGTACACGGTGTCCACCAGCGGGGTGTTCAGCGGCTCCGCGAGCATGGTCAGATTGACCACGACGTCCGGCACGGTGGGCGCACCGGACACCGGCAACCCGCCCGCCACCGGTACCGCCGCGACCACTGCGGCGGTCACCAGGACGCAGACCCAGAACGCCGGATACAACCGGGCCACCCGCGACGCCGCGAACCCGCGGACGGTCCGGCCCCATCCGCTCAGGCAGATCACGAACCCGCTGATCATGAAGAAGACCTCGACCCCGAGGAACCCGTAGATCAGCACGGGCGCGGCGTCGGGCAGGTGGTACAACGGCGGCCGTACCCCGTCCAGCCGCCACGAGACCCCGAAGTGGTAGCCGGCCACGGCCAGCGCGCAGAGCAGCCGCAACCCGTCCAGGGCCGGCAGGCGCGGCGGGCCGGTCTCCGCGGCGCGCGGTACGGCGGGGCGTCCCGGCGCCCGGTCGAGGGTGGTCGTCGTCATCTGCAGCAGCTCCCGCCGGTCGGCGGATGCGAATGTGCATCCGCCCACACATGTGCGGCGGGACCGGATCCGCTACCGGGCGGCGTGGCACGGCCGCCGGCGGTCGTCCTCTTCGACCCCGGCCCGATGCCCCTGCGGGCAGTCCTCCCCGACAAGTCGATCTTCTACGGCCCGGTGCCGCGTACCCGGTGGCGATGCCGCCTATCCGATCGGAAGTAGTCATGCGCACGCTCAAGAGGAAAGTCGCGATCGCCGCCGCCGCCGTGGTCGCGGTCGCCGTCTCCGCGGTCACCTACCAGGCTTCCGCGGCCGAGGGTCCGGGAGCGCTCCAGCCGCCGGACGGCCTGAAGATCATCGGCATGTTCGTGGTCGGCACCGGCACGCAGACCTACACGTGCGCGGGCGGCAAGTTCGCCGCGCCGTCGGTGCCCGAGGCGGACCTGTTCGACGGCGCGAACCGCCGGATCCACCACTACGGCGGCCCCACCTGGGAGTCCGAGGCCGACGGCTCCCTGATCACCGCCGGGGTGGCCGCGTCCTCGCCGGTGCCCGGCGCGATCCCCGAGCTGCTGCTCGAGGTGAAGACCCGCTCCGGCCAGGGCATGCTCGGCACGGTCACGCACATCCAGCGGATGAACACGTTCGGCGGCGTGGCGCCGGCGACGGCGTGCACCGACGGGGCGAAGGCCAGCGTGCCGTACAACGCGAACTACATCTTCTGGGGCAACTGACGCCGCGTCCGGGAGCACAACAAAGGCAAGGAGTGCCTTCCCTCCTTGCCTCTCCCAACGTATAGCGCACCCCGGGCCTTGCGGCAAGGCCCGGGGTGTGCCGCAGAATCTCCCATCGGTGTGCGAAATGGGGGGATTCTGTGCTTGACGTGATCATCGTCGGCGGCGGGCCGACCGGCCTCATGCTGGCTGCCGAACTGCGCCTGCACGCGGTGCACGCGCTCGTGCTGGAGAAGGCGACCGAGCCGACCCCGGTGGTCCGCGCGCTCGGCCTGCACGCGCGCAGCATCGAGGTGCTGGACCAGCGCGGCATCCTGGAGC
The DNA here is from genome assembly GCF_020216025.1 of Jidongwangia harbinensis. Classification (GTDB taxonomy): domain Bacteria; phylum Actinomycetota; class Actinomycetes; order Mycobacteriales; family Micromonosporaceae; genus Actinoplanes; species Actinoplanes harbinensis. The sequence continues at coordinate 43,952 of NZ_JAIWNC010000019.1, read as the reverse complement.
GGTTCCGCGCGCTCGGCCGGACGCATCCGATCGGCGGCTTCGCCGGCATCGCCAAGCCGCCGCCGGAGCGGCTGGACACCGGCCACGGGTACGTCCTGGGCATCCCCCAGCCCGTCGTCGACCGCCTGCTGGCCGAACGCGCCGGCGAACTCGGCGCCGAGATCCGGCGCGGCGCCGAGCTGGTCGGGCTGAGCCAGGACGACGACGGCGTGACCGTCGAGCTGGCCGACGGTACCGGTCTGCGCTCGCGCTATCTGGTTGCCTGCGACGGCGGCCGCAGCACGGTACGCAAGCTGCTCGGCGTCGGCTTCCCGGGCGAGCCGGCGAGGACCGAGTTCCTGCTCGGCGAGATGGCGTTGACGGCCACGCCGGAGACGCTGGCCGCCGTGACGGCCGACGTCCGCCGGACCGAACTCCGGTTCGGCGCCATGCCGCTCGCCGACGGGGTGCACCGCGTGCTCGTGCCCGCCGCCGGAGTGGCCGAGGACCGCGCGGTCGCGCCGACGCTGGAGGACTTCCGGCGGCAGCTGCGGGCATACGCCGGCACCGACTTCGGCGTGCACTCACCGCGCTGGCTGTCCCGCTTCGGCGACGCCACCCGGCTGGCCGAGCGCTTCCGTACCGGCCGGGTGTTCCTCGCCGGCGACGCGGCGCACATCCACCCGCCGGCCGGCGGGCAGGGGCTCAACCTCGGCATCCAGGACGCGTTCAACCTCGGCTGGAAACTGGCCGCGGAGGTGAACGGCTGGGCGCCGGACGGGCTGCTGGACAGCTACCACGCCGAACGCCACCCGGTCGCCGCCGACGTGCTGGACAACACCCGGGCCCAGATGCACCTGATGTCCACCGAGCCGGGCCCGCAGGCGGTGCGCCGCCTGGTGTCGGAGCTGATGGACTTCGAGGAGGTGAACCGGTACCTGGTGGAGAAGGTCACCGCGCTCGGCGTCCGCTACGACTTCGGCCCCGGGCACGAGCTGCTCGGCCGGCGGATGCGGGACCTGCCGCTGCCGCGGGGTCGCCTCTACGAGCTGCTGCACGCCGGCCGCGGGCTGCTGCTGGACCAGACCGGCCGGCTGTCGGTGGCGGGCTGGGCCGACCGGGTCGACCACGTGGCCGCCGTCAGCGCGGACCTGGACGTGCCCGCGGTGCTGCTCAGACCGGACGGGCACGTCGCGTGGGCCGGCGACGACCAGCAGGACCTGCTGAACCGGTTGCCGAGGTGGTTCGGTGCGGCCGTTCGCAGTCCGGGATAGCCCCTTTCCGAATCGGGAACAAATGGGCCTCGGCGCATCCATGTACGCCTATGTAATGCTGGCGGAGACCAGCCCGTCCACAACGGAGGCCGATCTTCCCGGCCGTGGACGCCCGGCTGTCACGGGGCCCAAGGAGGAGTTCGAATGACGTCCACTTCCCGCCGCCTGCGGTTCGTGGCGGTGCTCGTCACCGCAGTCCTGAGCAGCGCGACCGCGCTGACCGGGACACCACCGGCGGCAGTGGCGGCAGCGGCTCCCTGGCTCACCGTGTCGGAGGGTTTCGCGTCGTTCCGGATCCCGGCGGCCGACCTCGAGAACGCCATGGGCACCGTGTCGTCGGTGGTCGTCGAGGGGAACTTCGGCCCGTCCGCGAACGTGGCGGACCTCGGCCTCGGACGCTCGGGTGACGCCTGGACGTCGGTGATCGGCCCGCTGCCGGCCGGGTTGTACCACTACCGGCTCCGGGGTGACGACACCAAGATCGTCGGAGATCCCACCAACCCCGCGACGGTCACCTCCGACCCGACCTGGCGCACCATCCTGATCCCGGGCGACTCGGCTCGTCTGCTCGCCGACGTCCCCGCCGGCCGGGGCGGAACGGTCGAGACCATCGCCTACCCGGGCGGGGCGGCGAACGTGTGGACCCCACCGGGGTACGACACCCGCCGCGCACGGCCGTACCCGGTGCTCTACCTGCGGCACGGCGCGGGCGGCGGACACGCCGACTGGACCGAGCTCGGACGCGCCCGGCAGATCCTGGACAACCTCTCCGTCCAGCGCCGGATGGAACCGATGGTGGTCGTGATGGGCGACAGCGACGCCACCGACGCCGAGCCCGGGCTGACCCACCTCATGCGGGCCGTCCACGACCGGTACCGGGTGGCCCGCGACCCCGCGCACCGGGCGCTGGCCGGCGCGTCGTCCGGCGGCGTGCAGGCCCTGCAGCTCGCGTTGACCCGGCCGGGCCGGTTCGCCTACGTCGGGTCGTTCGCCGGTGCGTACCCGGACGGCGGCCCCAAGATCGACGCCCGGGCGGTCAACGCCGGCACCCGGCTGCTGCGGCTGTACACCGGGAACGTGACCGACCCCGCGTACAACCCCACCTACCGGTTGCTGCGGAAGCTCGACCGGGCCGGCGTCCGGCACCAGTTCGACGGGGTCAATCCCGATGCCGGCCACAACTGGACGGCCTGGCAGGAGAACCTGGCCGACTTCGTGCCCCGGCTCTTCCGCGCCGCGCCGCGCCACGGCCCGAGCGCCGGCCACCTGCCGCTGCGCCACGCGTTCTCCCCGCCGGCCCCCGGCACGACCCCGACGCCGTGGCTCACCAGGCTCGCCAACGGGGACACCTTCGTCACGGTCGAGACCGGCGCCGAGTTCACCGACGCCCGGCGCGTCACGCTCTGGGGCAACTGGGCGCCCGGCGGCAGCTGGGTCAACGTCCCGCTGACCCGCGTCGGCGACCGGTGGCGGGGCACCGTGGGACCACTCAAGCCGTGGTTCTACTACTACAAGTTCATCGTCGACCGGGTCTCCAAGAAGGACACCGCGAACCCGACGAGCATCACCACGGAACCGACGTGGAGCACGTTCCTCGTGCCCGGACAGCGGTCACGCCTGCTCGCCGACGTCCCGCCCGGCCAGGGCGGCACGGTCGAGACGCTCACCTATCAGAGCACCGTGGCCGGGCAGCAGCGTTCGGCGTACGTGTGGACGCCACCCGGCTACGACCCGCGCCGGGCGGAGCCGTACCCGGTGCTCTACCTGCAGCACGGCGGCGGTCAGAACTACACCGACTGGCTCGAGATGGGCCGCGCCAGGCAGATCCTGGACAATCACTTCCGCGACGGCAATCTCGTCCCGATGGTGGTCGTGATGGGCAACGGCAACGTCCCCGACTTCGCCAGGGAACTGCGCGAGAACATCGTTCCGGCGGCTCGCGCCGAGTTCCACATCGCCGACGATCCGGCGCGGAAGGCGCTCGCCGGCCTGTCGATGGGCGGATTCCAGACGTACGACGTGCTCAAGAAGCACCCCGGCGAGTTCGCCTACATCGGCACGTTCTCCGCGGCGATCGGCACGCCCGGCAGCGGGGTCGACCCGACCGGCTACGACGCGACCGCCATCAACAACGGCACGACGATGCTGCGGGTGTACGTCGGCAACGTGACCGACTTCGTGTACCCGTTCACGATGGCCACCATGGCGGCGTTCGACCGCCTGGGCATCCGGTACGAGTTCGCCGGAGTCACCGAGGGCCCGCACGGCTGGGACGCGTGGCAGAAGAACCTCATCGACTTCGCGCCGCGCCTGTTCCGGTCGGAGGCGGGGTAGCCCGCGCCGGGTCACCCGTCCTCCGGGAAAGCGCGGGCCTTCGGTCCATTCCGCCCATCTCCTTCGTTCCGTATCATCGGCGCCTGATTCCTCGCAACCTGAGCTTCAGGTTGGAAGGAGTGTGGGACGATGACGGGTGGCGCAGGCTCCGGCAGCATTCGTGTCGGCGCGAGTCGGCCGCCGTCACACGAGCCCGCAGACCGAAACCCAACCGGCTCAGCTGTCGTTATTCGACAGCACGGCCAGCGCGAGACTCGAACCTGATACGACCTGGAGATATCGTGAACACCGAAGTCGCGACCATGGACAACCTGGTCGGGCCGCTGGCCATCATCAACAAGACCCCGCTGCGGGAGATCCGGGCCGAGCACACCGATCGCGTGGTGCGCCGGATCGTGGACAAGCAGGCCCTGCTCCGGCGGCTGGACGTCGCCGCATTCCAGTCAGCACACTGATGCCCGGCCGGGCGGGCGGTGCGGCCGGCGAAGCCCATCCGCTGAGCCAGTTCGTTCTGAAGGTGCACGGCCGGTGCGACCTTTCGTGCGACCACTGCTACGTCTACGAACACGCCGATCAGAGCTGGCGGACGAAGCCCAAGATCATGACGCCGGCCGTCGCGCTGGCCGCCGCCCGGCGGATCGCCGAGCACGCCGAGGCCTGGCACCTGACCCGCGTCCGGGTCGTCCTCCACGGTGGTGAGCCGCTGCTGCTCGGGCCGGCCCGGATGGACGAGCTCATCTCCCAGGTCCGGGCGCCGATCGAAGCGGTCACCCGGCTCACCTTGATGATGCAGACAAACGGCGTGCGCTTCAACCCCGAGATGGGTGACGTGCTCAAGCGGCACGGCGTACGGGTGGGCGTCTCGCTCGACGGCGACCGGGCGGCCAACGACCGGCACCGGCGGTTCGCGAACGGCGCGGGCAGCTACGACCAGGTCCGCGCCGCGCTGGCGTTGCTGCGGCGGCCGGAGTACCGCGAGCTGTACGCCGGCATCCTCTGCACCGTCGACGTGCGGAACTCACCCGAACGGGTCTACGCGGCGCTCCTCGCCGAGCGTCCGCCGCAGGTCGACTTCCTTCTGCCGCACGCCACGTGGGACAGTCCGCCGGACCGGCCGGACGGCAGCCACACGCCGTACGCGGACTGGCTCTCCGCGATCCACCGGCGCTGGCTCGCCGACGGCCGTCCGATGCGGATCCGCCTCTTCGACGGCCTGTACTCCACCGCTCAGGGCGGGCCGAGCGGCAGCGAACAGCTCGGCGCGGACGCCGTCGACCTGGCGGTCATCGAGACCGACGGCCGGTACGAACAGGCCGACTCGGTGAAGACCGCCTACGACGGCGCCCCGGCCACCGGCCTGAGCGTGCTCACCCACCCGGTCGACGACGTCTCCCGGCTCCGGCCGATCGCGGTACGGCAGCACGGCCTGCGGAACCTCAACGCCGTCTGCCAGTCCTGCCCGGTGGTCCGGCAGTGCGCCGGCGGCCTCTACGCCCACCGCTACCGCACCGGCCACGGCTTCGACAATCCCTCGGTCTACTGCCCCGACCTGCGCGTTCTGATCGACCGTACGGCCGACGAGCGAAGCGTGCACCACGCGAGCGTCAAGCCGGAAGAGATCAGTACGGCCGACGTGATCAGCCAGATCGCCTCGGGCTTCGGCGACGAGGCGACCATCGGCTGGCTGGCCGAGCAGCAGCGGTCCGTCACCCGGGCCCTGGTGTCCGCGACGATCGATCAGCACGGTCCGACCTCCGGCTGGGCGGCGCTCGCCGAGGTGGAGGCCGAGCATCCGGACGCGGTGCGCCGGGTGCTGGCCCACCCGTACGTCCGGGCCTGGGCCGTCGGCGTCCTCCGCGCGGACGACCCGGCCGGGATGCCCTACCTGGGTGGTCTCGCCGCCGCCGCGGCGGTGCACGCGGACGTGCGGTTGGAGACCGGGGTACGGATCGACCGGGGCGTCGTCGCCCTGCCCACGGTCGGCACGCTCTACTGGCCGGAGGCGGTGACGGCGGCTGCCCGGATCACCGTGGACCGGGGCAAGCTGTGGCTCACCGGGCCGGGGCACCGGACGATCACGGTCGACCTCGCCCAGCCGGGCACCACCGCGGCCTGGCAACCCGCCCGGTGGATCACACTGGACGGCTGGCGGGTCCGGATCGAGGACGGCGACCCGGCCCGGGACTGCCACGGCTGGACACCGGCGGACCGGCTGGACGAGCACGCCGTCGGCCGGTGGCGGGACGCGCTGACCGAGGCGTGGCGCCTGATCGGTGCCGAGTTGCCCGGGTACGCCCCGGCGCTGCGTACCGGACTGCAGGTGATCATGCCGTTGGCGCCGGACCCGGCGGGGAAGCAGCGGGCGGCCACCGCGATGGACGCGTTCGGTGCCCTGGCCGCCACCCAGGTCGGCCCGGCCGAGCTGGCGGTCCTGCTGGTGCACGAATTCCAGCACGCCAAGCTGGGCGCGCTGCTCGACCTCTACGACCTGCACGACCGCGACTCGGACGCACAGCTCACGGTGGGCTGGAAACCCGAGCCCAGGCCGGTCGAGGCGGCCCTGCAGGGCGTCTACGCGCACGCCGCGGTGGCCGACGTGTGGCGGCTGCGGGCGCGCACCGACCCGCGGGCGGCCGACCTGTTCGCGATGTACCACCGCTGGACGACCGACGCCATCGCCGCGCTGCGCGGCACGGACGCGCTCACCCCACTGGGGACGGACTTCGTCGACCGGCTGGCCGCCACCGTGCGATCCTGGAAGTCGTGACCGGCCGGACCGCCACCCGCGACGAACTCGTCGCGGATCTGACCACCCTCGGCGTCCCGCGCGGCGGCATCCTGCTGGTGCACTGCTCGATGCGCCGGATCGGCTGGATCGACGGCGGCGCGGCCACCCTGCTCGCCGCGATCCGTGAGGTGTCCGGCCCGGCCGGCACGGTCGTGGTGCCGGCGCAGACCCCGAACAATTCGCTGACCAGCCCGGTGTACCGGGCAGCCACGGCCGGCATGACCGATGCCGAGCGCGCCCGGTACACCGACGGCATGCCGGGCTTCGATCCGGACCGCACGCCGTCGTACGGCGTGGGCGGCCTCGCCGAGCACGTCCGCTCGCACCCGGGCGCGCTGCGCAGCCGGCATCCGCAGACGTCCTTCGCCGCGCTGGGACCGGCCGCCGCCGAGGTGGTCCGGACCCACGACCTCGACTGTCATCTGGGCGAACGGTCCCCGCTGGGCGTGCTCTACCGGCGCCGCGCCACCATCCTGATGCTCGGCGTCGGTACCGCGAAGTGCACGGCTCTGCACCTCGCCGAGTACCGCCTCGACGGGCCCGCGCCCACCACGGAGTACTCCTGCTTCGTGATGCGGGACGGCCGGCGGGCCCTGGCCCGGTTCCCGGCCCGGAAGCTGGACGACAGCGACTTCGGCGAGGCCGGCGACGACCTTCTGCGGCACTCCTGGGCCGTCACCGGGCGGGTGGGCGACGCCGAGGCGCACCTCCTGCCAATGGTGCCCGCGGTGGATCGCGCCCGGGAGTGGTTCGCGGCGAACCGGTGAGCCGGCGGGAAAGCTCGTCGATGACAGAGTGGAGTCGGGCAACTACGCTGAACCTCCCGGCACGACCGAACAGAAGCGGGGATCAAGTGGACATGCGCGCTGAGGAGAGCCGATCGTGCCCGCGCCCGATCTCTACTTCGCGCTGATCCACGCGCGCACCTCGACCCCGAACCAGTGGGTCGAGTCCTTCTATCACCGGCTCGACCTCGAAGTGCAGAGCCGTGCCGCGCCGATGCCCGGCCTGCGCGCCGGGTCGCTCTACTTCCCCACGGCGGGCGAGGCGCGCCGGGCGCTCGACATCGGACTGCCCCGGGTACGCGTGCTGGTCCCGCTCTACACCCGGGAGTTCCTGCACGACCCGCCGCCCGACTTCGGCGACCGGCTGCACCGCCTCGGCGACCCGGCCGAGCCGCCGTTCGTGCACCCCGTGCTCTGGGAGCCGCACCTGCCGGCCCGCCGGGTGAACGGTCTCGCCCAGGCCACCTCGCTGGGCAGCTCCGTCCAGGAGTACCTGGAGTGCGGCATGGCCTCGATCTGCCGGCTCAACGCGTACACGGTGGAGCTGCGGCGGATCGTCGACGAGCTCGCCGACCGGCTGGTCGCCGCGGCCGAGAACCCGGACCGGATGCCGGCCTGGCTGCGCGGCCGGCCCGAGCTGCCGATGCCGCCGCGGGTACCCGAGGCGCGGTTCCTGATCACCGTGGTCCAGTCCAGCCTGCGGGATCCGGACTGGACCCCGTTCGGCCCCGGATCGGTGACCGAGCGGGCCCGGGACGCCGCGCAGCGGCTGTCCCTGCTGCCCGAGATCGTGCTGGGTACCGCGGCGCCGTCGGCGGTCAACGGGTTCCACGAGTCCGCGGGCGTACTGCTGCTCGACGCCGCGGTGCTCGACGACCCGGTGAACCGCCCGGCGGCCGAACGGTTCCTGCGCACCATGCCGCCGTGGATGACCGTGGTCATGGTGATCGGGCCGGACCACGACGACCACGCCGCCCGCGCGCACGATCTGGCCGCCGAGGCGCGGTCGATGGCGCCGAACGGCGTCCAGGTCGCCCGCGACGCCCGGGAGTTCCAGCGGGCCATCGACGAGGCGGTCACCAAGGCCCGCCGCAACTTCCTTCGTAACCGGCAGACCAGCAGACCGTGGGAGGACTTGCGATGACCAGGGGCCGCGACGGACAGGTCGTCACGTTCTACTCGTACAAGGGTGGGACGGGCCGGACCATGGCGCTGGCCAACGTCGCCTGGATCCTGGCGGCGAACGGTTACCGGGTGCTCGCGGTCGACTGGGACCTCGAGTCGCCCGGCCTGCACCGGTTCTTCCAGCCCTTCATGGACCCGGGCTTCCTGGCCAGCACCCGCGGCGTGGTCGACATGATCAACCTGTACGAGTGGGACTCCTCCAAGCCGGAGTGGGACCCGGCCCAGGCCGGCGGCTACGCCAGCGTGCAGCAGTACTCGTTCTCGCTGGACTGGGACCACTTCCCGGAGGGCGGCACGCTGGACTTCCTCTCCGCGGGCCAGCAGAACCCGGTGTACGAGGGCGTGCTCAGCAACATCAACTGGGACGACTTCTACCAGAACGGTGACGGCAGCGGCGGGCGCTTCTTCGACGCGATGCGCGCCGACATGAAGGACCGGTACGACTTCACGCTGATCGACAGCCGGACCGGGCACAGCGACATCGCCGGCATCTGCACGAGCCACCTGCCGGACGTGCTGGTGGACTGCTTCACGTTCAGCGGTCAGGGCATCGAGGGCGCGGCCCGGATGGCCCGGCAGCTGCACAGTCCCCGCGACATCCGGGTCCTGCCGGTGCCGATGCGCGTGGACCCGGCCGAGAAGCGGAAGGCGGAGACCGGGCGGACCGTCGCGATGCGGGAGTTCGCCGACCTGCCGAGCGGTCTCGACGAGGACGGGCGGCGGGCGTACTGGCACGGAGTCGAGGTGCCGTACCAGGCGTACTACGCCTACGAAGAGGTGCTGGCGACGTTCGGCGACGCACCGGGCGCCAGTGGCACGCTGCTGCGGGCGTACGAGTCGCTGGCCACCCAGATCACCGGCGGACGGGTCACCGCCCTGCCGCCGATGAGCCCGAACCTGCGCGCCCAGTTCATCGCCCGGTTCGAGCGCAAACCGTTCTCCGAGACCGACGTGGTGCTGCTCTCCGCCGCCGGCATCGACCAGGTGTGGCTGGAATGGGTGGAGCACGTCCTGTCCAACGGCGGCTTCCGGGTCGTGCGCGCGCTCGCCGAGAGCGGCGACGGGACGGACGTGCCGTCGGCCGACGCGCAGCACCTGAAGATCATCTCGCGGGCGGAGGGAGTGTCCGCCTTCTCCGGCGCGCCGGGTACTCCGACCGGGGAGCCGGAGCTGCGGGCGATCTACACGGCCGACATCACCCCGTGGCGCCGCATCCCCACCGCCAACTCGGCGTTCATCGCCGGGCTCGGCGCCGCCACCGCGGCGGCGCGGATCCTGGAACTCGTCGGCCGGCCCGCCGGTGACCTGGACGTCCTGCTGGCCGGCGCGCCCCGCTACCCCGGTGACGAGCCGGACCTGGTGGTGAACCTGCCGGCCCGCAACGCCCGCTTCACCGGACGGGAGACCGGCCTGCGCGCCGTCCGGGACCAGCTCCGCTCCGGCACGGCCGTCGTGCTCTTCGGCACCCAGGCGGTCGCCCTGCAGGGCATGGGCGGCGTCGGCAAGACCCAGATGGCGCTGGAGTACGCGTACCGCTACCGCGCCGCCTACGACGTGGTGGCGTGGCTGAACGCGGACACCGAGGAAAGCCTGCAGGGCTCGCTGCGCGACCTCGGCGCCCGGCTGAACCTGCAGTCCGAGCAGTCCGGGCCGGACTACGCGCGCGCGGTCGTCCAGGAACTCAGCCGGGACAAGCGGCGCTGGCTGCTGATCCTGGACAACGCGGACGAGCCCGAGGCGGTACGCACCTACCTGCCGCACGGCCCCGGCCACGTACTGATCACCTCCCGGAACAAGGCGTGGGGCGAGCAGACCCAGCCGCTCGAGGTCGACGTCTTCACCCGCGACGAGAGCATCGAGCACCTGGTGCAGCGGGTCGGCACGATCGACCGCAAGGACGCCGGCCTGGTCGCCGAGCAGCTCGCCGACCTGCCGATCGCGGTCGCCGCGGCCGCCGCCTGGCTGCACGAGACGCACACCTCGGTCACCGAGTACCTCCAGCTCATCCAGGAGGAGGGGCCGAGCGCCGTCCTCACCGCCATGACCGACCGGCCGATCGCCCGGACCTGGGACCTCTCGCTGACCCGGCTCCGGGAACGGGACCACGCGGCGTACCGGCTCTTCCAGCTGTGCAGCGTGCTGGCCCCGGAGATCCCGCTCGACCTGATCTTCAGCGACCAGATGGCGGAGTACCTGAAGCCGTACAACCCGGCCCTGTCCGAGCGGTTGCTGCGCGGCTCCCTGGTCCAGCAGATCAACCGGCTGGCGCTGCTGCGGCTGGACCAGCGGCCCGCCTCCTCCGGCGACGGCGACCGCAGCGGCCGGATCCTGATCCACCGGGTGGTACAGAACGTCGTCCGGGACCGGATGACCGAGGAGGAACTCGCCCAGGCCCGGCTGCAGGTGCACCAGGTACTCGCCCGGGCCCGGCCGGAGGGCGACGTCGACGACCCGCAGCACTGGGCCCGGTTCCGCCTGCTCTGGCCGCACCTGGACGCCTCGGACGCGGTGCACAGCACCGAGGAGCCGGTGCGCCAGCTGCTCATCGACCGGGTCCGCTACTACTACGTCCAGGCCGACCCGGTGACCGGGCGCGACCGGGCCGAACGGGTCGCCCGGATCTGGGAGCGGCAGCTGGCCGACACCACCGACCCGGTGGCGGCCGCGGTCCTGCTCCGGCAGCTGCTCCAGCTCCGCTTCAACCTCGCCAACCTGCTGCGCGACCTGGGCGAGTTCGAACTCTCCCGGCAGCTGGACGAGCAGGTGCTGGCCGAGCAGGTGCGCCTGCTCGGGCCGGATCATCCGCACACCCTGATGACCCGGGGCAGCTACGCGGCCGACCTGCGGGGTCTGGGCCGCTACCCGGAGGCGCTCCAGCTCGACATCGAGACCTACAGCGCCTGGCAGGACCTGTACGGGGAGGACAACACCCGCACCCTTGCGGCCCGCAACAACCTCGCGGTGTCGTACCGGCTGATGGGGTTGTTCCGGGAAGCCGGCGAGCACGACCGGGAGGCCTGGGAGCGGCGCCAGGAGGTGAACGGGGAGACCAACCTCTGGACCCTCGGCACGGCCGCCTGCCTGGCCCGGGACTGGCGCGACGCGGGCGACTTCGACCGCTCCGCCGCGCTGTTGAAGCAGACCCTGGACCACCTGGTCCACACCCGCGGCCCGGACTCCCGGTCGACGCTCACCACCAAGTCGAACTACGCGGTCTCGCTGCGCAGCCTCGGCCGGATCGACGAGGCCCTGCAACTGCACCAGGAGGCGTACGCCCGGCTCCTGGAGCTCTTCGGCTCCGACAACCCGGAGACGGTGAGCTGCCGCTTCAGTCTCGCGCTCACCCTGCTCAGTGCGGGCGAAGGCGATCAGGCGATCGCCGAGCTGCTCGCCATCCAGGCGTTCTGGAAGCGCCGGCTCGGCGACCGGCACCCGTACACGCTGGTCTGCATGAACGACCTGGCGATCGCGGACCGTCGCCTCGGCCGGTTCAGCGACGCCCGGGACTGGATCAGGCCGACCGTGGAGAGCCTGTCCGACGTGCTGGGGCCGGAACACCCGTACACGCTCTCCGCGCAGATGAACCTCGCGATCTGCGAGGCCGATCCGTCCGAGGGCGGGACCGGGCCGGCGACCGCGCGGGAGGCGCTGCTGGGCATCGCCGACGGCGTCCGCCGGGTGTTCGGCCCGGAGCACCCGAACACGTTCCGGTTCGAGGCCAACCTCGCCCTGGTCGAGGACGCCCTGGGCGCCGACGCGGTGGACGACCGGCTCGCCGCGCTGCGCGAACGGGTCATCCTGCGGCTGGGCGAGACGCATCCGATCGTCAACGGGCTGGACCGTCGCCGGTACCTGTACCGGATCATCGACCCGCACCAGTTCTAGGACGGACGCCCATGACGAACTCGGAGAGCACCATCCCGTCGCTGGTCGTGTCGGCGTGGCGGACCGCACCGCCGGTCCTGCGCCGGTTCGCCTACTGGGTGTGGAGCATCGGGTTCGTCGCGGTCACCCTGTCCGTCGTCGCCGACGCGCGGAACTGGTGGGGCGGCCTGCAGTTCACCACGAACATCCTGGCCGAGTTGATCTGCGGCATGGTCGCGCTCCCGGTCGCCCTGGTGATCATCACCCGGCTGGCCGAGTACCAGGTGATGGAACTCGAGCGGGTCCGGCTGCAGGTGAGGTACGCCGCCGCGCTGGAGCAATTGACCGCCTCCGTCCGTACCACCAGCGACTACGTGCAGAACCTGGTGGAAGAGGTGGCGGCCAGTACGAATGCCTTCGTGGCGGCCGCGCGGGTGGTCAACGGCGGCCTCGCCGACCCGGACCGCGCGCTCGAGTCGGCCCACCTTCTGCAGGCCCAGATGGACGGCCACCAGTGGCTGTTCTACGAGCGCGTGGTGACCCCGCTGCGGATCGACGGCAACCAGCTCCGGGCGCTGTTCGGCGAGCGCGTCCGCAACGGCGAGCGGACCGCCGAGCAGGCCCGGTTCGAACGGCTCTGGAACGACCTCGAGGCCGCGCTGCGGCACCAGCGGCAGACCATGGCGGCGGGATGCCAGGAATTCGCCCAGGGACCGCCCACCACCGACCGGGCGAACCGGCTGCGCGACGCCGCGATCAACCACCTGCACAGCGTCGACCATCTGGTGCAGCTCTGCGCCGAGCTGGAGGCCTTCACCACCCAGGCGCAGCCCCGGCCGGCTGCCGGCACCGGGACATGACGAGGCGGGCCGCGCCGGCCGGCCGGCTCAGGCCGTGAGCCAGGCGAGAATCCGGGGGAGCGCCTCGATGGCGCCGAAGTGCGCCGCGTCGTGCTGCACGTGCACCTCCGAACGCGGGATCCGCTGTGCCAGCCACCGGCTGTGGCTGACCGGCGAGAACGTGTCGTGCGCGCCGTGCCAGAGCCGGACCGGCCGGACGATCGTGTCGAGCGCGAACCCCCATCCGCGGCGGAAGGCCAGGATGTCGTCGAGCCAGCCGTACGGGCCGGCCCGGAGCGCGTCGGCGTAGCTCTTCACCAGCATCCGCCGGTACAGCACGCTCTGCATCATCTGCAGGTCCGGCCCGGACATCTGCGCCAACAGGTCCTCGATCAGGCTCTCCGGGTCGGCGGCGGTCTGCTCGGCCAGGGCCCGCAACTCGTGCATCTGGTCGGCGGTGCCCCGGTCGGCGGTGACGTGCTTGCGGGCGTTCGCGTCGGCCATGCCCTCGTACCAGTTGAGATCGGCCGCGCCCCAGGGTGCGAGCCCGACCAGCACCGCCGCCCGGTCCACCCGGTGCGGCAGCACCGCGGCGCAGGCCAGCGCGTGCGGGCCGCCGCCGGACCGGCCCACCACGGCGAACCGCTCGATGCCCAGCCGATCGGCGATGGCCCGTACGTCCGTGGCGGCGTCGACCACCCGCCGGTTCGGCGACCGGGTGGAGCCGCCGTACCCCGGCCGGTCGTAGCTGATCAGCCGGATGCCCAGCCGGTAGAGCATGCTGCTCCGGGGACGGGGTCCGCTGCCCGACCCCGGGGTGCCGTGGAGCAGGAAGACCGGAGCGCCGTCCGACGAGCCCGCCACCTGCACCGCGAGAACCCTGGCTCCGACACCGACGTCAACCCGTGTCACCAAGGCATTCCTCATCCCCGAAGCACCGGTCCAGTTTCGACGGAAGGCGTGTATCGATGGTAATCGTCACGACGCGCGCCGGCCCGGAAATCACCGAAGTGAGAACGGCCGTGCGGGTCTCGCCCCCCCCGTCCACCGACCGCCGCCGGTGGGACCGCCTGCGCGGGTGCGTCAGCACTCCGGCGGCGCGGACGGCGGACCGGCGGCGAGCAGCGCCTGGTTGACCTCCGTGCTGGTGGCGAGACGGACGGCGGTGGTGCCCAGCGCCAGGTCGACGGCGTCGTCCGTGCGGCCCGGATCGAACCGCATGGCGGCGTCGCCGATCAGCACCGCGCGCAGCAGGGTGGCCGCGCCGATCGCCGCGGGGCCGTAGTAGAGGGTCGTCGGACCCGGGGACGGGTTCCCGGCGCCGCTGTCGGTGAGCACGGTGAAGCCGCGTTCCCGCAGGCCGGCCGACGTCAGGTCGCCCAGCCGGGCGTCCGCCCCGCCGTTCCGCACCCGGACCCGCACCGCGGCCGGATCCGGCGGTGGGGTGAGAACGCAGCTCGCGGCGGGACCGGCCGCGGCCGTCCGGTCCGGGGACAACCGGTCCAGGGCGCTCGGTGCCGTGAGCCCGGCCGCGGTCGCCACCATTGCGGTGCCCACCAGCACGCCGGTGGCCCGCCGGCGCCGTCGGCGCCCGCCGCGGGCGCGGATCGCGGCGGCCGGCAGGACGGGCAGGTGCTGGACCTCGGCCTCCAACTGCCGGAGCCGCTCATGAACGGGACGAGACATCATCGACCTCCTGATCGTGCTCGCCGAGCAGCCCGGCGAGAGTGGTTCGTGCCCGGGAAAGTCGCGCCTTGACCGTGCCCACCGGGACGCCGATGCTCGCCGCGATACCGGCGACCGGCATGTCCAGCAGGTAGTGCAACGCGATGACCTGCCGCTGCGGCTTCGGCAGTTGCTGCAACGCGGCCATCACGGCCACCCGGTCCGGGGACGGTCCGGCGGTCGCCTCGACCGTCGGGCCCAGGCGGTCCTGGGCGGTGAGCCGGCGCCGCAGACCGCGCCACCGGTTGGCCATCAGCCGCCAGGCGACCGTCCGGACCCAGGCCTCGGGATCGTCGTACCGACTGACCTTGGGCCAGTGCTGCCAGGCCCGCGCGAACGCCTCCTGGGCGATGTCCTGTGCCTCGGACCGGTCGCTGGAGACGGCGTAGAGGTACAGCACGATGCGCCGGACCGTCGCAACGTAGAAGGCGTCGAAGTCGGCGCTGCCGCCGCCGGTCATGGTTTCCGCTCCCGCTGTCCTTGCACACTGAAGAACACACCGCACCCGACGATCCGGTTGCATCCGCCGGCCATGCCGGGGCTCACGGCAGGGGCGTGATGCGGAATCTGGCGGCGTCCGCGGTCGACGAGGTGGTCGCCTCCAGCAGACCCGTGTACCGGGGCTTCCCGCCGCGGCGCACCGACACGTACCGGTTGCGGCCGATCGAGAACAGCATGACCTCGCCGCCGGCGGCCGGGACGGCAACCAGCCATTCGTACGGCCCCTTGGTCGCCGCGGACAGCCGCAGCACCGCGTCGCCCGGCGTCCGCGGCCGGGTCGACACGAAGCGCTTGCGCGCGGCGAACCCGCGCAGCAGGAAGCTTCCCGGCTCCCGCGGGAGACGGCACGTCTGGAACTGCTCCCAGGTGCCGTACGTGTCGGCGGACGTCCTGGCCCGCAACGCTCCCGCGTCCAGCCCCTGATAGCCGTCCTCCGCGGCGACCAGCCGGCCGGTACGCACGTCGAGCAGCCCCACGGCCCCCCGCTCGCAGTACAGCGGGTCGATCGTCGACGCGCCGCCGGCCACGGTGACCAGCGTCAGCATGCCGACCAGAAGGGTGGACAGCCAGCGCCGGCGGACCCAGCGGCGGCTCTGCCGGGCATTCTCGGCCGCCTCCTGACGGATGCTCTCGTCGACGAACCGGCGCTCCAGCGGGCTCAGCGCCGACCGCCACGACGGCGACGCGGTCCACTGCCGGGTCTGCGCCAGCCGGTTGCCCCGGTAGAGCGTGCCCTGGTCGTACCCGAGTTCCTGCCAGACGGCCGCGGAATCCGCGAGCTGCCGATGCGCGCGCAACGTCGCGCGGTCCTGGTCCACCCACAGCCGCAACCGCGGCCACGCCCGCATCAGTGACTCGTGCGCCAGCTCCACGCTGCCGTGGTCGGTGGTGAGCAACCGCGCGTCCACCAGGCGGTCCACCAGATCCGCCGAGTTGATCTGTGACCGCGGCACCCGCCGGCCCCGCACCCCGGCCAGGTCGTCGAGGTCGATCATCCGGAGCAGCAACCGGCGGACCGCGATGCGCTCGGCGTCGTCCAGACCGTGGTAGATGCCCTCGGCGGTCGCCGCGACCGCACCGTCGACCCCGCCCGCCGCCCGGTAGCCGTCCAGCGTGATCGTCGTGCCGCGACGCCGCCGCCACGCCTCGAGCAGGGCGTGCGAGGCCAGCGGAAGCGCACCGGGCCGGCCGGCCACCTCGGCCACGATCTCCGAGACCAGGGCGCCCTCGACCCGGACCCCGACCCGGTCCGCCGGTTTCACGACGGCCTCGCGCAGGTCGGCCGGGCTCATCCCGCCGACCAGCAGGTGCCCGTCCCGCATCTCGGCGAGCAGATCGGGGAACTCCACGAACCGCGCGTAGTGGTCCGCGCGTACCGCGAGGACCACCCGGGTCCGGCTCCCGGCCCGGCTCAGCGCCACCAGAGCACCGACGAAGGCGACCCGCTCACGGTCCGAGATGGACGCCGCGAACACGTTCTCGAACTGGTCGACCACCAGCAGCAACTCGGCCGAGTCGGCCGGCAACGCCTGTCGCGCCACCAGCTCGGCGTGCGACGGGTCCCCGGCCAGGTCGTCCAGCACCGCACCCGCCGGGAGCCGGGCCAGGGCGGCCAGCTCCAGCGCGAGGTCCGTCAGCGGGTTCTCTCCCGGCACCAGCAACACCGCCGGGCCCGGCATCGCGGCCATCAGCCCGGCCCGCACCAGCGAGGACTTGCCGACGCCCGACGGCCCGAACACCGCGATCAACCGGCGTTCCGACACCCGTCGCACGAGATCCGCGACGAGCACACTCCGTCCGAAGAACAACGCGGCGTCATCCTGCTGGAAAGGCGCCAGTCCCGCGTACGGCGCGGTGCCCTCCACCGGTGCCACCGGGTCGGGGCGACCCGCCCGGGCGAGCGCGTGCCAGCGGCCCTCCCACTCCGCGACATCACCGTGGCAGGCCCGGACGTACGCCCGCGTCACCTGCAGCGTCGGCAGCTTGCGGCCGGACGCGGCCGCCGCGAGCGTCGCCGCGGAGAAGTTGGCCGTGCCGGACAGCGACCGGTACGACGGATTTCCTGCCTTCTCGCGGAGTCTTCGCAGCCCGGCCGCGAACTCGATGAGCGGGTCACCGGTTTCGCCCAGCGCGCGCTCAGGCCGCGGCATGCCCACCCCCGTGAGTTGTCCAGCTCTGTCTGATCAATTGTCCAAACGGATCAGGCGGAAGCAAGACAACCGGCCACCCCCTAGACAGGAGTCTCCGACGCATCGACGGGGGTTGACCATGCGGAGACGGACCGCCGCGTTCAGCGCGGTGCTCATCGCGACCGTGGCGGGCGGCGCATCCGTGGGTGTGGCGCCGGACGTCACCCGCGCGGCGGGTCCACGGCCGCTGTTCCGGCTGCCGTTCGGGTGTGGTCAGGAATGGCGGGCGAGTACCCACGGCGACCACGCTCCCCACTCCCACGGCCTCGATCTGATCAAAGTAGGTGGCCCGAGCAACGACGAACCCGTCCTGATCGACCACGGCGGCGGCTGGCAGACGCGCTACCTGCACCTGATCTCGGCGCCGCCGGTGTCGGTGGGCGAGGTGGTCCACCAGGGACAGCAACGCTGCGGTGGCTGATGGGAATGCCTGATGGACTGGATTCGGCGGCGACGCTCGGAAGCGGGCGCGCGGGATGCCTCGGCCGGCCCCGGACGACGGTTCGCGACGGGATCCCGAGCCGCCGATGACGTCGGACGCCACCTTCGCGCCCGGCTGGCCCGACGCCACGTTCGTTCGCACCCGGCCGGACGCCACGCAGACGCCGGCGCACCACGAACCGCGGCCCGCGCAGACACCGGGCCGGTCCGGCTGGCGGTTCGGTGCCTGGGACCAGCCCGACCTCGCGTACGCCAAGACCTTCGCCGCATCGCGATTGCGGTCCGTGCGGGTCGAGAACACCAGCCGCGGCGGACAACCGGGTGGCCCTCGAAACTCTGCGCGGGGCCCAGCAACGGTTGCGGACCGACCGCCGGAAGGTGCCCGGTGGGTACCTGAACGCCCGTGCACGCGCCGACCGGGCCTCCCCGCCCGTCTCCTGGTGGTACTGACCGTCGCCGGCCCCGGCGGGTAACGCATATTCGGTGGTCCGCACGGTCGCGCACCGGTACAAACGGCACGTGATCAGAAAGTATCCTCGGACGCCGCACCTCGCCGGCTCCCGCCTGCAGCCGGGCGACGAGGACCTGTCACAGACGCCGTTCGCCGAGCTCGCGGGGCGGCACCTGGTCGTCGAGGAGAAGCTGGACGGCGCCAACGCCGCGATCAGCTTCGCCGGCCGCGGCGAGTTGCGGCTGCAGTCCCGCGGCCACTACCTGACCGGCGGCCCGCGGGAGCGCCAGTTCGCGCCGCTCAAGTCCTGGGCGAACCTGATCGCGCCGACGCTGTGGCCGGTTCTCGGCGACCGGTACGTGCTGTACGGCGAATGGCTGTACGCCAAGCACACGGTCTACTACGACGCGCTGCCGCACTACTTCTGCGAGTTCGACGTCCTGGACCGGCGGACCGGCGCGTTCCTGGACACCCCGTCGCGCCGGGCGATGCTGGCCGGTACGCCAGTGGTGAGCGTTCCGGTGCTGCGGGCCGGCGCGTTCGCCACGCTCGGTGAGCTGACCGGCCTGGCCGGGCCGTCCACCGTGCGGACGCCGGCCTGGCGGGAGTCGCTGCGCGCGGCCGCCGCCAAGGCCGGCGTCGACCCGGACCGGGCGCTCGCGGAGAGCGACTCCGGCGACGACATGGAGGGCCTGTACGTCAAGGACGAGGCCGGCGGGCGGGTGGCCGGCCGCTACAAGTGGGTACGGGCCGGGTTTCAGCAGGCCGTCCTCGATTCCGGCTCGCACTGGGCGGACCGGCCGATCGTGCCGAACCGGCTCGCGACCCCGGCGGTGATGGATGCGATCTGACTGGACGATCTTCGCGGAGCTGTGTCCGGCAGCGCCGTCCTGGACCGTGCCGTGGCCGCGGATCGAGGACGAGTTCGGCTGGATCCGCCGGCTGCGCGGCGTGCCGCAGGACCCGGTGCACCACGGCGAGGGTGACGTGGCCACGCACACCCGGATGGCGGCGGAGGCGCTGGCCGCACACGCCGGCTGGCGGGAACTGCCGCCGGCCGACCGGGCCCGGCTGTTCGCGGCGGTGCTGCTGCACGACGTGGCCAAGCCGGACTGCACCCGCGCCGATCCCGACGGCCGGATCACCGCGCACGGCCACTCCCGGCGCGGCGACCTGAGCGTGCGCCGGATCCTGTGGGAGCTGGCCGCGCCCCGTCCCTGGCGCGAGTACGTGGCCGCGCTGGTCCGGCATCATCAGGTGCCGTTCTGGGCGCTGGAACGGCCGGACCTGGAGCAGATCGTGCTGCGGGTGAGCCTGCTGGCCCGCAACCGGGACCTGGCGATGCTGGCCGACGCGGACATCACCGGCCGGATCTGCGGCGACCGCGACGAGGTACGGGAGAACATCGACCTGTTCCGCGAGTACTGCGCCGACCTCGGTGTGCTCGACCGGCCCTGGCCGTTCGCGTCCGACCACGCCCGGTTCCAGTACTTCCGCACGCCGGGCCGCGACCCGCGCTACGCCGCCTACGACGATACCCGCCTCACGATGACCGTCCTGTCCGGACTCCCCGGCGCCGGCAAGGACACCTGGGTGGCGGCACACGCGGGCGACCGGCCGGTGGTCAGCCTGGACGCGATCCGCGCCCGCCTGGGCGTCAAACCGACCGACGGCCAGCGTGCCGTCGCCGCGGCCGCGCACGAGGAGGCACGCGAGCACCTGCGGGCACGCCGTGATTTCGTCTGGAACGCCACCAACATCTCGCGGCAGCACCGCGAGCTGTGCATCGGCCTGGGCGCGGCCTATCACGCCCGGGTGGAGGTCATGGCGCTGGAGGTGCCACCGGACACCCTACGGCGGCAGAACGCCGGCCGGCCGGCGCCGGTACCGGAGTCGGTCGTCGACCGCCTGATCGGCAAATGGGAGTCTCCGGATCTGACCGAGGCACACGCGGTCCGGACGGCGTGACGTCCCGCGGCGGTTGGCCTAGGGTCGGGCGCATGCGTTCCGGTCCAGCACCCGGCGGTACGTACCTTCTCGGAGATCTGACGGTCAACCGGATCGGACTCGGCGCCAAACGTCTCGGGCGAGACCGCGACCGGGCCGCCGCGCTGCTGCGCCGGGCCGTGGATTCCGGTATCAACCACATCGACACCGCGGCGTTCTATCCCACCTACGCCGAACCGGGTCATGAGGAGCACGACTTCGCGGCGCTCGGCTGGGCGAACGACGTCATCCGGCGTGCGCTGGCACCGTACCCGGCGGATCTGGTCATCGCCACGAAGGTCGGCCCCACCCCCGACGGCCTCGCCCGGCCGGATCAACTGCGCGGCCAGGTCGAGGCGAATCTCCGAGCGCTCGGCCGCGACCACCTGGATCTCGTCTATCTGCGTCAGCACGGGCTCGACTCGATCGCCGAACACTTCGGTGCCCTGGCGGAGCTGCGTCAAGCCGGCCTGATCCGGCATCTGGGCATCTCCAACGTCCGGCCCTCCCACCTCGCCGAGGCCGAGACGATCGCACCGGTCGTCGCCCTACAGAATCGGTACGGCATCGACTTCGGCCGGGTCAACGACGAGATTCTGCGCGCCTGCCACGCCAGGAACATCGCGTTCGTACCGTTCTTCGCCCTCGCCGGTCCGGGCCGCGAGCGCGGGGGTGTGTCCGAGAGCGACGCCGTGGTCGCCTTCGCCCGCAGCGCTGGAGTCTCACCGGCGCAGGCCCGGATCGCCTGGACCCTGAGCCGCGGGCCGCACGTACTCGCCATCCCGGGCACCAGCAGCGCCGCCCACCTGGCCGAGAATCTGCAAGCGGGCGATCTGCTCCGGCTGCCGGGGATCGGGGCGCTGGGCACCGGAGACAGCGGCGAGTGACCTCCGTGCCGACGGGTCCGACGGCACCGCGGTGCGGCTACGAGCCGAAGTCCAGGGCGGTCGCGACCTCCCCCGACTCGGTCAGCCCGAACCTCCGCATCCGGTCGGCGACGGCCGTGTCCCCGGCGTCCTCCCGCAGATCTGCCACGGAATTCAGCGCACCGGTGTTACCGCGGTCGACCGCCCGCCGGTACAGCGCCTCGGCACCGGCGGCGTCCCCGGCCCGTTTCCGCCGCTTCGCCAGGCGTTGCAGGGCGCCGGTGTCGCCGCGGTCGATGGCCTGCCGGTACAGCCCTTCGGCGCCGGCGAGGTCACCGCCGTGCTCGCGCATCTCGGCCAGGCGGTGCAGGGCGCTGGTGTCACCACGGTCGGCGGCCTGCCAGTACAGCGCCTCGGCACCGGCGGCGTCCCCGGCCTCCTTCCGCAGCCCGGCCAGGTCGTGCAGCGCGCTGGTGTCGCCGAGTTCGGCCATCCGCCGGTACACCGCCTCGGCACCGGCGATGTCCCCGGCCAGGAGACGCAGCGCGGCCCGGTGCCGCAGCGCGCCGCTGTCGCCACGGTCGGCGGCCTGCCGGTACACCGCTTGAGCCCCGGCGGTGTCCCCGGCCCGCATCCGCAGCGCGGCCAGCCTGGGCAGCGCGAGGAGATCGCCGTGGTCGGCGGCCTGCCAGTACAGCGCCTCGGCGCCGGCGATGTCCCCGGCCCGCTCCCGCAGCGCGGCCAGCAGCCGCGGTGCGTCCAGGCGCCGCAGCGCCCCGGCGTCGCCGCGGTCGACGGCCTGCCGGTACAGCCCTTCGGCGCCGGCGATGTCCCCGGCCCGCTCCCGCAGCTTGGCCAGGTAGTACCACGCGCGGGTGTCACCGCGGTCCACGGCCTGCCGGTACAGCCCTTCGGCGCCGGCCGTGTCCCAGGCCCGTTCCCGCAGCGCGGCCAGGTCGTACAGCGCGCGGATGTCACCGCGGTCCACGCCCTGCCGGTACAGCTCCTCGGCGCCGGCGATGTCCCAGGCGCGTTCCCGCAGGGCGCCCAGGAGCCGCAGCGCACCGGCATCGCCGCGGTCGGCGGCAAGCTTGTAGAGCTGGGTGGCGCGTCCGTACCGGCCGCGGCGCTCGGCCTGTTGGCCGAACGCGGTGAGCAAGGTGGCGTCGGTGACGGCGGCCGCGACCGCCTCCCAGAACGGCGCGGGCGGGTAGACCTCGGCACGGTCGATGCGGCCGGCCTGATCGATCGCGTCGGCCAGCCGCACCACCGCACCGTCGGCCGGGACGCGGACCAGCGGTCCGGGAATCCCGTGCTGGGTACGGCCGAGCCCCTCGACGACGTGGTCGAACCAGCCCGCACCGTGCACCCGAAGCAGCTCGGTGTGGTCCACCTCGGACAGGTAGACGCGGGCGGCCGCCCGCAGCAGCGGGCCGGGCAGGTGGACGGGATGTCCGAGGCGGCGCAGGTCGATCGCCGCGTCCAGCACCGCCCGCGCACCGGCCGGCGCGGTCCGGTACCGGAGCAACAGCTCCGGCACGCCGGCCAGGTACTGGGCGACCCGACCCGCCTCCGCCTCGGCCACCGCGAGCGCCAACCGCCGATCATGGGCGGCGGCGGCCCGCACGCCGGCGAGGTCCGCGCCGGTGAACGCGGACGGCACGGTGACCTCGGTGCCGACCAGCAGCTGACGGGCCTGGGCGTGCGGATCGGGCCGCCCGTCCGGCGGCGTGGCGGTGAGCTGGGCCCGGAACCCGGGCCACAGCGTGGCCAGGATCAGCACTGGCGCGCGCCCCTCGTCGGCCAGCAGCGTGCGGAGCCCGGCGGCGACCCGCTCACCTACCTCCGGGTCGGCGGTGGCCAGGTAGTGGTGCGCGTCATTGATCCACACCACGGTGTACGGGCGCACCTCGGCCAGCGACTCCAGCAACGCGTCCGGACGGGACGGGTCGAGGGGATGCCACAGCCGCCAGCGCCTCGGCAACTTCCGCACCGCCTCGCGACAGGCGCGGGTCTTGCCCGTGGAGGAGTCACCGACGAGGGTCACCATCCGGCTCGCGCCGCCCGCCGCCTGCCGCACCACCGCCGCCAGGCGCTCGTCGTGGGCCCGGGGCACGTAGCTGGTCTGGTCCGGCAACGTCACCCCCGGCACGTCCACCGGATCATGGACCTCCAACTGCGCGGCGGTCAGGTCCCGCACCCGCCGGCCCAGCCGCCCCCGTCGGCGGCGTCGGGGTCGATGCTGCGCGACGACCACGGCGACGACGATGGCAACGAGAACCGTCAGGACCGTCCAGAGCACCCGGCCGTCGATGTCCGGCAGGTGGCTACCCGCCATCTCGGTCGCGAGACCGATCGCGATCCCGGCCACCGTGGCGAGGACCGCCAGTCCCGCGGCCCGGCCCCGGCGCTGCTCGCGGCGCTCCTCCGACATGCGTCGATGCTCCCAGCCCCGGGCGGCGCTGCGAAGTGGTGCGGCGCCATCATGCCCACACCCGGGACGAACGCCGGCCCGGTTCTCCCGGGAGGACGGCGGGTACCAGCATCGCGCCGCTTCCGCGGTGGTGGATTTGTAGAGTGCTGCCGAGATTTGCGTCGTCGGTTGGGCCGACACCAGCGAGCAAGTCGCCGACCACGCATATTTTCCATCGGACCAGAACGACTACACCCGCCCGGGGCCTGATCGACGCTGCAAGTCCCGTGCATTTCCGTGCTAGACCTCTCGGACGGTCGATCCGTTTCTCACTCCGGCCGAATGCACGACGGTCCGCACCGAATACCGTCGACACTACGACGCCATCAGCTTCTGCTTCCGCGACACCTCCCCGGACGGTTTCTACTTCATGCATGACAACGAATCCTGACGACGGGCCGGTCGATGCCGGGACCTTCCCCCTGACGTAGGGCGGGCCTGGCCGGCGACTCGGGGGAACGCCGAACAGCGGCCGAACCGGCGCGGTGCTGGGTAGCCCCAACACCACGCCGCGTCCCGATTAGGGCAAGTGAGAACTCGCGTAGCGGGGTCCTCCGCGAGGTGTAGTGCCAGTCAACCAGCCGCACAATCCTTGCGACCACGAGGGAAATGTGCCAGTCGGGCCGGCCACGCTCACACAGCGCCATGGCCGCAAACGAATTGCCGATGGCCTAAATCGGGAAAGCCAAGGCGAACCGAGCAGAAGCTTTCAGGCGAAGGAGGGACTCTTAGAATATCAAACTGGATTCTTCTTTATCGCTAGAACGTCGAAAAAGAAGATGTCGCCCGCTCTCGAACCGTTGATTCGCCAAGTCGTGGATGCATCACCCGACGAGTCGAGATTACTCGAAATGGAACCGCGCCGCGACCTCTCGGCGACATGAAGTATCGTCCCGGAGGGCGGGAAGAAGGTTATCACGAAATCCGTAACTGTCGCGTCATTGCCCGAGGGTTCATGCCGCAGGGACCATTTCAATGTATCCCGACCTCTGACCCGCAAGGGCCTCCAAAAGCCAGGCACCCTGTACTCTACTACCCAGCGACACGGGGCCTTCAGAACCGGTCGAAACAACGCAGCGACTCGCACCCAGCGATCAGCTCGCAGCGGTATGAGCTCTACGCTTGTCCCGAATGGCGAAAGCACCTCTCCCGCAAAGCGCATATTTTCGATATCCGGAGCGTTCGGCTCATTCGAGACAAAGGGATAGAAAGATCGGTACCTCAGCGGCCCTTCCGGGATGGTGACTACTTCGCACCGGACCTTGTCGCCCGCATCCGAAGATCCGATATGAATATTTAGATTGAATTCTTCACTGAAGGACGCGTCGCTCGCTTCCATAACATACTGCAGTGCTTCCCGAAGTGACTCCCTCTCGCGGGCTACCTTTGCTTTCAACGACAGCCTATCTCGCGCTACTCTTCCGATAAGTAAAGCAATTGACGAGAGGAAAACTGCCGCGAGGACGATCCTGCCGACGCCGGTTGCGACCAACTGGGCAACGCCGGAGGACAGCGCCAAACCGATCGAGAAAAACAACCAAGCCGTCCTGAATCGATCATCCTCATTCAAGGCTCCCCCAGAACGATCACGCCTCCGCCGAGCTGCCCTATCGGTACCAGCATTATGCGCTTTCGTATCGCACAACGAGTGTCTGGACGTCGCCCCAAGACTGCTAGGGAGCATCTCTCGGATCATGGCTTGGTCCATCGCAGAATCCCGGCGAGGGTGAGGGACGTCTGGTAGTGCACGGGTCGCGTCCACCGAAGTGGTGTATGACCTGCGGTTCCAGGTATGAGAGGCGGCCACCGCTGATCCTTCGGGATGGATTGAAGATCACGAAGGAGGACTCTGCGATGGCCGCAGAAGAGAGTCTGAACGTCGCCGGGTTGCTGCGCGAGCATCTGGAATCGGCGAGCCCTGATGTCCTGCGGGCGATGGTGAAGACCTTCGCTGACGTGCTGATGTCGGCCGAGGTCGACGCGGTGTGCGGGGCTGGGTACGGCGAACGCAGCGACGAGCGCACCAACTCGCGTAACGGCTACCGGGCTCGGGAGTGGGACACCCGGGCCGGCACGGTCGAGCTGGCGATCCCGAAACTACGGACCGGCAGCACCTTTTCGGACTGGTTGCTGCAGCACCGCCGCCGCGCCGAGCAGGCCCTCGTCAGCGTGGTCGCCACCTCGTATCTGCTCGGGGTGTCGACCCGGCGGGTGGAGAAACTGGTTGAGCGGTTGGGCGTCAAACAACTGTCGAAAAGCCAGGTCTCGGAGATGGCCCGGCACCTCGACGCGCAGCTGCTCGCCCGGCCCGCCGCGACGGTCATGACGGTCAGCTCGGGCCTGGCCTACGTGCCGCTGCCAGCGACCCCGACCTACAACGCCACCAAGGCCGCGGTCCACTCCTTCACCGAAAGCCTGCGCGTGCAGCTCGCCACGAGCAACATCCAGGTGATCGAGCTGGTCCCGCCGGCCACCCGGACCACCCTGATGAACCAGCAGAACTCCGACGCGGCCATGCCCCTCGAGGACTTCCTCGACGAGGTGATGAGCCTGCTCGAGACGGACGGAAAGGCCGAGCAGATCCTGGTCGAGCGGGTCAAGTGGCAGCGCAACGCCGAGGCCGAGGGCCGCTACGCCGACGTCCTGGGCGTGCTCAGCGGCCGGTACCGCTGATCCGTGGCGCGTACACCTCTGCGCTCCGGTGCCGACCCGGTGACCCGCTTTCCGACCACCGGCGACCGCCCGGCTCGCGATCTGGCCTGCGCCGCGGGCACGCGGGCGCGGTCCGCCAACGATTGACCTCCGGGCCCGCTCGAGGCCGCGAGCGCAGCCGGCGCTCGCGGCCTGCGACAATCCTGACCATGGGCAGTCAACGCGCGACCGGCGACATCGATGCGCGGGTCTCCCTCGCACAGGACCACACGACCACCCCGGAGACCCTCTTCGAGCTCGCCTCCGACCCGTCACCTCAGGTCCGGGTGGCGGTTGCGGCCCGCGCCGATGTGCAGACGCAGACGCTGCGGCATCTCGCGCGCGACCGTGACCGCGCCGTCCGCGAGACGGTCGCGCAGAATCCCGCCGTCTCCCAGGGCGACCTGCTGCGCCTCCTCGGCGACACGGATCGACGGGTGCGCTGGGCGGTCGCGACCAATCCGGCGTGCGACGCCCGCGTACGCCGGGTGATGTCGACCGCACCGGACAAGGAGCTGCGCGGCCTGCTGGCGGAGATGCCGGCGCTGGAGCCCGAGTTGGCAGCGGCCCTCACCGAGGACGCCTCCCCGGAGGTCCGGTCGCGGCTCGCCAGTCACACCAGCGACCCGGACGCCATCTCCGCCCTGCTGCAAGACCGGACCCTTCGCGTACGCAGAGGGCTTGCCGTCAACCGGCGGACCACCCCCGAGCAGCGGCACACCCTGGCCCAGGACTCGTCGCCCGAGGTGCGCGCCACGCTGGTTCAGGCGGTGGAGTTGACCGAGACCGACCTCCGCTCGCTGCTCGACGACCGCTCGGCGGACGTACGGCGTGCGATGGCGACCTCCTCGATCGTCCCGCCGCACATCCGCCAGGAGCTGGAGAAGGACGCCGACGAGACGGTGGCGGCGGAGGCCCGCCGCGCCGCGACCTCCTCCCGCGTGGCGGCCGAGCCGAGGCCGCGAGCCGGCGGCCGCCGGCCGGTCGGCAGGCGTTTCCCGGGCCGGACCCGCTGACGCTGGTTCAGGTGACCGGGCAGGGACGCCAGATCAGGTCGGTGGTGCTGGACTCCAGGCTGACGAAGCTGGTCGTCGCCGCCGGGTCCGAGGTGCCGGCGCTGACGCGTACCTCGGTACTGAAGTTGTCGTTGCGCAGTTCCCCGCACGGATGCCAGATCAGCGCTTCGGGCGCGTGGACGGCGCCGGCGGTCCAGGGTCCGTCGAACGGACCGGCGAGCCGGTGGGCCCGATATGTCGTTTGGGATTGACCGGCGAAGTAGGTGTGCCAGCGCGCCGCCCCGGTCGCGCCCGCCGCCAGCGTGCCGCTACCACTCAGGCGGCTGGCGGAGAACGCGAACGTGAAGCCCGCCGGCGGCTCCAGGACCACGTTGAGTTCGCAGTTCTTGCGGGCATCCGCCGGCCGGAGCGGCGTCCCGACGCCGGCCCGGTACTCGGGGCCGAAGGTCACGGTGAACGCCGAGTTGTCCTCCGAAACGCTCGCCGTCATCAGCGCCGGAGCGGTGCAGCCGCTGCCGTTGGTCGTCACCACCGTGACCTTGAGGCGCTCTGCCGGAATCGACGGATCATCCGCCGGCCGTCCGGCCAGAGGCGCCACCAGCAGCGACGCCAGGAGACCGCCGACGGTGAGTGCTCCTACCATGCCACTCCCCCAAGCATTGACAGACATCTAAGTATGGAGGCTACGGAAGTTCGGCCGGATGCGACACCTCGTCCACATGCGACGGAGCGGACGGACTCCCGGCCACACCTCCGGCGAGGGGCAGCGGCGGGGATCGCCCTTCGCTAGGGTGCCGGGGTGTTTTCGCCTGGATGGCCGCCCGGCGGCCCGTGGATGATCGCGTCAACCTCGGTCGAGGTCGACGCGTGGGTGGCGGCGTCGGCGGTGGTGGCGTCGTCGTCCGTACGGATGGCGCTGGTGGCCCTCGATCCGCCGCCGGACGGGTTCTCGGCCGGCGGCGTGGCGACGTCTGTCGTGATGCACTCGCCGGGGAAGACCGGGGTGCGCGACGCCGCCGTGCTGGTGCGAGGGCTCGCCGCCTCGCACGATCTGGTGCTGGTGGTGGCGTCGACCGGGCTTCTGGTGCCGATCGGCCGCGGCGGCTGGTCCCTCGCCGACCTCGCGGCGCGCACCCGCGGCGGTGCGGTCGTGGTGACCGGCCCGGGTGCCGACCCGGTCAACCACACCACGCTCGCGCTCGCCGCGCTGGGCGGGCTCACCGTCCCGACGACGGTCGTGGTGGTCGGCGACCTCGACGAGGCGGCCCTGCCGGTCACGCCGGCCGGTCGCATCCCCGGGGACCGGCCCGACGACCCGGACAGAGAGACGGCGGCGTCGTGGTTCACGCCGGCGCTGCGGGCCACGGGCGCGCCCGGCCCCGAGCCCCGGCCGGAACCGAGCAGGGGCCGGCGGATCCTCCTCGGGCTCGTCGCCGTCTTCGTCGTGTTGGTCGTGCTGGCCTGCGGGCTCGGCTGGGTGGAGCACACCACCGAGGCACGGATCGCGGTGACGACGGTCGAGCGGAACACCCCACCACGGATGGCCGGGCCCCTGCCGACGCGCCTGCAGTACTCCGGGCCGGAGAGCGAGGCCGTCGCCGAGCACCACGCCCGCGCCCTGGCTCACGCACGCGCCCGCGCCCAGTCGTTGCCGGTACCGTCGCCGGACGACTGCTCCAGGCCGGTGGGCCGGCCGGCCCTCACCCCGCCGGACGCGGCCACCACGGCCCGGGTCGACGCCGCCTGGCGGCGCATCGAGACATGGCTGGCCCGGCACGCGCCGGCGAGCCGGGCGGACCTGCGCCCGCCGGCCGCCACCGAGGCGATCGAGGCCCTCCAGCGGCAGATGGCGGTGGCCTTTCCGCCCGACCTGGTCGCCTCGCTGCGCCGGCACGACGGCGCCGCGGAGGGCGGGGCGGGTGCCATCCTGCCGAGGGCATACGCCCCGGCCGGCCTGCAGCGGATCCTGGCGCAGTGGGGGCTGAGCTGTCGGGCCGCCAAACCCCTGCCGGACCGGGCCTACCAGCCGTGGAGCCGTCACTTCGTGCCGTTCGCGACGACCGCCGCCGGCAGCCAGCTGGTGGTCGACCAGCGACCCGGCGGCCGCGGCCGGGTCGGCGAGACGACCGGCTACGGCGGCACGTTCTTCGGGCAGTGGCCGGCCTCGGTCACCGAACTGCTCGAGGGCACGGCGCGGGCGCTCGAGACCGGCGAGCCGTACCTCGACGGCTACCGCGCCTACCAGCGGACCGGCGGCAGCGTGGACTGGCTCGTCACGCCCCTCGACGTCCCCACCGGACGGTGACCACCCCGTCGATCCCGGACCGGGTCGCCACCGTCGGGTAGCCCCGGCGTCACACAGCTTCGGGGTTCGCGACCCACGCTGTCGCCCCGTCCAGCTCCGCGGCGGGGAAGGCCCGGGCTTCGCCGGGGACCATCCAGCCGAACACGCTCATCGCGTGGCGGATCCAGTCGGCGTCGGAGACGATCGCCATCCGTTCCCAGGCGCTGTGGTGCGCGATGCCCGGCCCGATGCCGAACTTCAGATCCTCCCAGAACGCCCCGGGCTGGAACCAGCCGAAGTCGTTCTCGATGACGAGGACGAGACGCACCTTCCGACCACTGTCCAGCATGGCTTTGGTGGGTGGGAGGAACACGCCGAGGTACTCCTCCCGGCTCACCGGGCCGGCGAACCGGAACCCGAGAACACCGTCCGGCAGATCGGCCAACTCCTCGATCATGGCGTCATGCCCCGGCGGACTTGGCGTCCTGCTCGATCTCGGTGGTGTCGGCGGTCAGCCGCCGGGCCTCCACCTTGGCCGCCCGCTCCATCGCCCGTTCCACCTTGGCGCCCATGTCGGAGACGGCGATGACCACCAGGCCGGCGTCTCCGGTGTCGAAATGCTCACCGAGTTCCTGGAGATCCCGCCGGCTCATCCCGGCCGCTGCGTGGCCGGCCAGCGACCCGAGAACGGCTCCGCCGGCAGTGGTCGCCGCCAGCAGGCCGCCGCCGATCGCGGCGAACGGGAACAGCGCCACGATCAGGCCGGTGGCGAGACCGAACCCGCCGCCCAGCACCCCGCCCACCCGGGTCGGCGTCTCGTGCTTCTTGACTATCTTGGTCTTCCCGCCCGGTCGACGCTCGAGAACCGCGGCGTCGTACGCGTCGATCAGACCCACCTTGCGGTGCAGATCCTTCACCAGGTCGTAGTCCGCCTCCGCGGCGGCAACGCTGGGATACACACCGACGTAGACCATGAACGTGTCGACAGCCATCGTCATCTCTCCCTGTCGGAGTCGTTTGCCTACGATGCCGGGACGGCCCGCCGGGTGTGCCTCCTTCCCCGCGGATGAGCTTCTGCGGTCCGGTCGGCGTCCTACCCACGCTCTGCGGCAGCCACCCGACGCAGAGCAAGCCCGATCAGGACGAACACCACGCCCAGCCCGGCTGCGAGCGCGGCGACACCGAAGGCCACGACCGAGGTGAACAACGATGCCTGCAGGAAGGACGCGTCCATCACCGAGTCGCGGTTCGGGTCGTCCCGCGGCAACTCGGCGTACGTCTTCCCGCCCGCCATCTCACCGGCGTGCTTCGCGATCACGTCGGCCTGGGCGTACGCCTCCCACGGCTGCGTGACGTGCTGTCCCGCGAAGTACTCGGCGTCGTCCGACACGGTGATGTTCTGGTCGGCCAGGGTGGCGCTGACGACGCCGTAGGTGATCACGCCGGCCACGACGAGAACCGCACCGGCGATCATCACCAACAACCCGAGGATGGGAACCGCGCCTGCCCGGCGCTCACTGCGTGCCATGGCTCCAGGTTTCCGACGGGAGCGCCGGCCGTCATCATCCACGTCGAGTGAGAAGACGGTGGGCGGCTCCCCTTCCACGCGGGTGTGCCGGTGAGCCGGCGCCGAGGGCGCACGGCGAACCTCCGTCGCTCGTCCTTGGCGGCGATCGAGAAGAACAGCGCGAACAGGGAGAACGTCACGACGCCCATGGTGTGGGCGACCTCCGCCGAGTAGGACCGTTCGGCCCACCCGATGACGCTCCGACGACGATCCCGACGGTCGCCAGCCAGACCATCATGCCGCGGGTGAGGATCGGCTGTTCCGGCCGCCGGCCAAACCCCTACTGGAACCGGTCGGCAAGCGCGGTGAGCTTGGAGACATACGCGGGCCAGTCGTAGCCGTCGGGAACGTTGGAGCTTCCCCGCTGCCAGCCGATCGACCCGTCGTGCTGCTCGCGCATGATGTCGGCCTGGCCCGCGTGGCGGGTGAGGTCGTAGATCACGTGGACGATGATGCGTTGCAGGGTCACGTCCTGCCCGCCGGGCCGCCACCACGGCACCCGCCCGGGCGCGTCGAGCGGTAGCTGCTCGATCGTCTGGTCCGCGAAGGCCCCGACGCGACGGTAGAGGTCGATCAGCCCGTCCTTCGTCTCGTCCTCTCGCGCATACCAGTCCGCCTGCGGGTCCTCGTCGAACGCGGCCGTCGGGACCAGGTCCTCGGGCGTCGGGAACTCACGCCCGAAGGTGGGGCCGAAGTAGCCGGCCTCGATATTGAGGCAGTGCTTCACGACTCCGAGCAGATTGTTGCCGGTCGACGTGCGGGGCAGCCGGGCATCGCGTTCGCTCAGCCCGTCGAGCTTCCAGATCAGGTCCTCGCGAGTCGCCTGAAGGTAGTGGTGCAGCACGGTCTTCGGATCACCCATGTCAGCCATGCCCGCCAGCCTGCCGCATACGGCCGAACAGTTCAGCCCGCGCCTCGGCCCGCCGAACGCCCCGCCGCCCAGGTACCTGCTCGTCCCCGGACCGCCGGCTCCAACTCTTCAAGCGGGAAGACCACAGCGACGACGATGGCTCACCCGGATCTGCCCGCGGCAAGGCGCGTTTCCTGACCGTTGACTCCATGGGCCGGCGAACATTACCCAGGCCTCGCAGAACCAGCTCGGATCGCCGGAAGTTTGCCCGGTAGCGGCGGCCGATGCACCACAGCAGCATCTCGCTCGAGAAGACGAGAAGGCGCTCGTCGAACCGTGATCACGATCCTCGGCTGGAGTACGAGCGGGCGAGCTCGTCCTCGACGAACGTGGGCTTGGCCAGCGTGAACGCCGGGATCGCCGCCACGAGGGCGACGGCGAGCAGAAACAGCAGAGGCAGGGTCCACCCGCCGCTCACGTCGTGCAGCAGCCCGACGAGCAGGGGACCGAGCGCGCCGAGCGCGTACGCGATCCCCTGGGCGAATCCGCTCAGCGCGATGGTGCCGCCCTGGGTTCGGGTGCGTAGGTTGATGAGAACGAGGCTGACCGGGAACAGGATCGACCCCGAGCCGATGAGCAGTACCCAGAGCAGTGTGAGTGTCGCGGGCGCCAGCAGCAGGCCGAGGTAGCCGAGCACGAAGCTGGCGATGCCGGCGGCGATCAGTCGGCTGACATCGCGCAGCCGTGCGACGAGCAGAGGCGCGATGAGCGCGATGGGCGCGCTGATGATGCCGGTGACGGCGAGCAGCACGCCGGCTTCGGCCGGTGTCGAGCCGGCGATGTCGCCGAGGATCTCGGGCAGCCAGGCGAAACACGCGTAGGTAAGGATCGTGCTGGTCGAAAACACGACGGTGATCGACAGGGCCACGCGGGACCGCCACAGTCGCGTGATGATGGTGGTGGGCGGGGACTCGACGGCGTCGGCATCTGAGAGTCGTCGGCGGCGCTCCCGCGTGATGATGACGAGCCACGGAACGAGCGCGACCACCGCGGTCACCGCCCAGATGCCGAGCGAGAACCGCCATCCGACCTGCTCGGCGACCGGGGCGGCGACCGCGGCCGGCAGGGCCGTGCTCACGCCCAGGATGCAGACGTAGACGGCGGTCAGCGACGCTGTCCGGTCGGGGAAGTAGCGCCGCACGATCGGCGGCAACAGCACATTGCCGATGCCCGTGCCGGCAAGCGCGACGACGCTGCCGACCAGCAGCACCACCTAGCCCGGAGCGGCCGCGCGCACGAGATGGCCGAAGGTCATGAGCAGCAGCGCCAGCACGATGCCGCCGTGCAGGCCGATGCCGCGGGCGATGCGCGGCGCGACGACCCCCGACACCGCCAGCAGGATCGGTGGCAACGTGCCGAGCAGCCCCGCGCCGATGTCCGAGATCGGGACGTCCACCCGGATGTTGTCGAGGATCGGCGACATCACCGCAACCGTCTGGCGCAGGGTGAGCGCGACGAGCACGATGCCCAGTAGCGCTGCCACGCGCCCCGCCCACAGGGTAAGGGGCTTATCCGCCGACATTCCCTTACTCTAGTGCTCCAGCAGAGACCGTGATCATCACAATTCGCTGAGCGCGCCTGGAAGGCGGGATGGCTGTTCAGTCCCGCACCATCCCCCGCGCGGAACGCTTCCGCCGCCCACGATCGGGGCTCCGCCGATCAGGGGTATTTCGCGCGGACGGCGCACTGCTCCAATACGTAGGCTTGGAGGCTCCGGCCGGTGTCTCGAAGCTGGTAGCTGCGGTAGCGGACGGAGTCGCGGCCGAGCCTGCGCTGGTCAGGCAGCAGAGCCGCGACGACATCCTGCACCGCGTGGAGGAGTTCCAGCGCATTGCCCCGATCGGCCACAGGAAGCTGCAGCGTGGCGCGGTGTGTGGCCCGGTAGCGTTCCTGTACCGCCAGGAGCGCGTCGCGCAGGCCCGCTGCCAGTTCCCCGTCGCGGAACGCCTCGACACTCGCCCGGATCACCGGTTCCTCGATGACACCCGAGTCCTCGGCCACAAGCCGGGCCAGGAAACCGTCGATCGCCCGCAGCTTGTCCGCGGTCGGCACGGCCAGCACCTGCTGGACAAAGGGATCGCCCAACGCCGGGTGACCGGCCCCGTGCTCCGGGACGAGGTCCTCCGGAACCTTCTTCAGCACAGCGCCGACGAGCTCGCGTTGCGGCAGGTCGGCCGGCAGCCGGACCCCGGTCACCCGCTCCGCCAGCACCAGCCCTGCCACGTACGACTCGAAGATCTCGCCGCCGAACCGCAGATCGGCCATCTCCGCGTCCAGGATGTGCGGGTCCGCACCATACGGCGACTGTGGGTCCAGCATGTCGAAGCCGACGACGGTACGGCCACCGGTCGCATAACTGAACGCGTTGGTTGCGTTGACGTTCCAGTACACACTCACCGCCGCCCCGCCGACCGCAGCACGGCGCAGCACCTCGGGCCGGCTGCCCTGGTAGCCGTTGGGCTCAATACCCACACACCAGCCACCCAGGTCAGCGACCAGCAGCGCTGCCGGCACCCTGCTGTAGTGGAAACCGGCCAGCGTCTCGAACAGCTCCGCCTGCGGCATCGTCGCCGAAGGATCCCCGCCGAACGCCGTGATCAGCGCTGCTTCATCGAGACCCTTGGCGTACGTGAAGCACAACGCTACCGAGTCCCACCCCTGCGCCGACAACAGCCGCTCATAGTGCTCCTCCACCCACTCACCGTATCCGAGACACCGCCATGACCAGCGGTTTCTTCACCCTCGGGACGATCACCGTCGCTGGCCCGCGGAACGCGGAAGCCGCCCAGCAGATCCCAGGCAGGTTCCGCCCGCGCGCGGAGGCCGGCTGATTCTGTACGGCATACGCCCGGACCGTGGTCTGCTCGACGGTGTTCCCGGCCCGGTCGGCGGCAGTGGCGCGCAGCGACACGTAGCCGCCGCCGGCCGGGTGGTGGAGTTTGGCCACCCACCGACCCGCGTCGGGCTCCACTGTGACCCACTGCCAGCTCTTGCCGTCGTCGAAGGACGCCTCCACCGTCAATGCGGCCACCTGCGGTGCCGCCGCGGCGCCGTTCTGCTCGGCAAAGACGCCGAAGGTGAACGGCCCGGCCGGCGCCCGGTTCAGGTCGTCGAGCGCCATGTCGTAGCGGACGGCGAGCAGCGGCAGCGGCGTCACACCTGCGGCGTTCTGCGAGGCGAAGGTCCACGAGGTGCGCTGCTCGGCGGACAGCCCGGACCAGGGTGCGTCCCGGGTCGACTCCGTGGTCAGCTCATATCGCGCGGGCTTCGGGCCTACCTCGAAGGCGCCGAATCCGGTGCGGTCGCTCGTCCCGAGCACCGAGCCGTCCGCGCCGGACAGCACGGTGCGTCCGGTGGTGTACGGGTAGTCCTCGAAGGACAGCGCCGTCCTGCCGCCCCGGCCCACGCCGCCGTCCGAGTACATCGGGACCTGAATCCACAGGAGGTCGCCCTCCCGCTCGGCGGCCGAGCGGTTGCCGAACGTGGGACCCAGCGGCGCCCGGCCGAAAGACACGTCGAACGCCCCGGCAGCCGGGAAACGCTGCCCGGGCAGGGCGAAGAAGTCACCGCCCGGCGTAGCGGCGCAGTCCGAAGGCAGAACCTCGCCGTTGAGCTGCCAGGCTACGTCCGTGCCGGGGGTGAAATACGCCCGGTAGGAGCCGGGTACGGCACCCAACGTGACCGAGCCGCCGAGGCCGACCGGTAGGCCCGGAACCCGGCCGCTCACCCCGAAGCGCCCGCAACCGGGGCGGTCCAGGCCGCTGAACCGTACGGTCAGCGCTGCGAGGTCCCGGGTGCGCGCCGCATACGCCGGCCGCCGCGGAATCCCGCCGACCGAGCGGAACGTCACGGCATAGAGGTACCGGCTGACCGGGGCGCCCTGGTCGCTGAACCTCCCGTACACGTCGAGATTCAGTCCGGGGACCGGGCCGGTGGGCTGCACGTACACGCCACCGGAGTAGTCGAAGTCGGCGGCGTACCAGATCTGCTCCCCGGGCGTGCCCATCGTGACCTGCACGGTTCCGCCCAGGAGCCGGGCGCCCGCGCGGTCGACGGCCACGCCGACCGGCACGGTGGTGCGCCCGTCGAGCGCCGTGCGGGTGTTGCCGGCGACCCGCACCCGGCTGCGCGCCGGCATGCTCAGTGAGGTCTCGCCGTCGGGTTCGACGGTCTCGACGAACGCCTGCACGAGGTACGAGCCAGGCGCGACCGCGGCCGTCCCCGCGCCGTCGGTCAGGAACACCACGGTGAGCGCACCGGTGGCCAGGTCGAAGGCGAGCGCGTGGCCGGCGTGGCCGGTGCTGGGCGCCGCACCGGCCCGGTCCCGGACGGACACCGTGAGGGTGGCGGCGTCGGCGGCCGACCGCTTGGCCGCCGACGCGGTGGGCCTGGCGCGTCCTCGCTGCCAGTGCCGGGGATCGGGCTCCGCGGCTGAAACCCGGTCCGCCGGGACGGTGGTCTCGGCGCCGGCCGTGGCCGCCGTAACGACGCCGGTCGCGGCCAGCGCCAGTGCGGCCGCGCCGACGCCTGGCAGGCGGAAGGACCGACCGGTACTGGCGGTCACGGGAGGTCGCCGGACTTGTCGACGATGCCGCCGGCGAGCAGGGCGGTACTGTGCACCGCCGTCCCGGCGGGAACCCCGGTCAGGTCCCGGTACCGGTTCGGGTCGACCAGCACCATGCGGTAACCGAGGAACTTGTGCGTCTCCCGGTCGAAGATCAGTTCGTACCGCATACCGTCGCCGGTCCACGCGGCCGCGGTGCCGGTACGGCTGGCGGCGTCGGTCGCGCTGTCCACCGCCACGACGCCGGGCACCAGCGCCACCGCCCGGAACAGCGCCGCGCGCAGATCCGGTGGCGCCAACGGGTTCGCGACGAGATCCGCTATGAGCTCGGGGATCAGGGTCGCCCCTTGCCGCGTACCGATGCCCGTTGTCTTCTGGCTCAGTGCGTCGAGCAGCTTCTGCGGGTCACGGGGCAGCGTACGCAGGTACTCGTACGAGTTCATCCGCGGTTTCGATCCGCCGGGCGGCTCGAAGGCACTCGGCGGGTGGGCGCAGTCGAACTTCGCCGGCGGTTCGGCGACCTTCCGGGAACATACCGTCGACGTCGCGTCGTCGTCGCCCACGGAAGTCCACGACCGAGCCTGCTCGCGAACGCGCCCCTCGCTGTCGGTCTCGTCGATCAGCACGTCCCGGTAGCCGAACTGGTCCGGGCGCGGCGCGGCGTACGGCTGCGCGGTGACCGCCCGCGCCGCCCGGTCGAGCAATTGCGCCGCCGCCGCGGGCTCGGGCGACAACGGCCCGCCCTGCTTCGGGTCCTGCAGCGCCTCGACCGCCACCAGCCCGGCGACCAGGGCCGCCGACAGCGCGCCGGCCCCGGCAAGCCGCCAGCGCAGTGGGATCCGGGCCCGGCGGGCGCCTCGTACGTTGGCAGCGGCTTCGTCCAGCCGGG
This sequence comes from Jidongwangia harbinensis, assembly GCF_020216025.1. GTDB lineage: Bacteria > Actinomycetota > Actinomycetes > Mycobacteriales > Micromonosporaceae > Actinoplanes > Actinoplanes harbinensis. The sequence goes on along the minus strand of NZ_JAIWNC010000019.1, from coordinate 6,351 downwards.
CGCGGGCGGCGGCCGCTGCGGCGGGCGCCGGCCCCGACGGCTGCGGGCGCAGACTCGCAACCGCTCTCAACTCGTCCATCTCACTCCTCGTCAAGGGTTTGCAGGGCCGCCCGCACCTTGCGCCGGGCCCGGTTGAGCCGGGAGGCGACGGTGCCGGGCGGGATTCGGAGCGCCGTGGCGACCTCGTCGTAGCTGAGTTCCGCCCACGCCACGAGCAGCAGCACCTCGCGGTCGGCGGCGGACAGCCGGGCCAGCACGCCGGCCAGGCCGGGCCCCAGCCCGCCGCTGAGCCCGTCGGCGACCGGATCCGCATGGCAGCCGCTGACCGGGTCGGTCCCGGCCCGGGCCCAGGTACGCAGGGCCTGCACCTCGGCGCGGCGGTGCCGGCCGATCAGGTTCGCGGCGATGCCGAACAGCCAGGCACGTACCGGCCCGCGATCCGGCCTGTAGCGGTCCCGTCTTCGGAACGCGATCAGGAACGTTTCCGCGGCGATGTCGTCAGCCGCCGCTTCGCCGAGGCGCCGCGCCGCATAGCGGTGCACGTCGGCGAAGTGCCGCTCGAACACGTCGGCGAAGTGCTCCGGCGCCAGCAGCGATCGCTGCACGGCGCCGGCATCGTCGCCGGCACCGGCCGCGCCGGTGTCCAGTCGGATCGTCACGTCTGCACTTCTCCGGCCGGCACCCATTTCTTCACAGCTGTGGCGCCGATCACAGGAAAGGCGTTAGCGGGACTTCAGTTCGCCCGCGCGGATCGGCGTCGCGATCGGAGGGTGAGCAGCATGCCGAGCACTTCCGGGGCCAGCGAACCACCGCTGGCGTCGACTCAGCTCACAGGCGTGGCCAGCCAGAGCGAAGTACCGCTCGGGCTGCCGCCCAGGACCACCATCCGGCGCCCGTCCGGGCTGACCGCGATCGTGGACACGAAGCAGCGAGGACCGCAACCCCAGACAGAGTCGACCTTTCCCGTGCCGACGTGCCATCGCATCAGGTCGTCGTAGGCGGTCGTTCCCGACGCGGCCGATCGTGACGACTGGTACAACACGGTGGCGTCACCCAGCACGGCCAACGGCTCGACCCGGTCGTGTGCGGGACGTGCGACCCTCTGGGAGGCGACCGCAGCACCTCGGGCGGTGTCCCATAGGGTCACCAACCCGTCGTCGCCGGCGAGCGCGATCCGGCTGCCGGAGGCGTTGAATCGGGCGCGGATCGGGTCGCACCCGCAGAACTGCCGTTCAACGCTGAGGCGGTTGTCGGTTACGGTCCAGACGTCGATGCTGTTCTCTCGGCCGGGTGGGTGTCCGGGAAAGCCCATCAACCTGGTCGGCGACCCGGCCTCCCAGAAGTACCTCGGCCACTCGTCCCCGGGCAGTTCACCCCGCGCCACAGATCGGCCCGACCGCGCGTCGGTCACCGCCAGCGAGTCGCCGAACTCCGCCAGCCTCGTCCCGTCGGAGTCCATGAACAGGCCGCTTACCTCGGCGAGGCCGATGGTACGACGGCGGACGGTCGATCCATCCGCGGCCAGCACGGTGATCGAACCCGAGGTGTTCACCCCGATGAGAGCACCGGCCTCGTCGGAGACGAGGTCGAGTACGGCGTTGTCGGTGCTCATGAGCAGCGCCGGCTGATCCGGTGCTTCGGGCTGCACGCTGTAGACATCGCCGTCCGCCGCAAGAACGATCTTGGTGCCGGCCCAGATGATCCGCTGGACGCTACCCGACGGTGGCCATGCCTTCAGGAAGGGCTGGAACTCGTATCTCGCCTCCGTGGTCGGCGTAGGCGATGGCGTCGGTGCCGCCGGAGTGCAGGCGGTGAGCGTACAGAACAGCGTGACCGCAACGCCGCATCTGCGGCGTCGCTTGGTTTTCATCGTCACCATCATCCTGAGGCGTCCTTGAGCCGGCCTGACGGAACACCGACGAAGCGAGGCGGTGGCGGCTCCTGCCGGTAGGCGTAAAGACTCTTGTACGTATCGGTTAGTCCTGTGCTGCGGACCGGCTCCGGCCCGATGCCCACCGTCACGACACGCGATGTGCCGGCGTCCGTCACGGTGAGGTCGAGGCGCCACTCGTAGAAGCGGGTCGCCACGGCCGAAACCGTGACCACGATCGGCTCGCCGCGAGCAAGACTGATGAACTTCGCACGGGAATAGCGTTCGCCGAGCCCGCCGTCCGGGTTGATGACACGCGCATAGGGCTCCGGGCTGTCGAGGTCGAATCCCACCTGCGCGGTTGGCGACTCGCCCTCTGCTGGGGCATACACAAGAGTGCCTTCGTACGGAGCCCGGCGACTTTCCACCCGCGCCCTGATCTCCGTGATCGTCACCGGGTCGGTGTGCCTGCCACGGAGCACCGCCTTCAGCCTGGTGATCGTCCGGCCGGGCACGTCGTCGCCGTCCGGCGCCGCGATGCGGATCGGGCGGTACGGCGCGATCGTGTTCTCCAGGTGTTCGAAGGCGCCAACGCTGACGGGAGCGGCGGACAGCGATCGCGCGGAGGCGTCCGACAGCGTTCCGGCTAGGGCGTAGGTGTAGCCGTCGCTGTCGTCATAGTCGTACGCCACCGTTGCCTGGACGGGGGGTCCGCTGTCCGCCTGACGCCGCTGCTCGCTCTGAACGGCCTGCTGTGACCGCACCTCCTGGCCGGGCGCGATGATCCACGTCACCGCGACCGGAACCAGCGCGAGCACCAGGCCCCCCGCAACAGCGGCGCGATGGTCGACAACGTTCTTCCACAGTCGGCGTGTTCGCGTCCGCCAAGTATCGGGAGGTGTCATGGCGTCAGCCGACCTCGTGCTGGCCGGGCCTCGCTTGGCGGACTTTGGCCGGCGACGGCGCGGGCTCATCCGGAACTCACCTTCCACATTGGGTCGTGTGAACGGCGGAGCAAACGTCGAGGAGATGGTAGTGCCGCCGCCGTCGCACAGTGGATCGGATGATCGGCGGGAGTGGAGGGTTCAAACGCGAGGTGTCAGATTTCGTCAGACCGCGATTGGGCTCTGCTGACCCGATCGCTGCGCGCCGTACTGTCTGCGGCCAGACAAGGGCACGGTTGGCGGCACCGTGCGCCCATGCTGCAACACTCGGTACCGCACCGCAGGAATCGCCTACCGCAAAACCTTCGACGTCACCCTCACCATCTGCGCACCGGCAGACCCGAAACCTTGCAATCGCTGGCAATAGATTGAGCGCACTTCAACCTCGGTAGACCGGGTTTCGGACAAAGGAATCTTGGACCCTATGGCCAGCCGGTGAATCAATCACCTTTTCCTCTTGGCATGATCGAGTGCACTCAGCTCGGCAGTTGAGCATGCGCCGAGGAACGAGGTGAGCCCCGGTACCGCTTGGGTTGTCCAAGACGCGGCTCGGATGGCCACCCCTGGCGGAGCTGCGCGCACCTGCGCTGGCTGCGGACGAGCATGCGGCATTACCGGGAAGGCCGGCGGGCAATGCGGGCCAGACGGTGGGGCAGCCGCTCGCCGGGGCTCGGCAGCGGCGGATAGGTTCCCACCATGAATGATCTTGACAGGACGCGGGCGTCGTACGACACGGTGGCCGCCAGCTACTCGGCGCTGGCCGACGGTGATCTGGTGCGGCAGCCGGTCGAGCGGGCCATGCTGACCTTGTTCGCGGAGTTGGCGTCCGGCCCGGCCCTCGACGCGGGATGCGGGCCGGGGCACGTGACCGCGTATCTGCACCAGCAGGGCCTGGAGGTGTCCGGGGTCGATCTGTCGCCGGGCATGGTGGCGCAGGCCCGGTCCAACCATCCGGGGCTGCGGTTCGATGTCGGATCGATGACCGCGCTCGATCACCCGGACGGCAGCCTGGGAGGGCTGATCGCGTACCTGTCGATCATCCACATCCCGGACGCGGAGCTCCCGGCGGTGCTGGGCGGGTTCCACCAGGTACTGACCGCCGGCGCGCCGCTGCTGCTGGCGTTCCAAGTCGGCGACGGGCCCAAACCGATTGCCGAGGCGTGGGGGCATGAGGTCGACCTGACGCTGTACCGGCGGCGTCCGGAGACGGTCGCCGCGATGCTCACCGGCGCCGGGTTCCGCATGGTGCTGAACGCCGTCTTCGACGTGGAGGAGCGCCCGGGCATGGTGGTGGCGTTCCTCATCGCTCGCAAACTCGGCTGAGCACCGGCGCCGGCGAGGCGGCGGCGCCGACCGGCGCGCGGTCGGCGGGAGATCCGGACACCGTTACGCCACCTCGCGGGGCCCCCGGTCGATCCTTCGCCGCCCCCAGCTCGACAGGTCGAGCTCACCGTCACGGTCCGCCAGGTGCAACGGCTTCGAACGGCACGTACGGGGCGCCGCGGATACACGCCGAACTCGCTGACGCCGACCTCAAGCATGGCCGTGAACGCATCGCCCGCCGCATGCAAGCTGCCGGGATCCGCGGCAGCAATCCCCGCCGTCGGCAGGTCACCGGCCTTCTGCCCGGCCGATCTCGATGTCTTTGGTCATCGAGATGTGTCCGCAGGCCAGTAACTTTGTCCTAGGCAGAGGTTTGTGCGTCGATGTGCGCCCGGGCCGAGGCTGGGATTGTCCGGATGGCAGATTCCCGGGTTCAGCGGTTGTCGCCACTGCCTTTCAGCACGCCGCGGTCGTGGCGGCTGGCCAACTTGGCCAGATTGGTCGTCGCGATGTCGTCGAGCGACAGGTCGAGGTAATCGGCGAGCGCCGCGACGTACCAGAGCACGTCGCCAAGTTCTTTGGTGATGTCGCCGCGATCGATCAGAGACTCGTCGCTATTGAGGTCACGGATCCACTTCTTGAACTTCTCGGCGATCTCACCGGATTCGCCAACGAGTCCGAGGACCAGGTGGAGCAGCTCGTTCCTCTCGTCGCGTGGAGCAGCGGTTCGTACGGCTCCGCGCTGGTACTCGTCCAGGTCCATGACGGACCATTATTGCCAACCCTTCCTGCGACCTGAGCGCGGCGCGGCAGCCCTGGGCCGGCCATCGCTGTCCACCGTCGGCCGAGGACCTGTACGTCACGCTGTACGAGGTTGGTGAGCACATCGCTGGCGGAGCTGCGATCACCCCGCCCACCTCTGAGGAAGTCGAGCGTTCTTCGAGATCTCGCCCATTCCCTCGGCCGACGGTGCAACGCATACTGCGACCACATCTGAGTAGCAACTGGCAGACGACAACAGCGGCAGCTCAGTGAACTCTGTGGTCGTTGCCGGCGTCCCCGCGACCCCGGGTGACGCCGATCCGAGACATTGCCTCAGACATCGGCACCACGCGGCGGGACGCCGCGCTGATGTCCTTGCCTTCTCTCGTCCACAGCGGGGGAAACACGTCGATAGCGTGGTCGAGTTGGCACGTTTCCGTCTCGTGCACCCATCCCGGCCATCGCAAATGCTGGTAGAACGCCGTCGTCCCGCCGCCGATCATGGCAGCAAGCCAGCCGCCGTAACCCAGCTCGCAGTTCTCCCAGCGCAACGTATCCGGGGCGAGGTACCAGATCGTCGGTCCACCTGCAGCGTTCACCCGCCATGCGAACTGACCACCCAGGACATCCCGGGCCACCACAACGGCGCCGGCAAAGTCGTTAATCTCGCCGAGACTGGCGAGCCGGTACTCCTCGTTGCCCGACCCCAGAACCCGCAGCCACCCGTGATCGAGCACTAGGCCACCGCTGCGATGCACCACGGCACCGAGCCACGACCGCGTTGTCACCTGCACACGCAATAGCTCCTCGTCGGCACGCTGAGAGTCAACGGCGAGTACGACGACCGGATACGGAGCCCCAGCGACAGCAGCCTCGACCTCGGGCCACGCGGAATCCTGCGACTCGACCAGCTCGCTCAGTGAACGCACAGCGGCACCTTACCGACCGCAGACTCCGGCGCCCTCGCGCACGCTTCGCGGCAGATGAGGATGCCAAAATCTATCGAGCTGATCACGGGGAACTCCGGCGCGTGACCCCGACCGATGTCCGAAATTTGCAGTCTCGAGGGTGGTCGATGTTTCAGTTCGAGTTCGAGCTTCGGCCTAACGCTGAGGTGCCGCCGTGGGGCGGCGACAAGCTGACGCTGCACTGGTTTGGGTTGACCAGCGGCTGGTACTGGATAAGAGGTCAGAACTGCGAGTTCCTGCGCTATCGCGACGAGGCCGTCCGCCACTGGAATCTCGAGCGGAGGCATCCCGATTACTACGTCGCCCGCCTGTGGGAGGACGTCATCGGGCTGCGTTGGGCGCTGCAAGAGCCTGTGCCTGAGGACTTGGTCCCGTTTGTCGATGGGACCTTTCTGCCCCGCGGGTTCCCGGATGAAGACGACGTCGGTGACGACGTGGACGCTGCCTTTGAGATCCAGAGCGACTACGCCTTGGATCTCGGCTA
>NZ_JAIWNC010000018.1 GCF_020216025.1 Jidongwangia harbinensis | reverse complement strand
TGAACTGCGGCGTGAACGCCCGCCGAGGCCTCGACCGTTTCTTCCCCACGCTCTCCATGATGCTGGACATCCTCCCGGAGCCCTACGGCTCCTGATCTCAGATGTCCGCCAAAACGGGGCAGGCCCAGTTTGCGGTGCTGTGCGCTGCGGGGAGTTGCGGTGCACTCCGTGCCCCAACTCCCCACGCGGTCTGCGGTGCTGTGCGCTGCGGGGAGTTGTGGCGAGCTCCGTGCCCCAACTTCCCACGCGCGACCTGGGCTGCAATCGGGGTGAGCTCGGTGCCCATTGTCGTCACACCCGTGCCCGACTGGCGCCGCCCCCGTTGCCGTCCACCGCGCGCCCCGGCACCCAGAAATCGTCGATCTTGGAGCCGTGGTGCCGGAATTGTCGATGCGATGCGGTTTTCGTCGCCACCACAAGTCCAAGATCAACGCTGCGGGGCGGTACGAACGCCGCGCGGGGCGGCACGAACGCCGCGCGGGGCGGTGCGCAGCCGCGGGGCGGCGCGGGCCGCTGCGGGGCGGCTGGGGTCAGGGGACGTCGCGGAGTAGCTGGGCGGCGGTTTCAGGGACTATGTCGTTGACGAAGGCGCCCATGGCGGATTCCGAGCCGGCCAGGAACTTCAGCTTGTCGGCGGCGCGCCGGATGCTGAACAGCTGCAGGTGCAGGTAGCCCAGCTCGCGTCCCTCGCCCACGACCGCCTGGTGCCACGCCGAGATGTACGGCATCGGCATGCCGAACAGGCCGTCGAAGCGGCGCAGCACGTCCAGGTACAGCGGCCCGAACGCGTCCCGTTCGGCGTCGTTCAGTGCCGGGATGTCGGGGACCTGGCGGTGCGGCGCGAGTTGCACCTCGAACGGCCAGCGGGAGGCGGCCGGCACGTACGCGGTCCAGTGCTCGTTTGCGCCGACCACCCGGACCTGCGCCTTCCGCTCGGCCTCGAGAACGTCGGCGTAGAGGTTGCGCCCGCCGGAGCGGGCGGCGTGCCGCACCGCGGCGGCCAGCATGGCCCGGGTCCGGGGCGGGACCATCGGGTACGCGTAGATCTGGCCGTGCGGGTGGCTCAGCGTCACGCCGATCTCGATGCCGCGGTTCTCGAACGGGAACACCTGGGCGACCCCGGGCAGCGTGGACATCTCGGTGGTCCGGTCGGCCAGGGCGTCGAGCACGGTACGTACCCGGGCCGGCGGCAGCGCCCCGAACGAGGTGTTGTGGTCACTGGTGAAGCAGACGACCTCGCAGCGGCCGACGCCGGGACGGACCGGGACGAGTTCGGTCAGCTCGTCGATCTCGCCCGGCTTGACCCGGTCGGAGAACGACGGGAACTGGTTCTCGAACACCACCACGTCGTAGTCGGGCGCCGGGATCTCGCTGGCGAACTCGGGCGTGGACGGGCACAGCGGGCAGGCGTTGGTGGGCGGCAGGAACGTCCGGGTCTGCCGGTGCGCGGCCACGGCCACCCACTCGTCGACCAGCGGGTCCAGCCGTAACTGCGACGTGGGCGGGGGTGGCGGCAGGTGGCGGGTGTCGGCCTGGTCCCGCGCGGCGCCGGTGGTCTCGTCGAAGTAGACGAGTTCGCGGCCGTCCGACAGCCGGATGGCGGTCCTTCTCGCGATGGTCACTGGGCGCTCACCACCATCACCTCGGAGACCTGTTCCTCCAGGAGTGCCCGCGCCGCCGGTTCCAAACCGTCGTCGGTGATGAGCACGTCGGCGCGCTCCAGGGAGACGATCGAGGAGATGCCGACGGTGCCCCACTTGGTGTGGTCGGCCAACACGACGAGTCGTTCGGCCGCCTCCACCAGCGCGCGGTTGACGTCCGCCTCCATCAGGTTCGGGGTGGTGTAGCCGGCCCGCTCGCTCATCCCGTGCACGCCGAGGAACAGCATGTCCAGGTGCAGGGTGCCGATCGCGGCGACCGCCACCGGGCCGACCAGCGCGTCCGACGGCGTGCGGGTGCCGCCGGTGAGGACCACGGTCTGGTCCGGGCGCCCGGCGCGGTAGAAGATGTCGGCGACCGGGATCGAGTTGGTCACCACGGTCAGCGAGGGCACGTCGACCAGCCGCTGGGCGAGGCCCGCGGTGGTGGTGCCGGCCGAGAGCGCGATGGCGTCACCGGGTGAGACCAGGGCGGCTGCCCGCATCGCCATCGCGGCCTTCTCGGCACGCTGCCGGACGCTCTTCGCGGCGAATCCCGGCTCGTGTGCCGAACCAGGGCTGACCGTGGTCGCTCCGCCGTGTACCTTCGCCAGCAGCCCTCGCTCGGCGAGCGCCTCGAGGTCGCGCCGGATGGTCATGTCGGAGACGCCGTACTCGGCGGCGAGTTCACTGACCCGCACCCCGCCGGCCGCACGGACCCGGTCCAGGATGGCCGACTGGCGCTGTTGCGCCAGCATCAGCAGACAACCGAACTACGCCGCGGCAACCGCACTATTTCGAACACAGGCGAACACTACCTGGTGATCAGGTGTGCGCAAAAGAGTGATGTTTACCGCTAACATTCCTAGATGCCCCGACCGCGCTTGTGCAGGGCCGAGAGAACGTTCTCTACCTTGACAGCTCCGGTCATAGCGGCCAGCGCGATCGCGGTCCGCGGTTCCCGCCAGTTGGCACGCACCGCCTCCTTGCTGAACTGCCACGCCTGGCTCCGGTTGCCACTCGCCGCGGACCAGCACGCCAGCTGGCCGTAGACCCGGGCGGCGCCGGGCTTGCAGCCGCTGATCTCCGGATGGCGTTGCATCATCCAGCGCAGCGACGAGATCTTGGTGGCGTACTCGTAGGCGTAGTGCGACGAGCGGCCCCACAACACCCGGACCAGCGGCTCGTCCAGGTGCACGATCGGGGCCCGGCGGGCGGCCCGGAGCAGCAGGTCCCAGTCCTCGTTCTGACTGCCCGGCGCGTCCTCGGCGACCAGGCCGATCCGATCCTCGAACAACGCCTCCCGGCGCACCAGGAACGACGACGAGTGCAGCATCGCCATCCGGGAACGGGCCAGCTCGTCGATCGTGACGCGGCTGTGCCCGGCGAGCCGGGGCGTGGTGCGGCCCTCGAACTCCACCTCGATCGCACACGTGGCGAACTCCGAGTCCGGCTCGGCCAGCAGCGCGGCCACCTGGCGGCGCAGCTTGTCCGGTGACCAGAGGTCGTCGTCGTCGCAGAACGCCACCAGTTCGGTGTCCAGGGCCAGGATGCCGGTGTTGCGCGCACCGGCCAGCCCGGCGGTCCGCCAGTTCGTCAGCACCAGCACCGGCGTGCCTTCGGTGGACGCCAGCAGGTAGTCCGGCTCGGTCTGGTCGTACACGACGACGACCTTGATCTCCCCGGGGTAGCACTGTTCGCGTACCGCGGCGATGGCCTTGCGGACCAGCTCCGGTCGGTCGCGGGTGGGGATCACGACGCCTACGGACGGCCAGTTCATCACGCCTCCTGGGACACTTCAGCGGGGTTCAGCGGGTAGCCGTAGGCGCGCAGCATCGGGCCGCACACCGCACCGACCAGCCGGCGCTGGGCCGGCGGCAGGGCCCGGACCCAGGCGTCGTCGCGGCGCAGCTGCAGGCGGCCGACGGTGAAGCGCATCGGGTTGCCGGCGGCGCTGTGCCCGACCGAGAGATCGGCGTACTCCGGTCGCAGGAACGCCAGGTCGGCCGGCGTCAGGGTCAGTCCGGCGAAGTCCGCGAGGCGGATCAGCGCGGCCCGGGGGTCGGTGAGGAACTCCTCGTACTGGATCCGCCGCACCGCGACGCCCCGGCGGGCCAGCAGGCCGAACGCCGCGTTGTGCGCGTTCCACAGCAGGGCGGAACGGCCGGGGGAGTAGCGCGTCATCTCCTCGGTGCCGTCGGTCTCCGGCCGGGACACGGTCTTGGTCCAGGAGTACGCGACCCCGCGGGCGTCCCGCACCACGTGCACCACCCGCAGGTCGAGGTCGTCCGCCCAGCGCAGGACGTGGGCGAGTGCGCTGTGCTTGGACGAGTCCACCACCACCCGGGCGCCGGAGATCTCGGCCGCGGCGGCGTACACCCGGGCGTAGTAGCTGGCGTACTCGCGTACCTCGGTCATCGGCATCTGTCCCGCGGCCAGCCGCGGAATGTGCCGGGTGCGTTCCACCGCGTCGCGCAGCGCGTGTACCCGGTCGACGTCGACGTTGCCCCAGCCACCGAACGCCCGCTCACCGACCCGCTTCCAGAACGAGCAGCCGGAGAACCGCGCGCCGCAGCCGCAGCGCTCGTCGTCGCGGACGTCGCGCTGCCACAGGTGGACCAGCTCGCCGAGTGCGCACACGGAGGGCAGCTCGCCGAGGAGGCGCTCGACGAGCGTGGTACCGCTTCGTCCCAATCCGCCCAGATAGAGCACCCGTGCCACTTTGTCCCGCCTTCACTCGTTTCGCTCCTATAACGAGCGAACAAGCCTGAAGGAGGCGTTGGGTTGTCAATCGAGGCATTCGACCGCGTGCACCTCGACGGAACCGGTTTCGACCGGATCACCGAATCCGAAGTGGTGGCGATCGTCCGCGACGCCGTCGCGTCGGGCCGCGGTGGCCGGATCGTCACCCCGAACATCGACATCCTGCGGCAGGCGAAGGTCAACACCGCGGTACGCGCCTATCTCGACGACGCCGACCTGATCGTCGCGGACGGCATGCCGCTGGTCTGGGCCAGCAAACTGACCGGCACGCCGCTGCCCGAACGGGTCGCCGGCAGCAGCCTGATCTGGTCACTGTCCGAAGGGCTGGGCCGGGACGGGCGATCCATCTTCGTGATCGGCGGCAACCCGGCGACCCCGGAGGAGGACAACGGCGCGATCCGGGCGGCCGTCCGCCTCGGCCGGGCGAGTCCCGGCCTGCGGATCGCCGGCACGCTCTGCCCGGAGCCGGGCTTCGAGGACGACCCCGAGGTGTACGCCGAATTCTGCGCCGCCGTCCGGGACGCCGCGCCGGACCTGGTCTTCGTCGGGCTCGGATTTCCCAAGCAGGAGAAGGTGATCACCCGGCTCCGGGACGAACTCCCGCGGGCCTGGTTCATCGGCTGCGGCGCGGCGGTCAACTTCGTCGCCGGGGACGTGGACCGCGCGCCCCGCTGGATGCAGCGGACCGGACTGGAATGGGCGCACCGGCTGGGCACCGAGCCGGGCCGGCTGGCGTCGCGCTACCTGCGTCACGACGCCCCGTACGCCCTGCGCCTGCTGACGGCGTCCGCGGCGCGGCGCTGACGTTGGCGTGTGTGCCAGTGGAGCGCTCCAGTGGTACACCGACGCTGTTATGGGGGCCGGAAAACAGCGCTGGTGTACCAGTGGCACGGCAGTGCTCTTCTGGACCCCGGGAAACGACGCTGGTGTTCCACTGGAGCGCTCCAGTGGAACACCAGCGTCGGGTCAGCTGGTCTCGCCGGCCATGCTGAAGGAGCGGAGCCGGTCCACCGCCGCCACCGTGCAGCCGACCGTGATCAGCACGCTCAGCACCACCGCGACCGGCAGCGACACCCGCGCCACCAGCAGGTCGCTGGAGGAGATCCGGTCGGCGAACGTGATCACGTACTGCTCGATGGAGAGCACCCGGGTCCCGCTCACGAACCGGCCCAGCAGCCCCTCCCACACCAGGATGTAGACCAGCCCGAGCAGCACCGGCCGCCGGGTCACCAGGCTGAGCAGCAGGAAGAACGCGGAGTACGCGCACGCGCCCACCGCCGCGCCGACCGCCAGGCCCACGCCCAGTTTCGCCGAGCCGGCCAGCGCCCCGGCGATGAACAGCGGCACCGCGCAGGTCACCGCGCTCACCACGATGGCCACGCCGAGCTTCGCCAGGATGATGTCGCGGCGGGGCATCGGCTTGGTCAGGATGTGCACCAGCGTGCCGTCGTCCACTTCGGAACCGAGTACGCCGGTGCCGACGATCAGGGAGATCACCGGCAGGACCACGGCCAGGCCGAGGCCGACGAGCACCGGTGTGCCCCAGTCGGTGGCGGGCACGTCGTACGACCGGCAGAGCAGCGCCAGCCCGACCAGCAGCAGTGGCAACGGCAGCAGCAGCAGCGCCCGCCGGCGGCCGAACAGGCCGCGGGTGGTGATGTAGGCGACCGTGGACATCATGCCTCCAGCAGGTAGGAGAAGACGCTCTCCAGGGATTCGTCGGACGGCAGCAGCTTGCGCAGCCGGATGCCCTCGCCGAGGGCGATGCGGGGCAGCGCGCGGGTGAAGCTGCCGTAGTCCGACGCCCGGACGGTGAGGCCGGTGGCGTCGATCTCCACGCCGCTCACCGACTTCTCGGCGATCAGCGCCACCGCGAGCCGCCGGTCGTCGGAGGACTGCACGGCGAACACGTGCGGCCGGTTGGTCATCAGCCGGCGGATCTCCCGGTAGTCGCCGGACGCGGCGAGCCGGCCCGCGACGATCACCTGGACGGTGCCGGAGACCTGCTCGACCTCCTCCAGGATGTGCGAGGAGAACAGGATGGTGTGGCCGCGTTCGCCGAGCGAGTGCAGCAGCGTCATCATGTGCATCCGCTGGCGCGGGTCCATGCCGTTGAACGGCTCGTCCAGCAGCAGCACCCGCGGGTTGTGCACCAGCGCGGCGGCCACCCGGGTGCGCTGCCGCATGCCCTTGGAGTACGTGCCGATCCGGCGGTCCTTCGCCTCGGTCATTTCGACCAGGTCCAGCGCCCGGGCGGCCGCCGCCTTCGGGTCCGGCAGCTTGTGCATCTTCGCGTTGGCCACCACGAACTCCTCGGCGGTGAGGAAGCCGTGCACCGCCTCGCGTTCGTTGACCAGGCCGAGGTGGCGGTACACCTCCGGGTTGCGCCAGGTCGGCTTGTCGTCGAGGGTGACCGTGCCCTTGGACGGGTTGAGGAAGCCGGCCATCATGTGCAGCACCGTGGTCTTGCCGGCGCCGTTCGGGCCGAGCAGGCCGGTGACGCCCGGCTCCAGGCGCATGGTGATGTCGTTGACCGCGACCACGTTGCCGTACCAGCGGGAGACGTTCTGCATTTCCACCGTGCTCACAGCGAAGCCACCTTCCGGTATCGGGCGAGCAGGAGCAGCAGGCAGGTGGCGATCAGGGCGAGCGCCTCGATCAGGTAGACCACGCCGAAGCGGCCCAGGTCGAGGCCGATGTTGCTGGCCGGGATCAGCCAGGTGCCGACGCCGGCGACCAGCGTCATGGGGCTGGCCAGCCCGGAGAGCTGCTGCGCGTCGGTGGACGGCAGGATGGAGAGGACACCGACCACCGGGGTGGTCATCAGGAACACCGCGACGATGCCGCCGGCCGCGAATGCCCGCTTGCCGGTGAGCGACGCGATGAGCAGCCCGATGGCCGCGAAGACCACGGCCCAGAGCACGCTGTACGCCCACGCCGGGAGCAGGTCGCCGACCTCGTTCCAGACCCCGCGCATGCCGGTCTTGGTGGTGAAGGCCGCGCCGAGAAACATGATCAATTGGGGTACGCCGAGGAGCAGCCAGACGCCGGTGACCAGCGCGGCGAACTTGGCCCACACGTAGTCGGCGGCGCGCAGCGGCCGGCTGAAGTACAGCGGCAGCACCCCGGACCGCATGTCCCGGGACACCAGTTCGGGCGCCACGATCGCGACGAACAGGATGACCAGCCAGCTCATCGCGTCGGCGAACTGCACGTAGTTGAGTGCCACGATGCCGGCCTGGGCCCGGACCGCGGCCAGGATCACGGCGACCAGCAGCACGATGCCGGCCACCATCCAGGGAAAGATCTTCGCCTTCGCGGACCGGCCGAAGCCGAACGCGGCGCGCAGCCCGTGCACGTACATCGCGGTCAGCACCTGCAGCCGGCCGAGCCGCGGCCCGGTGTACCGCTGGTACCCGATGTCATGGATGACGCTGGCCTCAGACATCGGCCGTCTCCTTCGTGGCGAAGAGCTCCGCGACGTGGTGCCGTCGCTGGTCAAGGCGGTGCAGCGGCAGTTCCAGATCCGCGACGGCCTGCAGGATGCGGTCGTAGGCGGCGTCGGACTCCAGCGGCACGAGCAGCAGCCGGTCCTCGCGCGCCACGGTAAGCCCGAGTTTGGTGAGCGCCTCCGCGAGGGCGTCCGTACCCTCGCTGACCTCCACCGCGAGCACGTCGGACGCCGCGGTCATCTCGGAGATCCGGTCGGCGCGCAGCAGCCGGCCGCCCTCGATCGCGATGAGCGAGTCGCAGATTCGCTCGACCTCGCCGAGCAGATGCGAGCAGACCACCACGGAGATGCCGAACTCGGTGCCGATCCGGTGGATCAGCGCCAGCATGGCGTCCCGGCCGGCCGGGTCCAGCCCGTTGGTGGGCTCGTCCAGCAGCAGCAGGTCGGGGTCGTGCACGAGCGCCTGGGCCAGCTTGACCCGCTGCTTCATGCCGGTGGAGTAGCCGCCGATCTGCCGGTACCGCTCCTCGTAGAGGCCGACGTGGCGCAGCGCCTCGGACGCGCGCTCCCGGGCCGCGGTGCGCGGCAGTCCGCTGATCCGGCCCAGGTGGGTGACGAACTCGGCGGCCGAGACGTCCGGTGGCAGGCTGTCGTGCTCGGGCATGTAGCCGACCCGGGCGCGTACCTGGTCCGGGTTGACGGTGGGATCGATGTCGAAGACCCGCACGCTGCCGCTGGACGGCGCGAGCAGACCCAGCATGATCTTGATAAAGGTGGACTTGCCGGCGCCGTTGGCGCCGACCAGACCGATGACGCCGGGCTCGACGGTGACCGTGAGGTCGGACAGCGCGGTCACCCGCCCGCCGTAGGTCTTGGTCAGCGCGTCAGTAACGATGAGGCTCACCGGCACAGCGTAGGAACTCCAGGCACGCAAGCGGATCGGGAACAACCCCGATCCGCCCCCGAGTTCTCTCAGCGTGCTCTCAGGAAACGTCGCGGTCGACCCGGACCCGGAAGACCGGCAGGCTGCCGAGCCGGCGGTACGCCCGCAGTGATTCCCCGGTGGCGTCCACCCGTGAGTCCCGGCCGTCCTGGTTGTGCGGGGTGTCGAAGTAGACCAGGGCGCGGAGGTTCGGGAAGCGCGGCAGCTGCCGGCCCACCTCGCGGTAGAAGTCGGGTTTGTGGCCGGGGTTGCGCTTCGACGACCACACGCCCCACTCGGCGACCATCAGCGGCTTGTCCGGGTGCCGTCGGACGGCCCAGTTGTAGAAGCCGGGCCACGCCGGCTTGCTCTTCGCGCGCCGGTTGAGCAGTTCGGCGAAGTCGCCGTGGCCGTATCCGGGGTCGCTGTAGGCGTAGGTGTCGAAGCCGATCCAGTCGACCACGTCGTCGCCGGGGTACATGTCGTGGAACCAGCTTTTCGTGGTGTGCGGCACGTACGCCATGTGGATGAGCACGCTGACCACGTTGTCCGCGCCGCGGGACCGGAGCCGCTTGATCACGTACCGGAACATCGCGGCGTAGTCGGCGGCGGTGTAGCCGGAGCCCTTCCGTTGCCGGACGTTGTCCTCGCCCTCGTGGTGCACCGCCAGGAAGAAGTCCTCGGGATAGTTCCGCTTGAGGTGGGCGGCGAGCCGGTCCAGGAACGCGTCGGTCTTGGCGTCGCCGCGGGCGATCTCGGCCCAGGACGCCCCGGCCGGCTTCCAGTTCAGCAGCAGGATCCGCTCGCGGCCCTTCTGCCGGGCGATGGCGATCTCCGTCTTGGTGGGGAAGATCTGGTTCGTGCCCCGGTGGTAGGCGTGGAAGACGTTCTGATGCCGGCCGGTCTTCTTCTCGAACCTCGCCAGGGCGTCGGCGCCGCGCCGGTCGGTGAACGCGCCGGGCGCCACGCCCCACAGGATGCCGCAGGTGGGCACGAGCTTCACGCCGGTGCGGCAGGGGCCGCCGGTGGGCGCGGTGGACGGGCGCGGCCCGCCGCGGGCGGTGACCGTGGCGGTGGTGGACGCCGCCGCCGGCGCGGCCGGTGTGGCGGGTGCGGCGGTGCGGCCGGGCGCGGCCGGGGCGACGGGGTGCGGTCGTTGCGGCCGCAGGGGTACGCCGGGTTCGGGTCGGGTGCCGACCGGCTCCGGTCCGGGTAGCGCCGGTCCCTGCACGGTGGGATCGCCGGAGCCGACGGTCAGGCCGAGCTGGTCCACGCCGCCGGTCCAGGCCCAGGCGAGCGTGGTCACCAGGGACAGCACGAACGCCGTGGTCACGGTCGCGGCGTGCAGCAGCGGGGAGCGTCGCGCAGATCGTGTCACAATTGCGAAGTATTAAACCTAAAGTACGTTTTGTCGACTACCCCGACCATGAACCGGAGGCCGTTCCGCTGCGTCGTAGGGTCGACCGGCGCGTCGCCGGAGGGTGGGGGAGACCATGACGACGGCAACGGTCTGGATCGGCGGCGACCTGCCGGCCTACACCGCGGAACGTCTGCGCGAGATGGCCGCGGCGTCGCCCGGCCGTCCCCGCGAGCTGTGGATCCATCCGGCCGACGGCCCGCGGATGCCGGGTGTCTCCGCCATGGCGAACCAGGCCGGCTTCGCGGTGCGCGACCTGATGGCCGCGGCCGACGATCTGGCCCGGGTGCTGCCGCGGGATTCCGGCTACACCGGGCAGACGTTGCGCGACATCTGGACGTACGAGATGCGGGCGCACGGCGAGGTGTCGGTCAAGGACATGGCCGTCTTCCTGGTCGGCGCCCGCACCGGGGACGTCATCACCGACCTGTCGGTGCGGCCGTCGCCGGGCGCGGACGGCCTGCGGGGCGGTGACCTCACGTTCCCCATGATCGACGCTCGCGAGGACGCCGTCCTCTACTCCGCTATGGACCAGGGCGGCAATCCCTACGACCTGGACAACGACGACGCCCTGATCCCGATGCCGAAGATCGACATCTGGGCCTTCCAGGTCCGGCCCGGCGGCCCGGGTCAGCAGGTCATGGGGCTCGCCGCGAAGAACATGATCGACCGGTACTTCGCCCTGGCCCAGCAGGACATGGTCGAGGGCAAGGCCGTCGTGCGACCCGAGGACGTGGCGCAGGGCCGGTTCCTGCCGACCGGCATCCAGCCCGGCTCCCGGCTCGCGGAGAAGGCGAACCCGGCCAGCGCGTGGCGCATCTCGCTCACCGGCGAACTCGCCGCGCACGCGTTCTACGACGCCTACCGTCAGCTGCGCGGTGTGGCCGGCCAGAATCCGAACAACGGCGCGCCGATGCGGGTGGTCACCCCGGAGCAGTGGGCCCGGGACAGCTGGTCGGTCGCGCAACCGTCGGAGAACGTCCGGGTGGCGGCGGACGCCGGGCTGACCAAGACCCTCGAGAACTCGTGGAAGCGGGAGGCGTTGGCGCGGATATCCGCGGCCACCATGCAGTGGGACCTCGGCTCCCGGTCCGGCTCCCGGGGGCCCACGCCCTCGCCACCGGCGTCGCTGCGGCGCGTGTCGCCGCCGGCCCGCTCGCCCTCTCGCTGACCGGCAACCCCGACCGGAGCCCGTCTCGACCATTGGCCGAGCAGACTGTCAAACTGTCCTCCAGTCGGCTGCAGGGGGATTACACGGTGAACGGTTCGATGCTGCCCGAGGACGTGCTGCGTGACGCGCCGTCGTACACGCCACGCCCGCACGAGCTGGCGGACCTCGAACTGCTGCTCTCCGGCGCGTACGCCCCGCTGACCGGTTTCCTCGGCCGGGCCGACCTGCTCGCGCTCCGCCGCCGCGGCCGCCTGCACGACGGCACGCCCTGGCCGGTCGCGGTCACCTGCGAGATTCCCGCCGAGATGGCCGCCCGGCTGGTGCTCGACGACCCGCTGAAGCGGACCGTGATCCTGACCGACCCGGAGGGCGCCCCGGTCGCGTCCATCGAGGTCACCGACACCTGGCCGACCAGCGACGGTCTCTACGGCATCGGCGGGCCGGTGCGCCGGATGGGCGACGGCGGGCACGGGCCGTTCCAGCGGCTGCGGCGCACGCCCGAAGAGGTCAAGGCGCTGCTGCCGCCGGGCCGGGTGCTCGGCGTGATCGCCGACCGTCCGCTGCACCGCCCGCAGCTGGCGCAGATCGCGCACGCCGCCCGTACGCTCGCCGCGCACCTGCTCATCTTCATCCCGGTGACCGGGCCCGGCCCGGACGGCCTGCCGCCCGAGGCGCTGGTCCGGTCCGTCTTCGCGGCCCGCGACCGGATGCCCCCGGCCACCATCGTGGCGGTGCCGCTGATGCCGCGCGGCGACGAGATGCGCGACGCGTTGCTGCGCGCCCGGGTGGCCCTGGCGTACGGCGTCACGCACGTGCTGTCCACCGGCGACATGCTCTCCGGCGGCGGGCTGCGGGTGCTGGTGCCGCGCGAGCTGGCCTACGACAACCGGGACGGGCAGTGGCGCTGGCGCGAGGACATCCCGCCGCGCAACCGGCGCCTGCCGATGGCCCCCGCCGAGATCGACGATCTGCTGGACCGCGGCTTCCCGCTGCCCGAGTGGCACACCCCGCCGGCCGTCGCCAAGGAACTCGCCCGGGTCCGGCCGCCGCGCCGGTACCGCGGCCTGGTGGTGTTCTTCACCGGCTTCTCCGGCTCCGGCAAGTCGACCGTCGCCCGGGGACTCGCGGACACTCTGCGGGAGACCGGCGAGCGCACCATCACGCTGCTCGACGGCGACGTGGTGCGCCGCGAACTCTCCGCCGGGCTCGGCTTCAGCAAGGCCGACCGGGACCGCAACGTGCGCCGGATCGGCTGGGTGGCCGCCGAGGTGGCCCGGCACCACGGGATGGCCGTAGCCTGCCCGATCGCGCCGTACGCGCACGCCCGGGCCGAGGTGCGCCGGCTGGCCGTCGAGGCCGGCGCCGGCTTCGTGCTGGTGCACGTGGCCACCCCGCTGGAGGTGTGCGAGCAGCGCGACCGCAAGGGCCTGTACGCCCGTGCGCGGGCCGGGCAGCTGCGCGGCATGACCGGGATCGACGACCCGTACGAGGTGCCCACGGACGCGGAACTGGTGCTGGACACCACGTCCATGTCGGTGCCGGACGCCATCGACGTGGTGCTGGCGTACCTGGTGGAGAACGGCTGGGTCGAGCCCAAGTTGACCTGAGCACCGGGGAAAGACCGTGTGGAGGAGTTACGTACCGGCATCCAGGCCGTTTACCCCTGGGGGCGAAACGCTCGAATGCCTCAACTCACTCCTCACGCGAAAGGGCCGCCGAACCGATGGATGCGACTCGCCCGGTGTCCGCCGACCTCTCGCACTACGTCGGCATGTTGCGCCGGCACTGGTGGGTCGTGCTCGCGGCCACCGGCCTCGGCCTCGGGCTCGGCGCCGTCGTCACCAGTGCGGTGCCGAAGGTCTACGAGTCGTCGGCGTCGGTGCTGGTCCAGGCCGTGGACCAGGACAACAACCAGTCCGGCGGACGCACCAAGGGCGCGATCAACCTGGACACCGAGGCCCAGCTGGTGGGCTCCGGTGCGGTCGCCGCCAAGGCCGCCGCGCTGCTCCGGTCCACCGAGCCGCCGACCGAACTGGCCCGCAACGTCTCGGTCGAGGTGCCGGCGAACACCACGGTCCTGATGATCACTTACCAGGCCGACACGCCGGACGGTGCCCAGCGCGGCTCGCACGCGTTCGCCGAGGCGTACCTGCGTAACCGCGAGGAGACCGCACGGTCCGGTCTGGACGCGCAGATCAAGTCGCTGAGCCTCAAGGTCAGGCAGCTCACCACGAATCTGACTGGGATCAACGCCCGGCTCGCCCGGACCCAGCCGGGCAGCTCCGAGCGCAGCAACCTGGAGAGCCTGCGGAGCAACTCGCAGAACCAGCTGAACAACCTGACCGGGCGGCTCAACGAGCTCACCACGACCACCATCGCGGCCGGCAGCATCATCAGCGACGCCCGCGTCCCGGACGCGCCCACCAGCCCGAACGCGCCGCTCAACCTGGCCACCGGGGCGATGCTGGGCCTGTTGTTCGGGCTGCTGCTGGCGTACGCCCGGGAGCGGCTGGACCGCCGGCTGCGCACCGCCGCGGACGTCCGGGAGCGGGCCCGCATCCCGGTGCTCGCCGCGCTCGACGAGCGGACCACGCCGCACTTCGACGACGTGCTGCAGCCGTACGGCCCGGGCGGCCGGGTGTTCAACCGGCTCCGCAACGAGGTGCTCGCCAGCCTGGCCAAGGGCGACCAGATCATCGTGGTGACCGGCGCCAGCCGCGGTTCGGCGTCCACCCTGGTCGCCGCGAACCTGGCCACCGCGCTGGCCCGGACCGGCAGCGACGTGGTGCTGATCGGCGCGCACCTGCCGGACAGCGTGGTGGACGCGGCGCCGCTGGCCCGGATGCTCGGCGTCTCCGCCATGCCCGGCCTGTCCGACCTGCTTGCCGGGCGGACCGGGCTGGCCAAGGTCCTGCAGCGCACGCCGCGCATCCCCTCGCTCCGGGTGATCACCACCGGCGGCGCGGCCACCGCGGCCGGGCTGATGCAGTCGCAGCGGCTCCGGGACACCCTGGAGGCGCTGCGCCGGCAGTCCGGATACATCGTCATCGAGGCGCCGTCGACCAGCAGCAGCGCGGACGCGCAGAGTCTGGCCAGCCTCGCCGACGCGGCGATCCTCGCGGTCGAACTGCGCCGGGCCCGCCGCCCCGCTCTGCTGGACGCGGCCGAGCAGCTGCGCCGGGTGGGCACCCCGCTGCTCGGCGCGGTGGTGCTGCCGCGGCTGTCCGGCCTGCGTACCGACGAGGCGAACGGGCCGGTGGTGTCGCTCCCGCCGCCACCGTCGTCGTCCCCGGGCGGCGGAGGCGGTCCGGCACCGGACGAGACCGCGATCCTGGACGCGGACCGCACCCAGCCGTTACGGCTGCCCGGCAAGCCGGGCGCCCGGCCCCTCCCGTCCCCGGTCCGGCCCCGGCAGGGCGACGGTGACGACGCCACCGCGGTGATCGAACTGAGCCCGGCGACCCACACCGAAAGCGTCGACGGCAAGAGCGACGAGCGGTGACCCTGCTCGCCTCCGGCGGAGCGGCGATCGGCCGTACCGCCGGTCCCGCCCATGCCGAGGCGCCCGCCAGACCGGTAGCGCTCCCGGCCTGGCCGGTGGCGAGCCTGCTCGCCCTCTACCCGCTGTGGTGGGCGCTCGGCCTGGGTGTCCTCATCTTCCCGATCCTGGCCGCGCCCATGCTGGTGCTGCTGGTCCGCCGTCGGGCGGCCGGCCGCGCGCTGCGGCTGCCGCCCGGCTTCGGCTGGTGGGCGCTGTTCCTGGCGGCCGTGGTGATCAGCATCGCGGCGCTCGGCGCGGACCCGGCGGGTACGGTCGCCGAGCACGCCACCGACCGCCTGCTCGCGGTGGTCTACCGGCTCGTCATGTACCTGGCGCTGACCGTGCTGCTGCTCTACGCCGGCAACCTGACCGAGGCGGAACTGCCCCGGCGGCGGCTGGTGAAGCTGCTCGGCTGGCTCTTCGTGATCACCGTGGCCGGCGGGCTGCTGGGCATGGTCGCCGGGCGGTTCGAGTTCACCTCGCCGGTCGAGTGGCTGCTGCCGGACGGCGTACGCAACAAGGGTTTCGTGCAGTCCCTGGTGCACCCCTACGCCGCCCAGATCATGGACATCGTCGGCGGTGACAAACCCCGCCCGGCCGCGCCGTGGGGCTACACCAACACCTGGGGCAACAACTTCTGCCTGCTGGCCGGCTGGCTGGTGGTGGCGGCCTGGACCTCGCGGAAGCTGAGCGCCCGGGTGTTCGCCGTGCTGTGCCTCGCCGTCTCGGTGGTGCCCGCGGTGGTGTCGCTGAACCGCGGCCTGTGGATCGGCGTCGGCGTGCTGGTGGCGTACGTCGCGCTGCGCTACGTCCTGCTCGGCAAGATCTGGATCCTGGTCCTGCTCGGTGCCGCCACCGCCGGACTGGTGCTCGCGCTGACCGCCAGCCCGCTCGGCGACGTGGTCGACGCCCGGCTCGACAACGGCAAGTCCAACGGCGTGCGCTCGTTCCTGGTCGAACGGGCCCTGGACGGCGCGGCCGCGTCCCCGGTGATCGGGTACGGCTCCACCCGGACCACGATCGGCGGCCGCAACTCGATCACCGTCGGCGAGAGCGCGAACTGCGAGCGCTGCGGCAACTTCACGGTCGGCGGCAACGGCCAGCTGTGGCAGCTCATCTACGCGCACGGCGCCGTCGGCACCGTCGGTTACCTCGGCTTCTTCGCGTACGGCCTGTGGCGGTTCCGCCGCGACCGCAGCGCGATCGGCATCGCGGGCAGCGCCGCCCTGCTCACCTCGTTCTCCGCGATGCTCTGGTACAACTCGCTGGCCACCCCTCTGGCCTTCATGGTCCTGGCCTACGCGCTGCTCTGGCGCAACCAACTGGAGGGGGAAGCAGAAGCATGAGTCCAGTGAGGACCGCGCCCGCGGCGCTCACCGTCGGCGACGCCGCCCTGCGGACCCAGTACCTGGCCGAGGTACTGGAACTGCTCTACCCGGCGCCGTGCGCGGTGGACGGCAGCCCGGGGGAGCGGATCGCCGAATACCTGGTGGTGCCGGACGCCCGCCGGCCGCGGCTGCTGGTGCCGTCCGGGTCGCGCAAGGTCGCCGCCGCCGCGGTACGCCGCTACGCCGAGCCGCAGTCCCGGGCCGCCCGGCTCAAGCGGGACGCCGTGGTGGCCGCGCTGCGCACCGGCGCGTCCAGCGTGCTGCTGCGCGACCGGATCCGGGTCACCGGTCCGATCGGCGAGAGCATCGACGGCTACCTGCGCACCGCGCTCGGCCGGGACCTGGCGGTGAGCGTGCACATCGGGCCGGCCCGGGCCAACCGCAAGCCGGTGCTGCAGCTGATCAGCCCGGACGGCGAGACGTTCGGGTTCGGCAAGATGGGCACCGGGCCGCTCACCCAGCGGCTGGTCAAGGCGGAGACGAACGCGCTGGTGGCGCTCGGCAAGTCGGGCCTGACCAAGCTGACCGTGCCGACCGTGCTGCACGGCGGGCAGTGGCGCGGCTCGCAGATCCTGGTCCAGTCGGCGCTGCCGGTCTGGCTGCCCCGGGCGCCGCTGGCCCCGCGTCGGCTCACCGCCGCGATGCTGGACATCGCCGGCTGCTGCGGGTACTCCACCGGCACGCTCGCCGGCAGCACGTACTGGCACGAGCTGCGCGGCCGGCTCGCCGCGGTGCAGGACCGGCCGGAAGGCGCGCAACTGCTGTCCGCCGCGGAACTGCTGGCCACCCACGCCGGGCGGACCACGCTGCGGTACGGCGCCTGGCACGGCGACTGGGCGCCCTGGAACATGGCCAACCTGGCCGACGCGCTGCTGGTCTGGGACTGGGAACGGTTCGCCACCGGGGTGCCGGTCGGCTTCGACGCCGTGCACCACGACCTGCAGCGGCGGATCCAGTCGACCGGCGACGCCGCGGGCGCCGTGGAGTCCACCGTCCGGAAGGCCGGCGAGCTGCTCGCGCCGTTCGGGGTCGACGCCGGCGCCCGGGAACTCACCGCGCTGCTCTACCTGGTGGACCTGGCGGCGCGGTACCTGACCGACCGTCAGGCCGAGGCGGGGGCCCGTCTCGGCGTACTCGGCACCTGGCTGCTGCCGGTGCTGATCCGCAGGGTTGAGGAGCTGTAGCAGTGGACGTTCGCAACGTGCCCACCCCGGTCAAGCGGGTGGTGCACCTCGGTTCCCGGTCGTACGGCCGGATCACCGCACCCGCGCGGATGATCCCGTCGTTCCTGATCTGCGGCGGGCAGCGCTGCGGCACCACCTCGCTCTACCGGGCGCTGGCCGCGCACCCGGTGGTGCTGAAGGCGGTGCTGCACAAGGGCGTGCACTACTTCGACACGTCGTACCGGCACGGCATGTCGTGGTACCGCGGGCACTTCCCGCTGCAGCGCAGCGGAGACAAGATCAAGCAGCGGTACGGCGTACCGGCGCAGACGTTCGAGTCCAGCCCGTACTACATGTACCACCCGCAGGCGGCCGCCCGGATCGCCCAGGATCTGCCCGGCGCGAAGCTGGTGGTGCTGGTCCGCGACCCGGTCGAGCGGGCGTACTCGCAGCACGCGCACGAGGTGGCCCGCGGCTTCGAGCAGGAACGGGACTTCGGCAACGCGCTGGCGCTGGAACGGGCCCGGCTGCACCGGCAGGAGGAACGGCTCGCCCAGGACCCGGCGTACTACAGCTTCGGCCACCAGCACCACGCCTACCGGGCCCGCGGCGAGTACGCCCGCTACCTCAGCGTGATGGCCCAGCACGTCGGCCGGGAACGCATCCACGTGGTGGAGAGCGAGCGGTTCTTCGCCGACCCCGAACCGGTGTACGACGAGGTGCTCGAGTTCCTCGGCCTGCCCACCGACCTGGCGAAGCCGCCGTTCGAGCGGCACAACGCCCGGCCCCGCCCGGCCGACATGGACCCGGGCATCCGCCGCGAACTCACCGCGCACTACGCCCCGCACGACGAGGCGCTCGCGATGTGGCTCGGGCAGCCGCCGGCCTGGCGTACCGCGTGACCGCAACCACCGCGCCGGGCACCGGAACCGGCACCCGCGGGGTGGCCCGGGGCGGCCTGGCCGGAATGGCCGGGTCGGCCCTGGCCGGTGCCACCGGCGTGGTGGTGACCTGGGTGGTCGCCCGGGTACTCGGGCCCGAGGAGGCCGGCGCGTTCTTCGCGGCCACCGCGGCGTTCGTGCTGATCGGCGGCGTCGCCAAGCTCGGCACTCAGACGTCGCTGGTGTACTGGCCGGCCCGGCTCCGCGCCACCGGCCGCGAACACCTGCTCGGCACGTGCCTGCGTACCGGCCTGGTGCCGGTCGCGGTGCTGGCCGCGGTGCTGGCGGTGGCGATGTGGGTGGGTGCCCCGGCGATCGCCCGGCTCACCGCCGCGGACTCGCCGCACGTGGTGGCCGGGCACACCGCCGGGCTGCGGATGCTGGCGGTGTTCCTGCCGCTGCAGGCGCTGACCGACGCGCTGCTCACCGCCACCCGCGGCTACCGGGCCATGCGCCCGACCGTGGTGTACGACCGGATTCTCCGCAGCGCGCTGCAGTTGCTGCTGGTGGGTGCGGTCGGCGTCGGGACGCTGTGGACGGCCGCCTCGCTGCCCTGGTTCGCGCTGGCGTGGGCGGCGCCGTACCTGCCGGTCACCGTGCTCGCGGCGTACGCGCTGCGGCGGACGTACCGCGCGGGCCGGCCGGACGCCGTGCGCACCCGCCGGCGGGAACGCGCCGGGCTGCGCCGCGACTTCTGGCGGTTCACCGGGCCGCGGGCCGTGGCCAGCGTCGCCCAGCTCGCGTTGCAGCGCGTCGACGTCCTCCTGGTGGCCGTGCTCGGCGGGCTGGCACCGGCCGCGGTCTACGCGGTCGCCGGCCGGTTCGTCGTGCTCGTGCAGTTCGCCAACCAGGGCGTGTCCCAGTCGGTGCAGCCGCGGCTCGCCGAGGCGCTGGCGGTCGGCGACCGGCGCGCCGCGAACCACCTCTACCAGACCGCGACCGGCTGGCTGGTGCTGGTCACCTGGCCGCTGCTGCTGCTCGTGGTGCTGTTCGCCCCGGTCTACCTGAGCCTGTTCGGCGCCGGGTACGTCACCGGCGTGCCGGTCGTCGTGGTGCTCGCCGCCGCGATGCTGTTCGCCACCGGCTGCGGCATGGTCGACATGGTGCTGGCGATGGCCGGCCGCACCTCGTGGAACCTGGTCAACGTGCTGGTCGCGCTCGCCGTCGCGGTCACCCTGGACGTGGTGCTGATCCCGCGGCACGGCGCGCTGGGTGCCGCCACCGGCCTGGCCGGCGCGCTGGTCGTGAACAACCTGCTGCCGCTGATCCAGGTCGGCCGGGCGGCGCGCCTGCACCCGTTCGGCGCCGGCACGCTGACCGCGGCGCTGCTGTCGGTGTGCTGCTTCGGCGTCCTGCCGCGAGCGGTCACCGCGGTGGCCGGCACGTCCGCCGCGGCCCTGTCCGTGGCGCTCGGCCTCGCCACGCTCACCTTCTGCGCGGGGGCGTGGCTGTGCCGCGGCCCCCTCGCGCTGGACGCCTTCACCCGAAAGAGGAGGACAGCATGACCGACTACACCAAGGTGTTCCAGGACGCCGGGGCGGTCGACAAGTACGAGCACGTCACGTACGCGCCGGACAGCTACGCCACCCGGATCAACGAACGGCAGCAGGAGTACCTGCGGGCCCTGGTCGCAGGTGAGTTCGGCGACCGCCGGCCGGTGCACCACGACTTCGCCTGCGGGACCGGGCGGGCCATCCGGACGCTGCACGGGCTGGTCCGCGAGGCGCACGGGTACGACACCTCGGCCGAGATGATGGCGAAGGCCGCCGAGGTGGGTTCGCAGGCCGCCTGGCACCAGGTCGCGGTGGACGGCCCGGTGCCGGACCCGGTGGACGCCGGCCGGCCCGTCGTGGTCACCATGTTCCGGCTGCTGCTCAACGTCGACGACACGGTCCGGGACCGGGCGCTGGCGTTCGCCGCCAAGGCGCTGCCGACCGCCGATGCCGGCGTGCTGGTGGTGGAGAACCACGGCAACGCCAGCTCGGTGCGGCACCTGCGGGCCCGCCGGCACGCCGGGGAACGCTGGTTCGCCGAGCTGTCCCACGAGCAGGTGGCGGAGTTGCTGGGCCGGCACGGGTTCGAGGTGACCGAGCGGCGCGGCTTCTCCATGCTGACGCCGTCGCTGCACGGCAACCCGCTGGCCCGGGCGGCGGACGCGGCGGCGCGGCGGTTGCCGGGTGCGGACTCGTACGCGGTCAACGTCCTCTACACGGCCCGCCGTACCCGGGGGTAGATGACCGTGCGCGCTCTCCCCCCGTGGGCGTCGGTGTCGTTGATCGCGGTGCTGGTGCTGGCCGGCTGCACCGGGCCGGACAAGCCGGAGCCGGAGCCCACCCCGTCGCCCGACCTGACCCGTGCGCCGGTCGGCATCGCGGTCCAGTCCGGCCCGTTCGACGCCGGCCCGTTCGCACCGCCGGCCGAGGGCGCCTACCTGGGCGCGTGGATCAAGCCGGCGGAGCTCACCCACGCCGGGCGCCTGGAAGCCGTCGACACGCTGGAACAGGACCTGGGCCGGCGGCTCGACATCGTCAACACGTACCGCCGCTTCGACCAGATGGTCGGCACCGAGAGCGACCGGGAGTTCCTCGACCAGGACGCGAACCTGATGATCAGCTGGGCCACCGGCGACAACCGGTCGATCACCACCGGCGAGCACGACCGGCTCATCCGCCAGCAGGCCCGCGCCATCCGGAAGGTCCGGGAGCCGGTGCTGCTGCGGATGCGCTGGGAGATGGACCGGCCCAACCTGCGCGCAACCATGTGGTCCGGCGCCGACTACATCGCCGCCTGGAAGCACGTCCGGGCCATCTTCGCGGCGGAACGCGCCACCAACGTGTCGTGGGTGTGGTGTCCCACCGCGGAGGGCTTCATCCGGGGCGACGCGCCGGACTTCTATCCGGGCGACGACCAGGTCGACTGGACCTGCGTCGACGTCTACGCCGGCAACGTGTTCCAGCCGATCGGCACGTTGATGGAGCCGTTCCTGCGCTGGGCGGCCGAACGCCCCAAACCGATCATCATCGGGGAGTTCGGGGTGGCGAAGGCGTGGGGATCGGACGGGCGGGCCGCCTGGCTGCGGGACGCCGAGCGGACGTTCAAGGCGAACCGCCAGATCAAGGCGGTCGTCTACTTCGAGTCCGATCCGGAGGGTAACGGGCCGAAGCAGCAGTTCCAGCTCACCGGCGACCGGGCGGCGTTCCGCGCGTTCCGCCGGCTGACCGAGGACCCCTACTTCAACCCGTGATCTGCCGGCCGCCTCGTTGAGCGCCGATCTTGTGGAGTTGTGGTCGTCATGTGACTGAATAGCGCGGTGGGTGCCG
This sequence comes from Jidongwangia harbinensis, assembly GCF_020216025.1. GTDB lineage: Bacteria > Actinomycetota > Actinomycetes > Mycobacteriales > Micromonosporaceae > Actinoplanes > Actinoplanes harbinensis. Next base: position 210,939 of record NZ_JAIWNC010000018.1, on the reverse strand, counting down.
CAAGTCCACACGGTCTGCGAGCCGCGGTCGGGGTGTGGAGTTGGGGTGCGATGGGTGCCGCAAATCCGCACGGTCTGGAAGCGGCCGTTGGGGCGTGTGGAGTCGTGGTGAGCTGGTTGCCCGAGTTCCCCACGCGGCTGGCGTCCCTGCGGTGCGTGTGGAGATGTGGTGCGGTGAGGGCCCGTGCTCCCCACGCTGCCGGCGCCCTCCGGGGGTGTGTGGAGTCGTGGTGAGCTGGTTGCCCGGGTTCCACACAAGTCCGGCGTCCGGAGAGCGCGTGTGGAGTTGTGGTGAGCGCGCCTGGCGTACTGAAGAGCGCCTGGCGTACTGAGGATCGTGTGACGTTGCGGTGAGCGAATGCACACGTGCCTTGGGCGTGCGGCGCGCTTCAACGCGGAAGTGCCCGCCCGGGGTGTGTGGAGCACGTGCGTCTCCACACACCCGCCGCGGGGTCAGCCGGTGTTGCGCATGCCGGCGGCGATGCCGTTCACCGTGGTGAGCAGCGCCCGCTCCAGCGCCGTGGAGTCCGACGGCGGCCGCCTCGACCCCGGCGCCGTCGGCAGCTGCCGGTCGCCGTCGCCCAGGTCCCGGTACTGCCGCAGCAGCGCGACCTGCAGGTGGTGCAACGGTTCCAGGTAGGTGTCGCGTACGCCCAGCGTCCGGTTCAACTCGGGCTGCCCGGACAGCAGGCCGGATCCGCCGGTGATGGCGAGGACCTCGCGGACCGTCAGTTCGTACTCCTGCTCGATCCGCTCGAAGATCGGCCGCAGGTGTTCCGGCACCAGGGTCTCGACGTAGCGCCGGGCGATGCTCAGATCCGTCTTGGCCAGCATCATCTCGACGTTGGACAGGAACGTCCGGAAGAACTGCCAGTTCTCGTTCATCTCCTGCAGCGCGTCGCCGAGCCCGGCCTCGCGGGCCGCGGCCAGGCCGCTGCCGACGCCGAACCAGCCGGGCACGATCTGCCGGGTCTGGGTCCAGCCGAAGACCCACGGGATGGCCCGCAGCCCGCCCAGGCCGGCGTCCGCGTTCGGCCGCTTCGCCGGCCGGGAGCCGATGTTCAGGGCGCCCAGCAGCTCGGTCGGGGTGGCCGCCCAGAAGTACGCGGGCAGATCCGGGTCCTCGACCAGCCGGCGGTACGCCGCGAACGCCGCCGCGGACGCGGTGTCCATGGTGGAGTCCCAGCGGGCCAGCGAGGTCAGGTCCACGGCCGGTGTCTTGTGCAGCAGCGTCGCCTGCAGCACCGCGGCCACGGTGAGTTCCAGGTTCTCCCGGGCCAGCGCCGGGATCGTGTACTTGTCGGAGATGACCTCGCCCTGTTCGGTCACCTTGATCGCGCCGTCCAGCGTGCCGTACGGCTGGGCCAGGATCGCCTCGTGGGTGGGGCCGCCGCCGCGGCCGACGGTGCCGCCGCGGCCGTGGAACAGGCGCAGGCGTACCCCGTGCCGGGCGGCCACGTCGCGCAGCGCGCGCTGTGCCTTGTGGATGGACCACTGGCTGGTGGTGATGCCGGCTTCCTTGTTGGAGTCGGAGTAGCCGAGCATGACCTCCTGCAGGTCGCCGCGGGCCCGGACGATCTCCCGGTACGCCGGCAGCGACAGCATCTCGTCCAGCAGCTCACCGCCGGCGTCCAGCTCGGCCGGGGTCTCCAGCAGCGGCACGATGCCGACCCGGGCGCGCCCGGTGTGGATGTCGATCAGCCCGGCCTCGCGGGCCAGGACGGCGGCCGCGAGGACGTCGTCGACGCCCAGGGTCATCGAGATGATGTACGACTCGACGACGTCCGCACCGAACCGGTCCTGGGCGTCGCGGATGGTGTGGAACACGTCGAAGGTCTTGCGGGCCGAGTCGGTGAGCGGCGTGTCGAGCGCGGACAGCGGGCGCCGGCCGGTCAGTTCGGCGGCGAGCAGCTTGGTGCGGTCGGCCCGGTCCAGGGCGGTGTAGTCGTCCACCTCGCCGACCCGGGTGTACAGCTGGGCGAGCACCTCGTGGTGCTTCTCGGCGTGCTCGCGGACGTCCAGGGTGGCGAGCTGCAGGCCGAACGCGGACACGGTACGGATCGCCGAGGCCACCACGCCGACCGCGGTGAGCTGGCCGGAGTTGCGGGCCAGCGAGGCACGGATCAGTTCCAGGTCGGCGATCAGCTGGTCGGTGCCGAGGTAGTCCCGGCCGGCCACGTGCGGGGTGCCCTGCCGCAGCCGGGTGCGGGTGTTGGCCAGCTTCGCCTTGATCGCCCGTACCTTCAGGCGGTACGGCTCCTCGGCGTTGGTCCGCCGGAACCGGGGCGCCACCTCGGGCAGGCTGTCCAGGTCCTTGGCCAGGCTGGCGGCCAGGTCGAGAGACACGCCACGCAGCCGCTTGGACACCGACAGCTCGTCGATCAGCGCGTCCATCGCCTTCTCGGACGCCTGGATGCCGTGCTCGTGCTGGATCATCAGCACGTCCCGGGTGACCGCGGGCGTGACGAACGGGTTGCCGTCGCGGTCGCCGCCGATCCACGACCCGAAGGTCAGCGGGCGGGCCGTCGGGGCGGTCTCCACGCCCAGCTGGCGCAGCGTCTCGGCGAGGTCGTCGAGGACCTGCGGCGCGGCGTCGGCGTACAGGTCCTTGAGGTAGTAGACCGCGTTGCGGGCCTCATCGGTCGGGTCCGGCCGGTCCAGGCGCAGCTCGTCGGTCTGCCAGAGCAGGTCGATCAGCTCGGCGAAACGGCGGGTGGAGCCGGTGGTGTCGGTGGCGCCGTAGAGCACCGCGGCGGCGGCCTCGGCGTCCAGTGTGTCGGCGAGCTGCCGCAGCTTGGACAGGATGGAGCGGCGGGCGGCCTCGGTGGGGTGTGCGGTGAACACCGGGCGCACCGCGAGCCGGCGGGCCGCGGCGGCGATCTCGTCGGCCGGGACCCCCTGCTCGGCGATCCGCTTCGCGGCCTGGTCCAGCCAGCCGCCGTCGCGGGCGCGGCGCCGCTGCAGGTCCCGGGCGCGGTGCACCTGCTCGGTGATGTTCGCCAGGTGGAAGTAGGTGGAGAAGGCCCGGGCCAGCTTGGTGCCGGTGGTGACGTCCATGGCGGCGAGCCGGTCCGCGGCGGCCTGCGCGTCCTGGCGGACCAGGGCGCGTACCTCCTCGACCAGGTCGAGCAGCGGCCGGCCCTCCTGCCGGGCCAGGGTCTGGCCCAGCAGGGTGCCGATCCGGCGGATGTCGGCTCGCAGCGCGGCGTCGGGGCCGTCCGGGTCGAGGTGCCCCTCGGTCGATTTTCCGCTGCGGGGTGGCTCCGTGGGGCTTCCAATCTGGGGTTTTCCGCTGCGGATTGGCTCAGCGTGGCCGTTCGCGTCGGTCACCGGTCGCTCCTTCTGCGTACGTGCGGAGGACAGCGCTGTCCCGACTTCCGCAGATCGTATCGGCAGCGTTCCCGGCCTGCGTGATTTGAGGCAAGTCTCATACCGGTTCACACGGACCTCACAGGCCGCCCGATTTAGTGTGCCGACGCACCGATCGAGAGGAACGTATGTCTACGAGAAGAACCCGAATCTTGGTGGGCGGCGCGGTGGCTACCGCGGTGGCGCTTGCCGGAGCCGGTTACGGAGTGGCGAACGCCGCCGACGAGCGACCGGCGGTCGCCCTGGTGGCGGCGTCCGCGAACGCCGTCGGGACCCGGTACGTCCGGGACAACGGTCAGGCCTTCGTGTCCCTCGACCTCGGTGTGCACGCCATCGCCGGAGACCAGCCGCTGGAGATCTGGGCGAAGCGCTCGTCGTACGCCGAGGCGATCAAGGCGGAGCGGTTCGTGACCGGGGAGAACGGCGAGCGGCAGGCGGTGGCGCTGCCGGAGGGCCTGATCAAGGACTTCGAGGGCCTGACCGACTTCACCGAGGTCACCATCGCCGATGCGGCCGGTGCCACGGTCAAGCAGTTCAGCACCTCGTTCTGCCCGAACGCGTGGGACTCGGCCCGGACCCGCCGGGACGCACCGGCCGACAACCCGTTCCCGTCGGGCTGTGCCGGCGGCAACCCGTTCCTGCTCGGCGCGGTCTGGGGCATCCAGGCCGGCTGGAACGCCGAGGTGCGCACCACGCCGCGGTTCGACAAGCGCGGCGACGTCGACTTCGACATCGCACCGGGTCAGTACAAGGCCACGGTGAAGCTGACCCCGGCGTACCGGGAGCTGCTGGACGTGCCGGAGTCCGCCGCGAGCGTGACCGTCAACCTCACCATCACGGACCGGCCGGACGAGGACGGCAAGGGCCGGGAGGTGGCCCAGCAGCGGATGCTGGCAGCGTCCGGCACCCAGGCGGAGGCCGTCGAGCACGTGGAGCACGGCACCGAGGGTGACGCGGCCGCGCAGGTCTCGGCGTACCACCCGGAGTTCCGCCCGCCGGCGAAGCGGCCGGCGACGCTCGCCGCCGAGCCCAAGAAGGGCCCGCGTCCCGACCTGCGGTCGCTGCCCGCGCACGGCATCGAACTGGCGAAGGAAGACGACGGCAAGTGGTACGTCAGCTTCGGCGCCACGGTGTGGAACGGCGGCAATTCCCCGCTGCGGGTCGACGGCTTCCGGCGCACCGGCACCGAGCTGATGGACGCGTACCAGTACTTCTTCGACGCGAACGGCAAGGAGGTCGGTTCGGTCGAGGCGGGCACCATGGAGTGGGACCCGCAGGAGGGCCACAACCACTGGCACTTCACCGACTTCGCGCAGTACAACCTGCTGAACGCGGACAAGTCCCAGGCCGTGCGCTCCGGCAAGGAGGCGTTCTGCCTGGTCAACACGGACGCGGTCGACTACACCCTGCCGAACGCCAAGTGGCGGCCGGAGAACACCGACCTGTACAGCTCGTGCGGCGCGAACACCGCCGTGGCGGTGCGTGAGGTGCTCGACGTGGGCAGCGGCGACACCTACACGCAGAACCTGCCGGGTCAGTCGTTCGAGGTCACCGACCTGCCGAACGGCACCTACTTCGTCGAGGTGCTGGCCAACCCGGACAACAAGCTGGCCGAGCTGAACACGAAGAACAACTCCGCCCTGCGCAAGATCATCCTGGGTGGTACGGCGGAGAAGCGCACGCTGCGCGTGCCGCCGTTGCACGGCATCAAGGGCTAGCGGACGGATCACCGGGCGAGTTCGAGGGCGTACTCCGGCCACCACACCCCCGCGGGTGGGGCGTCGTCGGTGCAGGCGCCGTCGGACTCGCCCGGTCGTTTGATCCACAGGTACGCGTCCACCAGCCGGTGCCCGGTCCGGGTGGTGGGCGCCTCGCCGAGCCGGCGGCCGGGTGGATTGCACCAGTGCCGGTCGCCGGCCCCGATCTGGGCCGGCCCGTTGCCGTTGCGGCTGGTGTCCACCACGAAGTGCGCGCCGCCGAGCAGCCCGGACAGCGCGGTGCCGTACGCCACGTTGGCCGCGGTGGTCTCGAAGTTCGCCACGTTCAGCGCGAACCCGTGCGCCCGGGCCACGCCGGCCCGGCGCAGTGCCGTGGCCATCCGGTCCGGTTCACGGATCCAGCTGGGATTGCCGGCGTCCAGGTACACCACCACGCCGGGGATCGCCCGCAGCGTCGTCACCGCGTGCCGGAGCAGCGCGTACCGCTCGAGGACCGCGGCCGGACCGCTCAGGCAGCCCTGCACCGCCTGGGCCACCGCGTCCGGTTCCAGCACCACCACGGCCTGCCGGTCGCGCAGCGCCGCGGCGATCGACTGCACCCAGGCCCGGTACGCCGCCCCGTCCGCGGCCCCGCCGGCGGACTGACCCGCGCAGTCCCGCTCCGGAATGAAGTAGAGCGTCAGCACCGGCACCTGCCCGGCCCGGTTGGCGTCGGCGGCCAGCCGCCCGGCCCGGGTCGCGGAGACGTCGTCGGCGAACCAGGTGGCGACCGGCCGGCCCGCGATCCGCCGGACGACCTCCGCGTCCGCGGTCCGGCCCACCGCCTCCCAGGCGCGCACCTGTTCCGCGGCCGCGCCGGTCGGGTCGACGTAGAGCGCGCGCCCGGTCAGCGCCCCGGCGTCCGCCGCACCGCCGGCGGTGTCCGGCGTGCCGGTCCCGCCCGGTCCCGGGCCGGCGGTGCCGGCCGGCGCGTCCCGGTGGCCCGCGACGAGGAGGCCGGCACCCAGGACCATCGCCGCGGTCGCCACGGCCGCGCTCAGCCGGGCCCGCCGGCCGGTCCGCGACGGCTGGGCGTGAGTCGGCATGGTCAGCGCACCTGGACCCAGCGCGCCACCGACGGCACGCCGCGGTCATCGACCAGGAACAGCATGTACCAGCCGGACGGCACCAGGCCCCGGCGGTCCGGCACGGACAGGTTCAGCCCGCCCGGCACCGGAGTGATGTCCAGCGCCACGGACCGCTGGTCCACGTCGGTGGCATGGGTGACCGCGCTGGGGCGCATCAGCCGGGCGGCGCGGATCCGCCCGGCGTCCGGGGTGGCGAACCGGACCGTGGTGCCGCGCTGCACCGCCCGCGGGCCGTCGCCGACCACCGGCCGGTCGCCCTGGAACAGGTACGGCGGGCTGAACACCTCGATGCGCTGCTCGAACGTGCCCGGGTTGCGGCCGGTCGGGTCGTACAGCGGGTCGCTGCCGAGCGTGACCACCCGGCCGTCGGGCAGCAGGATCGCCTCGGAGTGGTAGTTGCGGCCCACCGTGGACTCGGCCGCCTTCTCGAACGCGTTGCTGCCGGGCCGGTAGATCTGCGCGTTGAACAGGTCGCTGCGCGGCTTCCCGCGGTACGGCCCGCCGCGGTAGCCGGACGATCCGCCGCTGGTGAAGACGCCGTCGTCGGGCAGCAGCACGGTGCTCAGGTAGCGGGCCGGGCGGGGCAGGTCCGGCCCGGGCCGGTACCCGGGCTTCGGCGCGCGCAGGTCGATGATGTCGGTGCGGGCGGTGGAGACCGGCGACTCGCCGACCGCGCCGCCCCCGAAGATCATCACCTGCTGCTCCTGGGCCGGCGCCAGCAGGACCGACGAACTGGTCTCGGTCATGCCCGCGTCACGCAGGCCCGGCACCTCGCGGAAGGCGTTCTTCTTGACGTCCCACAGGCCCGGGGTACGGCCGACGGTGTCCGAGCCGTAGCCCGCGTTCGAGCCGGAGTAGAAGAGCCGGCCGTCCGCCATCAGGTGCAGCGCCGGGTACGTGGGGAACACCCGCTTCAGCTCCGGCGCGTCCACCCAGCGCTTCTGGTCCTTGACGTAGCGCTCGTTGTCGCCGGGCAGCATCCGGCCGAACTGGTCCAGGCCGGAGACCGCCAGCACGTCGCCGTTGGGCAGCTCGGCCAGCGTCGGATACCACCGGTGCCGCACCATGTCGCCGGTCCGGACGTACCGCTCGGTGCGCGGGTCGAACTCGTACGACGTCCGGTCGCCGCCGTACTCCTGCTTCTCCCGGGTGATCTTGTCGGCCAGCCCGTAGATGTTGCGCCGGTCGTCGCCGGTCAGCCCCTCGACCACGTACTGGGCCGGGGCCGACACGATCGAGCCGTCGCCGGCCCGCTCCGCGTCCACCCACACCTCGACCTCGCCGGCGTGCACCATCACCTCGTCGCCGTGCTTCATCGCGGTCGCCGCGGGCAGCGTGACGTCGGTCCGGGTCAGGTACACGGCACCGGACTTGGCCCGCACCCGGGTGCCCTTGCGGATCACCCGCGGGCCGCCCTGCGGTGACTCGTTCTTCAGCTTCAGGACGCCGGCCGCGTGCGTGATGTCCTTCGCCAGCACCTCGTACGACTTGGTGCCGCCGGCGATCAGCAGGTTGCCGCTGGGCAGGAAGGTGTGCCCGGCGCAGAACACGTCGGTGGGCGTGGGCACGTCGCGGAACGCCTCGGTGGCCGGGTCGTACAGCACGGTGCGGAACGTGCCGGCCTCGAACGCGTCCCGGTTGTTGCCGCTGCCCGCGATGATCAGCACCTTGCCGGTGTTCAGCAGCGCCGCGTGGATGGCGTTGATCCGGAAGTCGTCCGGCACCGGCAGCCGGGACCAGTGACCGTACTTCTCCTTGTAGGACTGCCGGTTGATGGCGAACTCGTGATAGGCGTCGCTCGCGGCGGCGACCATGGGCCGGTTGACGAACCCGACGATGCCGAGCACCGCCAGCGCGACCAGGCCGCTCGCCAGGCGGCGGGCGAGAGTGGGGCGGGGGCGAGGCTTCATGTGGCTTTCCTTCTCGTGAACAGCCAGATCGTGGCCGGGGTCAGGCAGATGGCGAGGTTGAGGAACGGCCACACCCACATCGCGCCGTCGACGTGGCCGGCGAGCGGGGCGATCACCAGCAGGGCGGCGTAGAAGGCCGCCCAGCCGAGGCTGTGGCGGAAGGTGAGCAGCCGGTCCGGGCTGGACGAGTCGCCCTTGGGGGTGACCACGAAACCCGCCTGGCGGCGGAGCAGGGCACCGAGGTACGACGCCACGTAGATCGGCGTGGACAGCGTGGAGACCAGCATGCCGGTGAGCCCGGAGGAGCCGGCCTCCTCGTGCGGGCTGACGTTGTGCCGCCGGTTGAACAGGTACAGCCCGATCTGGAACAGCGCGGCGTCCACGTACAGCATCAGCCACACCTCCTGCGGCACCTGCACGCCCTTCGCGCCGAGCAGCAGGTAGCAGCCGGCGTTGAGCGCGCCGAGCATCCAGGCCAGCGCGGTCAGCGGGTAGTAGGACATCAGCAGTCCGTAGTGGACGGACCGGCCCACGCCGAGCCGCCGGATCAGCCTGCCGAACTGCCGCACCACCACCTCGTCGGTGCCGCGGGACCAGCGGTGCTGCTGGCTGAAGTAGTCGGTCCAGGACGACGGGCCCTCGCCGACCGCGAGGACGTCCGGGGTGTAGACCGAGCGCCAGCGCCGGCCGGTCTCCGGGTTGTCCGTGCTGTGCAGCACCAGGCTGGTGGCCATGTCCTCGGTGATCGAGTCCTGCAGGCCGCCGATCGAGCGCAGCGCGTCGATGCGTACCGCGTTGTTCGTGCCGACCAGCATGGCGATCCCGCGGCCGTTGCCGGCCCGCTGCAGCAGCGAGTGGAACAGGTACTGCTGCGACTCGGCCCAGCGGGTCACCACGTTGTCGTAGTTGCCGTAGATCTGCGGTCCGACCACGAACGCCACGTCGGAGTCGCGGAAGTAGCCGAGCAGTCGTTCGCAGAAGTTCGGCAGCGGCACGTGGTCGGGGTCCACCGAGACGAACACGTCGTACGAGTCGCCGTGGGAGTGGATCCAGGAGTTGTAGTTGCCGTGCTTGGTCTTCGCCTTGTACGCGCCCGCCCCGGTGTTGTACCCGGTGTTGCCCTTGCGGCTGAAGTGGCGTACCCCGAGTCGCTCGCACATGGCCTTGACCTCGTCGTCGTCGCCCTCGTCGAGCAGCCACACGTGGTACGGCCCGGAGTGCCGCACGGCCAGCGCCGCGTGCAGCGTGCGTTCCACCATCTCCACCGGTTCCTTGCCCGGCACGATCGTGGTCAGGAACGCCACCCGCAGCGCCGGGTCCGGCACGATCGGCGTCGGGTCCTTGGCCCAGAACGTGGCCAGGCACAGCGTCACCACGTTCATCAGCCGGAACAGTTCGATCAGCGCGGTCGCGCCGATCATCACCACGGTGGCGGTGTAGAGGACCGGGTGCAGGGCCCGGTCCGGCACCTCGATCGAGGACAGCAGCCAGGCGAAGAACGTGGTCTCGAACGCGAAGGCGAACAACGTGATCAGCAGCGTGGCGATCGGGCGGCGGCGGGCCAGCCGGCGCATCCGGACCCGGTCGCCGGCCTCCTCGGCGGTGCTCGCCGGGCCGGCCAGCACGCTGTAGGCGCTGTAGCTGTACCGGTTCGGCAGCGCCATGGTGGCGCCGTTCAACGCCCGCAGTGCCGCCGGGCCGAGCGGCAGGCGCGGCGCGGGCACTTCGGGTGCGGTGGTGCGGTGTCCGGGCCCCTCGATCGGGGTCTGCACGACACTCATCGACGTCCTCTCACTGCGATGCGGGACGGAGCGCAGGAAGCACCGCCGCGACGTCGGCCGCGGCGGTGGGCCGCCGGCCGGTCCGCTCTCGGGGGTCCGGCCGGTCGGTGCGGGATCAGGCCGAGAGCGGCACCGCCGGACGGACGAGCGGTCGCCGGTCGCCCGCGTTCTGGTGCCGCCGGCGGGCGATCTGCGCGGCCCGCCCGGCCGGGGCCGGCCCGAGGGCCAGCCGCTCCGGCGTCGCGACCGGTCTGGCCTTGCCGACGAAGGCGCGCCGGGCGGCGGCGAACCCGGAGCGGTCGCCGAACATGTCCAGGCTCATCTCGGCGAGTTCGCGGGCCTCGTACGCATCCATCGGCACCCGCTCGGCGGCCAGCCGGCGCGCCTTGGCGGACTGTCGCAGCCGGGCCGCCCGTGGGTCCGCCAGCTCGTCGGCCAGCGCGGCCAGCCACTCGTCGTACGCCTGGGGATCCCGCGGCCCGACCCGGTCGACCAGGCCGAGCGACGCCGCGTGCTCCGCGCCGACCGGCAGCCGGCCGTCGATCAGCCGGTCGGCGGCGTCCGCGCCGACCCGCCGGGGGAGCGTGAACGTGTGCAGTTCCGATCCGTACAGGCCGATGTCGTAGTACGGGTTCAGCACGACGTCCCGGCGGGCCGCGACCAGATCCGCGCCGAGTCCGAGCATCGCCCCGCCGGCGCCGGCGCCACCCGCGTACCCGGCCACCACGACCTGCCGGGTACAGGTGATGATCTCCCGGCAGAGCGCGTTGATCGCCTTGATGTTGTCCCAGGCGGCGCCGGCCGGCTCGGCGGCGGCGTCGACCACGTTGAGGTGGATGCCGTTGCTGAACGCCTCGGTGCCGCCGCGCAGCACCAGTACCGCGGTGTCCTGCGCGGCGGCGTGCCGGAACGCGGCCAGCAGCCGCCGGCAGTGGCCGGTCGCCATCGCGCCGTTGTAGAAGTCGAACGCCAGCCAGCCGACCCGGCCGGTGCGGCGGTACCGCACCTGACGGTAGGCGGACGGGCCCTCCGGCTCGGTGCCCGGCGGGAGGGGCCACTGCGGCACGTCGCGCAGTCGCCGGCCGAGCAGCCGGGTGGCGGGCAGCTTGATGCCGGTACCGTCGGCGGCCCGCAGATGGCCCAGCCACACGCTTCCGTCGCCGGTGCCGACCAGGACCGCGCCCTGACGCCGGCCGAGCAGCGCGCCGGGCCGGCCGCGGACCGCTGCCGGATGCGCGTCGTAGGCGAACACGGCCAGGCCGCCAACCTCGGTCCGTACCCCCGGCGCGCCGTCCGCGGCCCGGATCCGGCGGACGATGTGGCCGGTCGGCGCGTCCCAGGCGAACCGGCGGTCGTCCTGGGTCATCAGCGGGCGCAACCGGGCACCGGGCACCTCGGCCGGGACGCGGTCCGCCGGCACCGGCCGGAACCCCGGGTCGGCGGCCTTGGCCAGCACCTCGAACACGCACTCCAGGGCGGCGTCCGCGACCGGGCCGCCGTACAGCGCGGACTTGCGCACCGGCTCGGCCGGCAGGGCGAACGTCCGGGTGGCCCAGATCGGCCCGGCGTCCATCTCCTCGACCGCCTGCAGCGCGGTGACCCCCCAGCGCGGCGCGCCCTCGGTGATCGCCCAGTCCAGCGACGACGGGCCGCGGTCGCCGACCGGGCCCGGGTGGATGATCACCGTGCGCCAGTGCTGCCACACCTCGGCCGGCACCCGGTCCTTCAGGAACGGACACAGGATCAACTCCGGCGCCGCCGCCCGGACGCCGTCGATCATGTCCTGCGATCCGGTGGCGAGCAGCACGCCCACGTCGTGGCCGGTATCGCGCAGCGCACACCAGACGCGCTGGCTCAATCCGTTGAACGCCGACACGAGCAGAAGAACCCGCATGCCCCACCTCCCCAGGTCTTGGCACAACGTCCGGGGAGTCTTCAGCAGGGTGCGTCGGTTATGTCGGACATGATGTCCGATACCGCCGGTGCGGATTTCTTGTCACAGGGCCGGACTAAGCTGGGCTACACCAGCCCCCGTCGTTCCGGCGTTCGGGGCAGTTCGACGTGCATCACTGTCTCCCAGGAGAGCCTCCCGTGCAACTTGCCGGTCTGATCCCGGCCGCCCTGCGCGACCGTGGCCTCACGCGCGCCCGCGACCTCGCGGCCAAGGGCGGCGTCGACTCCGACGCCCTCGACCTCACCGCACCCCCGGCCCTGCGCCCGTTCGTGGTCGCCGCGGTGGCCGGTCCGGCCGCGTCCGGCGGCGCCGGCCGCCCGGTGCTCGCGGTCACCGCGACCAGCCGCGAGGCCGACGACCTCGCGGACGCGCTGGGCTGCCTGCTCAGCCCGGACCGGGTCGCGGTCTACCCGTCCTGGGAGACGCTGCCGCACGAGCGGTTGTCGCCCCGGTCCGACACCGTGGGCCGCCGGCTCGCCGTGCTGCGCCGCCTGGCCCACCCCGGCGAGCACCCGGTCCAGGTGGTCGTGGCGCCGGTGCGCAGCATGCTGCAGCCACAGCTCAAGGGCCTCGGCGACCTCGAGCCGGTCGAGCTGACCGCGGGTGGCGGCGCCGAGCTGGAGGACGTGGCGCGCCGGCTCACCGACATGGCGTACGCGCGGGTCGACCTGGTCACCAAGCGCGGCGAGTTCGCGGTCCGCGGCGGCATCCTGGACGTCTTCCCGCCCACCGACGAGCACCCGTCCCGGGTCGAGTTCTGGGGCGACGAGGTGGAGGAGATCCGCACCTTCGCGGTCGCCGACCAGCGCACCATCGACCCGGTCGAGCGGCTCTGGGCGCCGCCCTGCCGGGAGCTGCTGCTCACCCCCGAGGTGCGCACCCGCGCGTTCGAGCTGTCCGTGGCGCACCCCGAGCTGGCCGAGATCCTGGACAAGCTGGCCGAGGGCATCCCGGTCGAGGGCATGGAGTCGCTCGCCCCGGCGCTGCTGCAGGGCACCGACAGCATGGAGTTGCTGATCGACTGCATGCCGGCCGGCACCCACGTGCTGCTCTGCGACCCCGAGCGGATCCGCACCCGGGCCCACGACCTGACCCGCACCTCGGACGAGTTCCTGCAGGCCAGCTGGGCCGCGGCGGCGGTCGGCGGCGACGCCCCGGTGGACGTCGGCGCGGCCGCCTTCCACAGCCTGGCGGACGTGCGCGCGCACGCCGCGACGCTGCGCCTGCCCTGGTGGACGGTGTCGCCGTTCGGACTGGAATCCTCGTCTTCTGCGGACAATTCGGACGAGACGCCGTGGCTGGCAACGCCCGCAGTCGAGGTGTCGCCCGATCTTGGCGATGCCGTCTCGCTGGCGGCCCAGCCCGTGCCGCTCTACCACGGCGACACCGCGCGGGTGACCGCCGACCTGTCCCGCTGGGTGGCGGACAACTGGGCCGTCGCGCTGGTGTTCGAGGGCCACGGCACCGCCCAACGGGCCACCGAGCTGCTGCGGGACGCCGGGCTGGGCGTGACACCGGTCGACGCGATCACCGAGCCGGTCGAGCCCGGCCAGCTCCTGGTCACCTGCGGCGGGCTCAACCACGGCTTCGTCGACGAGGTCGCGCGGCTCGCGGTGATCACCGGCAACGACATCACCGGCGGCCGCGGCGCGTCCACCAAGGACATGCGCAAGATGCCGTCCCGGCGGCGCAACACCATCGACCCGCTGGAACTGCGGCCCGGTGACCACGTGGTGCACGAGCAGCACGGCATCGGGAGGTACGTCGAGCTGGTGCAGCGCACGGTGAACGGCGCCGACCGGGAATACATGGTGATCGAGTACGCCGCCTCCAAGCGCGGCCAGCCCGGCGACCGGCTGTTCGTCCCGACCGACCAGCTCGACCAGCTGTCCCGCTACGTCGGCGGCGAGTCGCCCCCGCTGCACAAGATGGGCGGCTCCGACTGGCAGAAGAGCAAGGCCAGGGCGCGCAAGGCGGTCCGTGAGATCGCGGCCCAGCTGATCCAGCTGTACGCGGCCCGGCAGGCGTCCAAGGGCCACGCGTTCGGCCCGGACAGCCCGTGGCAGCGCGAACTCGAGGACGCGTTCCCGTACACCGAGACCCCCGACCAGCTGGCCGCCATCATGGAGGTCAAGCACGACATGGAGCTGGCCGTCCCGATGGACCGGCTGATCTGTGGCGACGTGGGCTACGGCAAGACCGAGATCGCGGTCCGGGCGGCGTTCAAGGCGGTGCAGGACGGCAAGCAGGTCGCCATCCTGGTGCCCACCACGCTGCTCGCCCAGCAGCACTACAACACGTTCACCGAGCGGATGAACCAGTTCCCGGTGACCATCCGGCAGCTGTCCCGCTTCCAGACCCCGAAGGAGGCGCAGCAGACCCTGGAACAGGCCGGCGACGGCACCGCCGACATCGTCATCGGCACCCACCGGCTGCTGGCGAACTCCACCCGCTTCAAGAACCTCGGCCTGATCATCGTGGACGAGGAGCAGCGGTTCGGCGTCGAGCACAAGGAGCAGCTCAAGGCCCTGCGCGCCTCGGTCGACGTGCTCACCATGTCGGCCACGCCGATCCCGCGGACGCTGGAGATGGCGATCACCGGCATCCGGGAGATGTCCACCATCGCCACCCCGCCGGAGGAACGGCACCCGGTGCTCACGTTCGTCGGCGGGTACGACGACAAGCAGGTGGCCGCCGCCATCCACCGCGAGCTGCTCCGCGACGGCCAGGTGTTCTTCCTGCACAACCGGGTCGAGTCGATCGACAAGGCGGCGCGCAAGCTGCGCGAGCTGGTGCCCGAGGCGCGGGTCGCGGTGGCGCACGGGCAGATGGGCGAGGACGCGCTCGAGAAGGTGATGGTCGGCTTCTGGGAGAAGGAGTTCGACGTCCTGGTCTGCACCACGATCGTCGAGTCCGGCATCGACATCCCGAACGCCAACACGCTCATCGTCGAGCGGGCCGACCTGCTCGGCCTGGCCCAGCTGCACCAGATCCGCGGCCGGGTCGGCCGCGGCCGCGAGCGGGCGTACGCGTACTTCCTCTACCCACGGGAGAAGCCGCTCACCGAACAGGCCCACGAGCGGCTGGCCACCATCGCCCAGCACACCGAGCTGGGCGCCGGCATGTACGTGGCGATGAAGGACCTGGAGATCCGCGGCGCCGGCAACCTGCTCGGCGGCGAACAGTCCGGCCACATCGAGGGCGTCGGCTTCGACCTGTACGTGCGGATGGTCGGCGAGGCGGTGAGCGCGTTCAAGGGTGAACGTCCCGAGGAGGAGGCCGAGGTCAAGATCGACCTGCCGGTGGACGCGCACCTGCCCACCGAGTACATCGCGGTGGAACGGCTGCGCCTGGAGATGTACCGCAAGCTCGCCGAGGCCCGCGACAACGCCCAGCTCGACGAGGTGGTCGCGGAGATGACCGACCGGTACGGCGAGCCGCCCGAGCCGGTGGCGAACCTGATCGCGGTGGCCCGGTTCCGGCAGGTGGCCCGGGCGTACGGGCTCACCGACGTCTCGGTGCAGGGCCGGCACCTGCGGTTCTCGCCGCTGCCGCTGCCCGACTCCAAGCAGATGCGGCTCAAGCGGTACCACCCCGACTCGGTGTACAAGAGCGCGAACGACCAGGTCAGCGTGCCGCGGCCGAACACCCGCCGGGTCGGCGGCGAGCCGCTGCGCGACCAGGCCCTGTTGCAGTGGTGCGCGCAGCTGCTCTCCGATGTGCTCGGTGACATCCCGGCCCCCGTGTCCGCAGTAACGTCCGGAGCGTGAGAGAGTCATGTCCATGCAGCGTGCTCGCCGACTCGCATCCGTGGCCGTCATCGCGACCCTGGCCGTCAGCGGTCTGTCCGCCTGCCGTTCGGCGCCCGACGTGGCGGTGTATTTCGGCGACACCGAGCAGGTCACGGTGGCCGAGGTCGACCGCATCCTGGACGACGCCCGGGACAAGCTGACCGCCGCCCAGGCCGCGGCGCTGGAGGGCCGGCCGGCCGAGTCCGTCCCGCCGGTGCGCCTGCCGATCACCGCCATCGACGTGGTCGGGGCCCTGGTCAGCCGCGAGGTCGGCAAGTCGCTCGCGCAGGGCAAGCCGGCCCAGGGCGGCACGCCCGACCTCAACGCGCTGGGTCAGCTCACCGGGCTGCCCGCCGACGCGGAGTACGTGAAGCTCTACAGCGACGGCTACGCCACCATCGCCGGGATCGCCCAGAACGCCAAGCCCGCTCAGGTCACCGACGCGGACCTGCGGTACGCGTACGAGGCCTCGCGGGAGGTGGGCGAGGTCGCCCCGCAGGTGTCGTTCGAGTCCTGGAAGGAAGGGCTCTCCCCGCAGAGCGTCGATGTGCTGGGCATGGGCGTGGCCGCCCGCGACGCCCTCCGCGACCAGGTGAAGAAGCTCGACATCGAGGTGAACCCCCGGTTCTCGGCGGCGGACATCGACGTCTTCGCGGTCGGCACGGAGAAGCAGCGGCTGCTTCCGCTGGTGGTGTTGCCGCTGGTCGACCCCGCCACGATGCCGGTGACCGACGCACGTTAGGCACGGGACTGAACCCAGAGCGCATGACTGAAGGACCGGCGACGCCCGGGCGGATCGTTCTCCTGGTCACCTCGCCCCGGCTGCCGGCCGGGCTGCTCACCGCCGAAGCGTGGGACCTGGTGCGCGCGCATCCGGTCTACACCGCCGCCGACGGGGAGCTGCCGACCGCGCTGCGGGTGACCGGCGTACCGGTGTCGGTGATCGCACCCGACCCGGAGACGCTGATCGGCGCGCTGACCACCGATCCGACCGTGGTGTGGCTGGCCGGACCGGCCGGCGACGAGGACTTCGCCCGCCGGCTCGGGCTGCGGCTGGCCCGCGAACCCGCGCTGGCCGAGCTGGAGCTGATGTACGGCTCGTGGGACCCGCCCGGCGCCCGGCTGCTGGACGCGGTGGCGGTGATGGACCGGCTGGTGTCGCCCGGCGGTGACCCGTGGAAGCAGCAGCAGACCCACCGCAGCCTCGCGCCGTACCTGCTCGAGGAGAGCTACGAGGCGTACGACGCCATCGGCGACGGCGACCTGGCCGCGCTCCGCGAGGAACTCGGGGACGTGCTCCTGCAGGTGGTGCTGCACGCCCGGCTCGCCGAGGACCTGCCGGACGACCAGCGGTGGAGCGTGGACGACGTGGCCGGGGGACTGGTCGACAAGATGGTCCGCCGCAACCCGCACGTGTTCGCCGGCGAGACCGTCGACGGCGTCGAGGCGATCGTCGAGAACTGGGAACGGATCAAGAAGGCGGAGAAGTCACGGGACTCCGTCCTGGACGGCATCGCGCTCAGCCAGCCCGCGCTGTCACTGGCCGCGAAGATCCTCGAACGGGCGGAACGCGCCGGACTCGACGTACCCCTGCCGTCCGGAACCGACCTCGGCACCGCCCTGCTGCGGCTCGTCGTGGACGCCCGGGCGGCGGGCCGCGACGCCGAGGCCGACCTCCGCCACGCCGTGCTGTCCCACGCCGCCGCGGTCCGCGCCGCGGAGGCCGCCCGGTTGTCCACAGGCGAAGCGAACCCCGGCGAAACCGTCGCAGGCAGCGGGTAGCTTTCTCGGCATGCCCGACTTCGTGCCGCTCGCCGAGCGCATCGTCGACGCCCTGCTGGAGAGCGACCCCGCGATGGCCTCCGCGGCCGGGGACCACCGGTTCGACGATCGCCTGCCCGACCTGTCCCCGGGTGCCGTCGCCGACCAGGTCACCATGCTGCGCGACGCGACCGACGCGCTCGCCGGCATCGACCCGGACGCCTTCGACGCTCAGGACCAGGTCGACCACGCCATCCTGTCCGCCCTGGTGGAGCGCCGCCTGTTCGAGCTGACCGACGTGCGCGAACACGAGTGGAACCCGCTCGCCCACAACCCCGGCCCGCTCCTGCACGGCCTGATGGCCCGGCCGTTCGCGCCGGTCGACGAGCGGCTCACCGCGCTGGCCGGTCGTCTCGCCGCCATCCCCGACGCACTGGCCACCGCGCGGGCCGTGCTGCGCGACCTCCCGCGCGTGCACACCGAGACCGCGATCGGCCAGTTCGCCGGCACCGCCGCGCTGATCCGCGACGAGGTCCCCGCGCTGCTCACCCAAGAGCCCGGGCCGCGGCCCGCGGTCGAGCCCGCCGCCGCGGCCGCGCTCGACGCACTGACCGAGTTCGACGGGTGGCTGCGCGAGCGGGTGGACACCGCCGACCGCGACCCCCGGCTGGGCCGTCCGCTGTGGGAAGCGCGGCTGTGGCACACCCTCGACACCGAGATGCCCGCCGCCGAGGTGCTCGACCGGGCCTATCGCAACCTCGACCGGGTCACCGCCGAGGTGCGCAAGTCCGCGGCCGAGCTGGTCGGCGGTCCGCCCACCGACGAGACCGTGCGGACCGCGTTCGACACGCTCGCCCGCCAGCACCCCGACGACGCCACCATCCTCGACCTCGCCAAGGTCACCATGACCGAGGCGACCGACTTCGTCCGCGGGCACGACCTGCTGACCCTGACCGACGACCCCTGCGTCATCGAGGAGATGCCGGAGTTCGCCCGCGGCGTCTCGGTGGCCTACTGCGACCCGCCCGGCCTGCTGGAAACCGCCGACCTGCCGACGTTCTACTGCATCTCCCCGGCGCCGTCCGACTGGTCGCCGGAGCGGGTGGAGTCGTTCTACCGCGAATACAACGACCACATGCTCCGCGACCTCACCGTCCACGAGGCGATGCCCGGCCACTTCCTGCAGATCGCCCACGCGCGCCGGTTCCGGGCCGCCACCCGGGTGCGGTCGCTGGGCTGGTCCGGCCCGTTCGTCGAGGGCTGGGCGGTGTACGCCGAGGAACTCATGGCCGGCCTCGGCTTCGGCGGTCTGCCGGTGCGCCTGCAGCAGCTCAAGATGCAGCTGCGCATGTCCATCAACGCGATCCTCGACCAGCAGGTGCACTGCGAGGCCATGACCGAGTCCGACGCCATGGCACTGATGACCGGGCGCGGTTTCCAGGAACCGGGCGAAGCCGCCGGCAAGTGGCGCCGCGCCCTGCTCACCTCGACGCAGCTCTCCACGTACTTCGTCGGCTACACCGAGGTCTCGGCGATCGCGGCGGCCCGCCCGTTCGGCGCCACGCCGAAAGCCTGGCACGACGCGATGCTGGCGCACGGCTCCCCGCCGCCACGCCACTTGCGGACGCTGCTCGGCGTGTAGGGGCTCCTTCGCGGATGCGCCTCGTGCGCGGGCCTCGACGTCGGTCAGCGACGACCGCCCGCGCCTGGAATTTGCCCAGCCGGTCGTGGGCGGCTGGCCACACGCGAGGAGTTGGCCGTTGCGCCCCGCGTCAGCCAGATCCGACCCGACGGCCCAGTCCACAGCTCGTGGAGGTGCGGCGGTCAGGCAGCCGTATGGCACCGCCCGCCTGCCTGCCACCGCTGCCAGATCCTCGGCGTCCAGCGCGCGGCGCAGCAGGGCGTCGGAGGCGTGACGGGTCGCGCGTGGTTCCGCCGGTTCGGCCTTCCGCAGTGCCGAGCGCGCCGCAATTCTTCACGCCGGGCTCGGGCGACGCCGTGTGCGGTTTCGGGTGCGCGGCATGCCGCATTTCTTGACGTCGGGCTGGAGTGGTGGGGGCGTGTGGAGTTGTGGCGCGGCATGCCGCATTTCTTGACGTCGGGCTGGAGTGGTGGGGGCGTGTGGAGTTGTGGCGCGGTGGGTGCCGCTGTTCAGCACGCTGGGTTGGGGTGGTGAGGGCGTGTGGAGTTTCGGTGGGCAGCGTGCCGCAATTCCGCACGCTGGGTTGGGGTGGCGGGGGCGTGTGGGGTTTCGGCGCTCAGCGCGCCACTGATCCGCACGCCTCCGGTTCTGTCCCTGTGGATCAATCGTGGGGCCGCGGCTGGAGCTTGCCTCGCCCTCAGGAGATCCACGGGCGGCCGGCGAAAGGGCACTGCGGGCGAGGCATCCGTTCAACGCGCCCTGCGGGACCGTCGAAGTCGTGCAGCTGTGGTCGAAATACGACCCCAGGTTCACAAGATCTGCAGGCAACGCGGGCGCACGCCGCCGTCGATCGATCGTCGGCGGGGCGGTGAGGCAACGCGACCGTGGTGAGAGCGGAGGCCGCAACACTTCACAGCTCTTGGAGGCGGAGACGACGGGAACGGCTCGGTGGGAGGCTCAGAGACGACGGGAACCGCCCTCGGCGGGCGGCGCATACCGGACATTCGCGCCGCCGCTCGGACACCTACGTTGCCGGGCAACATGCGCGCCCGCTCGGACACCTACGTTGCCGGGCAAATGTGCGCCTGGCTCGGCCGCCGTCGAGGGCGTCGATCGCGGCGGTGCCGAGCCGTCCGAAATCTGCACGATCCGCCGTCCCACCGGGTGACCTTTAGCCCTCCTTCACCGGGATTGGGCGGTTTGGCTCGAGCCATGCCGAGCCATCCCGGCCGCGACGAGGTCACCGGCCGAGGGTCGTCCCCGGGGTGAGGGGCGGGCCGCGGTTACTTGGCGGGCGCGGACCGGCGGTCGACCACCCGCGCCGACGGTGGGGCCCGGAACGCGTCGTCGTTCGCCTCGGCCGAGTATTCGGTCATGGCGATGTCGATCGTCGCGCCGCCGATGGTGCCCTGGAAGCTGCCCAGCACGCCGTCGTTGGTGACGCAGGCGCTGAAGTCGCGGGCCGCCGCGTCGTCCACGCCGCTCAGGGCCAGGCACGTCGCGTGGTGTCCGGCGATCGTGGTGTCCCGGGACTCGGCCACCACCTCGGTGTCCAGGGAGGCCGCGTTCAGCAGGTCCATCACCGTGCCGGGGGCGATCATGCCGGTCTGCTGCGCGGTGCGGAAGACCGTGGTGGAGGGCGGGGTGCCGGGCTTGGGAGGCGGGGTCACCGTACAGGTGGTGCCGCGGCACTCGGTGACGCCGGTTTCGGTGACCACCACGCGACCGCCGGCGTAGAGGTAGGCGGTCCGGGACGGGTTCTGTGCCTGGACCACGGTGGCGCGGGCGCCGCCGGCGACGTGGTAGGCGGCCGAGTACGTGAGCGTGCCGGACGTGGACAGCTGGCTCGCCAGTTCGGACACCAGATCGTTGCGCGCGAGGCCCTGCGCGCTGGCCTCGTCGACGCCGCTGCACCCGGCCGTCAGTGACGCCGCGGCCAGGGCGGCGGCCAGGACAACTCTGCGGGCGGACGACACGTGCAACACCTAAGCGGATGCGCGCAAGGCCGCGCAAACCCAATTTGCGGCCCGCGCGACGGCACAAGACCGGACGAAAATGAACAAAACGTCAGGAAATTGTCCGGGTACGGGCTAGCAACTGCTGTCGGAAAACGTACCGGCGGATGACGGTGGCCTGCGACTCCTCCGGCGTGAAGACCGCGACGACCTCCACCGACATCGGGCCGCGGCGGGGGATCATCTGCCGCAGCGTGCCCACCTTCACCACGGTGGCCCGGATCTCGACGATGTCGCGTTCCAGCTGGACGCGCAGTCCGACCTCGTCGCCCTCGGTCAGTTCCACGTCGGCGAAGTGTGCGCGTACCCCCTGCTCGCTGATGTCGCGCACCCAGCCCAGCGTGTCACCGCGGTCCTGCTGCAGCAGCAGCACGTGTTCGCCTCCGCCGCCGCGCACGTAGTTGCGCTGCTGTTCCACCTGCAGCGTGCCGGCGGCCCGGATGTCGACCCGGTTGCCGTCGACCTGGACCACGGTGCCGGGCAGCGCGTACCGGCCGCGCGGGCCGGCCGGCCAGCGCAGCGTGACCGTGGTGCCGGAGTCGGGAATGCCGTCCAGGGCCAGAGAGAGGGTGACCACGTCGTCGGCGGACCGGATGACGCGCACGCCGGACCGTGGCTCGCCGTCGACGGTCATCTCGACGAGCGCCTGGGCATCGGGGAGCTGGTAACTGGTCATGGCGACCCTGGTGATCGGCATCTGGGGGCACCGCTTGAGGCATGTCGAGGGGTAAGTTCACCGGCCGCCGGTACGCCCGGGACCCCGGCTCGATACCCTCAGGGGCGTGGTCGGCCGCAGGGTCGCGGTCCGGAACATCATCCGCACAAGCTGTTAGGAGCGACACGACACATGGCCACCATCGAAGTGATCGTCGCCCGGGAAATCCTGGACTCGCGGGGCAACCCGACCGTCGAGGTCGAGGTCGGCCTGGACGACGGCTCGATCGGCCGCGCCGCGGTCCCGTCCGGCGCCTCGACCGGCGCGTTCGAAGCGATCGAGCTGCGTGACGGCGACAAGGGCCGTTACCTCGGCAAGGGCGTGGAAAAGGCGGTCAGCAACGTCGAAGACAAGATCGCCGAGCAGCTGATCGGGTACGAGGCCGACGAGCAGCGCCTGATCGACAACCGGATGCTCGACCTGGACGGTTCGGCGGGCAAGTCGGAGCTGGGCGCGAACGCCATCCTCGGCGTCTCGCTCGCCGTGGCCAAGGCCGCCGCCATCTCCGCCGAGCTGCCGCTCTACCGCTACCTGGGCGGACCGAACGCGCACCTGCTCCCGGTCCCGATGATGAACATCCTCAACGGTGGCGCGCACGCCGACTCGAACGTCGACGTGCAGGAGTTCATGGTCGCCCCGATCGGTGCGGCGACGTTCAGCGAGGCGCTGCGGACCGGCGCCGAGGTGTACCACGCGCTGAAGTCCGTACTGAAGAAGAAGGGCCTGTCCACCGGCCTCGGTGACGAGGGCGGTTTCGCGCCCAGCCTGCCGACCAACGCGGCCGCGCTGGACCTGATCGCGGAGGCCGTGCAGGCCGCCGGCTTCAGCCTGGGCACCGACATCGTGCTGGCCATGGACGTCGCGGCGACCGAGTTCTACAAGGACGGGGCGTACGTCTTCGAGGGCACGCCGAAGTCCTCCGAGGAGATGATCAACTACTACGCCAAGCTGGCCGAGGCGTACCCGATCGTCTCGATCGAGGACCCGCTGTCCGAGGAGGACTGGGCCGGCTGGAGCGCGATGACCGCGCAGCTGGGCAACAAGATTCAGATCGTCGGCGACGACCTGTTCGTCACCAACCCGCAGCGCATCGGCCGGGGCATCGCGGAGAGCGCCGCGAACGCGGTCCTGGTCAAGGTCAACCAGATCGGCTCGCTCACCGAGACGCTGGACGCCGTGGACCTGGCGCACCGGTCCGGCTTCCGGACGATGATGAGCCACCGGTCCGGCGAGACCGAGGACACCACGATCGCCGACCTGGCCGTCGCGGTGGGCAGCGGGCAGATCAAGACCGGCGCGCCGGCCCGGTCCGACCGGGTGGCCAAGTACAACCAGCTCCTGCGCATCGAGGAGCAGCTGGGCGATGCCGCGCGGTACGCCGGCGCGGGCGCGTTCCCGCGTTACCGCTCCGCGTAACACCGAGCCGTCGGATCATGGAGTTGTGGTCTCCGGTTTCCTGGGCATAGGTTCAGGACCGGTGCCGCAACTCCATGGCCGCGCGACATCGGGGGGAGGGGCAGGGATGACGCAGCGCCGCACACCCGGAGGTTCCGGGCTCAGCGGGCAGGGTCCGTCCCGGCGTCCCCGCGGGCACACCGGCCGGCCCGCCGCCCGCGGCTCCCGTGGCACCGTGCGGGACACCGCCGCCACGCGCATCGAACCCCGGGTCTCGTCCGGCCGGGTGCCGACCGCCCGTGCCGGTCGCGCCACCCGTCCCGCCGCGGCCCGCCGCACCGCCGCCACCGGCGCCACCAAGCGCACGGTCGCCACCCGGCCCCGCGCGTTCACCGGCCGGGCCACCGTCCTCGTGGTCGTCCTGATCGCGCTGGCCCTGGCGTACACGTACCCGGTCCGGGTCTACCTCGCCCAGGAGTCGCAGATCGCCGAGATGCAGGCCGCGCAGGCGGACCAGCGCGAGGTGATCGCGGACAAGGCCGAGGAGGTCGCCAAGTGGCAGGACCCGGAGTACGTCCGGATCCAGGCCCGCGACCGCCTGTTCTACGTCCGCCCGGGTGAGGTCCCGTTGCTGGTCCTCAACGACCCGGAGGGCGCCGCCCGCGACGCCGGTCAGGCGTCGCCCGCCGCGGCCCCCGACCGCTGGTACGACACCCTGTGGTCCAGCGTCGCCGCCGCCGATTCGGAGCCCCGCCAGTAATGGAACCCGCCACCCAGGCCGACCTCGACACCGTGGCGGCCCAGTTGGGCCGTCCGCCACGTGCCACCCGGGGAGTCGCGCACCGCTGCCCGTGCGGCAATCCCGACGTGGTGGAGACGTCGCCGCGGCTCGCGGACGGCACACCGTTCCCCACCGTCTTCTATCTGACCTGCCCGAACGCCACCGCGGCGTGCAGCCGGCTGGAGTCCTCCGGCGTGATGCGCGAGATGCAGGACCGGCTGTCCACCGATCCGGACCTGGCCGAGCGGTATGCGAAGGCGCACCACGACTACCTGGCCCGGCGCGAGGCGGTGCAGCACGTTCCGGAGATCGCGAACGTGTCCGCGGGCGGCATGCCGCACCGGGTGAAGTGCCTGCACGTCCACCTGGGACACGCGCTGGCCGCCGGCCCGGGGGTGAACCCGTTCGGCGACGAGGTGCTCGCCGCCATCGGACCGTGGTGGACAAACGGTCCGTGTGTCGACGTCCCGGAGTCGTAGGGTCGCCGCCATGGACGTGCACATCCGACGGGCGAGAACGTCCGACGTGAAAGTGATCCGGCGGCTGATCGATACGTACAGCGGTGACCGGCGGCTGCTCACCAAGGCCACCGTGACGTTGTACGAACAGGTCCAGGACTTCTGGGTGGCGGTGCGCACCGACGACGGCGCCGTGGTCGGGTGCGGGGCGCTGCACGTGATGTGGGAGGACCTGGCGGAGATCCGTACCGTGGCGGTGGACCCGGCCTGCCGCGGTCAGAAGATCGGCCACCGGATCGTCACCGAACTGCTCGGGGTGGCCCGGGAGCTGGGCGTGGCCCGGGTCTTCTGCCTCACCTTCGAGACCCGGTTCTTCGGCTCGTTCGGCTTCGTCGAGATCGACGGTGCGCCGGTGCCGCACGCGGTGTACGAACAACTGCTGCGCTCCTACGACGAGGGTGTCGCGGAGTTCCTGGACCTGGAACGGGTCAAGCCGAACACCTTGGGGAACACGAGAATGCTGCTGCACCTATGAGAGTCGCGGCCATCGACTGCGGCACCAACTCGATCCGGTTGCTGATCGCGGACGTGTCCGGGAACCGGCTCACCGACGTGGCCCGGCGGATGGAGATCGTCCGGCTCGGCGCGGGCGTCGACCGGACCGGCCGGCTCGCCCCGGAGGCGATCGAGCGGACCCGGACGGCGCTGCTCGGGTACGCCGCCGAGATCGCCGAGCTGGGCATCGAGCGGGTCCGGATGTGTGCCACGTCGGCGTCCCGGGACGCCTCCAACGCCGCCGAGTTCTCCGGCATGGTGCGCGCGGTGCTGGGCGTGGACCCGGAGGTGATCAGCGGTGACGCCGAGGCGCGGCTGTCGTTCACCGGTGCGGTGCGCGGCCTGGACGGCGAACCGCCGTACCTGGTGGTGGACATCGGCGGCGGGTCCACCGAGTTCGTCACCGGCGGGTCCGAGGTGACCGCGGCGATCTCGATGGACATCGGCTGCGTCCGGATGACCGAGCGGCACCTGCGGTCCGACCCGCCCACCGCGGCCGAGATCGCGGCCGCGGAACGGGACATCACCGCGGCGGTGGACGCCGCGCTGGCCGCGGTGCCCGGCCGGGCGGCCGCGACGCTGGTCGGGCTGGCCGGTTCGGTCACCACGGTGGCGGCACTGGCTCTGGACCTGCCGGGGTACGACGCCCGGCGCATCCACCACGCCCGGGTGGGCTACGACGCGGTGGCGAAGGTGACCGCCGACCTGCTCGCCGCGCCGGTGGCCGAGCGGCGGGAGCTGCCGGTGATGCACCCCGGGCGGGCGGATGTGATCGGCGCCGGGGCGCTCATCCTGCGGACGGTCATGGAGCGGGCCGGCCAGGACACCGTGGTGGCCAGCGAGCACGACATCCTGGACGGCATCGCGTTCGGACTCGCGGAATAGCGTTCTTGACGGTACTTCGCAGTGCGCACTAGTGTGCATCGCGTGGATACCACCCAGCTCCTCAAGGGAGTGCTGGATCTCGCGGTGCTCGCGGCCCTGCGCGACGAGGACGGATACGGCTACGACATCCTGCGCCGGCTGCGCACCGCCGGGCTCGAGGACGTGGGCGACGCCTCGGTCTACGGGACGCTGCGCCGGCTATTCAACGCCGGCCTGCTGAACAGCTACGTGGTGCCCAGCGACGAGGGCCCGCACCGCAAGTACTACGCGCTCAACGCGGCCGGCCGGGCCGAGTTGCAGCAGTCCGGCAAGATCTGGGACGGATTCGCATCCACGATGAACGATCTGCTTCGTGAGCGGGGGACGGCGTGAACGGCACCGACATCGACGAGATCACCGCGTACGTCGAGGCGGTCCGGGCCGCACTCGTCGGCCTGCCGGAGGCCACCCGCGACGAACTCACCGAGGACCTCCCGGAACACCTGGCCGAGGTGCTGGCCGACGGGGTGGGCTCGCTGACCGAGCGGCTCGGCACGCCCGAGGCGTACGCCACCGAACTGCGGATCAGTGCCGGCTTCGTGGGTGGCTTCCCGGACCCGCCGCCGACCACCGACCCGCTGGCCCGGGTGCGCGAGCGGGCGATGCTCCGGTTGCGGGCCGCCGACGCGCGGGTCGGGCCGCTGCTCGGCTACCCGCGGGTCAGCGAGTTCCTGCAGCTGCTGCGGCCCGCCTGGTGGGTGCTGCGCGGCTACCTCGCGGCCATGGTGCTGGCCTGGATCCTGGACGACTCCAGCCAGCCGATGGGACTGCTGCCCCGGATCGGCGGCAGCGACGTGGTGGCACTGCTGCTGCTCGCCGCCGGGGTGCTCGGCTCGATCTGGTTCGGCCGGCGGGGCGCGCCGCTGGAGCGCCTGCCCCGGTACGCGCTGTACGCCGGCTCCGCGGTCCTGGTGCTGGTGGCGCTCAGCGGCTTCCTGAGCGCGGACAGCAACGCCCGAGGCGCCGATTTCACCGACGTGGGGTATTCCGACCCGTACAACCACGTGGAAGATGTCTACATCTACGACGGGCAGGGGCGGCTTGTCGAGGGCGCCCGGCTGTTCGACCAGAACGGCATGCCGATCCGACTGGGCCGGCCCTACTGCTTCGGCGACGACCACGCCGGAGGTGAGGTCGCGGCGGACGACTCGAAGTACCCGTACTGCCCGGAGAACGCGCCGTTCCGGCTCCCGGGCGAGGCGGGTTCGGCGTCCGTCCCGTCGGCCCGGCCCACCCCGAGCGAGGGCGCGGCATCCGCGGCAACTCCGTCGGCCGCGCCGAGCCCCAGCCGGTAAACGCCTGGGTGACCGGAGTCGCGGGGACGTGCGTCGCCTCGCTAGCGTGCCTCCGTGTGCCCCGGTCGGTCCCTCGACCGGGCCGCGGAGAGGAACCACGTGAGTTATCCCGGTTGGTCGGATCCCGATCAGGACCGGTCGGAGACGGCGGTCATTCCGGCCCCTGGACCGGCCCCTGGACCGGCGCCTGAGCCGGCCGCCGAGCCGGCGCCGGAGGGCCGGTCGCATCCGGTCGGCCGGCTGATCCTGCACGTCGGCCTGGCGGTGCTCGTCGGGCTCGGCGTGTTCGCGGTCAAGAGCGTGCTGTTCGGCGACAAGTCCCGCAACGCCGTGGTCGGCGACTGCGTGGCCACCGGCGAGGCGCTCGGCCGCACCGACGCGGAGGTGGTCGACTGCGCCTCGGACGAGGCCCGGTTCACCGTGGTGGGGCGGGTGAACGGCGCGGACGGCTCGGACAGCGCCGCCTGCGAGGGGTACTTCCAGCCGGCCGAGCAGTTCTTCGTCTACTCCAGCGACGCCGCCGGCGGGTACCTGCTGTGTCTCCGGCCGACCGCCCCCCGGCCGGCGGGCTGAACCCGCGCGTGCTGTGCTGGACCCGTGCTCAGCCGTACCCCTGACGATGTGGCCGCCCACGCGGCCGCGGCGCCCGACCTGCCCGCCCTCGATGCCGCCGCGGCGGACTGTTTCGCCTGCCCGCGCCTGGTCGCCTGGCGGGAGAAGGTGGCGGTCGAGCGGCGTGCCTCGTTCCGCACCGAGGAGTACTGGGGCCGCCCGGTGGCCGGGCTCGGTCCGGGCGACGCCGCGATCGGCATCCTCGGCCTGGCGCCGGCCGCGCACGGCGGCAACCGCACCGGCCGGATCTTCACCGGCGACCGCTCCGGCGACGTGCTGGTCGCCGCGCTGCACCGGGCCGGCCTGGCGAACCAGCCGATCAGCGTCTCCGCGGACGACGGGCTGGCGTTGCACCACACCCGGATCTTCGCCGCGGTCCGCTGCGCGCCGCCGGACAACAAGCCGCTCCCGGTCGAACGGGACACCTGCGCGCCGTGGCTGCACCGTGAGCTGACCCTGATCCGGCCGACACTGCGCGTGGTGATCGCGCTCGGCGGGTTCGCGTGGGCGGCGTGGTGGCCCGCGGCCACCGCCGTCTACGGCGTCCGGCCGCCCGTGCCGCGCCCCAAATTCGGCCACGCCGCCCAGGTCAGCGTGCCCGGAACACCGGTGTTGCTCGGCAGTTACCACGTCAGCCAGCAGAACACGTTCACCGGCCGGCTGACCCCGGCGATGCTGGACGATGTGCTGGGCCGTGCCAAACGGCTGGCGGGCCTGGCATGATTCGTGCTCTGCCGACCTTCCACGAAGCAGGGGTTTGACGCGTCCCGATGGATCTCGCCGCACTGCGCCGATGGTGGCCCCTGGCCGCCGTTCTCGGGCTGCTCTTCCTCACCTCGCTGGCCGCCACCCGCAGCGAGCCGCAGCTGGAACGCATCGCCCCGGACGCCGCGCCCGCCGACGAGGCGCCACCGCTGCTGCCGCCGACCCCGGTCGAGACCGTCCCGGGCACACCGGGCCCGGCCGCCGAGGCCACCGGCGGGCTGCCGGAGTGGGTCGGCACCGCGGCGCTGGCCGTGCTCGGCATCGCCGGGGCGGTGGTGATCGGGCTGGTGGTCTGGGCCATCCTGCGGGACCAGACACGCCGGCGCCGGCGCGGTCGCGTCCCGCGCCTGCCGGAGCGGGCCGAGGCGCGTA
Organism: Jidongwangia harbinensis; assembly: GCF_020216025.1. Classification (GTDB taxonomy): domain Bacteria; phylum Actinomycetota; class Actinomycetes; order Mycobacteriales; family Micromonosporaceae; genus Actinoplanes; species Actinoplanes harbinensis. Next base: position 182,000 of record NZ_JAIWNC010000018.1, on the reverse strand, counting down.
CCGCCGAGGATCTGGTCGCCGCGCTCGACGCCGGCCTGGAGGAACTCTCCGACACCGACCGCGACCCGCGCCGCGCCGTGATCGCCTGCTGGGTGCGGCTGGAACAGGCCGCGGCCGCGGCCGGCACCGCCCGGCACCCCGGCGACAGCCCCACCGACCTGGTCGGCCGCCTGCTGCGCGAGCAGCAGGTGAACGGGCAGGTGCTGGCCGCGCTGCTGGAGGTGTACCGGCAGGCCCGGTACGCCACCCACACCGTCGACGACCAGATGCGCGCGCAGGCCCGGTCCGCGCTGCAGCGGCTCCGCGCCGACCTGGGGGCGGGGGTGGCGCGATGAGCCCGGCCGAACGCGACGACGGCGGACTCGACGAGCTGTTCGCGCTCGGCGCGGAACGGGCCGTCGAGGAGCCGCAGCCGGTCGAGGAGAAGCCGCGGTCGCGGTTCGGCTGGCTGATCCGCAACGTGCTGCTGGTCGCGGTGGCCACCGTGGTCGCGGTGGCCGGACTGCGGATCGCCGGCGTCCGGATCTCCCTGCTGATCATCGTGGCCGCCTTCATCGCGCTGCGGCTGCTGATGCTGGCGGTGTCCGAGGTGGCGCCGCCGCCCGTGCCGCGGTCGCGGAGCGCGCGCGGCGAGGAGAGCGGCGCCTACCGGTGGGACGGCGCCGACTCGCTGCGCACCGCGGTACGCCGCTGGGAGCAGCGCCTGCAGTGGTCGCAGTCCGATGGTGACCGGTTCTCGCGTAACGTTCTGCCGGTACTCGCGGAACTCACCGACGAGCGGCTGCGGTTGCGGCACGGCATCACGCGGTCCTCCGACCCGCGCCGCGCCCGGGAACTGATCGGCGAGCCGATGTGGCTGCTGCTCGCCGATCCGGAACGCCGTGCGCCCAAGGCGAAGGAGCTGGCGGCGTACGTGGAAACACTGGAACGACTGTGAAAGAGGCTGATCTGTGACGGACGCAGGCGTGGAGCCCATCCCGCCGTACGAGGTGGGGCGGCTGGCCGGCGCGATCCTGGACTCGGTCGGCAGCGTGGTCGTGGGCAAGCGGGACGCCCTCGAACTCGTGCTCGCCGGCATCCTGGCCGGCGGTCACGTGCTGCTGGAGGACCTGCCGGGTCTCGGCAAGACGCTCACCGCCCGCTGTTTCGCCCAGGCGCTCGGGCTCGACTTCCGGCGGCTGCAGTTCACCCCCGACCTGCTGCCCGCGGACGTCACCGGCTCGTTCCTCTACGACCAGCGCAAGGGCGACTTCGCGTTCCGGGCCGGGCCGGTGTTCACCAACATGCTGCTGGCCGACGAGATCAACCGGACGCCGCCGAAGACCCAGGCCGCGCTGCTCGAGGCGATGCAGGAGAAGCAGGTCTCGGTGGAGGGTGTCACGTACCGCCTGGACCCGCCGTTCCACGTGCTGGCCACGGCCAACCCGATCGAGTACGAGGGCACGTACCCGCTGCCGGAGGCCCAGCTCGACCGCTTCATGCTGCGGGTGTCCTTCGGGTACCCGACCGCCGAGGAGGAGTGGGAGGTCCTGCGCCGGCGGATGGCCCGCCGCCACGAGGAGGCCCAGCTGGCGCCCGTGGTGGACGCCCGCGCGCTGCAGTCCATGCAGGCCGGGCTGGAGTCCGTCGCGGTGGAGGACTCGATCGGCCGGTACATCGTGGCGCTCACCTCGGCCACCCGCGAGCACGCGTCCGCGCTGGTCGGCTCGTCGCCCCGGGGCTCGCTGGCGCTGCTGCTGCTGGCCCGGGCCCGGGCCGCCATGGCCGGGCGGGACTTCGTGGTGCCGGAGGACGTCAAGGACGTCGCGGTGCCCGCGCTGGCCCACCGGATCACGCTGCGGCCGGAGATGTGGCTGCGCCGGGTCGACCCCTCGTTCGTGGTCCAGGAGGTGCTGGCCGGCACCCCCGCACCGGCCAGCGGTGCCCTTCCGACCTACGCCGGTGGGTACGCCGAGCAGTGAGCGGAGCGGCGAGGCTACGGTCCGGACCACGACGGCGGACGATCGCCGATCCGCGGAGCGGGGGTAGGCCGTGAGCGGTGAGCCGTTGCTGCGCGCCGCGGTCCCGCCGGTCGAGGAGGGCTCCGCCGAGGACGCGTGGACCGGCCCGGCCTGGGTGCCGACCCGCGCGCTCGGGCGTACCGTGCTGCTCACCGGCCTGCTGCTGGTCGCCGGCGTGGCGCTGGGCCGGGTCGACCTGGTCCTGCTGGCCGCGCCGTTCGCGATCGGCGGCGCGCTGGCGCTGCGGCGGATGCCGCGCAGCGCGCCCCAGGTGACCATCGACGCCGATGAGGAACACCTGGTCGAGGGCGGCAGCGTCGACGGCGGCCTGACCGTGGCGAACCCCGACGTGATCCGGTACGACCTGGTGGTGGTCCGCACCCGGACCTCGCCGTGGCTGGAACTGGAGAAGGCCGACCGGCCGTTCGCGGTGACCGTGCCGGTGGACGGCTGGACCGGCATCGACCTGCCCGGCGACGCGCTGCGCTGGGGCCGGCACGACGTCGGACCGGCGGCCGCCCGGGTGGCCGCCTGCGCCGGCCTGCTGGCCTGCCGCCCGGTGGTCACCCCGGCCCGCGGCGTCCGGGTGTACCCGGTGACCGAGCCGTTCGCGGCCGTGGAGGCGATGCCGGCCGCGGCCGGCCTGGTCGGCAACCACCGCTCCCGGCGCCCGGGCGAGGGCGGTGAGCTGGCCGGGGTACGCCCGTTCGCACCCGGTGACCGCCTGCGCCGCATCGACTGGCGGGTGTCGCTGCGCACCCGCGACCTGCACGTGGCCGCCACCCTGTCGGACCGCGACGCCGAGGTGCTGCTGCTGCTCGACGTGCTCGGCGAGGCCGGCACCTCGGGCGGTGTGAAGGGCACCGCGTCGGTGCTGGACACCACGGTGCGGGCGGCGGCGGCGATCGCCGAGCACTACCTCAAGCGCGGCGACCGGGTGTCGCTGCTGGAGTACGGCGCGGCCGCCCGGCGACTGCGCCCGGCCACCGGCCGCCGGCAGTACCTGACCGTCCTGGAGTGGCTGCTCGACGTCCGCGCCGACGTCAGCGACCAGGCGCCCACCGAGCACGTGTTCGGCGCCCACCACGTGTCGTCGGACGCGCTCGTCGTGGTGCTCACCCCGCTGGTCGACCCGCGTTCGGCGGACATGCTGGCCAGCCTCACCCAGTCCGGGCGGTACACGGTCGCGGTGGACACGTTGCCGGCCGGGGCGGCGCCACCGCAGCGCAGCCCGTGGACGCCGCTGGCCACCCGGCTGTGGCGGATCGAACGGGACAACGTGCTGGGCCGGCTGCGGGAGCACGGCGTACCCGTGGTCACCTGGGCCGGCGCCGGCAGCCTGGACCTGGTCCTGCGCGACGTGGCGCGGCTCGCGTCGGCGCCGAGGGGGCGCTGATGCTGGCGTCGATCACCCGCCGGCTGGAGCGGGCCCGCACCGTGCTCAGCCGGGCCACCCTGGTGCCGCTGCTGGTCCGCGGCGGCATCGCGGTCAGCCTGATGCTCGCCGTGCTGGTGTCGTGGCCGGCGTCCGTGGTGACCAGCGAACTCGTGGTGCCGCTGCTGGCCGTGGCGGCGTACCCGGCGATCGCCCCGCGTGGCCGTGGGGTCACCGCCGCGATCCTGCTCGTCGTCGCCGGCTGGGTGGTGGACACCACCTGGGAGGACGCCCGGATCGCGCTGTGGCGGGTGCTCGCCCTGGCCACCCTGCTCTACCTCGGACACACCCTGGCCGCGCTGGCGGCGGTGCTCCCGTACGACGCCGTGGTCAGCGTGGACGTGGTCGCCACCTGGCTGGGCCGGGCCGGTGCGGTGGTGCTGATCTCGGCGGTGCTCACCGTGGTCGCGCTGGGGCTGGCCGACGAGCTGTCCGGCAGCGCGTTCGTGATCGCCACGCTGGTCGGGCTGGCCGGTGCGGTGGGTGCCACGATGCTGCTCACCCGGCTGCTGCACCGTACCGGTAACTGATCCGACACCTGTGCTTTACGGCACCGTCCGGCCGGCATTGTGCTGCGTCACAACGGCGGGCGGCCGGGGCCCGCAGGGGCGACAATGGAGGCGTGAATCCGCAGCGTGTCGTCGTCGTAGGGGCAGGACACGTGGGGCTGTACGTCGCTCTGCGCCTGTCGAAGAAGATCAATGCGCGCCGGGCCGAGGTGGTAGTGATCGACCCCCAGCCGCACATGACGTACCAGCCCTTCCTTCCCGAGGCCGCCGCCGGCAACATCTCACCGCGCCACTCGGTGGTGCCGCTGCGCCGGGAACTCAAGCGCTGCCGCATCGTCTCCGGTGAGGTCACCAAGATCGAGCACGACCGCAAGACGGTCACCGTCCAGCCCATCGACGGCCCGGCCACCGAGATGACGTACGACCACATCGTGGTCGCGCCCGGCAGCGTGTCCCGCACCCTGCCGGTCCCCGGGCTGCGCGAGAACGGGATCGGCTTCAAGACCATCGGCGAGGCCATCTACCTGCGCAACCACATCCTGGACCGGCTCGACATCGCGGCCGTCACCCCGGACCCCGAGGTGCGGAAGGCGTCGCTGACGTTCGTCTTCGTCGGCGGCGGCTACGCCGGCATCGAGGCCCTGGCCGAGATGGAGGACGTGGTCCACGACGCCCTCAAGTACTACCCGGAGCTGGACCGTAAGGAGGTCCGGTTCGTCCTCGTCGAGGCCACCAACCGGGTGCTGCCCGAGGTGGGCCCGGACATGGGCGCGTACGCGGTCCGCCAGCTCGACTCCCGGGGCATCGACATCCGGCTCGGCACCCGGCTGGAGTCCTGCGTCGACGGGCTGATCAAGCTCTCCGACGGCGCCGAGTTCCGCGCCGAGACGCTGGTCTGGACGGCCGGCGTCAAGCCGTCGCCGATGCTGGAGCGCACCGACCTGCCCCGCGGCCCGCGCGGGCACGTCACCTGCCTGCCGACGCTGCAGGTGGTGGACGGCGACCGGGTGCTGGAGGGCGCGTGGAGCGCCGGCGACTGCGCCCAGGTGCCCGACCTGACCAAGCCCGGTGCCTACTGCTCGCCCAGCGCTCAGCACGCGGTCCGGCAGGCCACCCTGCTGGCCGACAACATCCGGCAGGTGATCCTGGGCGGCGTGCCGAAGGAGTACAAGCACAAGTACGCCGGCAGCGTCGCCAGCCTCGGCCTCTACAAGGGCGTGGCCCAGGTGTACGGGATCAAGCTCAAGGGCCTGCCCGCGTGGTTCATGCACCGGACGTACCACATGAGCCGTATCCCGTCGTTCAACCGGAAGATCCGGGTGCTGGCCGACTGGACGCTGGCGTTCGTGTTCAAGCGGGAGACGGTGTCGCTGGGTCAGCTGCACGCACCGCGTCAGGAGTTCACCGGCGTGACCCCGCCGCTGAGCGACGACCAGGCGTCCGCACCGGTCGCCCCGGCCGCCGCGGTGCCGGCCGCCCGCTGACCGTGCGGGCCCGCCTGCCCGGTCCGGCACTTGATGCCGTGCTTCCGGCGCTTTCTGCCCGTCCGGCCCAATGCCGGGCGGGTGGCAGCGGTTACGGTGACAGGGCACCGACCGGCCCGGGTGGTGGAACGGCAGACACGGCCGCCTTAAAAGCGGCTGCCCCGAAAAGGCGTGCGGGTTCGAGACCCGCCCCGGGCACGCTCTCAGCCTGCTCACAGCGACTGCAGGCGACACGACACGGGTGCAGCGCTTACCCTGGAAAGGCACGCCTACGTGCCGCAACCTCAAAGGGAGGCTGGACACAGTGAAGACTTCCAACCCGGTGCTCTCGCGCCTCGGCCAGGCGGCCGAGCGGGAGCGGTCGGCCGGGTCCGCCCCCGGCGGACCGTACGGACCGCCTGCCGGTCAGCCGGGTTACGGGCAGCCGTACCCGACGGCGACGGACTACCCCGCCGCTCCGCCGGCCGTGCAACCCATGACCATCGACGACGTCGTCGTCAAAACCGTCACGCTTCTCGGCATCACCGGCCTGTCGGCCGTCGCCGCCTGGGTTCTCGTTCCCGACGCGCTGCTCGGCGCGGCGTGGATCGGTGCCGCGGTCGTCGGTCTGGTACTCGGCCTGATCATTTCGTTCTCGCGCATGGCCAACCCCGCGCTGGTCATCACGTACGCCGTGGTCGAAGGCGCGTTCGTCGGCCTGGTCAGCAAGGTCTTCGAGTCGGCCTACAACGGCATCGTCCTGCAGGCGGTGGTCGCCACCTTCGGCGTCTTCTTCCTGATGGCGGCGCTGTACCGGGCCCGGGTGATCCGCGCGACGCCGAAGTTCGTCAAGGGCATGATCGCCGTCATGGCCGGCCTGTTCGCGGTCATGCTGGTCAACTTCGTGCTGTACCTGTTCGGCGTCAACACCGGCCTGCGCGACGGCGGTCCGCTCGCCATCGGCTTCAGCCTCGTCTGCATCGTGGTCGCGTCGCTGAGCTTCATCCTCAGCTTCAACGAGGTGGAGGAGGGCGTGCGGATGGGACTGCCGCAGCGTTACTCCTGGACCGCCGCGTTCGGCATCCTGGTCAGCCTCATCTGGCTGTACATCGAGGTGCTGCGCCTGCTGAGCTACTTCCAAGGCGACGACTGATCCCAGCGACGGCCGGCGACCCCTCGCCAGCCGCCAACAGCGCCCGGCCCGTCTCCCCACGGACCGGGCGCTGTCCCGTTCCCGGGCGGCACCGCCGGGCCGCGCGGCGATACAGTCGCGGCGTGCCCGCCCAGAGTTTCGCCGCCGCCGTCGACCGTCTGCTCCACCAGGTCGGTCACTGGGAGGGGCCGCGCTGGTCGGCCGTCCCCGGCGCCGCCGACCGGTCGCGTGCCGAGCTCGTGCACGATCTGGTGCAGCGCCTGGCCGACCGGACCGCTGACGTGGAGGGGCGGGCGCGCCGTCCGGTGCCCCGGGCCGGGGCGTTGGTGCTGGCCGACCAGCTGCGGGTGATGCGGGACGATCTGGTGGCCGTCGACGCACCGGACGACGTGCTCAAACACGCCACCACCGACGTCGAGGCGGTCCACCGGGCGCTCTAGTCCAGTCCTCCCGGCCGGGCCGCACACGGGTGCCGAGGTGGTGGGGCCAGCGTTGTGTGGAGCTGGGGTGCGGAGCGCGCCGTGGTGTCACACGCGTTGTGGGCTGGCGGGGTGCGTGTGGGTTTGGGGTGCGGAGCGCGCCGTTTCGTCGCACGCGTTGTGGGCTGGCGGGGTGCGTGTGGGTTTGGGGTGCGGAGCGCGCCGTTTCGTCGCACGGGTGCCGGGGTCGCGGGCGGTGTGTGGAGCTGGGGTGCGGTGAGGGCGGTGAGGGCCGCGCGTCCACACGCGTTGCGGCCTGCCCAGGTGCGTGTGGATTTGAGGTGCGGAGCGCGCCGTTTCGTCGCACGGGTGCTGGGGTCGCGGGCGGTGTGTGGAGCTGGGGTGCGGTGAGGGCCGCGCGTCCACACGCGTTGCGGCCTGCCCAGGTGCGTGTGGGTTTGCGGTGCGGTGGGGCCGCGCGCCCCGCGGCATCCGCCCCGGCAGCGGTGTGTCCCGCCAGCGGTGGCCCGGCCCCGGCGGCGGTGTCCCGCCAGCGGTGTCCCGCCAGCGGTGTCCCGCCAGCGGTGCTCCGGCGGCGGTGTCCCGCCAGCGGTGTCCCGCCAGCGGGCACGCCGCCTAAATGCTCACGATCTCGGCGGCGGAGTCGGGTGGACGTTCACGCCGAGCCGGAGCGCGGCGCCCGGAGGGTCAGCTGAGCCGTTCCAGCACCATCGCCATGCCCTGGCCGCCGCCGACGCACATCGTTTCCAGGCCGATGCTCTTGTCGTGCCAGTCGAGTGAGTTGATCAGCGTGCCGGTGATGCGCGCCCCGGTCATGCCGAACGGGTGGCCGACCGCGATCGCGCCGCCGTTCACGTTCAGCTTCTCGATGGGGATGCCCAGGTCCCGGTACGACGGGATGACCTGCGCCGCGAACGCCTCGTTGATCTCGACCAGGTCGACGTCGTCGATGGTCATCCCGGCGCGCTTCAACGCCTGCTTCGACGCCTCCACCGGGCCCAGTCCCATGATCTCGGGGCTGAGCGCGGTGACGCCGGTCGAGACGATCCGGGCCAGCGGCGTGATGCCCAGCTCGCGGGCCTTCGTGTCGCTCATGACGACCACGGCCGCGGCGCCGTCGTTGAGCGGGCAGCAGTTGCCGGCGGTGACCCGGCCGTCGGGGCGGAACACCGGCTTGAGCTGGGCGACGGCCTCCATGGTCACGCCGGCGCGGGGGCCGTCGTCGACCGAGACGACCGTGCCGTCCGGGGTGGTCACCGGGGTGATCTCGCGATCCCAGAACCCGTCCGCGATGGCCTTCTCGGCGAGGTTCTGGCTGCGTACCCCGAACTCGTCCATGTCTTCCCGGCTCACGCCCTTGATCTGGGCGAGGTTCTCCGCGGTCTGGCCCATCGTGATGTAGATGTCCGGCAGGCTGCCGTCCGCGCGCGGGTCGTGCCAGGTTCGGCCGCCCTGCGCGGCCTCCGTGGTGCGGGCCGCCGCCGCCGCGAACGCCGGGTTGTGCCAACCGCCGCCGACCATCTCCTGCGCCTCCGGGGGCAGGCCGTCGGAGCTGCCCCGGGCGTAGCGGGACACGGTCTCCACGCCGGCCGACACGAAGATGTCGCCCTCGCCGGCCTTGATCGCGTGGAACGCCATCCGGGTGGTCTGCAGGGAACTGGAGCAGTACCGGGTGACGGTGGCACCGGGCAGCCCGTCCAGGCCGAGCAGCGTCGCGACCACGCGGCCCATGTTGAAGCCCTGCTCGCCGCCGGGCAGACCGCAACCCAGATAAAGATCCTCGATGAGGGTACGGTCCAACTGCGGCACCTTGTTCAGCGCGGCGTCGACGATCGTGGCGGCGAGGTCGTCCGGGCGCAGGTCCCGCAGCGAGCCCTTGGCGGCGCGTCCGATGGGGGAGCGGGCGGTGGCGACGATGACAGCTTCCGGCATCTGCCCACGTTAACTCGCCGGTAACATGGGACGGAAGTGCCGGTTCGTCACACTCGCGGCAACCGGCCGGTGAGGCGCCTGGCCGGCGAGGTGACCGGCCGGTAAGCGGACCGGGCTGGTGCGGGTGGGTCAGACGGCGGCGGCCATGGCGGCCTCCTCGACCGCGGGGTACAGCGCGTGCGCCCACACCCGGTAGCCGTCCGCGGACGGGTGGAAGCCGTCGTAGCAGAGCGTTCCGGCGTCCGCGCGGAACACCGCGCCGGTCTCCTCGGCGAGGTCGACCACGACGCCGCCGGCCTCGGTGACCGCGCGGGCCTGTGCCTTGGCTACGCGCCGGCCGTAGAGCCCGACGACCTGGCGCAGCGGCGGCGCGATCGAACGCACCGCGCCCAGGTCGGGGCAGGTGCCGACGACCACTTCGACGCCCGCCTCGCGCAGCCGGCGGACCGCCGCGCCCAGGTGTTCGGCGGACTCCTCGGGGGACCGCAGCCCGGTGGCGTCGTTCGCGCCGATCAGGATCACCGCCACGTCCGGCCGGTCGCCGAGCAGGGCGCGGGCCACCTGGGTGGCCAGGTCACTGGAGCGGGAGCCGGACACCCCGACGCTGGAGAGGAGCACGTGGCGTTCGCCGGTGTCCGGGGTGCCCTCGGCCAGCATGCGGGCGAGCTGGCCGCCGACGGTCTCGGCGAGCCACTCGACGCCCACCCCGATCGCGGCCGAGTCGCCGAGCAGCACCAGGCGCAGCGTGGGAGCACTGGACGGTCCCATCGACGTGCGCAGCGCCAGTCCCATGGTCGGCTTGGCATACCGGCGGGCCTTGGCGGCGATCGCCTCACCGGCCAGCAGCGCCACGCTGCCGACGGCACCGGTGAGCAATGTCGTCGCCGTGGCCTTACCGATCCGACCTGCGAGGCCGCTCATCTCGCCTCCTGCTCGACTACGTGGCGGTTCCGTGATCCTCTGGCGTCCAGCCTACGGGGCTGGGTGCCGACCGGCCGCTGGGAACGGTGTCCGTGGACCCTTTCGGATTCCCCGACGGACGGTGTCCGAACCACAGCCGCTGTTCGCCGAACCACGGGTGCCGCCGCAACTGCGCCCAGTGCCCGCCCGGACCGCGCTCGCGGCCGTCGACCCGGGTGGGGCTGACCTCGGTGCCGGCCGCGCGGACCGCCTCGTGCGCGGCCTGCGGCAGGGTGCGCAGGGCCTCGGCGGGAGCGGCCGGGGTGCGGTCGTCGTCGCCGAGCACCGCCATCAGCGTCGGCATCAGGACCGCGGCGGCCCGGGCGTACCCCTCGGCGGACGGATGGAACCGGTCGGAGCTGAACATCCGCACCGGGTCGGCCTCGAAGGCCGGGCCGAGCAGGTCGCCCATCGACACCGAGCGCCCGCCGGCCTCCACCACGGCCACGGTCTGGGCGGCCGCGAGCTGCCGGCTCCAGGTGCGGGCCAGCCAGCGCAGCGGCGGCTTGATCGGCTGGATGGCACCGAGATCCGGGCAGGTGCCGACGACCACCCGGCAGCCGGCCGCCCGCAGGCGGCGGACCGCGTCGGCCAGGTGCCGCACGGCGGACGCGCGGGCCGAGGCGTGCGTGACGTCGTTGCCGCCGACCATGATCACGGCCACGTCGGGGGCGTACTCCAGGGCCGCGTCCACCTGGTACGGCAGGCCGGCCGAGACCGAGCCCACCACGGCCAGGCGGTGCAGCCGGACCGGGCGGCGCAGGCGGCGGGAAACCCCGGTGGCGAGCAGGGCGCCGGGTGTCTCGCGGGCCCGGTGCACGCCGTACCCGGCGGCCGACGAATCGCCGAGAATGACCAGGCTGAGCGGCTTGCCGGGGAACTTGCCGCCATACACCCCGTCGGCGCGTGGCGGCGGCGCCTCGGCCATCGGGATGACCCGGCGGGCGTCGGCGGCCTGCCGCATCAGCAGGGCGAGCGACAGCCCGGCCACGGCCGCGGCGCCGCCGGTGATCCCGCCGACGATCCGGCTCGCGGTGCGGATCCGCTGCCAGTCGGTCCCGGCGACGAGGCGACCCCAGTCCACCCCGAGCATCCGCTCCCACCCCGGTCCGGCCTTGCTCGCGCCCAGCATCCGGCTCGCGCCCGGGATCCGGTTCGCGCCCGGTGTCCGGTTGCGGCCCAGCGCCCGGCTCGGGCTGAGCGCCGGGCCGAGGCCCAGGGCGCCGGAGCCCGGCCGGGGCCACTCAAGACCCCGCGTCACTCTCGCTAGCTGCTGCACGATCTCCCTCCGCGGTGCTCGGCGGGACCCCCGTCCGACCCCCCTCGATCGAACCATCCCGGCGACGTTGGGGACTCGAGGCTAACTCGCGGGTACGACAACCGACCGCTGGCGCGCGCCTACCGGACATAAGTTCACTCACGTTTCCGTGCCCGGACGCCGCGGCGTCGGCTGGGCCGCGGGTGTCGGCGAGCGGTTGTGGCGCGTTGCCGTCATCCTGGTAGGTACGTGGAGAGGGGGCCGACATGGCCAGGACGCTGAAGCGGACCGCGGCATTCTCCGCGCTCGCCCGGGCGCTGATGTCCGGGGCGCGCGGGGGTCCGTCGATCGGCAAGCGCCTCGCGGCGCTGCCGCGGATGATCAAGGCGACGACCCGCGGAGAGTACGACGGCGGCATGCGACTGCTGCTCCTGACGGCCGCCACGGCGTACGTGGTGTCGCCGATCGACGCCGTGCCGGAGGCCCTGCTGCTGGTGTTCGGGCTGGCCGACGACGCCATCATGGTCACCTGGCTGGCGGGTGCCGTGCTCAGCGAGACGGAACGCTTCCTGGAGTGGGAGAAGGAGCAGGCGCGGGTCGTCGTAGTCTGAGGCGTGCGCTATTACGACAACGTCGTCGACATCATCGGCAACACACCCCTGGTACGGCTGCGCAGTGTCACGGACGGCATCGCCGCCACCGTGCTGGCGAAGGTCGAGTACTTCAATCCCGGCGGCTCGGTCAAGGACCGCATCGCGCTGCGCATGGTCGAGGACGCCGAGAAGGCCGGCCTGCTCGGTCCCGGCGGCACGATCGTGGAGCCGACCAGCGGCAACACCGGGGTCGGCCTGGCCCTGGTGGCCCAGCTCCGCGGCTACCGCTGCGTCTTCGTCTGCCCGGACAAGGTGAGCGAGGACAAGCAGAACGTGCTGCGGGCGTACGGCGCCGAGGTGGTGGTCTGCCCGACTGCGGTGGCGCCGGAGGATCCACGGTCGTACTACAACGTCTCCGACCGGCTGGCCCGGGAGATCCCCGGTGCCTGGAAGCCGGACCAGTACAGCAACCCGGCGAATCCGCGCTCGCACTACGAGGAGACCGGCCCGGAGCTGTGGGACCAGACCGCCGGGAAGATCACGCATTTCGTGGCCGGCGTCGGCACCGGCGGGACGATCACGGGCGTCGGGCGGTACCTGAAGGAGCAGGGGCCGGTGCGGATCATCGGCGCCGACCCGGAGGGCTCGGTCTACTCCGGTGGCACCGGCCGGCCGTACCTCGTCGAGGGTGTGGGTGAGGACTTCTGGCCGGAGACCTACGACCGGGGCGTCTGCGACGAGATCATCGAGGTCTCCGACTCGGACTCGTTCGAGATGACCCGGCGGCTGGCCCGCGAGGAGGGGCTGCTGGTCGGCGGTTCCTGCGGGATGGCCGTGGTGGCGGCACTGGAGGCCGCGCGCCGGGCCGGTCCGGACGACGTGGTGGTGGTCCTGCTGCCGGACGGCGGCCGCGGATACCTGTCCAAGATCTTCAACGACCGGTGGATGGCCCGGTACGGCTTCCTGTCCACCGGCGACGGCACGCCGACCGTGGCCACGATGCTCGCCGCCAAGGACGGCACCATGCCGCCGCTGGTGCACGTCCACCCGACCGAGACGGTGCGCGACGCCATCGACTACATGCGCGAGTACGGCGTCAGCCAGCTGCCCGTGCTGAAGGCGGAGCCGCCCGTGGTGACCGGCGAGGTGGCCGGCTCGGTCGGCGAGAAGACGCTGCTGGACGCGCTGTTCAGCGGGCACGCCCACCTGCACGACACGGTGGAACGCCACATGGGCGATCCGCTGCCGATGATCGGCGGCGGGCAGCCGGTGAGCGAGGCGGTGGCCATGCTGGAGAACGCGGACGCGGCCATGGTCCTGGTCGACGGCAAGCCGGCCGGCGTACTCACCCGGCAGGACCTGCTGACCCACCTCAGCTGACCCGACAAGCCGGCTAGGACAGCTCGGCGGGCACCGTGACCACGTCGACGAAGGCGTTGCGGCGCAGCACGGTCAGCGGCAGCGGATTGCCGATGGCCGGGCCCAGCATCAGCCGCTGCAACGCCTGCACGGTCTGGACCGGCTGGCCGCCGGCGCTCAGCAGGACGTCGCCCAGGTAGATCCCGGCGGTACCGGCGGGGCTGCCCGGCACCACCTCCACCACGCGCAGCCCCAGCTTCTGGCCGAGGCGTTCGGCCAGCGGAGGCGGCAACGGTACGGGCACCCCGGCGACGCCCAGCCAGGCCCGGCGCACCCGGCCGCCCGCGAGCAGTTCGCTGATGATGTGCCGGGTGGTCGAGTTGACCGGGACGGCGAGGCCCAGCCCGTACCCGGCGACCGCGGTGTTGATGCCGACCACGGTGCCGGTCGAGTCGGCCAGCGCGCCCCCGGAATTGCCCGGGTTCAGCGCGGCGTCGGTCTGGATGACGCTGTCGATGATCCGTACCCGGCGACCGTCGCGGGCCGGCAGCGACCGGCCCAGGCCGGAGACGACGCCCGCGGTGACCGAGCCGGCCAGGCCCATCGGGTTGCCGACCGCGACCACGAGCTGGCCGATCCGCAGCCCGTCCGCGTCGCCCAAGGGGGCGGCCGGCGCACCCGACTGGTGCACGCGGACCACGGCCAGGTCGGAGAGCGCGTCCGCGCCGACCACGTCGAACGTCGACTCGGTGCCGTCGGCGAACGCGGCCGTGCCGCCGCTCGCGTCGGCGACCACATGCGCGTTGGTGAGCAGGAATCCGTCGGCGGTGAAGGTGACCGCCGAACCGGCACCGGCGCCGCGTGGCGACCGGACGGAGAGAGCGGCGACGGAGGGCAGGAGCGTGGCGGCGACCCCGGTGACGACACGGCTGTAGGCATCCAGCGCCTGCGTCTCGAGGCCCGTGTGTTCGGTATCCATGCAGGTCGAAACGCCCGCCGCGGGCCCGGCATGCCCGTGCCGCGTCCGCCCTCGGCGAACAGCGCCCGGCCGACGCCCCGGAAGTTACGAATCGGACAGAAAGTCCGACCCGATGCCGGCGGACCGGGGTTGTATGTGTCATGACGGAGGTCGTCGCACCTCACGGACGGAGGGGTAAGGAATGGTCATCGTCGACCAGACTGAACCGGCCGACATCGTGGACCGCCTGCTCTGGCGGGACGCTCAGCAGATGCTGTCGCGTCACGCCGAGCCCGACGCGGAGGACGTCTGCGTCTGGTGTGGATGGCAGTGGCCCTGTGCCCCGCGGCGCGTCGCGGAACAGGCCGACGTGGCGTCCCGACGGCCGTGGCGGGAGGCGTGGACCCTGCGGCACGACCTGAACAGCATCCGGGCGATGCCGGGGGTGGACGACAACCACCGCGCACCGGCCCGCCCGGCCGGCGCGCGCCGGCCGAACCAGCGGACCACCGGCCGGCCCGCCGGCAACCGCGGCTTCTTCGACTGACACAACTCCACAGCTCCGACGTCGCCCGGGAACTTGACCGTCCCCCGGCAAGAACCGGCTCTTCGGCCCGGACGACGTCTCCCGGCGGTGACGCCGTTGTGCCCCGCCAGCACAACGGCATCCCGCACCCCAAAGCCCGCCCAAGAACTGGATGACCGGCACGCCTCCGCCGGTCAGCGCCTCCGGCCAGGCGCACCCCCGGTTTGGGCGGGGCGGTTGGCGGGAGCGCGTGACCACAGGTTCCCCCGCATTCACTCGGTCATGCGCTCCCGTCTGCCAATCCGCGTGCGTACCCGGCACCGCCGGTCAGACGCGCGGCGGGACCGGCACGCGCATCAGGTCCTCGGCCACCACGATCTTCCCGTCGAAGTGCGGGCGCGCCTCGGCCAGGAACCGGGCCGGATCGGCGTACCGCTGGGAGAAGTGGGTGAGCACCAGCGTGCGCACGCCGCACTCCCGGGCGACCGTGGCGGCCTGGCCCGCGGTGAGGTGCCCGACCTGGGCGGCCAGGTCCGCGTCCTCGGCCAGGAACGTCGACTCGATGACCAGCAGGTCCACGCCGTCGGCCAGCGCGTACACGTTGTCGCACAGGCCGGTGTCCATCACGAACGCGAAGCTCTGCCCGGGCCGGGGCACGCTGACGTCGGCCAGCGTCACCGTGCCGAGCTGACCGGTGCGCTGCAGTTCGCCGACCGCCGGCCCGGAGATGCCGTGTGCGGCGAGGCGGTCCGGCAGCATCCGCCGGCCGTCCGGTTCGACCAGGCGGTACCCGTACGTCTCGATCGAGTGGTGGAGCGGCAGGGCGGTGAGCCGCCCCGCCGAGGTCTCCACCGCGTAGCCCGCGCCGACCGGTTCCGGACGCAGGTCCGAGTGATCCCAGTAGCTGGTGGCGTAGCGCAGCCGGTCGAAGTACTCGCGGCCGGTGCCGGGGAACGTGACGGTCACCGGATGCGAGACCCGGTCCGTGGAGATCCGCTGGATGACACCGGCCAGGCCGAGGCTGTGGTCCCCGTGAAAGTGGGTGATGCAGATCCGGGTGAGCGGGCTGACCGCCAGCCCGGCCAGCACCATCTGCCGCTGGGTGCCCTCGCCCGGGTCGAACAGGATCGTCTCGGCGTCCCAGCGCAGCACGTAGCCGTTGTGGTTGCGGTACCTCGTGGGCACCTGGCTGGCCGTGCCGAGCACCACGAGTTCACGCATCGCCCGCTCCCGAACATAAAGCGACCCCCGGGAACTTCCGTGTCGCGAACGACACGGTCCGGTCGGACAAGGCCGGATTCCCGGGGGTCGGGTGGCTGTCTGGTACTCGCCGGGCCGCTGCCACACGGTCTCGACGTACTTCTTCCTACGAAGCTGTCAAGGACAGCGGCTAGCGGACAGCCACCTCACGAGTCCCGTTGCTATACAACTTCGGACCACCTCCCTTCACGTGTACCGCCACGTTAACCACCGCGAACGCCCTCGACAACGGTTTTAAAGTCACTAAAGCCGCGGGAATACCCGGGGGGACATCTCGGTGCCCTCGACCGCCAGCGAGGCGGGCCCGACCAGTTGCGGATCCGGCGTGCCGACCACCTCGGCGTCCTTCTCGGCGTAGTCGAAACGGTTCAGCACGTACCGCATCGCCTCCAGCCGGGCGCGCTTCTTGTCGTTGCTCTTCACCACGGTCCACGGCGCGTCGGCGGTGTCGGTGTAGAAGAACATCGCCTCCTTGGCCTCGGTGTAGTCGCCCCACTTGTCCAGCGACTGGAGATCCATCGGGGAGAGCTTCCACTGCCGCACCGGGTCGACCTGGCGGATCGCGAACCGGGTGCGCTGCTCACCCTGGGAGACCGAGAACCAGAACTTGATCAGGTTGATGCCGGACCGGACCAGCATCCGCTCCAGGTCCGGCGCCTGCCGCATGAACTCCAGGTACTCGGCGCGGGTGCAGAAACCCATCACCCGCTCCACGCCGGCCCGGTTGTACCAGGACCGGTCGAACAGCATGATCTCGCCGGCCGCCGGCAGGTGCTTGATGTAGCGCTGGAAGTACCACTGCGTGCTTTCCCGCTCGTTCGGCTTCTCCAGTGCCACCACGGACGCGCCGCGCGGGTTCAGGTGCTCCATGAACCGCTTGATCGTGCCGCCCTTGCCGGCCGCGTCGCGCCCCTCGAACAGGATCACCAGCCGTTCGCCGGTGTCCTTGCACCAGTTCTGCAGCTTGAGCAGTTCGATCTGCAGCAGCCGCTTCTCCCGGTCGTACTCGGAGCGGGGCATGCGCTGGTCGTACGGGTAGTCCTCCCGCCACGTGTCCACCGGGGTGCCGTCCGCGTTGAGCAGCACCGGATCGTCGTCATCGTCGTCCGCCACCCGATATCCGCCGAGCGCCTCGACCGGGCCGTCGTACGGCTCGGTGGCGGCCTCCTCGAAGGGTACGGTCGCGTCGTCGTCCTGCCTGGGTTCCGCCTCGGCCTGCATGGTGTCGTTCTTACCCTCGGACATCGACGCCACGCGCGGCCGGCCCGCCGAGCCAGCCGCGCAGCTTGGGCTTTCCGGACGCGGCCACCACGGCGGGCAGGCGGCGCAGCGTGTCCCGGCCGATCTGCTCCTGGCGGGCGTACAACACGCCGTACGGGAAGCCGTCGTCGGCGTCCCGGGCCAGGTCGCGCAGGACCTCCCGGGCGACCACCGAGTCCTGGTGCGCGCCCAGCACGTCCTGCAACTCGGTGAGCCGCTTGACCAGCCGCCGGGCCGGCTTGCCGCCGCCCGGGGCGAAGACCTCCACGGCATAACGGGCCTTCTTGTACGCCTTCCGCGCCGCGTGCAGCTCCTCGTCGGAGTCGGCGCGCATCGCCTCCGCCAGCAGGCCGTCCGCCTTGGCCAGCGCCTTCCCGGCCCGCCGCACCGGCTTGCGCTCCGCGGCCGTGCGCTCGACCAGATCGTCGACGGCGTCCAGCAGACGCAGGTAGCGCTCGCCGTTGAGATCGTGCCGCAACGCCTCCCGGCCGGCCGCCACCTTGGCCTCCAGGTGATCCCGGATCCGGTCCGCCACCGGCGTGAAGTCGGGACCCGCCTGGTCCACCGCGGCCAGCAGCTTGCCTTCCAGCACCTGCCCGTCCCGGACCTCACCCAGCTGCGCGGCCAGCCACTTCAGCTCCGGCCCGAGCGTCGCGGCGGCACCGGGCGGGAACGAGCGCTTGAACGTCCGCAACGTGCTGCGCAGCCGCCGCGTCGCGACGCGCATCTTGTGCACCGACTCGGCGTCGCCGGCCCGTACCCCCGGATCGTAGGCGGCCAGCGCGTCCCGCTGCTCCCGCACGTACCGGTGCACCGCGTCCCGGTCGAGCGCCGCGGCGCCGGCCCGCGGCGGAAGCCGGTCGCCGAGCGCCCGGGCCAGCTTGGACGGGCCGGCCGCGGGCCGGGCGCCGGCCGCCAGCAGGTGCCGCTCGACCTCCTCCAGCAGTTCCGGGTCGCCCTCCACCAGCTCGGCCTCGACCTCCTGCCAGGTCTGCTCCCGGCCGCCGGTCTCGGCGGTCACCCGGTCCTGGGCGATCAGCGCCAGCGTGCGCCCGTCGGCGTCGCGGAGGGGCGTTTCCAGCCGCCGGGTACGCAGCCGGGCCACCGGTTGCAGCGGGCGGTCCCGGACGATCACCCGTACCTCATCGTGCATTTCGCCCGGCACCTCGTCGCCGTCGATGGGCAGCCGGTGCTCGGTGCGGCTGGAACCGTCACCGGGCGTCTTCAGATGCCAGCCGGCATCGGTGCCGCCGGTGCGCCGACGCAGCGTCCGCCGGTTCCGGGCCAGCCGCAGGTCGTCGGTGTCGTAGTAGGTGGCGTCGAGATCATGCGCCTCGGCGTCGCCGGCCCCCGGCAACGGAGGCAGTGCGAAGTCGTCGGGTACGTCGTACTTGCGTTCGGTCTCCGTTGCGATCTGCACCCTCTCAGTGTTTCCCGACACCGCGCACGGCAACACCCGCGCCGCCATCCATTCAGCGAAGACTCAGGTTACGGGCGCATGGTGGAGAGGTGAGACCCCTCGGGGCTGGCCTACCGTCCCCCGTGCGGCCGGCCGGCCCCGAGGCTTCAGGTGCGGTCGCGGCTGCGGAGGTAGAGCGCCCGGGTGTAGTGCGCCGAGGCCGCGCCGAAGTACATGGTCGCCAGCCCCACGTGGAAACTGTTGTCGGCCAGCGCGTTCTGGGCGCTGGCGGTCTCCACCCACCGGATCTCCGCGTCGGTGGCGCTGATCCCGCGAAGCGCGCACCGCTGCCGGTTCAGTTCCTTGCCCCGCTTGAACCTCTCCAGCGCGGTCTCCGCCTGCCGCATCATGGCGCACGCCCGGTCGAGGAGGGACTCGGCACGAGTCCAGGCGGTCCGTTCGTCGTCGCTGTGGAACCCCGGCACGGCGCACCTCCCACAATCGATCTACTCGATCTCAGTGTGTGCGGCGGGTCGGAACATGTCGATCTTTGTCGCCCGGAGGCATGAACGCTCCCGCCCGCGATGCGCCGCGGCCTACGATTTGGCGGTGGGTTCCCTGGTGACGGTGCGCCCGGCCCGGGTCGAGGACGTCGCGCAGATGGCGCGCGTCATCGTGCGGTGCTGGCAGGAGACGTACCGCGGACTCATGCCGGACGCGGTGCTCGACGACCCGGGGCTGCCGGCCGCCCGCGAGCGGTTCTGGACGGCCGCGCTGACCGACGAGCGTTACCGCGACAACCGCCTGGCTGTCGCCGATCGGGACGGCGAACTGATCGGGGTCGCCATGTCCGGCCCGCCCCTGGACGCCGGTGCGGTGTGGGCGAGGCAGTTGTACGTGCTCTACGTGTTCGCGGCCGACCACGGCTCGGGGGCCGGGCCGGCGCTGCTGGCGGCGGTCATCGATGCGGACGAGTCGGCGGCGCTGTGGGTGGCCGATCCGAACCCGCGTGCGCAGGCGTTCTACCGCAAGCACGGCTTCGTCGCCGACGGGACGGTCCAGGTCGAGGACGGGGTGCGGGAGATCCGCATGGTTCGCGGTGTGCCGCGGTGAGGTGCTCTCATCTCGCCGAGGACACCTCGATGCGAACGCCTATGCGGTCTTGGCGACACCGATCGGGCATGACATCCCGTTCGGGTTTATCGCTTGAGAGGTACTGCTGGTGACCGTCGTAGGCGCGGTACGAACACCTGGCACAAGAGAAAACCCGGCTCCGCGAGGGAACCGGGTGGTGTATGACGACAAAGCTACGGTTGGCGCGTGGTGAGCAGAAGTCCGTTGACGGCGTCCGTGCCGGGCAGCAAACTGCACGCCGCACCGAAAGGGCTTGACCATCGATCCATGGTTACGAATTCCAATACAGGGTCAAGGCGGCCCGAAACGGGCCGCTCACGCCGCCGACCAGGGCGTCATGGCCGCCGCCTGCAAGGCGGGCGGCGGCGGCCAAGCCAACGCCCGTCGGCTGGCGTGCAGAGCAGGTCGGGCCGCAACGAGAGTAGTAACTAAGTAAGTTTGTGAGGGTTGGCCGCCAGCCGATCGGCACGGCCTGCACGACGCGGACGAGCTGCCCACGGCAGGCCGCAGCGCGAGTCACTGCCGTCGGATGCCGGCGCGCAGTGTGTCCGGGCCGCCCCTCCGAAGTCAAGGGCGCTTCGCGTCGCAAGCGACGGCCGCAAGCGGCCGCCCTGGACCTCGGAGCATCTGCGGGCCCTGGCGGTCAGGCAATCAAGCGGGCAGGCCACCGGCCTGCCCGCATCGCGGCGCGCGCCGCCACCCCGTCACCAACTCGGTTCGTCTGTCAAGTTTTCCTTGACGGTTGACTTACCGTCAACAGTGTCGCGCTCCAATGAATCCAATGCCTTGTCGACGATATTAGCCAGTGAAGGCAAAAAATCCTCTTCTAGATCCAGAATTAAAAGATAAACATTGTTGGCATCTTCATTCCCGGCAAACGCTTCAAAGTCTCGGGTAACTTGCCTGTCGAACGGTCCTTGCTTCACAATGTAGATGGCGCGGCCCGCGTTAGAAGACGCTAGCTTCTGCAGGTCTTTCTTGATCTTCTCCCTGCGAGGTCGCGCTACCGTCTCAACCACTACGCTGTTGGATAGATCGCGATCGTGAGTTCCCGATCGACTTATGGCAGCGTCAAACTCGAAGCCGTTTGAGATCCTGTGCGTTTCAAGATCATTCCCCGCCGGGAGGATTACACTAAGGGCGCCGAGGACGCTCTTTGTGAATTGAAGTTCTGTTGACCTTGGAGAACGTAATGATTCTGCTTGGCGAAGCGTCGCGTCACTGACGCTCGTGCCGAGAACCCGTCGAGAATGAACCAAGAAGCTCTTGGTTGACATTGCAACGAAACGAACGCCGAAACGTTTCTGAGCTTCGCGTACCAAATCTGGTAACGCGGCTACTGTCTTGCCATTGACTTTCTCAAACCAGTCACTCTTAGAATCGCGGGTCACGAAAAGAAGGGAAGAGTTCCTGCTCTTGGCTTCAGCCAATCCTTGAACCCAGAGCATGTAATCACCCGAGGGGTCGTCCTTGACCGAATCTTTGAATCCGGGCGGTTCGTTTGCCTCCACCCGTCTAAGTCCTTCTTCGCGCGCTAGCTGACCTTCCTCGTCGGTTAACGCATCCCCCACTTTGCCGTCTAACAGCTCCCCGAGCTGGTGCAATACCGCATCGTCATGCAGGAAGGTTTCAGAAACGCCGTGCGAGGCGCGCAACTCAGTGACCTCTTCCTTCAGCTTGTTCGTAGCCTCCTGAACATGCTTCAGCAAGGAGTCGCGTTGAGCATCGTCCAGTGCTGCCCGGTTTGCTAGGCGGCGAATCTCTTGTGCTAAACCTTTCTGGAAGGCGGCATCCAGTTCAGTAATTTCTTTTAATACGCTGCGATATGCATCGTCGTGACTAGTGACAACGGCGGCGCGGTTTCGGTGAAACTCCAGTGCGACTTGATGTGGAATCCATAGCCTATCACCGAGTTTCCCGAAAGCATCAAATAGTTCCGTACGCGCCGTCTTGGCGAAACGATAGAGATCAAGAAGTACGTTTGTATCCAAGACGATCAGCGCCCTTTTCAAGAGGTCTTCAACCTCCTGCTGACTCGGCGGAAGGTACTCTTCGAAGCCGTCGCTGAAGTTTCCCACACGAGGGACCTTATGCCATCGGTATCCGTGTAGTCGAGAGTCGCCGTTTCGGTGAGGTGGCCAGCTAGGTGTGCTCGTGGGTTTTGGCCCGTAACTTCGTGGTCCGCTGTCCGCCCCGCGCGGCGACGGTAGGGATAACCCAAGTGAGTGACAATCACCGACCGAGCTTCAAGCACCAAGTATGGTCATGTTGAGGAGCTGGACGGTGTGGTGGTCCAGTTCATGCTGGGCGGCGAGGACACGCCGGACACGGTGGACAACGTCGACGCGCACATCTACTTGCCTGATGGCACCTACCGGTACGCGACCTTCTTCACCACGGAGGCGATCAACGCGCTTCTCCGTAAGGATGCCCAGTCTGAGAAGACGGGCGGTGGCCGAACTCTTCTGGTGCTCGGATCAGGTCATCGTTCCCAGCCCCGGCGTGCCGGCGATGATGGAGGCGATCGCCGAGATGATCCGGTCCGGCGATATCACCTTCATGTGTGGCCTTGTAGATGATGGCTCGGACGAAGGCGGCCAGAGCCAAGACCAAGCGCCGAGTGACTAACCGAGTGACAACCGGGACCCACGGCGCTGGACAAGTACGGACTCAGACAGACTGTTCGCGCAGCTCAGGCGGCACCACACCACAGGTGAACGCACCATGATCGTTCCTTGACACGGAAGCGGTCAGTCCTTATGGACCTCGGGCCGGTGTATACGAACCCAGGCCTCGACGTCATCCCGCTTCCATACCTGTCCTCCTAAGCTGTGGTGGTGAAGGATTACCTACCACTGATCGGGACTGTCATAGGAGCCGTGCTCGCGCTCGTCGGTGTTTGGATCGCCCAGCGCCGCACAGATAAGCGCGAGGCGGTCAAGTTTGAGCACGATCGGACCACGAAGGAACGCGAGGACCAGCGTGAGAAAGTCCAACGGTTGCGTCCGAACCGGGTGGAGCTCCTATTTGAAGTCGGTAAACATTTAACAAAATGGAGCAGCTTACTCATTATCATAACTAACCGAGCCGAAAATGACGAAAGTTACGAATGGAATAACGTCACGGATCGCGCGATAGATCTCGCACGTGAAACAGATGACCTTGGTATCCGCTTCCGGTTGCTCTTCTCGGAGCCCTTCGATGATGCTTGGGATCGTTTCGCCAAGGCTGTCGATAACCTACGCTTTGCTATCGAGCACGCGCCACTCGGCAAGACCAATGATCTGTTTGGAGAGGACTGGGAGCGCGAGCGCTGGATCCACATCAGCCAAGCGGCCTTCGATACGATGACACAAAAGATCAGCATGGACACAACCTTGCGGGCCGCTATGCGGCAGATCGACACTGAGTAGTTACCGTCCGCAGCAAGTCCAGAGGTTACCCGCACCACTGCCTCCGACTTAAGCAACATGGCCGCGTCGAGACCCGAAAGTGAAGTAGCCAACGGAGTTGCCAACGCTCGCATTCACGGCTACGCGCAGGCTGGTGCAGTGGGGTGAGTGACCAATTGGGTGACGAACACCAGCAATGCGGGTAAACGGCTACGGACGTCCACGGACAGTTTGAGCGGCTTAGCCGCGCTGTCAGCCCAGGTCGGCGGCCCTTCTTGTTTGCCTGGGGGTCAAGGCGTCGTCGATGAAGGTCCGTCGTCAGGCGTGACGGAGTCCCGGATCGCCGCCTCGAGCCACGGAGATGAAGCTGGCATGGCCGCTGCTGCTACGCCCATGCTGGCGCGAGCAGCGTTATAGAAGTTGAGACGAGTTTGTCGATAAGCGTGGAAAGTGTCTTTCCAGATGATTGGATCGACATGCAACTCGCCACGAGCCTGAGCCTGCATACGCCAAACCTCGCGGTTGAGGAGGCTGCCGGCCTCGATCGTTGCGGTGTCGCCGAGGATAAGGACACTCTCGAACGCCACAGAACGATCGGCCTCCGCAATAGCGAGTTCCTCCAATCCCGCGTTCAAATTCGCCGCCACGATTGTCTTGGTGACACCCTTCCTGGCCAACTGCTGAGCCACAGCTGTCGCGTTGCGCTTGACGGCGGCGGCGTAACTCACATAGGCATCCAGCCTACGATCGTCCCATCGAATGCTTTGTTGACGTTGCCAGGCGGCAGCCTCGCGCTCAAGCGTGGCGCGCTGCGTGATGAGAACGCCGCCAAGTCCGGCGAGAAGCGTTCCCAGGAGTCCGAGGCTGCCAACGACGAGGGGCACCCAAAGTGGCGTCTGCTGCACAAGATAATGGTGGAGGCAGTGTCAAGTTGACCTCTCTTCATGAGCCTGCGTTCCCGTTGCGTGCCCGATCGATCGGTCGGCAGAGATGAAAGCGGTCCGCAAAGGACAAGGGTCGGCTTCGCCGTTCGGCACTTCCGCGAAGGTCAGGCAGGTCACGCCGGCATCGCGGACAAACGGTTAGGGCACCTTTCCAAACTGAGTACGCCAACTTCCCGTGGCCTGGCGACAACTGGTGGCCTCGGGCGCGCTGGGTGGACCGCCGAGAAGGCGGGCCGAGGTCGCGGGCCGAGGCGCGTACATCTTTGGCAGAGTAGGCAGACGAAGGCCCGGAGCATCATGGTTGCTCCGGGCCTTCGCCTCGACCACGGGCCGGGTCAACCTCGCCCGACCTCGCTATCAGCGTCTCCCAAGCGCCAACCGAGGAGACTCATGACAACCTCTCACAGCTAGCGTTGGGTAGTCAATGGCTAGTTGTTGGTGGTCTACTCGGAAGTGCCAACCGAGGAGATCACTGTGCCACCGCGTTACCGATACGAAGAGATCGCCGACGACATCCTGCAGCGCATCAGAGCTGGCGAGTTCCTGCCTGGCTCGCGCCTGCCCAGCCGCCGCGAACTCACCGCTCACTACGACGTCACCGAGCCTGTCATCGATCGCGCCATGCAGATCCTCCGCATCAAGGAGATCACCGAGACACTGCCCGGCGTTGGTGTCTTCGTCCGCGACGAACCAGGCCGGTAAGCGACAGGGAGCTGGACGCGCCTGGCCTGCTGGCGGCGCAAGCGCCGGCATCGGCCAGCGCGCCAGCCCGTGACCGATCCGCACGGTCCTGGCGCATGTACGGCCCATCGAGATGCCCTCACCTGGGCGAGGGCATCTCAAATGCGACGCCTGTGCGGTCTTGGCGACACCGATCGGGCAGGTCATCCCGTTCGGGCCGTGGTTGCAGTACCCGTTGGGGTTTTTGTCACTTGAGAGGTACTGCTGGTGGCAGCTAAGCGAATGACTGCTGAGGGGTCACTGCTGGTTCAGCGCGTTGCGCCAGTCGGCGAAGCGTTGACGCAGGCGCTGGATGGTTGAGGCGTCCGCGCCGTAGGGAGCGAACGCGGCATCGCTGATCTGGCTCAACGCTCCCAGGGCGGCGGCGAACATCGTGCGATCGAATCCGGGATCGGCGGTCTCCGCAAGCTCAAGAAGCTGTTCGCCGGAGTAACGCCCGCTCGCCAACACCGCGTCGATGTCAAGGAAGTCTCGGGCGAGCGCCCGTCCGTAGAGGGCGGCGACCTTGTTGCCGACCGCATCGTCCGGATGCAGGACCGGGCCGATGCTCAATGTCACGGGTGAGTGGGCGCGCCAGTCAGCGGCCAGCTCCACCTTCTGCGGCTCGATGCCTGGCTCGTCGTTCGGCGTGACGAGAAGGCGGGCGAAGGTGTCGGCCCGGGCGTCGACGTCGACCTGGAAGCCGTTGTCAGCCAGTGCCTTGATGACGAGGTCAGCGACGGCCGGGAAGTCGGCCCGCCGCTGCCAGTCGGTGAACAGATCCACGTCGCCACTTGGGCGATCACCCATGCCGTGGGCGCGAACCGCATAGCCGCCGGCCAACGCCAGCCCGTAGTCGCTGCCCGCAGCGCGAAGGGCGATCTCCGCGAGCCGCCGGTGGAGTGGATCCATGCCGCAGAACCCTACGCGGCGGCGGTCCTGGACCCGGTCAGCGGAAGGTCAGGAAAGCGCTCCTCCCAGGCCCGGCGCAACTCGGGCGGCAGCCAGAGCGTAGGCCAGAGCTGGGTGAGGATCGCCCGGTTCAGGAAGGCGTGCAGGTCGGCTGGTTTGGTGGCCTCGATCAAGACCGTGCGGTAGAGGTCGACCATCCGTCCGGGGCTGTCGAGGTCGTAATCGGCCGAGCCGGACCAGTCGAGATGGCGAGGCAGGGTGACGATGCCGGAGCGCGGCCCATCCAACAGCGCAAGGTCGTCCGCGACAACGACCGGCTTGGCATATCGGCGCATGAAAGTCACCTCCTTGTCTGCCATCGTCGCACGAGGCGGGCACCCGCATCGGGTGCCCGCCTCGTAGCCAGATCAGTTGACTTCCGCCACGCCGATCGGGCAGGTCATCCCGTTCGGACCATGGTTGCAGTACCCGTTGGGGTTTTTGTCACTGGATAGGTACTGCTGGTGGTAGTCCTCGGCGTAGTAGTACGTCTGCAGCGGCGCGATCTCCGTGGTGATCGTGCCGTGCCCGGCCGCCGTCACCACCGGCTGGAACGCCTCCACCGAGGCCAGCGCGACCTTCGCCTGCTCGTCCGTGGTGGTGTAGATCGCGGACCGGTACTGGCTGCCCACGTCGTTGCCCTGGCGCATGCCCTGGGTGGGGTCGTGGTTCTCCCAGAACGCCTTCAGCAGCGACTCGTAACCTACCTTCGCCGGGTCGTAGACCACCTGTACCACCTCGGCGTGCCCGGTGGCGCCGGAGCAGGTCTCCTCGTACGTCGGGTTGGGCGTGACGCCGCCGGCGTAGCCCACGGACGTCGAGTAGACGCCGGGGATCTGCCAGAAGATGCGCTCGGCGCCCCAGAAACAGCCCATGCCGAACACCGCCACCTGGTGTCCCTCGGGCCAGGGCCCCTGCAGCGGGGTGCCCAGCACGACGTGCTTGTCGGCCACCGGCATCGCCAGCGGGCGGCCGGGCAGGGCCTGGTCGGGGGTGGGCAGTTCGATCTTCTTGTGCCGCAGGAACACGGTCACTCCCTTCATCCGCCAGGTGTAACGCCGGGGCCGGCCAAATCCTTACCGATCCGCTCGGCGTACGAGACAGCTTCGTCGTCAGAGGCGTACTTCGTGCGCGGCCAGAAGAATCCGCGAAGTCCGTCTCCTTTCGTCCTGGGTACCACGTGTGCGTGCAGGTGCGGCACCGACTGGGACACGACGTTGTTCATCGCCACGAAGGATCCCTGGGCGCCCAGCGCGGCGGGCACGGCGGCGGCGACGCGCTGCACCAGCGCGAAGAACCCGGGCAGCAGCTTCGCGTCAAGATCGGTGAGCTGGGGTACGTGCGGGCGCGGCACCACCAGCACGTGGCCCTTGAACACCGGCCGGATGTCGAGGAAGCCGATGCCGTCCGGGCTGTCCACGACCTGGAAGGCGGGCACGGTTCCCGCCACGATCCCGCAGAACAAGCAGTCGGCCATGGTCGGAGACTAGCCTTGGCCGGCATGAGCGCTGACCCGTACGGCTTCGACACCCTCGCCATCCACGCCGGACAGGATCCGGATCCGCGGACCGGAGCGGTGGTGCCGCCGATCTATCAGACCAGCACGTACGCCCAGGACGCGGTGGGTTCGCCGCGGCTCGGGTACGAGTACAGCCGGTCCGGCAACCCGACCCGGGACGCGCTGCAGGAGTGCCTGGCCGCGATCGAGGGTGGCCGCCGTGGCCTGGCCTTCGCCAGCGGGCTGGCCGCCGAGGACACGCTGCTGCGCACGGTGTGCCGGCCGGGTGACCACGTGGTGATCCCGGGTGACGCGTACGGCGGCACCTACCGGCTGTTCGCCAAGGTCGCGGAGAACTGGGGTCTGGCCTGGACCGCCGTGCCGCTGGACGACCTGGACGCGGTACGGGCCGCGTTCCGGCCCGGCCACACCCGGATGATCTGGGCCGAGACGCCGACGAACCCGCTGCTCAACGTGTGTGACATCGCCGCGCTGGCGCAGTTGGCGCACGAGTATGACGCGATGCTGGCGGTGGACAACACGTTCGCGTCGCCGTACCTCCAGCAGCCGTTGACCCTGGGCGCGGACGTCGTGATCCATTCCACCACCAAGTACCTCGGCGGTCACTCCGACGTGGTGGGAGGTGCGCTGGTCACGGCCACCGACGGCCTCGGCGACGAACTGGCCTTCCACCAGAACGCGATGGGCGGGGTCAACGGCCCGTTCGACGCCTGGCTGACGCTGCGCGGGATCAAGACGCTCGGGGTACGGATGGACCGGCACTGCGACAACGCCGAGCGGATCGCCGCCTACCTGGGGTCGCACCGGGCGGTGTCCGAGGTGCTGTATCCGGGCCTGGAGTCGCACCCGGGGCACGAGACCGCGGCCAAGCAGATGAAGCGGTACGGCGGGATGATCTCGTTCCGCGCCGCGGGCGGTCCCGAGCAGGCCGTGGCCATCTGCAACAAGACGAAACTGTTCGTGCTGGCGGAGTCGCTCGGCGGCGTGGAATCGCTGATCGAGCACCCCGGTCAAATGACACACCTGAGTGCCGCGGGCTCGGCGCTTGAAGTGCCCGCCGATCTCGTGCGACTGTCTGTCGGCATCGAGACGCTTGACGATCTGCTCGCGGATCTGGCCCAGGCGCTCGGCTGACGTCCGCACTGGAGCGATGACGGGAACGCGATGGAATACGTACCGACCACATTGGTGGGCGCCACCGCGAGGCAGATCGCGCGCGCGGTGCGCCGCGGTGACACGTCGGCCACCCAGGTGGTGGCGGACCACCTGGAACAGATCGCGATCAGCGACCCGGAGCTGAACGCGTTCCGGGTGGTGCGCGGCGGCGAGGCGATGACCGAGGCGGAGAAGGTCGACGAGCAGGACGACCTGGCGAACCTGCCGCTGGCCGGGGTGCCGGTCGCGGTGAAGGAGAACACCCCGGTGGCCGGCCTGCCGACCTGGCACGGCTCGGCGGCGGCCCGCACGGCCGTCGCCGAGGAGGACCACGAGGTGGTACGCCGGCTCCGCGGCGCCGGGGCGGTGGTGGTCGGGACGACCCGGATGCCGGAGTTCGGGCTGTGGGGCGTGACCGATTCCCCGGACGGCGCCACCCGCAATCCGTGGGCGCTGGACCGTACCCCCGGCGGGTCGTCCGGCGGTGCCGGCGCGGCCGTCGCGGCCGGGCTGGTGCCGATCGCGCACGCGAACGACGGCTTCGGCTCGATCCGCATCCCGGCCGCCTGCTGCGGGCTGGTCGGGCTCAAGCCGGGTTCCGGGGTGATCCCGCGGGACCTGGGTGTGGACGACTGGTTCGGGATGGTCGAGCACGGCGTGCTGACCACCACGGTGGCCGACGCGGTGCTCGGCTTCAACGTGCTGGCCGGGCGCCGGCCGCAGAAGCTGACCGAGCCGGGCAGGCTGCGGGTCGGGGTGTCGCTGCGGTCGCCGGTGGCCGGGGTACGCCCGGACGAACCGAACCGGTCCGCCGTCGCCACGGCCGGGAAGCTGCTGGTCAACGCGGGGCACGACACGGTCACCGCGGAACCGCCGTACTCGCCGGGGCTGGGCGTGGCCGGGTTGGGCACCTGGTTCGCGGCGGCGTACCGGGAGGTCGACGCGGCCGGGCTGGACCTGCGGCGGTTGCAGCCGCGCACCCGGCAGCACGTGCGGCTGGGCCGGTGGGCGTACCGGCGCGGTTACGCGGCGCAGTCGAAGCGGGACGGCTGGCGGGCGACCGCGCTCCGGTTCTTCGCCGACCGGGGGCTCGACCTGCTACTCACCCCGGCGCTGGCGTCCACGCCGCCGCCGGCCGACGGGCACGCGGGCGGCAGCTGGCGGTCGAACATGCGGGTCAACGTGCGGTACGCACCGTACGCGGCGCCGTGGAACTTCGCCGGGCTCCCGGCGATCGTGGTGCCGGTCGGGGTGCGCCCCGATGGCCTGCCGCTGGGCGTGCAGTTCGTCGGGCCGCCCGACTCCGAGCTGCTGCTGCTGGCGGTGGCCGCCCAGTTCGAGCTGGCCAACCCCTGGCAGCGCCTGGCACTGGTCTGACCCGGTGGCAAGATGATCTTATGACCTCTCGGGTGCTGGATCTGCTCTCGCTGGCCGACATCGAGGCCGCGCGGCAGTTGCTGACCGGAATCGTGCGGACCACGCCGCTGGAGGCGTCCGCCCCGTTGAGTCAGCGGACCGGCGTGCCGACCTGGTTGAAGTGCGAGCACCTGCAGCGGGCCGGGTCGTACAAGGTGCGCGGGGCGTACACCCGGATCTCCCGCCTGTCCGGCGCCGAGCGGGCCCGCGGCGTGGTCGCGGCCAGCGCCGGCAACCACGCCCAGGGCGTGGCGCTGGCCGCGGGCCTGCTCGGCACGCGCGCCACGGTGTTCATGCCGGAGGGCGCGCCGCTGCCCAAGGTGACCGCGACCAAGGGGTACGGCGCCGCGATCGAGTACGCCGGGAACAGCGTGGACGACGCGCTCGTGGCGGCCCGGCGGTTCGCGGACGAGACCGGGGCGGTGCTGATCCACCCGTTCGACCATCCGGACGTGATCGCCGGCCAGGGCACGGTCGGGCTGGAGATCCTGGACCAGTGCCCGGACGTCGGGACGATCATCACGGCGGTCGGCGGGGGCGGGCTGATCTCCGGCGTCGCGGTGGCCGCCAAGGCGCTGCGCCCCCAGGTACGGGTCATCGGGGTGCAGGCGAGCGGCGCGGCATCGTACCCACCGTCGCTGGCCGCCGGCGCGCCGCTGAAGCTGGACGTGTCCGCCACCATCGCCGACGGCATCGCCGTGCTGCGTCCCGGCGACCTCAACTTCGCGCACGTCAGCAAGCTGGTCGACGAGTTCGTCACGGTCACCGACGAAGATCTGTCGGCCGCGCTGCTGATGCTGCTGGAACGGCACAAGATGGTGGTCGAGCCGGCCGGCGGCGCCGCGGTGGCGGCGCTGCTCACCCGGAAACTGGACCTGCCGGGCCCGGTGGTGGCCATCCTGTCCGGCGGGAACATCGACCCGATGCTGCTGCTCCGGGTGATCGAGCACGGCCTGGCCTCGGCCGGGCGGTTCCTGCGCCTGTCGGTGCGCTGCGCCGACCAGCCCGGCGAACTGGCCCGGCTGCTCGCCCGGATCGCCGAGCAGCGCGCCAACATCGTGGACGTGGCCCACTCCCGGCAGAACCCGCGGCTCAGCTTCGGCGAGGTGGAGGTGGCGTTGTCGGTGGAGACCCGTGGGCCGGACCACTCGGCGGCGCTGCTGGGTGCCCTGCGCGACGGCGGTTACCAGGTCACCGTGCTCTCCGGCGACCGGCCCTGACGGCACGGCCCGCCGCACCGGGCGGCGGGCCGGTGTCCGGCGTCAGGAGCCGTAGGGCGCGAACTTCACCACGGTGACCTTGATGTCCGCGCCGCTGGGCGCGGTGTACGTGACGGTCTGGCCCTCGGACGCGCCGAGGATCGCCTTGCCGAGCGCCGACTCCGGGCTGTACACGGTGAGGTCGGTGGTCGCCGCGATCTCGCGGTTGCCGAGCAGGAAGGTCTCGGTGTCGCTCTGGTCGTCGTCGAAGTAGATGGTGACGACGGTGCCGGGCGCGACCTTGTCGTGGTCCGGCGCCTCGCCCACCTCGGCGGTGCGCAGGAGTTCCTTCAGGTAGAGGATCCGGCCTTCGGCCTTGCCCTGCTCCTCACGCGCGGCGTGGTAGCCGCCGTTCTCCCGGAGGTCGCCCTCCTCGCGGCGGGCGTTGATCTCCGCGGCGATGACCGGACGGTTCGCGATCGCCTGGTCGAGCTCGGCCTGCAACCGGTCGTAAGCGTCCTGGGAGAGCCAGGTCTTCGACGCCTCTGAACTGGACACGGTCGATCTCCTTGCTGACGGTACGAGCTGACGGAACAAGCTGATGGTGATGCTGAAGCGAACGGAGCGAATCACAAAGCTTACCAGCGGTATGCGCGGAGTCGGGATTGCAGGATCTTGCACCCTTTTTCCGGGGCGCGCCGCAGATCACCCCGGCGGGCGGCACCGGACCACGTCGCCGACCGCCGCCAGGGCGGTCGTGGGCACGCTCTCCGCCGCCCGGACCAGCGTCGCGGACCCGGTCGGCCGGACCGTGACCTCGCGCCGGCCCACCTCGGCGCCGTCGTACGTCCGGGCCCGCAGCACGCAGACCGCCGAGCCGCCGGCCGGCACCCGGACCGTGAACTCGATGGTCATCCGCGCCGGCGTGACGTCCGACCAGCCGACGATCTTGGCGTCGTAGTCGGGATCGCCGTACTGCCGGTAGAGGCGCACGGCGGCGAGCACCGACAGCGCCAGCACCAGGACCGCGAAGATCACCGGCAGCAGCCATCGGCGCCGGCCGTCCCGGCGGCGCCCGTACCGGCCCGGCGGGAACACCGGGGTTGTGGCGCGCGTCTCGCTCACCTGGGCGGCCTCTCGTGCGCTTGTTGTCGGTGTGATCGGCCAGAATGGCAGGGTCCATTCTTCCAGTCGGCACCGGCCCGTCTCGCAGCCGGCACCGGCACATCTCTCCATGGCCAGGTCGAGGGAGTTCACCAGTGGCTGAGCAGTTGCGTCTGATGGCCGTGCACGCGCACCCGGACGACGAGTCGAGCAAGGGCGCCGCGACCATGGCGCGTTACGTGGACGAGGGTGTCTCGGTCCTGGTCGTGACGTGCACCGGTGGGGAACGCGGCAGCGTGCTCAACCCGAAGATGGACCGTCCGGAGGTGCTGGCCGACATCGCCAACATCCGGCGGGCCGAGATGGACGCCGCACGCGAGATTCTCGGCGTGGACCAGGCCTGGCTCGGCTTCGTCGACTCCGGCCTGCCCGAGGGCGACCCGCTGCCGCCGCTGCCGGAGGGCTGCTTCGGCCTGATGGACCCGGCCGAGGCGGCGGTCCCGCTGATCCGGCTGATCCGCGAGTTCCGGCCGCACGTGGTCACGACGTATGACGAGAACGGCGGCTATCCGCACCCCGACCACATCATGTGCCACAAGGTGACGATGGCGGCGTTCGACGCGGCCGGCGACGCGGAGCGGCTCCCCGAGCTGGGCGAGCCGTGGCAGCCGCGGAAGCTGTACTACAACTCCGGCTGGACCCGGGCCCGCATGCTGGCGCTGCACGAGGGCATGCTGGCCGCCGGCCTGGAGTCGCCGTACGGCGAGTGGCTGGAGAAGTGGAACGACCGTGAGGACCGCGGTGACCGGATCACCACCCGGGTCGAGTGCGGGGAGTACTTCGGCGTGCGCGACGACGCGCTGCGGGCG
Source organism: Jidongwangia harbinensis (assembly GCF_020216025.1). Taxonomy (GTDB): domain Bacteria; phylum Actinomycetota; class Actinomycetes; order Mycobacteriales; family Micromonosporaceae; genus Actinoplanes; species Actinoplanes harbinensis. The sequence goes on along the minus strand of NZ_JAIWNC010000018.1, from coordinate 149,092 downwards.
CACGCCACCCAGGTGGACCCGGACGGCTTCTGGTTCCACGTCCCGCTGGAGCTGCAGCAGAAGGTCTGGCCCACGGAGGACTTCGAGCTGGTCCGGTCGTTCGTCGACAGCCCGGTGCCCGAGTCGGATCTGTTCGCCGGCATCCGCGAGTCCGTCGAGACGCGCTGACCGGGCGCCGTCGCAGGCGCGTAGGCTGAGGGCGTGGACTTCGAGGCGGTCAACAACTTCGGCGACACCCGCTCGGGCGGCCTGGCCGGCCCGATGGGGCTATTCATCATTGTGCTGATGTCAATAGCAACTGTCCTGTTGATCCGCAACATGAACAAGCGCTTGCGTCGGCTTCCCGACAGTTTTGTCGACGTCGATGCCGCCCGCCGCAACGAGGAGATCGCGCGCCTCGACGCCGCGATCGAGCAGCCGGCCGCCGGCGCGGGCGCGGCGGTCATCGAGCCGAGTCGATCATCAAAATCGGGCGACGGCGCGGACTCCCAGGTCAGCGACGTGGCAGGCGGCGATCAGCCGGCGCCCGGCGACCGGGGCGACGAGCGCGCTTAGCCGGGTCCGCGCCGGTCGGGCCGGGCCGGGCCTGTCATATCGATAAGCCCGGTCGGTCGTTACCGGTCGCGCATAGACAGGGGCCCACGGTCAACCCCTGTTGTCTTCTCCCGGATTGGCTTAGCCTTCCCGCCGGGGGCTTCAATGTCCCCGGACCCTGTGCGGAAGGGGGCGCTGATGATGACCACTTTCCGCCCCCCGCATCCTCCACTGCAGATGCACGTGCAGACGCCAGTGCCTTTTCCGACCAAGGCAAGCGCATGAGCACGCCGCTGCTCGCCGGGACCCAGGTCCGGCCCGCCCGTGCGCCCGACCGGATCGGCGTCGCCGGGCGGCCCCGGGCCGTGCTGGTGCTCGCCGCGATCGTCCTCGCCGCCGCGCTCGCCGCGGTCGCGGTGGGCCTGCTCCGCTCCGGCGCCCCGCCGCCGGGCGTCCCGCTCTCCGCGCCGGCCGCCCTGGGCGTGGCCGCCGCGCTGGCCGCCGCCGGGCAACTGGCCCGGCTGCGACTGCGGATCGGCCGCGGCACGGTCAGCGTGTCCTGGGGCGAGGCCGCGTTCATCCTCGCCTTCGCGCTGGCGCCACCGGGCTGGGTGCCGCTCGCCACGCTGGTCGGCGCCGCGGGCGCCTGGCTGGTCATCTCCTGGCTCGGCGACCAGCGGTCCCTGGTCGACGTCGTCCACCTGGCCGCCTCGCTCACCCTGGGCGCGGCCGGCGCCACCCTGGTGGCCGGCGCCGTGGCCGGCGGCGCCGCGGTCACCGACGCCCGCACCCAGGCCGCCCTGATCGCCGGCGCCTGCACCTATCTCGCCGTCACCCTCGGCCTGGGCGTGCTCACCCTGGCCCTGCACCGGGACGCGCCGCCGGCCCAGATCATCGGCCGCGCGCTGCACGCCAAGCTGCCGATGTTCGTGGGAAACGTGCTGATCGGCCTGGTCGCGCTGTTCGCCTTCCTCCGCGAGCCGCTCTGGCTGCTGGCCTTCCCGCCCGCGCTGTGGCTGCTCCAGCGCACCTATCGGCACCACCTGCGGGCCGAGGAGGAACGCCGGATCTGGGCGGCGTTCGCCCGGGCCACCGCCGGCCTGCCGGGCGCGGTGGAGGCCGACGTGGTGGCCGCGGGCCTGCGCGGGGCGCTGGACGTGTTCGGCGCCCGCCGGGTCGAGATCGAGGTGCTCACGGCCGGCGGCGGCCACCGCAGCTACGCCGAGGACGCGCCCGGGCTGGACGTCGCCGCCTCCGGGCTGCCCGGCCCGGTGATCACCCGGCAGATGGCGGTCGGCGAGACGGCGGTGGGCGAACTCAGCGTGTGGCTGTCCGAGCCGACGCTCCCGGTGACCCGGGACGAGATGGCCGTGTCGGCGTACGGGGACGCGCTGGCCGGTGCGCTGCACGACGCCGCCGCCCACCAGCGCCTGAGCCAGCTGGAGGCCCGGGTGGCCCGGGACGGCGTCCGGGACCCGCTCACCGGGCTCGCCAACCGGACCGCGCTGCACGTCGACGGCGACCGGCTGCTGCGCGCCGCCGAGGGCGACTGCCACGTCGGACTGCTGCTGCTCGACCTGAACGACTTCCGCGAGGTCAACGGCACGCTCGGGCACCGGGCCGGCGACGAGGTGCTGGTCCGGGTCGCCGAGCGGATCACCGACCTGGCCCGCGACGGCGAACTGGTGGCCCGGATCGGCGACGACGAGTTCGCGTTGCTGCTGCCCACGGTCGCCACCCTGACCGACTCCGCCACGCCGCTGCGGGAGGCACCGGGCGCGCTGCCCCAGGCCGTGCGCCGGGCCCGCGAACTGGTCGACCGGCTGGCCGCGCCGATGGAGGTGGCCGGCATCCGGCTCACCGTCGAGGCGGCGGTCGGCGTGGTGGTGACCCGGGCCGCGCGCGCCGACATGGCCGAGCTGATCCGGCGCGCCTCGATGGCGCTCGACCAGGCGAAACGCCTGCGGGTCAGCGTGGCCACGTACGACAGCGCCCACGACGCGGACAGCACCGACCACCTCGCCATGCTGGCCGAGCTGAACGACGCGCTCACCGCCCGGGACCAGATCGTGCTGGCCCTGCAGCCGGCCGTCGACCTGCAGACCAACGCGCCCACCGGGGTGGAGGCGCTGACCCGGTGGCGGCACCCGCGCCGCGGCCAGCTGTCGCCCGCCGCGTTCATCCGCGCGGTCGAGCACAGTGAGCTGCTCGGCCCGTTCACCCGGTACATGCTGGACCTGTCGCTGGCCGCCGCGGCGGACTGGTTCGCGGCCGGCATCGACGTACCGGTCTCGGTCAACATCTCGGCCCGCAGCCTGCTGGACGCCACGTTCCCGGCCCAGATCGCCGACATGCTGCGCCGTCACCGCCTGCCCACCACCCAGCTGGTCCTGGAGATCACCGAGTCGGTGGCGGTGAGCGACCAGGAGATCGTCGACGAGGTGCTGGGCACGCTGCGGGAGATGGGCGTCCAGCTGTCCGTGGACGACTTCGGCACCGGCTACTCGTCGCTCTCGTTCGTCACCCGGGTACAGGTCGACGAGCTCAAGGTGGACCGCTCCTTCGTGGACGAGATGATCGACTCACCGGCCGCGGCGGCCGTCGTGCGCGGCGCCGTCGAGCTGGGCGAACGCCTCGGTGCCCGGGTGGTCGCGGAGGGCGTGGAGACCGCCGAGCAGCGGACCGCGCTGATCGCCCTGGGGTGCACCTCCGCGCAGGGCTACCACTTCTGCCAGCCGCTGCCGGCCGACAAGATCGTCGGGGCGCTGCGCCAGCTGGCCGAGGCGGCCCCGGCGAAGATCGTCCCGTTGCGCGCCGACGACGCGTCCTGACCGGACCGGGGATACGGTGGCCGTAGGTCACGTCGCCGCCGTTGCCCACAAACTGGCGATCGGTACGGCGATGATCCGTTCGGTCAGCTGGAAGGCGCGAGGGCCGGTGTGCAGGACGATGCCGGCTGCGAAGGTTGACCCGGTGCGGTCGGCGAACCATTCCAGGTGCCGAGCGTCGGCGGCCGAGGGCGCGGCGGTGGCTTTGACTTCGACAGCAATCATCTGGCCGTCTCTGGCTTCGATAAGCAGGTCGACCTCGTGCCGGCCGTTCGCATCGCGATAGTGGAACAGATCAGCGCCAACAACGCTGGCGGCGCATTCGGCCCGTAGCTGAGCGGCGACGAGGGTGTCCAGAACGCGCCCGAGGAGGTCGCCATCGCGCAGAACGCGGCGCTGGTCGATGCGGAGCAGCGGACCGAGCAGACCTGGGTCAGTGAGGTACCGCTTTGGTAGCCGCACAGCGCGATCCATGCGATTGCCGGCCCAGGCAGGCACGCGTTGGGTGATCATGAGCGTGTCGAGGAGGTCGTCGTAGCCGACCGCGCTGTGTCGCGTGATTCCGGCGGCGTCGTATAGCAGTTTGTGGTTCGGCACGCCGGCGGTGTTGGCGGCAATCGCTTGCAGATATCTACGCATTAAGACCGGGTCTCGGGAGACGCCGAGCGCTGCGGCCTCTCTGGTGACCAGATGATCGACATAGCTGGTCAGCCAGCGGTCGCGCGCCCGCTCGGTGGTGGCGCGGAGGGCTTCCGGCCAGCCGCTGGTGAGTGCCTCTGCCACGTATCGGTGCACGTCCCACTCGGCCGAGGGGTCGCTGAAGCTGTCGGGGCCGTCAGCGAGGATCCGGTCGATCAGTGATGGCGCAGACGGGTCACCATGCCGCTCTCGACCTACGAGCGGGTGCATCGTCAGCCGGACGATCCGACCGGTGGCGGGCCAGCCCGCGGTGGTCAGGTCGGTCTGGGAAGAACCAGTCAGAATGAACCGACCGGGGCGCGGATCGTCATCAACAGCCCGCTTGACTGCGCCGAGGACTTCGGGGACCAGCTGCCACTCATCGACGAGGATCGGCTCGTCGAGAGTACGGAGTGCGGCGTCGGGGTCGGCGCGAACGACCACGGCCTGAGCAGGGACGTCCAGCCGTAGGATAGAACGGCACAATCGCCGCGTCGTGGTGGTCTTTCCGCAGGCGCGTGGACCGACGACGAGCGTAGCGGGATGAGTCGCCAGGATCTCGGCGAGCTCTGTGTCGGCGATGCGGGGCACGTAGGCGTTCAGCGGAGACTCCAGCCAGTGACGATCTAGCACATGCGATGGTACCTATCTAGCACACCCGCTGCTTCCTATATAGCACACGCCTGAGTTGCAATCTACGACAGAAGGCACCAGGCCCGGCCGTCCCCCGCGCCACTGGGTACGGATCGAGGGGTCAGACGGGTCCGGGGCGGATCTACATCAGCAAATCCGCTCCGGAGGTCAACTCAGGATCGCCGCTCTCTCAGAAAGGCGAGCCCTCGGCGCAATTCGTCGTCCGGGTTCTGGTTCTCGGCCTCCTCGAAGAAGGATCCCCCGTGCGTCCAGGGCGCTGAAGTACATCAACCGGATCGACGTACTGTTTGGCGCAGTGCGTAGGTCATGTGCTCGATCTTCGCTGGTCGCTACGTGCCTTCTCACGGCAATGTCCACAGCCTGAGGCAGCCGGCCGGAACTTCTTCGAGGGCTTTCGTGGTTGCGTTGGTCTCCAGGTCGTTGAGGGCCGTTAGTAGCGCGGCGGTCCTACCGACATCATCGGCGCCGAGGGTGGTGACAACCTTCAACTCGTCGTTGCGTTCTCCACTCAGCGTAAAATTCGGCTCTTGCTCGGCGACTCGTGGGCAACGTATCGATTCATCACGACTTTCTCCGCATGGAGGTTGCCGCCATCTGAGTGGGTGGCGACGGATGATCGGGTAAGGCGCGTCGACCGAACTATGAGGTTTCGGTCGCATTGCCGGAGGCTGGATGCTGTCCGAGCCGGCACAGTGGCCCGGCTTGGCATGGCGGGTGCCATTACATCGAGATCGGTCGACGCCTGCCAGTCCACGAAGGGCGCAATGAGCTAGGTTCCCGTGGTGGCCGTGAGAAGGTGGGGCATGGCCAATCGTCTCGCTCGGGCGACCTCTCCCTACCTCCTGCAGCACAAAGAGAACCCGGTGGACTGGTGGCCATGGGGGAACGACGCCTTTGCCGAAGCCAAGCGGCGGGACGTTCCGCTCTTGGTCAGCGTGGGGTATTCGAGCTGTCACTGGTGTCACGTGATGGCGCACGAGTCGTTCGAGGATGACGGCGTGGCCGCGCTGGTCAACGAGAACTTCGTGGCGATCAAGGTGGACCGCGAGGAACGGCCCGACGTGGACGCCGTCTACATGACCGCCACGCAGGCCATGACCGGGCAGGGCGGCTGGCCGATGACCGTGTTCGCGGCGCCCGGCGGCGACCCGTTCTTCTGCGGCACCTACTTCCCGAAACCGCAGTTCAGCCGGCTGCTGGAGTCGGTCACCAAGGCGTGGCGGGAGCAGCGTGACGACGTGCTGAAGCAGGGCGCCGCGGTGGTCCAGGCCATCGGCGGCGCTCAGCTGGTCGGCGGCCCGACCGCGCCGATCTCCCCGGGCCTGCTGGACGGCGCGGCGGAGCAGCTGGCCAAGGACCACGACCAGCGGTACGGCGGGTTCGGCGGCGCGCCCAAGTTCCCGCCGCACATGAACCTGCTCTTCCTGCTGCGGCACCACCAGCGCACCGGCTCCGCGTCCGACCTGGAGATCGTCCGGCACACCGCCGAGCAGATGGCCCGCGGCGGCATCTACGACCAGCTGGCCGGCGGGTTCGCCCGGTACGCGGTGGACGCCACCTGGACCGTGCCGCACTTCGAGAAGATGCTGTACGACAACGCGCTGCTGCTGCGGACGTACACCGGGCTGGCCCGGCTGACCGACGATCCGCCGGCCCGGCGGATCGCCGACGAGACCGCCGCGTTCCTGCTGCGCGACCTCGCCACCCCGGCCGGCGGTCTGGCGTCCGCGCTGGACGCGGACACCGACGGCGTCGAGGGCCTGACCTACGCCTGGACGCCGGAGCAGCTGACCGCGGCCCTGGGCGACGCGGACGGCGAGTGGGCGGCCGACCTGTTCCGGGTGACGCCGGAGGGATCGTTCGAGCATGGCGCCAGCGTGCTGGTGCTCGGCCGCGACATCGACGCCGCGGAGCCGGAGCTGGTACGGCGGTGGCACGACGTCCGGGCCCGGCTGCTGGCCGCCCGCGACCGACGTCCGCAGCCGGCCCGCGACGACAAGGTGGTGGCCTCCTGGAACGGCCTCGCGGTCACCGCCCTCGTCGAGCACGCCTTCCTCACCGGGGCCACCGCTTCCGGGGCGGCCACCGCTTCCGGGGCCGTTGCTCCGGCGGCCACCGCCTCGGGGGTGGCTGCGGTGGCGCTCGCCGAGGTGCTGGCCGGACGGCACCTGGTGGACGGACGGCTGCGCCGGGTGTCCCGGGACGGCGTGGTGGGCGACCCCGCCGGTGTCCTCGAGGACTACGGCTGCGTGGCCGAGGCGTTCTGCGCCGTGCACCAGCTCACCGGCGACGGCCGCTGGCTGGAGCTGGCCGGCGTGCTGCTCGACGTCGCGCTGGCCCACTTCGGCACCGGCGCGGGCGGGTTCTACGACACCGCGGACGACGCCGAGAAGCTGGTCACCCGGCCCGCCGACCCCACCGACAACGCCACCCCGTCCGGGCTGTCCGCGATCTGCGCGGCCCTGGTCGCCTACTCCGCGCTCAGCGGGGAGACCCGGTACCGCGAGGCCGCGGACGCCGCCCTGGAGACGGTCGCGCCACTGATCGCCGGGCACGCCCGCTTCGCCGGGTACTCGTCCGCCGTCGCCGAGGCCGCGCTCGCCGGGCCCTACGAGGTCGCCGTCGCCACCACCGACCCGGACGGGGACCCGCTCGTCGTCGCCGCCCGCCGGCACGCGCCGCCCGGCACCGTCGTGGTGGCCGGCGAACCCGACCGTCCCGGCGTACCGCTGCTCGCCGGGCGGCCGTACCTCGACGGCCGCTCCACCGCGTACGTCTGCCGGGGGTTCGTCTGCGACCGCCCGGTGACCAGCACCGCAGACCTCATCGCCCGGCTCACGGCCGGTGCGGAGGGCTGACTAGGCTGGCGGCGAGATGGATACCCGAACCGGTCTGCCCGTGGTCGGCATGGTGGGAGGCGGCCAGTTGGCCCGGATGACCCACCAGGCCGCAATCGCCCTCGGCCAGTCGCTGCGTGTGCTCGCCGAGTCACCCGACGACAGTGCCGCCCTCGTCGCCGCCGATGTGCGGATCGGCACCCACACCGACCTGGCCGCGTTGCGTGACTTCGCCAAGGGCTGCGACGCGGTCACCTTCGACCACGAGCACGTGCCGAACGAGCACATCCGCGCGCTCGAGGCCGAGGGCATCAAGATCTACCCAGGTTCCGAGGCGCTGCTGTACGCCCAGGACAAGCGGCGGATGCGCGAGCGGCTCGGACAGCTGGGGGCGCCGGTCCCGCGCTGGGCCACGGTGCGCACCGCCGCGGACGTCGCGGCGTTCGCCGAGCAGACCGGCTGGCCGGTGGTGGCCAAGGCGACCCGCGGCGGCTACGACGGCCGCGGCGTGTGGATGCTCGCCGACATCGCCGCCGCCGAGGAACTCGTCGCCACCGGCACCGACCTGATCGTCGAGGAACGGGTGCCGCTGCGACGGGAACTGGCGGCGCAGGTGGCGCGGTCGCCGTTCGGGCAGGTGGCGGCGTACCCCGTGGTGGAGACCGTGCAACGCGACGGCATCTGCGTGGAGGTCCTCGCGCCCGCACCGGACCTGCCCGAGGACCGCGCGCTGGCCGCCCAGCAGCTCGCCATCGACCTGGCGCACGCGCTCGGCGTGGTCGGCCTGCTCGCGGTCGAACTCTTCGAGACCGCCGACGGCCTGGTGGTGAACGAACTCGCCATGCGCCCGCACAACTCCGGTCACTGGACCATCGAAGGCGCCCGGACGTCGCAGTTCGAACAGCACCTGCGCGCCGTACTCGACTACCCGATGGGTGCCACCGGCCTGACCGCGCCCGCCGTGGTGATGGCCAACGTACTCGGCGGCGCACCCGGCGGGCTCGCCCTGGACGAACGGGTGCACCACCTGTTCGCGGCCGACCCCGGCGTGCGCATCCACCTGTACGGCAAGCAGGTCCGGCCGGGCCGCAAGATCGGCCACGTCACCGTGCTCGGCGACGACATGACATCGGTACGCGCCCGGGCCGCACACGCCGCCCGCTGGCTGCAGGAGGGCGAACAATGAAGCCGGTCGTCGGCATCATCATGGGCAGCGACTCGGACTGGTCCACGATGGAGGCGGCGGCGCTCGCCCTGGCCGAGTTCGAGGTGCCGTTCGAGGTGGGCGTGGTGTCCGCGCACCGCACCGTCCGCAAAATGGTCGACTACGCGGAGAGCGCCGCGGACCGTGGCCTACAGGTGATCATCACCGGCGCCGGGGGAGCGGCCCACCTGCCCGGCATGGTCGCCGCCCTCACGCCGCTGCCGGTGATCGGCGTGCCGGTACCGCTGAAGTACCTGGACGGGATGGACTCGCTGCTGTCCATCGTGCAGATGCCGGCCGGCGTGCCGGTGGCCACGGTGTCGATCGGCGGGGCGCGCAATGCCGGGCTGCTCGCGGCGCGGATCCTGGGCGCGGCCGATCCGGCGATCCGCAAGCGCATGGCCGACTTCCAGAAAGGCCTGGAGCACATGGTCGCCGAGAAGGACGCGGCGCTCCGCGAGCGCCTGCTGGGCTGACGCCCTTCGCCGGCCGGCCGAGGCGCCGGCCGGCAGCGAGTCCGGTCCGGTGCGTCAGCGCATGCGGACCAGGGCGCCGCGGAGGCGTTCCTGGGTGCGGCGCCGGTTCTCGTTGGAGGCGCCGAGGAAGAGCAGGATCACGCCCACCGGCACCAGCACCAGCCACGGACCGACCAGCGTGGTGGCGAAGTGGATCGCCGCCACCGCGGTGGCCACGGCGCCCACCACCACCGGCGCCTGCTGCTGCAGCCGGGAACCGACGATCAGCGTGCCCACCGCGCCGAGCAGCAGGAACAACTCGCGCAGATCGCCGGACTCGGTGGCGTCGGTGGCCAGCACGATGCCGATGGTCGGGACGAACGCGGCCAGCAGCGCCGGCCCGTACGCCGACCAGCTGCTCAGCTCGGGCCGGTGCCGGGCCTCGACCGCGCCGACGACCAGGGCCAGCGCGGCGAACGGCAACGTGTACGCCTCGGGCAGCGCCACGTCGGTCAGCGTCATGAACAGCCACCAGCCGACGAGTTCGAAGCCGACCGCCAGCCAGAACAGGTTGCGCCGCTGGGTGGGCGTGCGGCCGGGACGGGTGGCGACCAGGCCGAGCACCGCACCCCAGGCGGCCAGCAGCGCGGCCAGGTGTTCCGGGGAGTCGTACGCCAGCACGGCGGCCAGCAGCGCGGACGCGTATCCGCTCCACTCGATGACGGCGGACTCCAGCGCGTACTCCGGGCGGCCCAGCCGCGGCACGCCGGCCTGCAGGATCAGCAGCCCGGCGCCGACGGCCAGCACGCCGAAGGCGGACCAGGACCGGTGCAGCCCGGCGACCTCGCCCACGGAGAGCACGAACGCCTGGCCCATCACGACCGTGAACAGCCAGCCCAGGATGCGGGCCCGGGAGCTGCGGCCGGCGAGCGCCGCGACCAGGCCGACGCCGACCGCGCTGCCCAGCGTGAACAACGTGAGTTCCGGGGTGGCGAGGCTGCCGGCCAGCCCGGCGCCGCCGGCCAGCAGGCCGATCACGAACACCACGACGCGGGTGCCGCGCAGCATCGGTGCGTGCGTACTGAGCGGCGGCGGGGTGAGGGCGAGGCCGAGCATGGCGATGGTGAAGACGACCAGCGCCGCGGCGGTCGACGCGGGCCACCGGGCGTCCAGGCCGATCGGCGCGACCAGCAGGGTGATGGCCAGGCCGGGCAGGATCACCGGTACGGCCTCCGCGGGGCGGCCGCCGAACCCGAGGGCGGCCAGCGCGGCCGCCACGGTGAGCAGCACGGTGGCCAGCACGCTGGTGGCGTCGACGTTGCCGGACGCCGGGTCGGTGAGCGCGGGGACCGGGCCGTCCCAGATCGCGTCCAACTGGTCCATCGGGCCGAACAGTGCGGCACCCAGCGCCGGGGCGATGGAGACCAGCGCCAGCAGCGTCGGCAGCGTGGCCACCAGGACGGCGCCGCTGGCCGGGTCGACCAGCCAGCGTCCGCGCAGGCCGCTCGGGCGCAGGTCGGTCCAGCGGGTGCGGAGGTACCCGCGTTCGGTGCGGTAGCCGGGGGCCGTGGTGATGCCGGGGGCCGGCGTGGCACCGCGGAGCAGTTCGGCCACCACGCCCAGCAGGGCCGCGGCGGCGGCGTACATGGCCGTGGGGAAGTGCGTCGGCACGGACGCGAACGCGGTGATGGTGGCGCCGCCGACCAGGCCGACCGTGGCCCACGGCAGGTACTGCGGGATCCACCGGCCGCAGAGCGCGAGCACCGCCAGCGCCAGGCTGGACCCGGCCACCGCGGCGGTGAGCACCACCTGCGCGGACCGGCCCTGGTCGGCGGCGACCGCGGCGAACACCCCGGGGACGGCGAGCAGCACCCCGAGGGTGGCGGCGCCGCCGATCTGGGCGCGGTGGCGGGGCATGCCGGTGTCGTCGCGGGCGAGCAGCGTGCTGTCGTCGGAGATGGCCTGGACCACCGGTTCCGGTTCCGGGTCGAGCCGGTCCGGCCGGTCCGCGACGAGCGGCGCCGCCTGGGCCGGGGTGAGCGGGGGCACTTCGGCGCGGCACAGCGCGGCCACCACGACGCCGATCAGCACGACCAGGGTCAGCGCCATCGCGGTGGACCACGGCCGGGCCAGGCCGACGCCGACGAAGTGCAGCGCGACCACCATGGCCACGGCGGCCCGGGCCACGGCGGCGCGCGGGTCGACGGCGGCCACCGCGGAGATGCCGTACCCGAGCGCGACCACGCCGCCCACCATCAGGGGCGCCCACCAGGGCAGGCCGAACGCGGCCGGGGCGCCGATGGTGGCGAGCGTGGCGCAGACCGCGCCGATGTCGTACGAGGCCGGTGGGGGCAGCGCGGCGGCCGCCGCGACCGCGATCAGCAGCAGGGTGAGCGGGCCCTGCCAGGCGTCGGCCGGCACGCTGGCCGGGTAGCCGCTGAGGTCGGCGCCCCACAGCGGGCCGGGCGCGGCGAGCACCCGCAGGCCGTTGCTGAGCGCCATCCAGCCGGCGATGGCACCGACCACGATCCCGGCCGCGGCCAGCCCGCGGACCGGGCCGCGCCGCCAGTCCACCGGCAGCGCCCGGATGCCCAGCGCGACGAGCAGGATCACCAGGCCGGCGACCAGCAGCGGCGCCTGCGGGAAGGCGAGCGCCGCGACCCGGGCCAGCGCCCCGCAGATCGCCACGGTGGCGGCCGCGGCGGCGATGTCCGGCCCGTCCAGCATCCGGTCGGCTCGGCGGCCCTGGTCCAGCGACTTGGCGAAGGCCAGCAGGCCGGCGGCGCCGAGCAGCAGCGCACCCACCCAGATGTCCGGCGCGGTGGCGCCCGGTGCGAGCAGCGCCGCCAGCGCCATCGCCACCGCGCCCAGGGCGGTGCCGACGTTCAGCGGAAGGCTGATCTCCCGGCGGGCCACCTGGAACACCGCGGCGTAGGTCAGCGTGCCGGCCACCGCGAGGAAGCCGAACGCGAGGGCCGGCACCGTGACGGCCTCGGTGGCCGGTGGCCCGCCGCCCCGGTCGGACATGGCGAGCACGGCGGTGGTGGCCGCGCCGGGCAGGGCCAGCGCGGCGGCGCCGGACGCCCAGTCGCCGATCAGCCAGGCGTACAGCTTCATCGGGATCTGCCGGGCCGCGATCGCGACCATCACGCCGGCCCCGGCCAGCGCGGTGAGCACGGCGGCGGTGAGCCACACCGCGCTCAGCGCCGCGCCGGCACCGAACAGGCCGACCACGCCGGCCGCCGCCACGTGCGCGATGGCGCTCCGGCGGGTGCGGGCCATCAGGCCGGCCGCGCCCAGGCCGATGGCTGCCAGCACCAGCGGCCACGGCGCCTCGGACCAGGGCAGACCCAACGACGAGGGTACGGCCAGAGCGGTCAGCGCCACGCCCGCCACGGCACCCTCGTGCCGCCATTCCGTGGGCAGCGCCAGGGCCGCGGCGACGGTGAGCAGCAGCGCGCTCAGCGCCAGCAGCCAGCCGGACGGGCCGGCCGCCTCGGCGATCCGTTGCGCGTACGCGGCGGTGTCCGCGTTCCAGACCGGCCGGGCGGCCTGGATCGGGGCGAGCGCGGCGCGCAGCGCGTCCACCGCCACGAACAGGCCGATCAGTGCGAGCGCGCCGGCCGAGGCGAGTTGCGGACCCCGGCGTACCTCCTCGTGGAGCGTGGTGACCACGGCGCCGGTGACCGCGACCGCGGCCGCGGCGGCGAGCAGCGTCCAGCTGGGCGAGGCGACCGCGGCGATCCGGGCGCAGGCCGCGATGACGGCGAGCGTGAGTACGCCACCGGCGACGTTGCGCGCGGTCAGGTTGTCCAGCAGCCGTGCCGCGGCCGAGGCGATCACCGCGGCCAGCACCAGGATCAGGCCGGACCGGATCGCGTCCGGCACCGCGTCGGCGCCGATCAGGGCGCCACCGGCGTACAGCAGCGAGCCGGCGACCGCCGCGCAGAGCAGCGCGAAGGTCAGCTCCCGCAACCAGTCCGCGGACGGCGGCTTGGCCGGCGGCGCCAGCGGCACCGACCCGGCCGGCGGGGCACCGTCGGGCCGGCGGCCGGGGAAGATGCGCGTCGGCATCCACTTGCGGCCGCGCGGGCCGGCCAGCCCGCCGAGGATCAGGTCCGGTTCCTCGGGACGGGACTCGGGCCGCGGCGGAGCGTCGATCGCGTAGGCCGACGGGTCGGCCGGGTCGGGTCCGGCGTCCCGCTTGTCGAAGTCGGCGGCACCGATGTCCCGGGCGTCGGCCAGCGCCGTGGTCTCGCGGTCGGCCGCGCCGGGACGGCCCAGCGGCCAGCGCGGGACCAGCCGGCCGCGGTGGATCACCGTGGTCAGCAGCAGCAGGTCGAGCAGCGCCACGGCGGCCAGCGCCAGGCCCCAGCCGGCCGGGCTCTCGATCAGCGGGTACGCCAGCAGCGGCGGCACCGGCTGCAGCGCGATCACGGTGGCGTACCGGGGCGCGGACAGCCGGGTGACGCCCGCGTAGACGAAGCCGGCCACCGCGGTGATCGCGAACGTGACGCCCAGGTAGAACGGCGTCGGCACGGCCGGGCCGCCGACCATCGGGCTGCCGTGCAGGGCATACAGCGTCAGTGGCAGCAGCACCAGGCCGACCGCGGCGACGGTCTCCGCGGTGGAGCTGAGGCCGCGCCGGGCGATGCCGGGCGCCAGGGTGAGCGCGATCGCGGTCGCGAGGGCGAGGATCGCGGCGCGGCCGAACGGGTTGGACACCGCCACCCCGGCGAACACCACGGCCGCCACGCCCACCAGCAGGGCACCGACGACCAGCAGGATGTTCTGCACGGACTGGGACGAGGTCTCCGGCTCGTGCGGTGGCGGCGGCGCCTCACCGTGCGGGCGGCGCGGCGTCGGTGCCGGGCGCTCGGTGGGCGGCGGGTCGTCCACCAGCACGGTGCGGCCGTCGCTGGCCGCCCCGGGCGGACCGGTGTACGCGGTGCCCGGCGCGGCCCAGTCCGGCGGCCCGTCGGCCGGCGGCGGGACGGCGTCGGACCGCCGGCCCCCGCCGGCTGGCGGGGCGGATCCGGCCGGGCGTCCCGCGCCGGGTGGCGGGGCGGATCCCGCCGGGCGTCCCGCGCCGGGCGGTGGTGCGGATCGGGTGGAGTGTCCCGCGCCGGTCGATGGCGCGGAACGGGTGGAGTGTCCCGGGCCGGGTGGTGGTGCGGATCGGGTCGAGTGTCCCGGGCCGGGTGGCGTTACGGAGCCGGCCCGGCGTTCGTCGGCGGGTGCCGGCGGGGCGTCGGACCGGCGCGTGCCGGCCGGTGGCGGCGGTGGTGGTGGCGCACCGGCCCGGCGGGCCTCGGGCGGCGGTGGCGGTGGCGTGCCGCCGCCCCGGCGGGCGTCGGTGGCCGGGCCGGCCGCGGCCGTGGCCGCCTGCGGGCGGCGCACCTTGCGCACCCGGGCGGCCTTCTTCCGCTGCTGCATGGCGTGCGCCAGGATGTCCCGCTGGAACTGGGCCGCCTGCAGCTGGCTGGCGATCGTGGACCGCTCGGAGGCGGCCGCCATGTCCCGGATCTTCAGTTCGGCGATGGACGCGTCGATGCGTGCCAGCTCGTCTTCGTAGCCGTCGGGCCCATCAGCCTGCGCCACGGAACCTCCTTGACCCGCGTAACTCCACGCCCAACTAGAGCATGCCGGTACGACACCTCATTAGAACAGGCTCAAGCGGGTGGACATCTGCGGAAACGACCGCGAACCTCACTAAACCGCAGGCTGTGGACGTCCCATGCCGCGGTAGGCCCAACCGGCGCGCGCCCACAGCCCGGCGTCCAGGCAGTTCCGGCCGTCGATGACGCGCCGACCGGCGACCAGCGCGCCCAGCGTCTGCGGGTCGGCGTTGCGGAACTCGGCCCACTCGGTGAGCACGCAGACCAGTTCGGCCCCGGTGACCGCGTCGACCATCGACTCGGCGTAGGTGAGGGCCGGCTGGGCGATCCGGGCGTTCTCGGTGCCCTGCGGGTCGTACACCCGCACGTCCGCCCCGGCCTTGGCGAGCGTGGCCGCGACCGCGAGGCTGGGCGAGTCCCGTACATCATCGGAATTGGGCTTGAACGCCGCACCCAGCACCGCGATCCGGGTCCCGGACAGGTCCGGCCCGGCCGGGCCGGACGGCCGGTCCAGCAACTCCGAGGCCAGCTGCACCACCCGGCTGCGGCGCCGCAGGTTGACCAGGTCGACCTCGTGCAGGAAGCGCAACGCCTCACCGGCACCCAGCTCCTGCGCCCGGGCCTGGAACGCCCGGATGTCCTTCGGCAGGCACCCACCACCGAAACCCACCCCGGCCTGCAGGAACCGGTTGCCGATCCGCGGGTCGTAGCCGATCGCCCGGGCCAGCTGGGTCACGTCACCGCCGGCCACCTCGCACACCTCGGCCATCGCGTTGATGAAACTGATCTTCGTGGCCAGGAACGCGTTCGCCGCCACCTTCACCAGTTCCGCCGTGGCGAAGTCCGTCACCACCAGCGGCACCTCACGGTCCTCGGTGGCGGCCAGGTCGAACACGCCCTTGTGCGCCGAATACAACATCCCGTTCGCCCAGTCGGTCTTCACCCCGACCACGATCCGGTTGGGCCGCAGCACGTCCTCGACCGCGAAACCCTCCTGCAGGAACTCCGGCGACCACGCC
Source organism: Jidongwangia harbinensis (assembly GCF_020216025.1). Taxonomy (GTDB): domain Bacteria; phylum Actinomycetota; class Actinomycetes; order Mycobacteriales; family Micromonosporaceae; genus Actinoplanes; species Actinoplanes harbinensis. The sequence continues at coordinate 133,265 of NZ_JAIWNC010000018.1, read as the reverse complement.
ACCTCGATCCCCAACGACGGATCGGTGTGCTTGGCGACCAGCTGCTCCACCCACTCCGCGGTACCCACCGGCACCGTGGACTTGCCCACGATCAGCGCCTTACGCCGCAGATGCCGCGCCAGATTCGACACCGACGTCTCCACGTACGACAGGTCGGCGCCCATCCCGTCGCCCCGCTGCGGCGTGCCCACACAGATGAAGTGCACATCCGCGAACTCCGCCACCTGCTCGTACGACGTGGTGAACCGCAACCGCCCGGACGCCACGTTGGCCCGCAGCAGCTCGTCCAGACCCGGCTCGTGGAACGGCACCTGACCACCGGCGAGCTTGGCGATCTTCGCCTCGTCGATGTCGAAACCGAGAACCTCGTAGCCCAGCTCCGCGAAACAGATCGCGTACGTCGCACCCAGATAACCGGTGCCGAGGAACGACAACCGCGGACGGGGCGCCCCGGACGGCGGCTCGACCGGCGGGAACGCCATCGCGGACTGCTGGTTGGGGTAGGGGATCGTCACGCCGGGAATCTCCGCTCGCACACATTAGGGGGCATTCACCTTCTCATGGCGCAAGCCGACGCGCCGAACGCCACCCGCGAACCGGTGACACGCGTACCCTACGCGCCAGTAACATGGCTCTCGGAGCCGCATCGAGAGGGGACCCAGCCATGCCTGCGTTCGACGTCTACCAGCTGCCGGAGGACCACCAGACCATCCGGGCCGCGGTGCGGGAGGTCTGCGACGCCCGGGTCGCCCCGCACGCCGCCGAGGCGGACGAGAGCGGCGAGTTCCCCAAGGCTTCGTACGACGCGCTGCGCTCCGCCGACTTCCACGCCCCGCACATCCCGGCCGAGTACGGCGGCGCCGGTGCGGACGCGCTGGCCACCGCGATCGTGATCGAGGAGGTGGCCCGCGCCTGCGCCTCGTCCAGCCTGATCCCGGCGGTGAACAAGCTCGGCACCATGCCGCTGCTGCTGGCCGCGAGCGAGGAGCTCAAGCGGACGTACCTGCCGCCGGTGGCCGCCGGCGAGGCCATGTTCTCGTACTGCCTGTCCGAGCCGGAAGCCGGCAGCGACGCCGTGTCGATGACCACCCGCGCGGTCCGCGACGGCGACCACTGGGTGCTCAACGGCGTGAAGCGGTGGATCACCAACGCCGGCGTCTCCGAGTACTACACGGTCTTCGCGGTCACCGACCCCGGCGCCCGGTCCCGCGGCATCTCGGCGTTCGTGGTGGAGAAGGCGGACGAGGGCGTGAGCTTCGGCGCACCGGAGAAGAAACTGGGCATCAAGGGCAGCCCCACCCGCGAGGTGTACTTCGACAACGTCCGGCTCCCGCTGGACCGGATGATCGGCGCCGAGGGCACCGGCTTCGCCACCGCGATGCAGACCCTCGACCACACCCGCGTGACGATCGCCGCGCAGGCCCTCGGCATCGCGCAGGGCGCGCTGGACTTCGCCAAGGGGTACGTCAAGGAGCGCCGCCAGTTCGGCAAGCCGATCGGCGACTTCCAGGGCGTGCAGTTCATGCTGGCCGACATGGGCATGAAGCTGGAGGCGGCGCGGCAGCTCACCTACGCGGCGGCGGGCAAGAGCGAGCGCGGGGACGCCGACCTGACCTACTTCGGTGCGGCCGCGAAGTGTTTCGCGTCGGACGCGGCGATGGAGATCACCACGGACGCGGTGCAGTTGCTGGGCGGGTACGGCTACACCCGCGACTACCCGGTCGAGCGGATGATGCGGGACGCCAAGATCACCCAGATCTACGAGGGCACCAACCAGGTCCAGCGCATCGTGATGGCCCGTCAGCTTCTCAAGGACTGAACGTGCGACTAGGGTGGCCGCCATGACCGCGGAGCCAACGGGCGGGGAACTTCCGGCCGTCATCACTCTCGAGTTCATGGCGCGGATGATGGGCGGCCGAACAGTTGATTCAACGGCGTGGCGGAAGCGTGAGGCTCGTCAGGGCGGAGTGCGCCGAACCATGGACGCGTAGTTGTCCAGGGCATCGAGAATCCCGGTGTGTTGCCAGATTCGATTCCGCCGCAGACCGGTGCGCTCGGCCAAGATTTTGCGTTCGGCCAGGAGGTCGAGAGTGCGCTGTGCCGTAACTTCGTTCATCGCCAAGGTGGACGTCAGGTACTTGGCGTTGACCACGGGCTGCCCCACCAGTGTGGGCAATACCCTCCAAGCGGCTGCATGCGCCCTGACGCCAGTCAGTTTGTCGCGGGCCTCCGCAAGCTGGGCTGCAAGGTCATCGACGAGGACCCGGCCTGAGGCGGCGGCGAAGCGTGCCGCATCGGCAAAGCGGTGCACGATCGGCCCGGCGTCACCGTCCCGGAAGGCTCCCAGGGCGTCGAAGTAGGTGCCGGTATCAGTCAGCAGGCCCGCCGAGAGGGGCACGGTGACGTGTTGGACCAGCTTCTTGCTCCGCAGCATGGCCTGGGCGAGCGCGCGTCCGGTGCGTCCGTTGCCGTCCACGAAAGGATGGATTGTCTCGAACTGGGCATGCGCGACCGCCACCTGAACGAGCACCGGCAGGTCGTCACGCTCGGCGAACTCGACGATGTCCTGAATCGCCTCCGGCACGCGTTCGTGTTGTGGAGCGACGAAGTCCGCGCCGATCGGCCCGGCGTTGTCCTTCCCGATCCAAACGGTCTCCTCTCGGAACCGCCCAGCATGCTGTTCAAAACCGGGCTGATGCCGCATGAGTTCGCGGTGCATCGTCAAGATCGCCGTTGTCTCGATACGGTCGGAGAGCGCCAGGGCCGCTTCCATGGCGCGCACGTTGCCGATGACGGTCCGGGCGTTGGCTTTGTCGCTCTGGCCAATCTCGGCGAGGGCCAACTGCCGGGCGCTCGTCGTAAGGTTCTCGATCTGTGAGCTGGACGAGCTCTCGGTTCGCAACAAGATTGCCGACATCGGCCCGAGCGCCGGGCTTTCGGCGCCGAGGGCATGTAGGGCGTGCAGGTCGAAGTCAACCAATGCGCGGGCGCCGTCTTCGACGTCCGCTGCGACGCCGGCCGGCAGTTGTGGTTGCCAACGGACCAGGGGCGCTGTGACTATCGACTGGTACGGCCCGCGCTGGCGGCGCATCTCGGCCCGGGAGTAATAGCCGCGATCGCGCGGTGTCCACGTCTGGGTTTCATAGGTTGCGGCCGGGACCGGAACGGAGTCGTGTGCGGCGGCCTGTCGTGTAACCACGCCTCCCATCTTACTTACACATTCCTGAGAAAGTGTAAGTAAGGCTCTCGGGCGACTACAGTGCGCCCTGAGTTAGCGGGACCGCGACCACGCCCGCCACAGCGTCGCGTACCGCCCGTCCGGACGGGACCGCAACTCGTCGTGGGTGCCGGTCTCCACCACCCGGCCCGCGTCCAGCACCACGATCCGGTCCGCGCCGGCCGCCTGGGTGAGCCGGTGCGCCACGACCAGCGCGGTCCGCCCGCGCAGGGCCCGGGCCGCGGCGCGTTCCAGGACCCGCGCGCCGGCGCTGCCCGCGTCCGCGGTGGCCTCGTCCAGGATGACGACCTTGGGGTCGGCGAGGATCAGCCGGGCGAGGGCGAGCTGCTGGGCCTCGGTCACCGCGAGCCGGTGGCCGCCGTCGCCCACCACGGTCTGCAGGCCCTGCGGCAGCGCCAGGGCCCAGTCCAGGGCCTCGACGTCGGCGAGCGCGGCGTACAGCGCGTCGTCGTCGGCGTCCGGCCGGGCCAGCCGGAGGTCGTCGGCCAGCGTGCCGGCGAAGACGTGCACCTCCTGGGTGACCAGCGCGACCGTGCGCCGGCGGTCGGCGTCGGTCAGGTCGGCCAGGTCGACGCCGCCGATCGTGACGCTGCCGCTTCCGGGGCGGTGTACGCCGGCCACCAGCTGGGCCAGCGTGGTCTTGCCGGCGCCGCTGGCACCGACCACGGCCACGGTCTCGCCGTCCGTCAGGTCGATCGTGACGCCGGCCAGCACCGGATGCCCGGGGCGGTAGGCGAAGTGCAGGTCCGCCGCCTTCACCGCGCCGTCGGCCGGTTGCGCGGGGTGCGGCGCGGGCGGCGGTTCGGCCTGGACCACCCCGGCGAGCCGGGCCAGGCTGGCCGCGGCGACCTGGGCGTCGTCGACCAGCCGCAGCGCCGAGTTCATCGGGCCGAACAGATGGTGTACGTACAGCGCCGCGGCGGCCGTGCCGCCGATGGTCACCGCCCCGGCACCGACCAGCAGGTAGCCGCCGGCCAGCACCGCGGACAGCGCGATGAACTCGGCCAGGTTCAGCCGGCCGTAGAACCGGGTCAGCAGGCGGATCGCGCGCAGGTAGAGGTCCACGGCCGCGGTGGAGCGGGCGACCACCCGGTCGACCTGTGCGTCGGACTGCCGCAGCGCGCGGACCGTCGGCGCGCCACCGATCGTCTCCAGCAGCTGCTGTTGCTGGGTGGCCACCGCGGTCCGGTGCGCGGAGTAGAGCGTCGAACTGCGCCGGGCGTACCAGCGGGCGGTGTGCCATTGCACCGGCGCGGCGAGCAGCGCGGCCAGCAGGAAACGCCAGTCGAGCACGGCCAGGGCGACGAGCGTGAGGACGATGGCGAGCAGCGAGCGGGCCAGTTCCGGCAGCGCGCTGCGGACCGCCTCGGCGATCACCGTGACGTCGTTGCCGACCCGGGAGGTGAGGTCACCGGCGCCGGCCTGCTCGACCCGGCGCAGGGACAGCCGGAGCACCCGGTCCAGGAAGCGTTCGCGCAGGTCGGCGAGCATTGTCTCGCCGAGCCGGGCGACCAGGCCGAGGCCCAGTGCGGTGCCGGCGGCCTGCACCAGCGCGACCGCCACGAGCAGGACCGCGGGGCGGGTCAGCGCCTCGGCCGGGCGCCGCTGCGCGACCAGGTCGACGACGTGCCCGAGCAGCGGCGGGGTGAGCAGCCCGACCGCGGTGGCCGCGGTGAGCACGGCGAATCCCGAGACGGCCAGGCGGCGGCGGGGCCGGAGCAGGGTACGTACCGTCCGGAGGGTCTCGGCCCGGTCCGCCACCGGGAGCGGGGCGGTCACGCGAGCACCGCCGCGGCGTACCGGGCGTCGTCGCGGACCAGCGCCGCGTGCGTACCGGTGACCGGGTCGGCGTCGCCGGAGAGCACGACCACCCGGTCGGCAACGGCGAGCAACGCCGGGCTGGTGGTGACCAGGACCGTGGTGCGTCCGGCGCGCAGCGCGCGCAGCCGGTCGGCGATGTGTGCCTCGGTCACCGCGTCGACCGCCGTGGTGGGGTCGTGCAGCACCAGCACCGGTGGCTCGGCGGCCAGGGCGCGGGCCAGGACCAGCCGCTGCCGCTGGCCGCCGGAGAGCGCCCGGCCGCGGTCGCCGACCCGGGTGTCCAGGCCGTCCGGCAGCGTGCGGACCAGCTCGTCCACGGTGGTGCCGGCCAGCACGGCGGTCAGCCGGACGCGATCCGCCGGCGCCTCTCCCGGCCCGGCGACCGTGTCCCGGACGGTGTCGTCGAACAGCACGGAGTCGTGCTGGGCGGTGCCGATGACGGCGCGCACCGCGGCCGGCTCCAGCTCGGTGAGCGGCCGGTCGTCCAGCCGGACGGTGCCGGCCGCCGGATCCGCCTCGCGGGCCAGCGCCCGCACCAGCGCGGTGCCGGCCGCCGGGTCGAGGGCCACCACGCCGACGAACTCGCCGGGCGCGATCCGCAGGCGGGGCACCCGCAGCGGGCCGTCGGCGACGTCCTGCAGCACGAGTTCACCGCGCACCGGCCGGTCCGGTTCCCGCGTCGCGGGCGGCACCGCCGGCGGGGCGTCGAGGACCTCCGCCACCCGGACCGCCGAACCGCGGGCCTGGGCGAGCTGGCCGTTGACCCAGGTGACGATGGACAGCGGACCGAGCAGGAACAGCGCCAGGCCGACCGCGGCGATCAGGTCGCCGACCGTGATGTCGCCGCGCAGCGCGAGGCGGGCACCCACCAGGGCGACCGCGGCGATGAACACGCCGCTCACCGCGACCAGCGCGCCGTCGTGCCCGGCCTGGGCGTCCGCGGCGCGGATGGTGGCCCTCAGCGAGCTGCGGCTGATCCGCCGGTAGCGGGCCAGGGCGGTGCCCTCGGCGCCGATTCCCTTGAGGACCCGGATGCCGGCCACCAGATCGGCGGCCACGCCGGCCGCGTGCCCGGCGTTCTCCTGCTCGGTCTCGCTGCGGCGTTGCAGCGGGCGGCCGAGCACCTGCGCCAGCAGCAGCACTGGCGGCGCGCCGAGCAGCACCACCAGGCCCAGCGGTACGGACATCTGCAGCAGCACCACGGCGGTGGTGGCGAGCGCGGCGAACGCGGCGGCGCCGGCCGTGACGGCCATGTTCACCGCGCCCACCCGGGCCGCGTCCGCGCTGGCCACGTTGACCAGTTCGCCGGGGAGCCGGCCGGTCTCGGCGCCGCCCGCGGGTGCGACCACGCGCCGGGCCAGCCGGCGGCGGAGATCGTGCGCGGCCTGTTCGGCGGCGCGTTCGCCGGCCCGGGCGGCGAACCGGTAGCAGGCGGACAGGCCGGCGAAGACCACCGCGAGCACCAGCAGCCAGCGGATCAGTGCGGCGCCGGAGCCGGTGGCCACGGCCTCGTCCACGATGGTGCCGATCAGCACCGGTACCAGCGCCTCGCCCGCCTGGTGACCGACGGCCAGGACGGCGCCCACGGCGACCAGCCGGCGCTGGCCGGCCACGGCCTGGCGCAGCAACCGTCCGCCGGCCCGGTTCCGGGCCCGCTCCGCCGCGGTCACGACAGGGCCAGGCGGGCCGCCCGGTGGTGCCGGCCGATCGGCGTGATCATCGGGGTGTCGGTGACCGGGTCGGTGCCCACGTGACAGTCCAGATCGAAGACCTCCTCGACCAGTTCGGCGGTCACCACGGTGGACGGCGGACCCTGCCGGACGATCCGGCCCGCCTTGAGCGCGACCAGGTGGTCGGCGTACCGGCTGGCCTGGTTGAGGTCGTGCAGGACCATGACCACGGTGCGTCCCTCGGTGCGGTTGAGGTCCATCACCAGGTCCAGCACGTCGATCTGGTGCGCCAGGTCGAGGTACGTGGTGGGCTCGTCGAGCAGCAGCACCGGCGTGCCCTGGGCGATGGCCATGGCGATCCAGGCGCGTTGCCGCTGGCCACCGGAGAGCGCGTCGACCGGCCGCTCGGCGTGCTCCAGCATGCCGGTGGCGGTCAGCGCGGCCGTCACCGCCTGCTCGTCCGCCGCCGACCACTGCCGCCACCAGGTCTGGTGCGGTGACCGGCCACGGGTCACCAGGTCGGCGACGGTGATGCCGACCGGTGCGACCGGGGACTGCGGCAGGATGCCGACCCGGCGGGCCACCTGCCGGGTCGGCATGCGGTGGATCGACTGGCCGTCCAGCAGCACGGTGCCCGCGCGGGCACCGAGCAGCCGGGCCAGGGCCTGCAGCAGGGTGGACTTGCCGCACGCGTTGGCGCCGACGATGGCGGTGATCCGCCCCGGCGGCACCACCAGGTCCAGGTCGTCGATGACGGTCCGGTCCTCGTAGCCCAGGGTCAGGCCCTCGGCGCGCAGCTCGATCGGTCCGTGCTCGGTCACGTCATCCTCCGGAACCGGTGCGGTTGGCGCGGGTCAGCAGCCAGAGCAGCACCGGCGCGCCGAGGACACCGGTCACCACCCCGACGGGCAGGTGCTCGTCCGGCAGCACGTGCCGGGCCAGCAGGTCGCCGGTGAGCAGCAGCAGTGCGCCGGTCAGCGCGGAGCCGACCAGCGGCGGCGCGGGCCGGCCGGCCAGCCGCTGGGCGATCTGCGGACCCACCAGCGCGACGAACAGCACCGGACCGGCCGCGGCGGTGCCGAACGCGGCCAGCGCCACGGCGGCGCCCAGCAGCGCCAGGCGGGCCGCGCGCACCGGCGTGCCGAGTCCCACCGCCACCTGCTCGCCGAGTTGCAGCGTGCCCAGCCATCGGCCGAGCATCAGCACCGTGGGCACCAGCACCGCCATGGCCAGTCCCAGCGGGCGGACGTGTTCCCAGCCGCGCTCGTTGAGGCTGCCGACCAGCCAGCCCACCGCCCGGGCGGCCTCGTACGGCATGGCCCGGGCGAGCAGGTAGTCGGTGGCGCTGGTGCACATCCAGGTGATGCCGACCCCGACCAGCACGATCCGGTACCCGGTGGCGCCGCGCCCGGCGCTGAGCAGGTACACCACCACGCCGGTGAGCAGCGCCCCGAGCAGGCCGAGGGACTGGGTGCCGACGCCGGCGCCGAAGCCGAGCACGATGCCGGCCACCACCGCGGTCTGCGCGCCGGCGATCACGCCGATCATGTCCGGGCTGGCCAGCGGGTTGCGGGTCATGGTCTGCAGGACCGCGCCGGAGAGTCCGAACGCGGCGCCGACCAGCAGGCCGGTCAGCGCCCGGGGCAGCCGCAGCTCCCGCACCACCAGCAGGGTGGCGGCGTCGCCGGAGCCGAACAGCGCCGCCACCGCGTCGGCGAGCGGGATCGGCAGGTCGCCGACGGTCAGCGACACCGCGAACGCGCCGAAGGTGGCGACGGCCAGCACGACGGCGGCCAGTGCCGGCCGTACCGGGACGCGGCCGGAGACCACGCCGCGGCCGAGCCGGTACGCGGCGTGCCCGCGCCGCGCGGAGACCTCGACGAGCGCCACGGTCACAGCTCCGCGATCCGGCGCTGCCGGGTCAGCGCCACGAAGAACGGCGCGCCGACGAACGCGACCACCACGCCGACCTGCATCTCGGACGGCCGGACCAGGACCCGTCCGAGGATGTCGGCGGCCAGCAGCAGCACCGGCGAGAGGACCAGCGTGTACGGCAGCAGCCACCGGTAGTCCGGACCGGTGATCAGGCGGACCACGTGCGGCACCACGAGGCCGACGAACACGATCGGCCCGGTGACCGCCACCGCGGCGGCGGCCAGCAGGATCACCGCGGCCGCCCCGGTGAGCCGGACCAGGCCGACCCGGTGGCCGAGGGCGCGGGCCACGTCGTCGCCGAGCGCGAGGCTGTTCAGCGCGGGCGCGGCGCCCAGCGCGAGCACGATGCCGGCGAGGATGAACGGCGCCACCCGGAGCAGCGCACCGGTGTCCTGTCCGGCCAGTGAGCCGGCCGTCCAGAACCGGTACCGGTCCAGCGCCACCGGGTTGGACAGCACGATCGCGCTGGTCAGCGAGCCCAGCAGCAGGGTGACGCCGACCCCGGCCAGGGCCAGTTTCACCGGCGTCGCGCCGTCCCGGCCGACCCCGCCGAGGAGATAGACGACGGCGCTGGCCAGCAGGGCGCCGGCGAGCGCGAACCAGATGTAGCCGTACAGGCTGCTGATGCCGAGCAGGGCCACCGCGATCACGATGCCGAGGGCGGCTCCGGCGCTCACGCCGAGCAGGCCCGGGTCGGCCAGCGGGTTGCGGGTGAGGCCCTGCATCAGCGCGCCGGCCAGACCGATCGCCGCACCGGCGAGCAGGCCGAGCCCGGTCCGCGGCAGACGCAGCCCGCGGACGATGGCCAGCACGTCGGCGGGTACGCCACCCGGGTCCACGAACGACCGCAGCACCTGGTCGAGCGGGATCGCCCGGGCCCCTACGGCGATCGACACGAGGCAGGTCAGCGCCAGTACCACCAGGCCGGCGCCGAGCACCGCGGCGCGTACCGCCGGCGGTCGTGGCCCCGTGGCCGCCGGCCGCCGGAGCGATGTGGTCACGCGATGTCCCCGATCGTGGACGGCAACGCCGGCGCCGGCGACGCGAGTGGCGGTGGTCTCCCCGCAGCGGGGCGGGTTGAGGTTAGGTTAGCCGACCCTTAGTATTCCCGCCAGATCGGCCCCGACATCGCTGACGGTTGCCGCTGACCTGTGCCGACACTCCGAAGGACACTCATGTCTCGACGCGCACCGCGTATCCGCCGCAGCCCATCGGGCCGCCTGATGTCCACCGTGGCCGCCGTGGCGCTGGCCCTGACCCTAGGCGCCTGCGGCGGTGACAGCGGCGCGTCCACGCCGGCCGCCGGTGCGTCCTCCGCCGCGGGCACCGCCTTCCCGGTGACCATCGCCCACAAGTACGGCAGCACCACGATCGAGAAGGCGCCCACCCGCGTCGTCACCCTGGGACTCAGCGACCACGACGCGGTGCTGGCCCTGGGCGTGGTGCCGGTCGGCGTGGTCGACTGGTTCGGCGAGCGCCCGTACGGCAACTGGCCGTGGGTGAAGGACCGGTGGGGCGGCACGCCGCCGCAGATCGTCGGCGAGCGGGACGAGTACCAGACCGAGAAGATCATCGCGCTGAAGCCGGATCTGATCGTCGCGCAGTACTCCGGCATGACCCAGGCGCAGTACACGACGCTTTCCAAGGTCGCCCCGGTGGTCGCGCAGATCAAGGAGTTCCCGGACTACGCCGCGCCGTGGAAGGACATGTCGCTGGTGATCGGCCGGGCCCTCGGTCAGGAGCCGGCGATGACGAAGCTGCTGGGCGACATCGACAAGCGGTTCGCCGACGTACGCGCGCAGCACGCCGCCTGGGCCGGCAAGACCGCGGCGGTCACCGACGCCAGCGAGCCCGGCACGTACGCCGCGTTCGCCAAGTCGGACCCGAAGGCGCAGCTGCTCGCGGACATGGGCTTCAAGCTGGCGCCCGCAGTGGACGCGGCGGCCGGCAAGGAGACCGCCGCGGTGCTCAGTGCCGAGCGGCTGGACATCCTGGACGTGGACCAGCTGGTCGTGCTGACCGGTGACGGCACCGTCGAGCCGCGGGTCCGCGCGGACAAGGCCTTCGCCGCGCTGAACGTGGCGAAGAACAACCGGGTGGTGTTCGTGCCCTACATGGAGCCGCCGATCGGTGCGGCGCTGTCCTTCGTCACGGTGCTGAGCGTGCCGTACGCGATCGACCAGCTGGTGCCGATGCTGGCCAAGACGTCCGGCTGACATGGCGGAGGATCGTCCCTTCGCGGTGCGGGTGGCCCGGGTGCGCCGGCTCAGTCCGGTGTTCACCCGGGTCACCCTCGCCGACGACGACCTGACCCACTTCGCGGCACACGGTTTCGACCAGCGGATCAACCTGCTGTTCTGCGACGGCGACCGGCGGGAGTACACGGCGGACGACTGGTTCGACCGCTGGCGGGCCGCGCCCGACGCGACGCGGCCGCCGTTGCGCACGTACACCGTGCGGTCGTTCCGGCCGGAGGCGTGCGAGCTGGACATCGACTTCGTGGTGCACGGCGACGCCGGACCGGCGTCGCGGTGGGCGGGGCGGGCCCGGCCGGGCGATCCGCTGATCATCATCGGCCCGGTCGCCGGCGCCTCGGATCCGGCCGCCGACGTGGCCTGGGCGCCGCCCGCCGCCGGCCGGCTGCTGATCGCCGCGGACGAGGCGGCGTTGCCGGCCGCCGCGGCCATCGCCGAGGCGTTACCGCCGGGCCGTCCCGCGACGATCGTGGCCGAGGTGCCCGAGCCGGCCGACGCGGTGCCGTTCGACGCGCCGGACGGGGTGACCGTGCACTTCCTCGCGCGGTCCCGTGGCGAGTCGCTGCTGCCGGTGGTCCGGGAGCTGGCCGGTGATCTGTTCGGCACGGCGGCGGGCCGGGCGGAGCCGGACCTGGTCGATGAGTCGGACTGGGCGGTGCCCGACCCGGATGCTGCCGCGGAAGGCCGCGACTACGCCTGGCTGGCCGGCGAGGCCGGAACCGTCGTGGCGCTGCGGCGGTTCCTGGTGGGGGAGCGCGGCGTGGACCGGCGCTCGGTCGCCTTCATGGGTTACTGGCGGCGCGGCCAGGCCCAACCGAACTAGGCCCGGCCGCGTTGGCCGCTCAGGCGCCTCGCTCGCCCAGGTAACCGCCCATGGTCTGGAAGAAGTCGACGGCGGCGTGGTCGGTGTCGTCCTCGGTGCGGACGCGCTTGACCAGCAGCCCGTGGTTGCGTCCGCGGCGGGCATCGGCGCCGGCCACGATCACGATGCCGTCGTCCTCCCGGATGAAGACCCGGCCCGGCGTGCCGCCGTAGCAGCCCCGGGACACGCCGGCCTCGATGATCCGCAGCCGCTGTCCGCGGTAGGTGGTGAACGCGTTCGGGTACGGGTCGCACAGCGCCCGGACGAACCGTTCCAGGTCCTCGGCGGGCCAGTTCCAGTCGATTCGACTGTCCTCGATGGACCGCTTGTGGAAGAAGCTGGCGCGGGTCCGGTCCTGCGGCACGAAGTCGCGGCGCCCGGACTCGACCAGTGCCAGCCCGTCCACGGTGAGCGGGCCGAACAGTTCCAGCGTGCGGTGGAACAGGTCCGCGGTGGTGTCGGTGGGCCCGACCGGGACGGACCGCTGCAGCACGATGTCGCCGGCGTCCAGTTCCGCGTCCATCAGGTGGGCGGTCACCCCGACCTCCGGTTCCCCGTTGATCAGGGCCCAGACCAGGGGCGAGAAGCCGGCGTACGACGGCAGCAGCGAGTCGTGCAGGTTCAGCGTGCCGAGCCGGGGAGTGTCGTAGATCTCCGGCGGCAGCCAGGTGCGCCAGTTCGTGGCCACGATGATGTCCGCGTCGGCGCGCTTGACCTCGTCGGCCAGCTCGTCGTCCGGCCGTTGCTTGAGGATGGTGGGAATCCCGTTAGCCCTGGCCAGATCGGCCACCGAGTCGTCCCACATCTGCTCGTACGCGTGGTCGCTGCGCGGGTGGGTGACCACGAGTGCGACCTCGTGCGGGGAGTTCAGCAGGGCCTGCAGGGTGCGGTGCCCCCAGGTCTGGTAGCCGAACAGGATGACTCGCATCGGGCGCCTCCGGGCGTCACGTTGACCGGTTTAGGGATTGAGGTTAGCCTACCCTAAATCGAGCGAGGGGTGGTCATGACGGATGCTTTGCCGCATGATGCGGTGCCGGTCTACGACATCGTCGGAGTCGGGTTCGGACCGTCCAATCTGGCCCTCGCGGTCGCACTGACCGAGCGGGGCGGCGGTGACGATCCCGTCACGTCGGTGTTCCTAGAGCGGCAGCCGAGTTTCGGCTGGCACCGGGGCATGCTGCTGGAGGACGCCACCATGCAGGTGTCGTTCCTGAAGGACCTCGCGACGCTGCGCGACCCGACCAGCCGGTTCAGCTTCCTGTCCTATCTGCACAGTCGTGGCCGGCTGATCGACTTCATCAACCACAAGACCCTGTTCCCGCTGCGGGTCGAGTTCCACGACTACCTCGAGTGGGCCGCCGCGCAGGTCGACGAGCTGGTGCGGTACGGCCACGAGGTGGTCGACGTGCGGCCGGTGACCGGCGTCGACCCGGACATCGACCTGGTCGACGTGCTCGTGCGGACGCCCGCCGGGCAGACCACGTACCGGGCCCGGAACCTGGTCGTGGCGACCGGGCTGCGGCCCCAGCTGCCGGCCGGCGTCACCACCGGCGACCGCATCTGGCACAACAGCGACCTGCTGCGCAACGTGGACCGGCTGGCCGACGGCCCCGCGCCGTCCCGGTTCGTCGTGGTCGGCGCCGGGCAGAGCGCCGCCGAGGTGACCGCGTACCTGCACGAGCGGTTCGCCGACGCCGAGGTGTGCGCGGTGTTCGCCCGGTACGGCTACAGCCCGGCCGACGACAGCTCGTTCGCCAACCGCATCTTCGACCCGGCCGCGGTCGACGAGTTCTACGTCGCGCCGCCGGAGGTGAAGGCCCAGCTCGTCGGCTACCACGCGAACACCAACTACTCGGTGGTGGACGCCGACCTCATCGCCGACCTCTACCGCCGGTCGTACCAGGAGCGGGTGCTCGGCCGGGAACGCCTGCGGGTGCTCAACATGTCCCGGCTCACCGGCGCCACGCCGCACGACACCGGGGTCCGGGTCGCGGTGGAGACGCTGGCCACCGGCACCCGGACCACCATCGAGGCGGACGTGCTGGTCTGCGCCACCGGATACGCGCCGGTGGAACCCGGGCCGCTGCTGGGCGAGCTGGACGCGTACTGCCACCGCGATCCGGTCGGGCTGCTGCGGGTGAACCGCGACTACCGGGTGGCCACGGATCCGCTGCTGCGGGCCGGCGTCTACCTGCAGGGCGGTACCGAGCACAGCCACGGCATCAGCTCGTCGCTGCTCTCCAACGCCGCCGTCCGGGCCGCCGAGATCCTCGACTCGGTCGTCGCGCACCGCAGCGCCGAACTCACCCCGGCGGCCAGCCCGGTCTGACCGGACCACACCGCACCGCACCTCCCCGCAGGGCGGGCGCTCCGCCCTGCCGTACCGACCCGAAGGTGGATCCACTGTGCCCGCGAGCGACAGCCCGCACACGTCCGTGCCGACCCGGGGTGTCCCTGCCGTCCTCACCGAACAGGAGCGGCACCGGATCCTCGTCGACTGGAACGACACCGGGCACACGGTGTCCCCGGCCACCGTGCCGGACCGGTTCGAGGCCCAGGTCGAGCGCGCGCCCGACGCGGTCGCCCTGGTCTGCGACGGTGCCACGGTCAGCTACCGGGAGCTGAACGAGCGGGCGAACCGGCTGGCGCACCGGCTGATCGCGGCCGGTGTCGGGCCGGAGCGGCTGGTCGGGCTGGCCCTGCCCCGGTCCGTCGACCTGTACGTGGCCGAGCTGGCGGTGCTCAAGGCGGGCGGCGCGTACCTGCCGCTGGACGTGGACTACCCGGCCGAGCGGATCGCGTACATGCTCACCGACGCGGCCCCGGTCGCGCTGGTCACGATCGCGGAGCTGGACGCCGCGGTACCGGACCGGGCCGGCACGGTGCGGCTGGTGCTGGACGACCCGGGTACGGCCGCCGCGCTGGCCGCCGCCCCGGAACGGAACCCGACCCCGGCCGAGCGGGGCGGGCTGCGCGTGCACAACGCCGCCTACGTCATCTACACCTCCGGCTCCACCGGCCGGCCCAAGGGCGTGGTGCTCACCCACACCGGGGTGGCGAAGCTGCTGGCCACCGGCATCGAACGGTTCGGCATCGGCCCGCACAGCCGGGTGCTGCAGTTCGCCTCGCCGAGCTTCGACGTGGCGTTCTTCGACCTGTGCCTCGGCCTGCTCAGCGGCGGCCGGCTGGTGGTGGTGCCGTCCGAGCTGCGGCAGCCGACCGCCGAGCTGGCCGAGTACGCCGCGGCGCACGGCGCCACCTTCATGATCCTGCCGCCGGTGCTGCTGGCCGCGCTGCCGCCGGACGTGCAACTTCCGGCCGGTGCCACGCTGCTGGCCGGCACCGAGCGGGTCTCCGCCGAACTCGTCGCCCGGTACGCCGGCCGGCAGCGGATGTTCAACGCGTACGGGCCGACCGAGGCGACGGTCAACTCCACGCTGGGCCGCTGCGACCCGGCGCACCCGCGCGGTACCTCGGTGCCGATCGGCGTGCCGGACCCGGGCACCCGGGCGTACGTGCTCGACGCCACCCTGCAACCGGTGCCGGCCGGTGTGGTGGGGGAGCTGTACCTGGGCGGGGCGGGCCTGGCCCGCGGCTACCTCGGACAGGCCGCCCGCACCGCGGAACGGTTCGTCGCCGACCCGTTCGGCGCGCCGGGCGAGCGGCTGTACCGCACCGGCGACCTGGTGCGGTGGGGCACGGACGGCCGGCTGGACTTCGTCGGCCGGGCCGACGACCAGGTCAAGGTGCGCGGCTACCGGATCGAACTGGGCGAGGTGGAGGCGGCGCTCGCCGGCGACCAGGACGTGGCCCAGGTCGTCGCCGCGGTCCGGGACGGCCGGCTGGTCGCCTATGTGGTGCCGGCGGTCGACGCGCCGCCCACCGCCCCGGCCTCCGCGGACGGCCGGGTGCGGCTGTGGAAGGACCTGCACGAGCTGCTCTACGCCGCGGGCGAGGCCGAGCGCCCGGGGGAGAACTTCACCGGCTGGAACTCCACGTACGACGGTCAGCCGATCCCGCTGCCCGAGATGCGCGCCTGGCGGGACGCCACGGTGGCCCGGATCACCGAACTGCGGCCGGCCGACCGGCCATGGCGGGTGCTGGAGATCGGTGTCGGCAGCGGCCTGCTGCTGACCCGGATCGCCCCGGACACGGCCGAGTACTGGGGCACCGACCTGTCCGAGGAGGCCGTCGCCGCGCTGCGCCGGCAGGTGGACGCGGACCCGGTGCTGGCCGACCGGGTGACGTTGCTGGCCCGGCCGGCGCACCGGTTCGACGGCCTGCCGGCCGGCCGGTTCGACACCGTGGTGATCAACTCGGTGGCGCAGTACTTCCCGGACGGCGACTACCTGGCCGACGTGCTGCGCCAGGCCGCCGACCTGGTGGTGCCGGGCGGCCGGATCTTCGTCGGCGACGTGCGGAACCTGCGGCTGCTGCGCACGCTGCGCGCGGCCGTCCACCTCGGACGCGGGGCCGATCCGGACGCGGCGCGGGCCGCGGTGGCGCAGGATCTCGCCTGGGAGGGCGAACTCCTGCTCGACCCGGACTTCTTCGCCGCGCTGCCCACGGTCGACCGCGTCGACCTGCGGGTCAAGCGCGGGGCCGCGCACAACGAGCTGACCCGGTACCGCTACGACGTGGTGCTCGGCGGCCCGGCCGCGCCGGCACCCGGGGTCACCCGGGTCTGGCGCGCGGAGTTCGCCGACCTCGATGCTCTCACCGAGGCGGTACGGACCGCCCTGGACAGCGGCGAAACGGTGCGGGTCACCGGCATCCCGAACGCCCGCCTGACCGCCGACCGGGCCGCCGAACAGGCCCTGGAAGGGAACCCGGCGACCGGTCCCGGCGTCGACCCCGAGGACCTGTACGCCCTCGGCGCCCGCCTGGCCTGTGCCGTCGAGGTGACCTGGACCGCCGGTGGCGCGGCCGGGGAACTCGACGCGGTGTTCGCGCCGCCGGGCCGCCCGTTCACCGCGTACGCCGGCGACCCGGACCGTCCGCGGACCGCGCTGGCGAACCGGCCGGTGCCGTTCCGCGACGTGCACGCGCTGCTGCGCCGGCTCCGCGAACGGGCCGCCGCCTGGCTGCCCGACTACATGGTGCCGACCGCGATCGTGCCGCTGCACCGGATGCCGGTCACCGGCTCGGGCAAGGTGGACCGGGCCGCTCTGCCGGCACCGGACCGGCGCGCGCTGAGTACCGGGGTCCGGCCGCGCAGCGCCCGCGAGGAACTGCTCTGCACCCTCTACGCCGAGGTCCTGGACCTGCCGACGGTCGGCGTGGACGACGACTTCTTCGCGCTCGGCGGCGACAGCATCGTGGCCATCCAGCTCGTCATCCGGGCCCGCCGGGCCGGCATCGCGATGACCCTGCGGCAGGTCTTCCTGCACCGCACGGTGGCCCGGCTGGCTCCCGCGGTGAACGCCGCGGACGCCGCCGGAGCGGCCGTGTCGCCGGACGCGCCGCCGCCGGTGCTGGACCCGGCCGCCGCCGCCGAACTCGCCGCCGACCTGCCCGGCCGCGCCGAGATCCTGCCGGCCACGCCGCTGCAGGAGGGCTTCTACTTCCACGCCCTGCGCGACGGCGCGGACACCGACACGTACGTGGTGCAGATGCTGGTCGAGCTGTCCGGGCCGCTGGACGCGGACCGGTTGCGCCGCGCCGCGCAGGCCGTCCTCGACCGGCACGCGCCGCTGCGGGCCGTGTTCCGGCAGGCGCCCGACGGCCGCCTGGTGCAGGCCGTCGTCGACCGGGTGCCATTGCCCTGGCGGATCGCCGAGGTGGCCGCGGACGACGTGGACCGGGTGGTCGCCGCGGAACGCGCCCGGCCGTTCGACCTCGGCAGGCCGGCGCTGCTGCGGGCCACCCTGCTGCGCCACCACGACGGCCACCACCGGCTGCTGCTGCAGTTCCCGCACATCATCGCGGACGGCTGGTCGGTGTCGGTGCTGCTGCGGGACCTGTTCGCGTACTACCGGACGGACGAACCGGCGGGGCTGCCCGCGGTGCCGCCGTACCGCCGCTTCCTGGGCTGGCTGGCCGGGCAGGACCGGGACGCGGCCGACGCCGCCTGGGCCCGCGCGCTGGCCGGCCTGGACGGGCCGACCCTGCTGGCGCCCGGCCCGGCGTCCGGGCCGGTCCGGTCCGCCGAGGTGCGGCACACGCTTCCGGAGCCGCTCACCGCGGCGCTGACCGCCCGCGCCCGGGAACTCGGGGTGACGCTGGGCGTGGTGCTCCAGGCCGCCTGGGGCGTGCTGCTCGGCCGCCACACCGGCCGGTCCGACGTGGTCTTCGGCACCACCGTCTCCGGCCGGGCCGCCGACGTGGACGGCATCGGCGACATGGTCGGCCTGTTCATCAACACCGTGCCGGTACGGCTGCGCTGGTCGCCTGGGCAGTCGCTGGCGGACCTGCTGACCGGCCTGCACGCCGCCCAGTCCGAGCTGCTCGACCACCAGCACGTGTCGCTGGCGGACCTGCACCGGACGGCCGGCGTGGACGAGCTGTTCGACACGCTGGTGGTGCTGGAGAACTACCCGGACCAGCCCGCCGCGCCGGACGGGCTGACCCTCGACGGGCTCGACTACCACGACGCCGGGCACTATCCGCTGGCGCTGATCGCGGTGCCGGGGGACCGGCTGGACCTGCGGTTCAAGCACGACGCCGCGCGGCTCGACGACGCCGCCGTGCGCCGGCTCGCCGGCTCGCTGACCACGCTGCTGACCGCGATCGCCGACGACCCGTCGCGGGCGGCGGGCCGGATCGACCTGGTTCCCGCGGACGTGCAGGACCGGCTGGCCGGGCCGCCGGTGGACGCGCCCGGAACGCTGCTCGAGGCGTTCGCGGCACAGGTCCGCCGTACCCCGGACGCTCCCGCCGTGCTCGGCGACGACGGCGCGCGCAGCTACGCCGAACTCTCCGCCGACGCGGACGCCCTGGCCGCGCGGCTCGTCGCGGCCGGGGCCGGGCGAGAGACCGTGGTCGCGGTCGCCGTGCCGCGCTCCACCGGGCTCCTGGTCGCGCTGCTCGGCGCGCTCCGCGCCGGTGCCGCGTACCTGCCGCTGGACGTGGCGCTGCCCGCCGACCGGCTCGCCTACCTGCTCGCCGACTCGGCCGCCGTGCTCACCGTGACCACCGTGGACGCCGCCGCCGCGCTACCGCCCGGCACGCCGACGCTGCTGCTGGACGCGGACGAGCCGGCCCCGGCCGGACCACTGCCGGAGGTACGGCCGGAGCACCCGGCGTACCTGATCTACACCTCCGGGTCGACCGGGCGGCCGAAGGGCGTGCTGGTCCCGCACCGGGCCATCGCCAGCCAGCTGACCTGGGCCCGGGACCGGTTCGGCCTGGGCACCGGCGACCGGGTGCTGCACCACCTGTCGGCCAGCTTCGACCCGGCCGCGCTGGAGTTGCTGTGGCCGCTCACCGCGGGCGCGGCCGTGGTGCTCACGCCGCCCGCCGCCACCGGCGACCCGGCCCTGCTGACCGCCGCGATCCGCCGGCACGGCGCCACCACCCTGGTCATCGTCTCCTCGGTGCTGGCCGCGTTCACCGACGCGCTCGCGCTCGCCGCCGACCCCACGCTGCCCACCCTGCGGCGAGTGCTGTCCGGCGGCGACGTGCTGGCGGCCGGCACGGTACGCCGCTGGCACCGGCTCACCGGGGTGCCGGTGCACAACGTGTACGGCCCGACCGAGACCACCATCCAGGTCACCAGCTCGGACGGCGGGGTGCCGGACGGCACCGGCCCGGTCGGCATCGGCGGGGCGGTCGGCGGGGTCCGCCTGCGGGTGCTGGACACCGCGCTGCGGCAGGTGCCGCCCGGCGTACCCGGCGAGCTGTACGTGGCCGGGGTGCAACTGGCCCGGGGCTACCTGGGCCGTCCCGGTGCCACGGCGGCGGCGTTCGTGGCCGACCCGTACGGCCCGGCCGGGCAGCGGATGTACCGCACCGGCGACCTGGTTCGGTACGACCCCGAGGGGAACCTGGACTACCTGGGACGCGGCGACCGGCAGCTCAAGGTCCGCGGGCACCGGGTCGAGCCGGGCGAGATCGAGGCCGTGCTCGCGGCCCAGGAGGGCGTGACCGGTTCCGCCGTGGCGGTGCGCGGTGCGGCCCTGGTGGCGTACGCGACCGGCGCCGGCCTGGAACCGGCGCGCCTGCGCGCCGCGCTCGCCGGTGCGCTCCCGTCCGCGCTGGTGCCGTCCGCGGTGGTGGTGCTCGACGCCCTGCCCCGCACGCCCAGCGGCAAGATCGACGAGGCCGCCCTGCCGGACCCCGCCGAACCCGCACCGGGACCGTCCCGCGCGCCCGCCGGTGCCGCCGAGGAACTGTTCTGCGGCATCCTGACCGAGGTGCTGGGCCGCCCGGTCGGCCCGGACGACGACTTCTTCGCGCTCGGCGGCGACAGCCTGCGCTCGATCGCGGTGGCCAGCCGGGCCCAGGCCCGCGGCGTGCCGCTGAGCCCGCGGGACGTGTTCACCCACCGCACCGCCGCCGCCCTGGCCGTGGCCGGCGCCGAGGCGGCACCGGCCGAGCCGGTCCGGCCGCGACCGGCGGTGGCGCTCACCGAGGCGGAATGGGCCGTGCTGCGGCAGCGCAGCCCGTGGCCGGTGGCCGAGGTGTGGCCGCTGTCGCCGCTGCAGGAGGGCCTGTACTTCCACGCCGGCTTCGACGCGGGTGGCGCGGACGTCTACACCGCGCAGGTCGCGTTCGACGTGGCCGTCCCGATGGACGCCGACCGGCTGCGCTCCGCCACCGCGACCCTGCTGGCCCGTCACGCCGGCCTGCGCGCCGGGTTCACCGGCGACGGCCTGGCCGCGCCGGTGCAGTTCATCACGGACCACCCGGCGCCACCGGTGACCGTCGCCGACCTGACCGGCGCGCCCGCCGAGCGGGTGGCGGAACTGCTGGCCGAGGACCGCGGACGCGGCTTCGACCTGGCCCGCCCGCCGCTGTTCCGGGTCCTGCTGGTCCGCCTCGGCGACACCGACCGCCTGGTGATCACGCACCACGTGCTGGTCTGGGACGGCTGGTCCGCGCGGGTGGTGCTGGAGGAACTGCTGGAGCTGTACGCGGCCGGCGACCGCGCCCTGCCGCCCGCCGGCTCGTACGCCGACTACCTCGCCTGGCTGGCCGGCCGGGACACGGCCGCGGCCACCGCCGCGTGGCGGGACGCGCTCGCCGGCCTGGCGGAACCCACGCTCGTCGCACCCGGCGGCGCCGCCGACGGCACCGCCGCGGCGCCGCGCCGCCGCCGCACCACGCTGCCGCCGGACGCCGCCGACCGGATCCGCGCGGCCGCCGTCGCCGCCGGGGTCACCCTCAACACGATGCTGAACGCGGCCTGGGCGGTGGTCCTGTCCACCGCGGTCGGCCGCGCCGACGTGGTCTTCGGCACCACGGTGGCGGGCCGGCCCGCCGAACTGCCGCACGTGGACCGGGCCGTCGGCCTGTTCCTCAACACCGTGCCGGTCCGGGTCGCGCTGGACCCGGCCGAGCCGGTCGGCGACCTGCTGCGCCGGATGCAGGCGCAGCGGACCGCCCTGATGCCGCACGAGTACCTGGGACTCGGCGAGGTGCAGCGGGCGGCCGGGCACGCCAAGCTGTTCGACACGCTCTTCGCCCTGCAGCAGGTGGCCGGGGACGACGACGCGCAGGTGCTGCGCGACCGGCATGGGGTGACCGAAGTGGACAGTGTGGACGCCACGCACTTCCCGCTGGCGTTGACGGTGTCGCCCGGTGCGTCGCTCGGCATCACGCTCACCTACCGGACCGAGGTGCCGGCCGAGACCGCGGCCGCGCTGCTGGCCCGGTTCACCGCCGTGCTGGACCGGCTGGCCGCGGACCCGGCGGCCCCGCTCGGCCGGCTCGACCCGGTACCGGCCGCGGAACGCGCCGCGCTGGTCGCCCGGGCCGGTGCCACCGCCCGGCCACTGCCCACCGAGACGGTCGCCGATCTGCTCACCGAGCAGGCCCGGCGTACCCCGGCCGAGTCCGCGCTGGTGTCCGGCGGCGAGACGCTGACCTACGCCGAACTGGACGCCCGGGTCAGCCGGCTCGCCCGGCTGCTGCTCGCCCGCGGTGCCGGTCCGGAGCGGGTGGTCGCGCTGGCCGTCCCGCGGACCGCCGACATGGTGGTGGCGCTGTTCGCGGTGCTGCGTACCGGCGCCGCGTACCTGCCGCTGGAACTGGACCACCCGGCGGCCCGCCTGGCCGCACTGATCGACGACGCCGGCCCGGTGTGTGTCCTCACCACGACCGCGGTCGCGCCCCGGCTGCCCGACCGGCACCTGGTCGCCCTCGACGACCCGGCGGTCCGGGCCGAACTCGCCGGGCTGTCCCCGCAACCGCTCACCGACGCGGAACACCCGGCGTTCGCCCGTACCCGGGCGGACCGGCTGGCCCACCCGGCGTACGTGATCTACACCTCCGGCTCCACCGGCCGTCCCAAGGGCGTGATCACCCCGTACCGCGGGCTCACCAACATGCAGCTCAACCACCGCGAGGAGATCTTCGAGCCGGTGGTGGCGGCGGCCGGCGGGCGGCGGCTGCGGATCGCGCACACCGTGTCGTTCGCCTTCGACATGTCCTGGGAGGAGCTGCTCTGGCTGGTCGAGGGCCACGAGGTGCACGTCTGCGACGAGGAGCTGCGCCGCGACGCGCAGGCGCTGGTGGCCTACTGCGACCGGCACGCGATCGACGTGGTTAACGTGACGCCGACGTACGCCGAGCACCTGATCGCCGAGGGACTGCTGGCCTCCGACCCGGGCGCCGGACGGCACCGCCCCGGCCTCGTGCTGCTCGGCGGCGAGGCGGTGTCCGACGCGGTGTGGCGGACCCTGCGGGACACCGAGGGCACGCTCGGCTACAACCTCTACGGGCCGACCGAATACACGATCAACACGCTCGGCGGCGGCACCACCGACAGCGCCACGCCGACCGTGGGCCGGGAGATCTGGAACACCCGCGCGTACCTGCTGGACGCCTGGCTGCGCCCGGTGCCCGACGGATGCGCGGGCGAGCTGTACATCGGCGGCGCCGGCCTGGCCCGCGGCTACCTGCACGGTCCGGGGCTCACCGCGGCCCGGTTCGTCGCGGACCCGTTCGGTGCGCCCGGCGAGCGGCTGTACCGGACCGGTGACCTGGCCCGGCGCCGGCCGGACGGGAACCTGGACTTCCTCGGCCGCACCGACGACCAGGTCAAGATCCGCGGCTACCGGATCGAGCTGGGCGAGGTCTCCGCGGTGCTCGCGGAGCACCCGGACGTGGCCCGGGCGGCGGTGGTGGCCCGCGACGGCCGCGCCGGCAAGCGCCTGGTCGGCTACGTGGTTCCGGCCGCGACCGGTGCGGCCCCGGCGCCCACGGCGGACGAGGCCGGCGGGGAGGCCGCGCACCTGGCCGAGTGGCACCAGATCTACCACGACGAGTACACCGAGATCCCGACCGCGGTGGCCGCCGAGGACTTCGCCGGCTGGGACTCCAGCTACGACGGCCGGCCGATCCCGCTGGCCGACATGCGCGAGTGGCGGGACGCGACGGTCGCCCGGATCACCGAACTGCGACCGGCCGGCCGGCCGTGGCGGGTCCTGGAGATCGGCGTCGGCAGCGGCCTGTTGCTGTCCCGGATCGCGCCGCAGACGGAGGCGTACTGGGCCACCGACTTCGCCGCGCCGGTGGTCGCCAAGCTGCGCGCGGACGTGGCGGCGGTGCCGGAACTGGCCGGCCGGGTGGAGCTGCGGCACCAGCCGGCCCACGAGACCGCCGGGCTGCCCCGCGACTTCGACACCGTGGTGATCAACTCGGTGGTGCAGTACTTCCCGTCCGCCGAGTACCTCACCGGTGTCCTCACCGCGGCGCTGGAGCTGGTCCGGCCGGGCGGCACGGTGTTCGTCGGCGACGTACGGAACCTGCGGCTGGCCCGCACCTTCCACGCCGCCGTGCAGGCGACCCGTGGTGGGCCCGCCGCGGCGGACGACCGGTTGCGTGCGGGCGTCGCCCGGGCCGTGCTGCTGGAGAAGGAACTGCTGGTCGACCCGGACCTGTTCGCGGCGCTGGCCACCGACGACGTGCGGGTCGCGGTGCACACCAAGCGCGGACACCGGCACAACGAGCTGACCCGGTACCGGTACGACGCGGTGCTGTACCGCGCGCCGGCCACGGTCCGGTCGCTGACCGGCGCGCCCGTCCGGCGCTGGGACTCAGACCTGGCCGGGCTGTCCGCGACGCTGGACACCGAGCGGCCCTCGCTGCTGCGGGTGACCCGGATCCCGAACGCGCGGCTCACCGGCGAGCTGGCCGTCGAAGCCCGGCTCGACGGATCCGGCCCGCCCACCGCCGGCGTCGAACCCGAGGAGCTGTACGCGCTCGCCGAACGGCACGGCTACCGGGCGTTCCTCACCTGGGCGCCGGCCGCGGACGGCAGCCTGGACGCGCTGTTCGTGACGCCGGACGCGCTCGGCGGCGCGGCGGCGGTGGACCTGGCCACGCCGGTGCGCGGAACCGCCGACCCGGCCGACTGCACCAACCGGCCGGCCGCCGCGCGGGACATCGCCGCGCTCGGCCCCCGGCTCCGCGACTACCTGCGCGAGCGGCTGCCCGACTACATGGTGCCGGCCGCCCTCGTCACCGTCGCCGACCTGCCGCTGACCGTGAACGGCAAACTGAACGTCCGGGCGCTGCCCGACGTGGAACCGGCCGGCCCGGTGCCGGCCGCGGAGGCGCCCCGCACCCCGGCGGAACGGCTGCTGGCCGAGCTGTTCGCCGACGTGCTCGGGGTGCCCGAGGTGGGCATCCGGGACGGCTTCTTCGACCTCGGCGGCCACTCGTTGCTGGCCACCCGGCTGGTCGGCCGGGCCCGCGCGGCGCTCGGCGCGGAACTGTCCATCCGGGACCTGTTCGAGGCGCCGACCGTGGCCGAGCTGGCCGAGCGGGCCGGCGCGGACACCGGCCCGGCGCTGCCGGTGCTGGCCCCGGCGGCCCGGCCCGAGCTGCTGCCGGCGTCCCCCGCGCAGCAGCGCCTCTGGGTCATCCAGCAGCTCGACCCGGCGTCGCCCGCCTACAACTTCCCGATCGTCGCGCGCCTGCGCGGGCAGCTGGACGTGGCCGCGTTCCGCGCCGCCGTGCGCGACGTGATGGCCCGGCACGAGGCGCTGCGCACGCTGATCGTGCCGCACGACGGCCGGCCCACCCAGCGGATCGTGCCCGCCGGCGAGGCGGTGCCGGTGGTCGAGGTGCTGCCCCCGGTCGCGGCCGGCACCGATCCCACCGCGGCGGTACGGGCCGCGGCGGCCCGCCCGTTCGACCTGTCCACCGAGCTGCCGCTGCGGGTCCGGCTGATCCCGGTCGCCGCGGATGAGCACCTCGCCGTGCTGGTGCTGCACCACATCACCACCGACGAGTGGTCCGACGGGCCGTTCCTGCACGACCTGGCACGGGCGTACACCGCCCGGCGGTCCGGCGCGGCGCCGGACTGGACCCCGCTGCCCGTGCAGTACGCCGACTACACGCTCTGGCAGCAGCAACTGCTCGGCGACCCGGCCGACCCGGACAGCCGCGCCGCCCGGCAGCTCGCGTTCTGGCGCACCACGTTGGACGGTGCGCCGCAGCGGCTGGAACTGCCGGTCGACGCCCCGCCGTCCGGCGCGTCCGGCGCACCCGGCGGCGAGCTGCTCGTACCGCTGGACGCGGACACCGTGCGGGCCCTCCGGGAACTCGCGCAGCGGATCGGCGCCAGCCTCTTCATGGTGGGTCAGGCACTGGTCGCGGCGCTGCTGCACCGGCTGGGCGCGGGCACCGACATCCCGCTCGGCGCACCGGTCGCCGGCCGCACCGAGGCGGCGCTCACCGACCTGGTCGGCTTCTTCGTCAACACGCTGGTGCTGCGCACCGAGGTGGACGGCGCGGCCGGATTCGCCGACCTGCTGACCCGGGTACGCACCGCCGACCTGGCCGCTTTCGACCACCAGGACGTGCCGTTCGAGGCCGTGGTGCGCGACCTGAACCCGGAGCGGTCGGCCGGCGACAACCCGCTGTTCAACGTGATGGTGGTGCACCGGCCCCGCGGCGCGGCCGAGCTGACGCTGCCCGGGCTCACCGTCACGCCGGAACCGTACGCCACCGGCACCGCGCGGTTCGACCTGGTGTTCGGCCTGCTGGAGGACGGCGACGCGCTGCGCGTGCTGATCGAGTACCGGGCGGACCGGTTCACCGAGCAGACCGCCGCGGCGATCGGCCGCCGCTTCGCCCGGTTCGCCGCCGCGGTCGCCGCCGACCCGGACACCGCGATCGGCGCGGTCGACCTGCTGGACGACGCCGAGCGGATGCTGGTGCTGGAGACGTTCAACGACACCGCGCGCCGGGTCGACGAACGTACCCTGCCCGCGCTGTTCGGGTCCCGGGCCGCCGAGCAGCCGGACGCGGTCGCGGTGGTGGACGGCGACACCGAGCTGACGTACGCCCAGCTGGACGCGTCGGCCCGGCGGATCGCCACGCTGCTCGCCGGGCTCGGGGTACGGCGCGGTGACGTGGTCGGCCTGGCCGTGCCCCGGTCCGCCGCCACCGTCGCGGCGATCCTCGGCATCCAGCGCCTCGGCGCCGCGTTCCTGCCGCTGGACCTCGGCCATCCGGCGGACCGGCTGGCGTACCAGATCGGCGACAGCGGTGCCCGGCTCGTGCTGACCACCACGGACAGCGCGGACCGGGTGCCGGAGGTGCCCGGGGTGACCACGGTGGACGTGGCCGGCGCCCCGGAACAGGGCGACCCGCCGGCCGCCGCGGTCCGGCTGGACGACGCCGCGTACGTCATCTACACCTCCGGCTCCACCGGCCGCCCGAAGGGCGTCGTGGTCAGCCACGAGGGCGTCGCCAGCCTGGCCGCCACGGCGGTGGACCGGATGGGCGTCACCCCGCACAGCCGGGTGGTGCAGTTCGCCTCGATCGGCTTCGACGTGGCGGTGTTCGACGTGGTCATGTCGCTCTGCGTGGGCGGCACGCTGGTGCTCATCCCGGAGGAGGCCCGGGTCGCCGACCGCGCGCTCACCGACTTCCTCGCCGCGCAGCGGATCAGCCACATGATCCTCCCGCCGTCCCTGCTCTCCGCGCTGCCCGCGGGCTGCGACCTGCCGGACGGCGGCGTGGTCCTGGTCGGCACCGAGACCGTGCCGCCGGGCCTGGTGCGCCGGCTGGCGGAACGGCAGCGGGTCTTCGGCGCGTACGGCCTGACCGAGGCGACCGTCAACTCGACGCTCTGGGCCGCGGAGCCGGGCTGGGACCGGGCCGTGCCGATCGGCCGGCCGGACCCGAACACCCGGGTCTACGTGCTCGACGACCGGCTCCGGCCGGTGCCGCCGGGCGTGGTGGGCGAGCTCTACGTCGCCGGTCGCGGCCTGGCCCGCGGCTACCTGGGCCAGCCCGCACTGACCGCGGGACGGTTCGTGGCCGACCCGTTCGGCCCGCCCGGCGCCCGGATGTACCGCACCGGCGACCGGGCCCGGTGGCGCGCCGACGGCAACCTCGACTTCCTCGGCCGCACCGACGACCAGGTCAAGATCCGCGGTTTCCGGGTGGAACTGGGCGAGGTCGAGGCCGCGCTCGCCGCGCAGCCGCAGGTCGTCCAGGCGGCCGTGGCCGTGCACGCCGACGGCGCCATCACCCGCCTGGTCGGGTACGTGGTCCCGGAGGCCGGCGCCGCCCTCGACGGCGCGGCGTTGCGGACCGCCGTCGCGGCCCGCCTGCCCGAGCACATGGTGCCGTCCGCGGTGGTGGTGCTCGACGGGCCGCTGCCGATCACCCCGAACGGCAAGCTGAACCGGCGCGCCCTGCCCACCCCGGAGTTCGGCGCCGGGGGCCGGGCGCCGGCCACCCCGCGCGAGGCGCTGCTCTGCGACCTGGTCGCGGACCTGCTGCACCTGCCGCGGGTGAGTGCCGACGACGACTTCTTCGCGCTCGGCGGGGACAGCATCGTCGCCATCCAACTGGTCGGCCGGGCCCGGCGCGCCGGGCTGCGGATCCGCCCGGCGGACGTGTTCACCGCCTCCACCCCGGCCGCGCTGGCCGCGGTGGCGGTGCCGGAGAGCGATGCACCGGCCAGCACGCCGGCCGCGGTGCCCGCCGCCGGCCTGCTGGACCTCACCGACGCCGAACGCGCCGAACTCGCCGCGCTCGACCCCGCCCCGGACCACCTGCTGCCGGTCACCCCGCTCCAGGCCGGGCTGCTGTTCCACGCCCAGATGGACGCGGGCGGCCCGGACGTCTACACGGTGCAGACCTGGTTCGACCTCACCGGACCGGTCGACGCGGACCGGCTGCGCCGCGCCGGTCAGGCCCTGCTCGACCGGCACCCCCACCTGCGGGCCGGCTTCCGCCACCTGCACACCGGCCGGCCGGTCGCGCTGGTACCGGCGGCCGCGACGCTGCCGTGGAGCGTGCACGACCTCACCGGTGCGGCCGACGACGCCTGGGAGACGCTGCTGACCGAGCAGGCGGCACGGTTCGACCCGGCCGCGCCGCCGCTGATCCGGCTGGCCCTGGTCCGAGGCGGCCCGGCCGGCCACCGGCTGGTGCTGACCCACCAGCACGTGCTGCTCGACGGCTGGTCCGGCCCGCCGCTGCGGGACGAACTGGCCGCGCTGTACGCCGCCGACCGGCCCGACGCGCTGCCGCCGGCCCGCCCGTTCGCCGAGTACCTGCGCTGGCTGTCCGCCCAGGACCGGGACGCGGCGCGGGCCGCCTGGGCGGCCGAACTGGCCGGCGTCACCGAACCGACCCGCCTCGCCCCGGCCGACCCGGCCCGGCTCCCGATCACACCGCACCAGTACGCGGTGGAACTGCCGGCGACCCGGACCGCGGCCCTGACCGCGCTGGCCCGGCAGCGCGGCGTGACCGTCAGCGCGCTGCTGTATGCCGCCTGGGGGGTGGCGCTGGCCCGGCTCACCGGCCGCGCCGACGTCGTCTTCGGCGCCACGGTCTCCGGTCGTCCGGCCGACCTGCCCGGCATGGAGTCGATGATCGGCCTGTTCATCAACACCGTGCCGGTGCGGGTGCGGTCCGCCCCGGCCGACCCGCTCGGTGCCGTGCTGGACCGGGTGTGGGCGGCGCAGATCCGCACCCTGGACCACCAGCACCTGGGCCTCGGCGAGGTGCAGAAGGCGGCCGGCGGTGAGCTGTTCGACTCGCTCGTGGTGGTGGAGAACTACCCGTACACCGAGGCGCCGGCCGAGGACGACGGCTCCGTGCTGGGCATCCACCCGGCCGGCGGCAGGGACGCCACGCACTACCCACTGACCTGGGCGATCACCACCGGAGACCGGCTCCGGCTGGTCGCCGAGTACCGCCCGGACCTGTTCACCGCGGACGCCGTGGCGCGCTTCGCGGCGGCGTACGAGGCGGTGCTGACCGCGTTCGCGGCCGGCCCGGACCGCCCGGTCGGCGTGGTGGACCTGCTCGCCGAGTCGGAGCGGCACCGGGTGCTGACCCACTTCAACGACACCGCGGCCGACGCCGGCGACCCGGCCGGCACCCTGCCGGAGCTGTTCGCGGCGCAGGTCGCCCGCACCCCGGAGGCCGTCGCCGTGGTCGGTGTCGACACCGGACCGGCCGGCTGGACGTTCGCCCAGCTGGCGGCCCGGGTGAACCGGCTGGCCCGGGTGCTGGCCGCCCGCGGCGCCGGACCGGAACGGCTGGTCGCGCTGGCGCTGCCGCGCACCGCCGACACGCTCGCCGCGGTCCTGGCCGTGCACGCGGCCGGTGCGGCGTACCTGCCGGTCGACGCGGACCTGCCGGCCGAACGGGTCGCCACGATGCTGGCCGACGCCCGGCCGGTGCTGCTGCTGGCGACCGCGGAAACCGCGGCCGGCCTGCCGTCCACCGAGGTGCCGGTGCTCCGTACCGACGAGCTCGACCTCACCGCGGGACCGGCCGACCCGCCGGACGTGGCCCGGCACCCGGACCACCCCGCGTACGTCATCTACACGTCCGGCTCCACCGGCCGCCCCAAGGGCGTGCTGGTCAGCCAGCGTGGCCTGGTCAACCTGTTCCACAGCCACCGGGCCGCGCTGCACCGGCCGACCGTGGCGGCGACCGGCCGCCCGCACCTGCGGGTCGGCCACGCCTGGTCGTTCTCGTTCGACGCCTCCTGGCAGCCGCAACTGTGGCTCTACGACGGCCACGCCGTGCACGTCATCGACGACGAGACCCGCCGCGACCCGGCGCGGCTCGCGGCGGAGGTCACCGCGGCTGGGCTGGACTTCATCGAGGTGACCCCCGGGCACTTCGCCGCGATGGCCGACGCCGGCCTCCTCGACGGCGACCGGTGCGGCCTGACCACCGTGGGTGTCGGCGGTGAAGCCGTACCTCCGGCCCTGTGGACCCGGCTGCGCGGGCTGGCCGGCACCACCGCGGTCAACCTGTACGGCCCCACCGAGGCCACCGTGGACGCGCTGCTCGGCCGGTTCTCCGACAGCCCGACCCCGGTGGTCGGCCGGCCGGTGGCGAACGTCCGGGCGTACGTCCTGGACGCCGCGCTGCGCCCGGTGCCGCCCGGTGTCACCGGCGAGCTGTACCTCGGCGGTGCCGGGCTGGCCCGCGGCTACCTGGGCCGGCCGGGGCTGACCGCGGAACGGTTCGTGGCCGACCCGTACGGCCCGGCCGGCGGGCGGTTGTACCGCACCGGTGACCTGGCCCGGTGGACCGCGGACGGTCAGCTCGAGTACGGCGGGCGCGCGGACGACCAGGTCAAGGTCCGTGGCTTCCGGATCGAGCCGGGCGAGGTCGAGGCCGCGCTGGCCCGGCATCCGGCGGTGACCCGGGCCGCGGTGCTGGTCCGCGAGGACGCCGCGCGGGGCCGGCACCTGGTCGCCTACGTCGCCGCCCCGGGCGGGGTGGAGGTCGACGGGCTGCGCCGGCACGCGGCCGCGACGCTGCCCGAGTACATGGCGCCGACCGCGTACGCGGTGCTGCCGGACCTGCCGCTGCTGCCCACCGGCAAACTGGACCGGGCCGCACTGCCGGCGCCCGAGTACCCGGACGGCAGCGGCGGGCGGGCACCCCGTACCCCGGTCGAGGAACTGCTCGCGGGTCTCGCCGCGGCGGCGCTGGACCTGCCCGCCGTGGGCGTGGACGACGACCTGTTCGCGCTCGGCGCGGACAGCGCCACCTCGGTACGCCTGGTCGTCGCGGCCCGGCACGCCGGCCTGTCCGTCGAACCGCGGCACGTGTTCCAGCTGCGCACCGTGGCGGCGCTGGCCGAGGTCGCCGTGGTCACCGGCACCGAGGCGCCGCCCACGCCGATCATGCACTGGCTGCGCGAGGTGGACGGCCCGATCGCCGGCTTCAACCAGGCCGCCGTGGTGCGTACCCCGGCCGGCCTGGACGCCGACCGGCTCGGCCGGGCCGTGCGGGCACTGGCCGACCGGCACGACGCGCTGCGCACCCGGCTGGACCGCACCGGCACCTGGACGCTGCGGGTGGCACCGGCCGGCACCGTCGCGGCGGAAACCTGGCTGCGCCGGGTGGACGCCCGCGACCAGGATCTGGCGTCGGTGCTCGACGCGGCCGCCCGGGACGCGCGGGCCCGGCTCGACCCGGACGCCGGCACGATGCTGCAGGCCGTGTGGTGCGACGCCGGGGAGCGGCCCGGCCGGCTGCTGCTGATGGTGCACCACCTGGCGGTCGACGGGGTCTCCTGGCGCCTGCTGCTGCCCGACCTGGCCGCCGCGTACGCCGGCACCGACCTGCCGCCGGTGCCCACGCCGTTCGCCGACTGGGCGCGGGCGCTGCCCGCCGCGGCGACCGACCCGCGCCGCGCCGCCGAGCTGCCGTACTGGACGTCCGCGCTGGACGGTGCCGACCCCGGGCCGGACGGGTTGCCGCTGCGCCGGCCCCTCGACCCGCGGCGGGACACCCACGGCACCGCCCGCGAACACCGCGTGGTGCTGCCACCGGCGGACACCGGCCCGCTGCTCGCCGACGTGCCGCGCCGGTTCGGTGCCCGGGTGCACGACCTGTTCCTGTACGCCGTCGCCGACGCGGTGGGCGGCCGGACCCGGCTCAGCGTCGAGGGCCACGGCCGCGCCGAGGAACTCGCCGACGCCGACCTGTCCGCGACCGTCGGCTGGTTCACCAGCGTGTACCCGGTCCACCTGGACGTCACCGGCCCCGACGCCATCGGCCGGGCGGTACGGCAGCTGCGGTCCGTACCCGACGACGGCATCGGCTTCGGCCTCCTGCGCCACCTGCACCCGGAGGCGTCGGCGACGCTGGCGGACCGCCCGATGCCGCCGATCCAGGTCAACTACCTGGGCCGGTTCGGCGCACCCGACGACGCCGACTTCGCACCGGCGCCGGAGATGGCGGTGGCGGCCCGGTACGCCGCCGACCCGGACATGCCGCTGGCGTACCCGCTGAGCCTGACCGTGGTGGTCGACGACCACCCCGACGGGCCGTACCTGACCGCCACCTGGACCTGGCCGGAGGGCGTGCTCGCGGAGAGCGACGTGCGCCGCCTGGCCGACGTCTGGACCCGTACCCTGCGGGCGCTGGCCGCGCCCGCCGATCCCACGAGGAGCACACCATGACGAACCCCTTCGACGACCCGGACGGCACCTTCCTGGTGCTGGTCAACGAGGAGAACCAGCACAGCCTGTGGCCGTCGTTCGCGGACGTCCCGGCCGGCTGGACGGTGGCACACGGTCCGGCGTCCCGGCAGGAGTGCCTGGACCATGTCGAGGCGCACTGGACCGACATGCGCCCGCAGTCCCTGATCGAGGCGATGTCGAAGGAGGCATAGAGACGCCGGACGTTCGTTCCGCGCTGGAGGTCCACAGGGTCGGGCTGTGCGGGTGCTCCGCGCCGTAGTGCCACACGGTTGGTGGCGCCGGTCGGGCTGTGTGGGGGGAGGGTGCGCTCCGCGCCGTAGTGCCACACGGTTGGTGGCGCCGGTCGGGTTGTGTGGGGGGAGGGTGCGCTCCGCGCCGTAGTGCCACACGGTTGGTGGCGCCGGTCGGGCTGTGTGGGGGCAGGGTGCGCTCCTTGCCGTAGTTCCACACGTCCGTGTGCGGTGGGGCCGGAACTGTGGATGGTGGCGGGGGCGTAGAGGCGGCAGCGTGTCCGATAACGGCCGATTGGCGCGGTCCGGTCCGTCCCGAGTGCCGCGATCTTGGAGGCTGCGGCGAATCTTGGAGCGAAACTGCCCTCCTGGGGGCCGTCCGCCTCCAAGATTTGCTTCCGGCTCCAAGATCTGACGTCGGGCAGACGCGCGGGTGCCGGGATGGTCGGGATTGTCCCCGTTCGGCGCGACCTTCCGCCGACCGCATCGGCGCATCGGCGCATCGGCGCAGCGGGGCTGCGGGGCTGCGTTGCAGCGGTGGCGCTCCAGTGGAGCGCTCCAGTGGAACGCCAGTGTGGTTATCCGGGCGGAAAAGCGACGTTGGTGTTCCACTGGTGATGATCAAGGGCCGCAGTGCGGGGACGAGGCGGTGCCGATCAGGGTTGGTCGGCCTCGGCTGTCGGGGGACGGCGCTGTTCCGGGATCGCCGGATGGGTCTCGTCCGTCTCGTCGGGCGGCCGCTCCACGTCGAGCACGCTGCGGGGCCCGGGAACAGCGGCCGGGTCCTTGCGTACCGAGATCGCCTGGGTCTGCTCGCCGTGTTCGCGAGCCTCCTGCGCCGCCCGCTCGTCGAACGCCTGCCGGGCGCGCTCCTGTGCCGCACGGTCCCGGAACGCCTGCCGCGCCCGTTCCTGGGCGGCCCGGTCATGGGCCGCCTGGGCGGCGGCGCGGGCCTGGATATCGAGCTGGGGGCGGGCGATGATCTGGGTACGTTCACCCGGCCCGATGATCCGGGTGGTCTCGCCCGTTCCGGGTTCGTAGGCGTGGTCGGTGTCGTGCGAACGGGCCGCGGCGAGGCGGATGACCTGCGTCTTCTCCTCGTCGTCCGGGTGCGGATCGACGTGCGGGGTGAGCGGTTCGGTGGCTTCCTCGGCCGCACCGGGGCCCTTGTCTAACAAGTCCGACTTGTCCGATGGGGTGGTGTCGCGGGATGGTGTCGCTGCGACGGCTGGGGGCGCCGCAGCACCCGTCTCTGCGATCGCCGTGGTGGGCTGGTCCGCCTCCGCCACGGCGACGGTCGGCTCGTTCGTCTCCGTCACGGCGACGGTCGGCTCGTCCGCCTCCGCGATGGCGACGGCGGCGGTCGGCTCGTCCGCCTCGGCGATGGGTGCGATCGGGTCGTCGTTCTGCGTTGCGGCGGTGGTGGGTTCGTCGGTCTCGGCGGAGGGCTCGTCCCTGTCTGTCAAGGCGGTGGTGGGCTCGTCCGCCGCGATTTCGCCGGTCGGCCCGAGGCCCGCCGTCGGTTCGTCGCTCCGCGGGGGAGTGGGTTCGCCGTCCCGCGAGAGAAGAGTGGTGGGTTCCTCGGCCGAGACGAGAGTGGTGGTCGGCTCCTCGACCGCGGAGAGGGCGGCGGTAGGTTCCTCGGCCCGGGAGATGACGGTGGTCGGCTCGTCGGCCTGCCCCGAGCCGCCTGTCCGCAGAACGGTGGTCGCTTCCTCGGCCGGCGGCGACACCCGGGCCGGCACCGGCGCCGGAGGAGCAGGCGCGTCCGCCGGTGGGGGGATCACCTGAGTGTGGTCGTCCGAGCTGATCAGCGTGGTCCGCTCCGCCGCGATCGGCGTACCCGCCACCGCCGCCTTGCCGCGCGCCCGGCCGAGCGTGCCGATCAGCGGCAGTTCCGGGGGCTCGTACCGGGCCCAGCGGCGTGCGCTCAGTGCCGTGCACAGCAGTGGCACGGCCAGCAGGACGGCGAGGGCGTACCCGGGCCGGCTGAGGTCGAAGCCCTCCCGGGTCACGCCGGCCGGCCACACCCCGGCGTAGGAGTCCGGCGCGGTCAGGCCCCA
This sequence comes from Jidongwangia harbinensis, assembly GCF_020216025.1. GTDB lineage: Bacteria > Actinomycetota > Actinomycetes > Mycobacteriales > Micromonosporaceae > Actinoplanes > Actinoplanes harbinensis. The sequence continues at coordinate 98,597 of NZ_JAIWNC010000018.1, read as the reverse complement.
GAGGCCGACGCCGAGGAAGATCAGGCCGGTCAGGGTGGGGCCGGCGGGGGAGAGCGGCGAGAGCAGCAGGATGGCGTACCCGGTGCCGGCCAGCAGGAGCAACAGCGCCGCGGTGATCGTCTCGAGGGAGCCGCCGGCGTCCCGGGCGCGGCCGGTCAGGTCCTGGGTGAGGCCGACGCCGCTGAGGATCCACACCGCCGGGCCGAGGACGAGGGCGTACAGAATCGACCTGAGGTGGCGCAAGGTTCTCTCCCGGTGGCTCGCTCGCCCCCGGACCGTACCCGGACCAGGCAACGACGGGAAAGCTCATCCGTACCGTGAGCACCATGAACGATCTCGACGGCCGTCCCACGGCGCATTCCCGGGTCACGCTCAGCCGGATCATGACGGCGATCGACGTGAACCTGTACGGCACGGTGCACGGCGGGGTGTTGATGAAGTTCGTGGACGACGTGGCCGGGGCGGCGGCGGCCCGGCACAGCGGTGGCACGGCGGTGACCGCGGCGATCGACGAGATCGTGTTCGCCGAGCCGGTGCGGGTGGGTGACCTGGTGCATGCGTACGCGCAGGTGAACTGGACCGGCAGCAGTTCGATGGAGGTCGGCGTGAAGCTGGCCGCGGAGCGCTGGGACACCGCGGGCGGGGTGCCGCTGACCGTGGCCACCGCGTACCTCGTGTTCGTGGCCGTGGATGTCTCCGGTCATCCCCGGCCGGTGCCGCCGGTGGTGCCGGAGACCGGCGAGGACCAGCGCCGGTTCCGGGAGGCGATCATCCGGCGGGAGCACCGCCTGGCCCGCCGCACCGCCATCCAGCAGGCCCGGGCGGACCCACCTGAAACATCATTAAGGTAAGGGCATGACGGGCAGAGTGTTGTGGACGCCGCCTGCCGACGCGGCGGAGAAGTCCCGGATGGGCCGCTATCTGAGCTGGTTGCGGCAGGAGCGCGGCGTCGACGTCACCGACTACCCGGGTCTCTGGCAGTGGTCGGTCACCGATCTGCCCGCCTTCTGGCGCTCGATCTGGGACTACTTCGAGATCATCGCGCACACCGAACCGACCGCCGTGCTGGGCGACGACACCATGCCGGGGGCGAGCTGGTTCCCGGGCGCCACGCTGAACTACGCCGAGCACGTACTCCGGATGCCCGGTGTGGCCGACGACGAGCCGGTCGTGTTCGCGTACTCGCAGACCCGGAGCCCGGCCACGCTCACCGCCCGGCAGCTGCGCGAGGAGGTCCGGCGGGTCCGGGCCGGGCTGAAGGGTCTGGGCGTCGGCCCGGGCGACCGGGTCGCGGCCTACGCGCCGAACATCCCGGAGACCTACGTGCTGATGCTGGCCACCGCCAGCCTGGGCGCGGTCTTCTCGTCCTGCGCGCCGGAGTTCGGCACCCGCAGCGTCACCGACCGCTGGCAGCAGATCGAGCCCCGGGTGCTGGTCGCGGTGGACGGCTACCGGTACGGCGACAAGGCGGTCGACCGGCGCGCCGAGGTGGCCGAGATCCGGGCCGCGCTGCCGTCGGTGGAGCACGTGGTGACGATCGGCTACCTGCATGCCGGCGGCGACTGGGCCGACCTGGGCGGCGACGACCCGCTGGAGTTCGCTCCGGTGCCGTTCGCGCATCCGCTGTACGTGCTCTACAGCTCCGGCACCACCGGCCTGCCGAAGCCGATCGTGCACGGCCACGGCGGCATCCTGCTCGAACACCTGAAGATGCTGGCGCTGCACCACGATCTGGGCCCGGGGGACCGGTTCTTCTGGTTCACCACCACCGGCTGGATGATGTGGAACTTCCTGGCCAGCGGCCCGGCGGTGGGCTCGGCCATCGTGCTGTTCGACGGCAACCCCGGCTTTCCCGACCTGTCCACGCTGTGGACGCTGCCGGACGTCACCTACCTCGGGGTGTCCGCGCCGTTCCTGATGGCGTGCCGCAAGGCCGGCCTGGCGGTGGAACAGCGGTCGATCCGGGCGATCGGCTCGACCGGCGCGCCGTTGCCGCCGGAGGGCTTCGCCTGGGTGTACGACGCGGTCGGCCCGAACCTGCAGCTGCAGTCGCTGTCCGGCGGCACCGACGTGTGCACCGGGTTCGTCGGCGGCGCGCCGCTGCTGCCGGTGACCGAGGGCGCCATACCGTGCCGGTGTCTGGGCGCGAAGGTGGAGGCGTTCGACGCCGCGGGCCGGCCGGTGACCGGTGAGCTGGGCGAGCTGGTCATCACGGCGCCGATGCCGAGCATGCCGGTCGGTTTCTGGAACGACCCGGACGGCCGGCGCTACCGGGAGGCGTACTTCGAGGTCTACCCGGGGGTCTGGCGGCACGGCGACTGGATCACCATCGCCGAGGACGGCAGCTGCGTGATCACCGGCCGGTCCGACGCCACCCTGAACCGGGGCGGCGTCCGGCTGGGCACCGCCGAGTTCTACACGGTCGTCGAGGGCATCGACGGGGTACTGGACTCGGTCGTCGTGCACCTCGACGCCGACGGCGACGAGCTGCTGCTGTTCGTGGTGCTCGCGGACGGGGTGGAACTCGACGACGAGCTCCGCGGCCGGATCCGGCGCGAGCTGCGTGCCGCGCTGTCGCCGCGGCACGTCCCGGACGAGATCCATCAGGTACGCGCGGTGCCCCGCACCCTGTCGGCGAAGAAGCTGGAGGTGCCGGTGAAACGGATCCTCACCGGCACCCCGTCGGAGTCCGCGGCGGCCCGGGGCGCACTGGCCAACCCGGAGTCGCTGACCGCGTTCGAACGGTTGGCCGCGTCCCGGGCCGCCGCCTCAGGCCAGGGTGTGGGTGACCCGCTCGGCTGAGACCCGGTCCGGCACCTTCGCGGCGTCCAGGTGGGCGCAGAGCACGATGCTGGCGCCGGCCGCGAGCGGGGCGAGCAGCCAGTCGGCCGGGTCCGGATGGGCCCGGGCGTCGATCAGGACCCGGGCGCCGGCCGCCAGGCCCAGCGCGGCGGCCCGTTCGGTCGCCGCGCGCATCGCGTCCGCGTGGCTCCGCGGCCCCGCCCCGGCGAACGCCGGGGCGTCCGGACCGACCGGCCGGGTCGCCCGAAAGTGGTCCCCGTAGTTCCGGACTTCAGTCGGATAGTCGACAGAACCCGGCGGTACGTCGCGCAGCGGCATGGCGAGCGGCAGCAGCCCGGTGACGTACCGGTCGCCGGCCGACCAGGCGCCCGCCGCGTCGGCGTCGGGCGTGCTGAACAGCACGTCCACCGGTTGGGGTGGGCCGCCGACCTGCACCGCCAGCCCCGCCGCCCAGGCGCCGAGCAGCACCGCGGCGGTCTGCCAGTGCGGCGGCAGCAGCACCCCGGCGGTGTCTCCGGCGCCCAGCCCGGCGCCGTCGACCAGTAGGTTCGCGGTCTTCGCCAGCCAGTTGTCCAGAGTGGCCCCGGACAGTTCGGTGCGGTCGCCGGTGGCGTCGTCGTACCAGGTCAGCAGCGGCGTGGTGGGCTCGCGCCGGACGGCCGCGGCGAACGCGGCGGGAATCGTCGTCTCCATCACCACCGACCCTAGCCTTGTGACGCTGTGTGACGGAATCTGAACGCGCCGGGAAGGTTGCCTCGCGTTCCGGCGAACTGCCCCTATGGACCGGTGTCGCGGTCAGCACGACGATGCATCTCCGGCGTACGCTTGCGAGTGGTTTGGCCCACATGCCGAGTCGATACGCCGAGACGCCAAGGAGTTGCCTCGTGACCGCCGGTCGCCCCCCGCGAGTGCTCGTCGACGCCACCAGCGTTCCCGCTGACCGAGGCGGTGTCGGCCGATACGTCGACGGACTGCTCGGTGCACTCGGCCAGCTCGGCTCCGACCGGATCGACGTGGCCGTGGTGACCCAGCGCACGGATGCGGAGCGTTACGCCCGGATGCTCCCGACCGCCGAGGTCATCTCCGGTCCCTCGGCCGTCGCGCACCGCCCCGCCCGCCTGGCCTGGGAGCAGACCGGCCTGCCGCTGCTCGCCCAACAGGTCGGGGCGCAGGTGCTGCACTCACCGTTCTACACCTGCCCGCTGCGGGCCGGCTGCCCGGTGACGGTGACCGTGCACGACGCCACGTTCTTCACCGAGCCGGAGCACTACGACAACACCAAGCGCACGTTCTTCCGCAGCGCGATCAAGACGTCGCTGCGCCGCGCCGCCCGGGTCATCGTGCCCAGCAAGGCCACCCGGGACGAGCTGATCCGACTGCTCGACGCGGACCCGACCCGGATCGACGTGGCCTACCACGGTGTCGACCCGGCGGCGTTCCACGCGCCCACCGAGGAGGAGAAGGCCCGGGTGCGGGCGCGCCTCGGGCTGACCGACGCCGGCTACGTCGCCTTCCTCGGCGCCAAGGAGCCGCGCAAGAACGTACCCAATCTGATCCGCGGTTGGGCCCGCGCGGTGGCCGACTGGCCCCGCCCGCCCGCGCTGGTCCTGGCCGGCGGCCAGGGTCACGACGACGACATCGACCGCGCGGTGGCCGAGGTGCCGTCGCACCTGCGGCTGCTGCGCCCCGGCTACCTGCGCTACGCCGACCTGCCCGGCTTCCTCGGCGGTGCGCTGGTGGCCTGCTACCCGTCCTTCGGCGAGGGCTTCGGCCTGCCCATCCTCGAGGCGATGGCCTGCGCCACGCCGGTACTGACCACGCCGCGGCTGTCCCTGCCCGAGGTGGGCGGCGACGCGGTCGCCTACACCACCGAGGACCCGGACCGGATCGCCGAGGACCTGGCCGACCTACTGCACGACGAGCCCCGCCGGGTCACCCTCGCGAAGGCCGGCTTCGACCGAGCGAAGGAGTTCACCTGGGCCTCCAGTGCCGAGGTGCACGTCAACACGTGGACCCGGGTGTCGGCCAGTCAGGCGGCGTGAGCCTCGTTACACTCGGTGCACATGAGTGAGGAACCGGGCGGACTTTACGCCGTTATCCCCGCAGGTGGCAGCGGCACCCGCCTCTGGCCGTTGTCCCGTGCCGGTCACCCCAAGTTCCTGCATCCGCTGACCGGCACGGACGCGTCGCTGCTCCAGGCCACGGTCACCCGGCTCGAACCGCTGTCCGCGCCCGATCACGTCTACGTGGTCACCGGCGTCTCGCACGCCGCCGCGGTGTCCCGGCAGCTCTCCGGCGTACCGGAGGAGAACATCCTGGTCGAGCCGTCGCCCCGGGACTCCTGCGCGGCCATCGCGCTGGCCGCCGCGGTGATCGCCCGGCACGACCCGGAGGCGGTCATGGGCTCGTTCGCCGCCGACCACCTGATCGCCGACAGCGCCAGCTTCATCGAGGTGATCCGCCAGGCGATGGCCGGGGCGCGGCAGGGCCTGCTGATGACGCTCGGGATCACCCCGACCAGACCCGAGACCGGGTACGGGTACGTGCAGTGCGGCGGCCCGGTCGCGGACGGCGACGTGCTCGCGGTCGAGGAGTTCAAGGAGAAGCCGTCGTACGACGTCGCCGAGATGTACGTGAAGTCCGGCAACTACCTGTGGAACGCCGGCATGTTCGTCTGGCGGGTGGACGTGTTCCTCGCCGAGCTGTCCCGGCAGCAGCCGCAACTGGCGGCCGGGATCTCCCGGATCGCGCAGGCCTGGGACACCCCGGCCCGCGAGGAGGTGATCGGCGAGGTGTGGCCGACGCTGCCCCGGATCTCGGTGGACTACGCGGTCATGGAGGGCGCGGCCACGGTCGGCCGGGTCGGCACGGTCCCCGGCGACTTCGGCTGGAACGACGTCGGCGACTTCCACACCCTCGGCGAGGTGCTCACCGCCGACTCGGCCGGCAACGTGGTGGTCGGACACGACCCCTCGGCGAAGCTCGGCGTGCTGCTGCGCGAGACCGAGGGCCTGGTCGTGGTGCCCAACTCCGGCCGGCTGGTGGCCGCGCTCGGGGTCCGCGACCTGATCATCGTGGACACGCCGGACGCGGTGCTGGTGTGCCCGCGGGACCGGGCCCAGGAGGTCAAGCACATCGTCGACGAGCTGAAGGACAAGGGCGAGCTGGGGTACGTCTGATCCCCGGCGCGCGGGTCAGCGCCGGTCGCGGGCGATCCGGGCCAGGGCCGCCGCCAACTGGCCGGTGACGCCGTCGGCCAGCGGGCTGGGCAGGGCGTCCGGCGCGAACCACCCCAGCGCCGACGACTCGTCGCTGACCTGTTCCACCGCACCGGCCGGCGCCACCGCCAGGAACCGCACGTCGTAGTGGTGCGTCGGCCCGGCGGGTTCCCCCTCGGCCGGCCGGCACCGCACCGGATGGATGTCCACGTCGATCGGCTCCGGGTCGAGCCGCAGCCCGGCGATCCCGGACTCCTCGGTCGCCTCCCGCAACGCCGCCGCGGCCAGCGTGGCGTCGCCCGCCTCGCAGTGCCCGCCGACCTGCATCCACATGTTCATCCGGCCGTGCAGGCACAGCAGCACCCGACCGTCGGCACCGACGATCATCGTGCTGGCCGTGACGTGCCCGGCGCGGTGCGCCCGGGTCACCGCGGCCGGGCCGTCGGTGAGCAGCTTCAGGGTCCGCCGCCGGGCGTCGTCCGCCTCCGGCGAGGTGGCGGCCCAGCCCTCCAGCAGAGGTACGGCGTCCGCATACAGCTCCGCGCTCATGTCGTCCCCTCGCCCCTGGATTCGCCCGGTCCGGCCAGCGTAGTGGCACCGGCCCCGTACCGTGCGCACGTGGGCGTGGACCGTTTGCAGCGGAGCTGGCGCTGGCTCCTCACCGGACGGGCGGTCCCGCGCGACCCGCTGCGGCAGGCGATCGCCGCCATCGACGACGCCGTGCACCTGGGCCGCGTGGGCCGGCTGGAGGACGCCGTCGAGGTCGGTGCGGAGGCCATCCGCCGGACCCGCGAACTCGCCGCCGCCGACCGCCGCCGCTACCTTCCGGCCCTGCAGCTGGCGCTCCGCAACCAGGGCGTCTACCTCACCGAGCTGCGCCGGCACGACGAGTCGATACCGCTCACCCAGGAGGCCGTGGACCTGGCCCGGTCGATGGTCACCTGGGACCGCTACCGGTACCTGCCCGAGCTGACCCTGTCGCTGGCGTACTTCACGAACCGCCTCCTCGCGGCCGGCGACACCCACCGCGCCCTCGAGGTCAGCGCGGAGGCCGTCGACCTGGCCCGCGACGTGGCCGGCCACGACGACCGGTCCGCCGCGCAGGACGGACTCGCCGCCGCGCTGGGCAACCGCGCCATCTCGCTGGCCGCCGTGGGCCGGCCGGACGAGGCCCTCGTGGCCAGCGCGGAGACCGTCGAACTGCGCCGGAAGCTCGCCGAGTCGGGCCACGACGGCGCCACCCTGGAGCTGGCCCAGGCCATGCACAACCACGCCAACCGGCTGCACGTGGCCGGACGTACCGCGGAGTCCGTGACGCTCAGCGCGCAGGCGGTGGCCCTGTGCCGTGGTCTGGCCACCGACCACCCCGGCACGCACCGGCACCGCCTCGCCCAGGCCCTGCACAGCCACAGCGTCCTGCTGTCCCGCCAGGACCGGGACGCCGAGGCGCTCGCCGCCGCGGAGGAGTCGGTCACGTGCTGGCGGGCCCTGGCGGCGGAGGCACCCGGCCGGCACTCGGCCGGACTGGCGCAGGCCCTGGCCGGACTGGGCAGCCGGCTGAGGTGGGCCGGCCGGCTCGGCGACGCGCGCACCGCGACGGAGGAGGCGGTGGACCTGTACCGGACGCTGGTCGCGACGAACCGGGCGCGCCACCTGGGCGGCCTGGCGCAGGCGGTGCACCAGCGCGCCGCGCTGGCCGAGGAGGTCCCCACCCACCTGGCGGCGAGCCGGGAGGCCGTCGACCTGCGCCGCGAACTGGTGGCCGGCAACCGGGCCCGGCACCTGCCCGACCTCGCCGACTCCCTGCGCGAACGGGCCGGCGCCCTGGCCGACGCGGGCCGCCTGGACGAGGCGGTACGCGCCGACGAGGAGGCCGTCGACCTGCACCGCGAGTGCGCCGCCGCCGACCCGGCCCGCACCGAGACGTTGGCGCGGGCGCTGCTCGGCCAGGCCGGACGGCTCGGCCAGGCCGGGCGGAGCGGCGAAGCGCTGGCCGCCGCGGTGGAGTCGGTGGAGCTGATCGAGGGCCTGCGCGAGGCCGGCCCCGGGCGGTACCGGCAACTGCTCGCGGCGGCGCTGGACCGGCAGGCGGACCTGCTGCCCAAGCGGCGGCAGGGCGAGCAGGCGAGGCTGCGGCGCCGGGCGACCGTGCTGCGGAAGGCGCGAAGCCGATCCGAGCCGTAACGTCCCGTCTCGGTCCGGCCGCCCCGTCTCGGTCCGTCCGCCCCGTCTCGGTCCGGCCGGGCGGTCTCGGTTCGGCCGGGCGGTCTCGGTTCGGCCCGGCCGTCTCGGTCAGGCCGGGACGGGGTGGTCAGGCCGGGACGGGGGTGGGCAGGGCCCGGGCGCTGATCTCCACGCCGGCGGCGCGCAACCGCGTCACCAGGGCGTTGCCGAGCCCGGTGGCCGGGGTGAGCACGCCGCCCGGCGACGGCGGCAGGGCGTCGCGGTCCAGGACCAGCGCCAGGCCCGCCTCCGCGATCATGACGGACGTGGCGGCGTACCCCGGATCGCCCTTGGCCCGGAACCGGGCCGTGTAGCGCGCGCCGGTCGTCGTGGTGGTGAACAGGTCCATGGTGAAGTGGCCGGTGCGGCGGGTGCGCTCGTCCGGGCCGGTGCCGGGCTTGGGCAGCAGCCGGTCCAGCAGGAACCGGGTCGGCGGCAACGACAGCCCCATCGCGAACGCGCCCACGCTGACCTTCGTGCCGACCGCCAGCAGTGGCGACAGCGGCGAGGTGCCCACGCTCATCACCTCGCGGTAGCGGAACCGGCGACCGTACGCCCAGTTCCGCAGCGCGTTGCTGCGGCGCACCACCCGGGTGTTGTACGGCGCCATGAAGTACGGCGCCAGCGTGCCGCGCAACGACGGGTCGACGTGCGGACCGGGCAGCGTCACCAGGTCCTCCTGACGGCCCAGGTCCGGCTCGTCCGCGCGGGACGGGCTGAGCGAGTACGGGCTCGCGGCCATCCGGCGCAGCGTCCGGTCCCGGCGCACGGTGTCCAGCACGTGCCGCATCGAGTCGATGGTGCCGCCACTGAACCCGCCCCGCACGCTGGTCAGCACGAGCGTGGTGTCGGTCAGATCCCCGGCACCGTCCGCCGCGACCTTCTCGTGCAGCACGTGCACGCCGATGTCCGACGGCACCGAGTCGAAGCCGCACGAGTGCACGATGCGCGCGCCGGTGGAGCGGGCCACGTCGTCGTTCTCGTCCGCGCTGGCCCGGGCGAACATCACCTCACCGTTGAGGTCGAGGTAGTCGGTGCCGGCCGCCGCGCAGGCGCGGACCAGGGCGCTGCCGTACTTCGAGTACGGGCCGACCGTGGTGATGACCACGTGGGCCGAGGCGGCGAGTCGCTCCACATCGGCGGTGGAGGCGGCGTCCGCGGTCAGCAGCGGCCAGGCGACGCCGAGCCGGTTGCGCAGCGACTCCAGCTTGGCGGCGGACCGGCCGGCCAACCCGATCCGGGTGCCCTCCGGGGCGTGCGCGGCCAGGTGCTCGGCGACCAGCGCGCCGACGAACCCGGTTGCCCCGTAGACGACCAGATCCAGCTCGCGGTGACGCGCTTGTTCGCTCATGGCTGTCGATTGTCCGGTACGCGGTGGCAACTCGCCCACCGAACGGCCCATCCGGCCATCGAGTGCCGGTGCCGCCGGCCCGCCGCGCCGGCCCTCACGGGACCGGAACGATCAGGACACCTTCGTCGTCCACGGTGACCCTCGCGGCCGTGCCCTCCGCGGCCAGGGCGGCACGCAGACGGTGGGCGTCGGCGCCGAGCCGCACCCACGCCGCCGGACCGGTCCCGCTGGTCGTCAGCCGAATCACCACCGGCCCGGTGCCGGCGGCCGGGTCCGCCGGGGCCGCGGTGGTGGGGGTGGTGTCCGAGGCCAGGTGGTCGGCCACCGTGGCCAGGGCCCGCTCGATCCGGGCCGGGTCGGTGGCGGCCGGCGGGGACGCTCCGGGCCCGGACGCCGCCGGGACGGGCGCGGCCTCCGGGAGGGTGGCCGCCTCGCGGAGACCGGCGGCGCGGGCCTCCGCGGTACCCAGGGAGAACATGTCGCTGGCGGCGTCGCGCAACAGCAGCCGGGCCCCCGGGGTGTCGGCCAGACCCGCGCCCGGATAGCCGCGCACCACCGCCACCGGCACCCGGTCGCGTTTGCCCTTGACCAGCTCACCGGCGCCGGCCAGCTCGTCGACCACGGCCATCTGGGTGAGCTGTAGCTCGTTGCCGTACGGGTCGATCTCGCCGCGGTGGTCGCGCACCGGTTCGATGCCGGCGGAGCCCAGGGCGACGTCGGTGAGGCCGTTGCGCCAGGCGCGGCCGGTGGTGTCCGAGACGATCACGCCGACGTGCAGGCCACGGGCCAGGAAACCGTCGCGCAGGGCCTGTGCGGAGGCGTCCGGGTCGCGGGGGAGGAGCACCAGGTGGGTCTTGTCGACATTGGAGGCGTCGATGCCCGCGGACGCCATCACGAAGCCGTGGTGGGTCTGCACGATGGCGGTCGGCCCGCGCCGGGCCACCACCCGCGCGGTCTCGTCCGCGAGGATCTGCTCGCGGGCCACCTCACGCTCGGGGCCGTCGGCCGGCACCTCGACCAGCCGTCCCTCCGCCTTGGACACGATCTTGCTGGTCACCACCAGCACGTCGCCGTCGCGCAGCCAGGGCGCGGCGTGCAGGATCGTCTCGGCCAGGTCGTCGCCCGCGGTGACGTCGCCGATGCCGCGTACCGGAAGAATCTCCAGGCCGTCCATCATGGTGTCACTCCGCCTCGCCCCGGCGTTCCGCGTCCCCGGTCCGCGGTCCGGCCAGGTCGATCGCCTCCTCGACCATCTTGGCCGTGGCCGTCTCGTCCGTCATCCACAACGGCACCGCGCGGGTGGTGACCCCGGGCACAGCGGCACCGGCGTCGGTGTCGTCGACCAGCCAGCCGTCCAGCAGGCCGCCGTCCGCGCGGGCGCCGTACAGCCGGCCCACCCCGGCCGCGCTCACCTCCACGCCCAGCGTGGCCAGGCAGCGGTCCGCCATGCCGCGCACCGGGGACCCGCCGATGATCGGGGACACGCCCACCACCGGTGCCGGCCCGCCGGCCACGGCCTCGCGCAGCGCGGACACGGCGAGGATCGGGGCGATGCTGACCACCGGATTGCTGGGCGCGATCAGCACCACGTCGGCCGACCCGATCGCCTCCAGCACCCCGGCGGCCGGTTTCGCCGCGTCGGCGCCGACGAACACGAACCGGTGGGTCGGAACGTCGCCGCGATACCGCACCCACCATTCCTGGAAGTGGATGGCCTTGCGCTCACCGTCCACGTCGACCACCACGTGCGTCTCCAGGCGGTCGTCGGTGGCCGGCAGCATGGCCAGGCCGGGCTGCCAGCGCTCGCACAGCGCGGCGGTCACCGCGGACAGCGGATAGCCGGCGTTGAGCATCGTGGTGCGTACCAGATGGGTGGCCGTGTCCTTGTCGCCCAGGCCGAACCAGCTCGGCTCGGCGCCGTAGCGCGCCAGCTCCTCCTTGACCACCCAGGTCTCGCCGACGCGGCCCCAGCCGCGCTCCGGGTCGGCCGCGCCGCCCAGCGTGTACATCACGCTGTCGAGATCCGGGCAGATCTGCAGACCATGCATGCGTACGTCATCGCCCACGTTCACCACCGCGGTGACCTCGGCACCGACCGACCGCGCATAGGCTCGAACGCCGACGAGGAACCGGGCACCGCCGATGCCCCCGGTAAGGACCACGATCCGCATGCCGTCATCCTCGCGCACGGGTACGACAGAACCGCTCGCCGGGGCCGCCCGGGAAAACGCGGCGGTCTAGGCTGGGCCGATCTCACTCACCGTCCCGGAAGACCCGAGGAGTTGCCAGTGACCAGCCAACCGCAGCCCGCACCGGGCGGCGACCGTCCGGTCGGTCCGTTCCTCCGGCCGCTGCGCGACCTCGCCGCGCTGGTCCTGGTGGTCGCGCCCGCCGTGTTGCTGTTCGTGGCGGTCATCCGCCTGATCCCGTCCGGCGACGGTCTCGACTTCACCAGCCGCACGCAGGACAGCTTCTACAGCTTCGTGAACCCGGCGACGATCTTCTTCCCGCTCGGTGCCGTGCTGCTCGCGCTGATGGTCAAGCCGCAGCACCCGAAGGCCAAGCTGATCACGCTGGTGGCCGCGGCGGAGTACGCGGTGGCCGCCTTCTTCGCGGTGATCTTCGGGATTCTGGTGGGCCTGATCCAGATCGTCGACTTCAGCGTCCGGACCGCGTTCGAGGAACTGCTGGTCCGGGCGGCGTGGCTGGCGGTGTTCGGGCTGGCGGCCTACGCCACGTACCTGGTCTGGCGCAACCTCTTCTACGTTCCCAAGCCGCAGCCGCAGCCCGGGGTCTACGGCCAGCCGCAGTACGGCCAGCCGGGCACCTACCCCGGCCAGCCGGGATACGGCCAGCCGGGCGGATACCCGCCGCCGGGACCGGGCCAGCCGGGCTACGGGCAGCCGGGGGCCTGGGGCCAGCCGGGGTACGGTCCGCCGCCGCACCCGGGTGCGCCCGCGGCACCGGGATGGGGTCAGCCGCCGGTGTCCGGACAGCCCGCGGGTGGGCCGCCGGCCGGTGCTCCGCCGTTCGGTACGCCGCCGGCCGGCACGTCTCCGGCCAGCGCTCCGCCAGCCGGGGGTCCGCCAGCCGGGGGTCCGCCTGCCGGCGGTCCGCCCGCTGGGGGTCCGTCGTTCGGTGCGCCGCCGGCCAGTGCGCCGCCGGCCAGTTCTCCGCCGTTCAGTGCGCCGCCGGCTGGGGGTCCGGGCCAGGGCGGGCCCGGCGGATATCCGGCTGGGCCGTACCCGCCCGGACCGGGCACCTACGGTTCGCCGACGGCCGACACCTACTCCGAGCCGACTCAGGCGGTGCCGCGTCCCGGCACCGTGCCGCCGCCGGACGCGGACCAGACCGCGATGCTGCCGGACGACCGTCCCGGCTTCGGCCCGGCCGACCAGGACCCGCCGCGCCGCTGACGACGCCGGGCCGGACCGTCGGTGCCCCGACGGTCCGGTTCACGGGTGCCCGGCACGGGGTGTCGGTGTTGTGAGGGTCTGGGCTCGCGGTGCCCGGCACGGGGTGTCGGTGTGGTGAGGGTCTGGGCTCGCGGTGCCCGGCACGGGGTGTCGGTGTGGTGAGGGTCTGGGCTCGCGGTGCCCGGTTCGGGGTGTCGGTGCTGTGAGGGTCCGGGTTCGGGTGTCGGTGCTGTGAAGGTTCGGCACGCGGTGCCCGGGCGTGCTCCGAGGGCCCGCCGACCCCGGTCGCCGCTGCATCATCCGCCGTATTGACCCGCTTAGTCCCTTTCCGCACTCTCGCGGCGTCCCACGCAACCTCACAATCTCGGCGTTGCGGTGGAGACCAAAAGCCGCATCTCGCCGCAGGCCGGTGCCGCAATTGGCGGTGCGACCGCGGCGGGACGCGGCGCAGCGCCCGGATCACCAAAGTCGGGCGGGGCGGCGTGGGTCCAGGCTCGTGGTCGCGTGTGCTTCGGCCGGTCTTGAGGTCGTGTGGTTTCCGGGTGCGGGGTGCGCCGTTTCTCTGCACGCGGTGTTCGGCGTGGTGGTGCGTGGGGGTTTCGGGTGCGGGGTGCGCCGTTTCTCTGCACGCGGTGTTCGGCGTGGTGGTGCGTGGGGATTTTGGGTGCGGAGTGCGCCGTTTCTCTGCACGCGGTGTTCGGCGTGGTGGTGCGTGGGGGTTTCGGGTGCGGAGTGCGCCGTTTCTCTGCACGCGGTGTTCGGCGTGGTGGTGCGTGGGGGTTTCGGGTGCGGAGCGCGCCGTATCTCTGCACGCGGTAATCGGCGTGACGGCGCGTGGGGATTTTGGGTGCGGAGCGCGCCGTTTCTCTGCACGCGGTGCTCGGCGTGACGGTGCATGGGATCTTCGGGCTCGGCGCATGCCGCATGTCTGCACGATGTGCTCGGGGTGACAGGGCTTGGCGGGATGCGGTGGGGACCGCCCTCCCTCCACACGCTGTGGCGGGGTCGCCGTGGGGCACGTCGGTCACATTGCCGTCTGCGCGCCCGGCGTGCGGGCCGAAGTCGTGCAGCTGTGGTCGATATATACGACCCGTAGTCCACAAGATCGCGGCCGCCGGAAGCGCAGAGGCGGTAGATCGTGGACGGGCACGGGCGACGGGCGACGGGCGACGGGCGACGTGCGACCGGCGACGGGCGACGGGGGCGGGGTGACGGGCGAAGGGGGCGCGGCGACGGGCGACGGGGGCGCGGTGACGGGCGACGGGGGCGCGGTGAGGGCGGCTCCGAGGGTGCGCGGTTTCCTTGGCAGCTACTCCGTCGCCGGGCGGCTTCGCCGCTGCCTCGGAGCCGACGTCGCCGCAACCCGTGGCTCGACGGGTGTCCCACGACACTGTGTACGTAGCCGGCGCCCACCGGCACCGCTCCGGATCACGGCCTAGGCTCACACCGTGGTGGACGTGGAGCACACAGCGACCGAGGCCAGCATCCGCCGGGCCCTGCGCCGGGCGGCCGACGGCAAGGCGATCGACGCGGACGAGGCGGCCGCCCTGCTCGCCGCCAGGGCCGAGCTGCTCGAGGAGCTGCTGGCCGTGGCGGGTGGCGTGCGGGACGCGGGTCTGCGGGAAGCCGGCCGGCCGGGCGTGGTCACGTACTCGAAGAAGGTTTTCATTCCGTTGACCCGGTTGTGCCGGGACCGCTGCCATTACTGCACGTTCGCGACGGTCCCGCACCGGCTGCCGGCCGCGTTCCTGGAGCGCGACGAGGTGCTGGCGATCGCCCGGGAGGGTGCCGCGCAGGGGTGCAAGGAGGCGTTGTTCACGCTCGGCGACCGCCCGGAGGAGCGCTGGCCGGCCGCCCGGCAATGGCTGGACGAGCGGGGGTACGACTCGACGCTCGACTACGTCCGGGCCTGCGCGATCGCCGTCCTCGAGGAGACCGGCCTGCTCCCGCACCTCAACCCGGGCGTGCTGAGCTGGGCCGACCTGCAGCGGCTGAAGCCGGTGGCGCCGAGCATGGGGATGATGCTGGAGACCACCGCGACCCGGCTGTGGTCGGAGCCGGGTGGACCGCACTACGGCTCGCCGGACAAGGAACCGGCGGTGCGCCTGCGGGTGCTGGAGGACGCCGGCCGGGTCGGCGTGCCGTTCACCACGGGCATCCTGATCGGCATCGGCGAGACCCGGGCGGAACGGGCCGACGCGATCTTCGCGATGCGGCGGGTGGCCCGCGAGTTCGGGCACATCCAGGAGGTGATCGTCCAGAACTTCCGGGCCAAGCCGGACACCGCGATGCGGGGCATGCCGGACGCCGAGCTGCACGACCTCGCGGCCACGGTGGCGGTGGCCCGGATCATCCTGGGGCCGCGGGCCCGGTTGCAGGCGCCGCCGAACCTGATCGACGCGGAGTTCGACCTGCTGCTGCGGGCCGGCATCGACGACTGGGGCGGCGTCTCGCCGGTGACCCCGGACCACGTCAACCCGGAGCGGCCCTGGCCGCAGATCGACCAGTTGGCCGCGCGCAGCCGCGCCGCCGGGTTCGAGTTGCGGGAGCGCCTGACGATCTATCCGGAGTACGTCCGCCGCGGCGAGGGCTGGCTGGATCCCCGGCTGGCCGCGCACGTGGCGGCGCTGGCCGACCCGGCGACCGGGCTGGCCGACGAGGACGCGATGCCGCGCGGGCTGCCGTGGCAAGAGCCGGACGACGTGACCGGCGGGCGGACCGACCTGTTCGCCACGATCGACACCGAGGGGCGCACCGCCGACCGCCGCGGCGACTTCGACAGCGTGTACGGCGACTGGTCCGAGGTGGCCGCGCATGTCACGGCCGCGCCGGAGCGCACCGACTCGGACGTGCTGGCCGGTCTGCGGCTGGCCGCGGAGGACCCGGCGGCGCTGCTGCTGGCCGAGCACGAGGACAAGGCGCTCGCGCTGTTCCACGCGGACGGCTCGGCCCTGGACGAGCTGGTCCGGATCGCCGACGAGCTGCGCCGGGACGTGGTCGGCGACGACATCACGTACGTGGTGAACCGGAACATCAACTTCTCCAACGTCTGTTACGTGGGCTGCCGGTTCTGCGCGTTCGCCCAGCGGGAGCGGGACGCCGACGCGTACCGGCTCTCGGTGTCGCAGGTCGCGGACCGGGCCGAGGAGGCCTGGCGGGACGGCGCCAGCGAGGTCTGCATGCAGGGCGGCATCGACCCGAAGATGCCGGTGACCGCGTACGCCGACCTGGTCCGGGCGGTGAAGCAGCGGGTGCCCGGCATGCACGTCCACGCGTACTCGCCGATGGAGATCGTCACCGCGGCGGCGAAGGCCGGCGTCGGGGTGCGGGAGTGGCTGACCGAGCTGCGCGAGGCCGGGTTGGACACCATTCCGGGTACGGCGGCGGAGATCCTCGACGACGACGTCCGCTGGGTCCTGACCAAGGGCAAGCTGCCTGCGTCGACCTGGGTGGACGTGGTGAGCACCGCGCACCAGGTGGGCCTGCGGTCGAGTTCGACGATGATGTACGGCCACGTGGATCATCCCCGCCAGTGGCTGGGGCACTTCCGGGTGCTGGCCGGCATCCAGGACGTGACCGGCGGCTTCACCGAGTTCGTGGCGTTGCCGTTCATCCACACCAACGCGCCGATCTACCTGGCCGGCATCGCCCGCCCCGGTCCCACCTGGCGGGAGAACCGGGTGGTGCACGCGATGGCCCGGCTGCTGCTGCACGGCCGGATCGACAACATCCAGTGCTCCTGGGTGAAGCTGGGCGACGACGGCACCCGGGCGATGCTCAACGGCGGCTGCAACGACCTCGGCGGCACCCTGATGGAGGAGACCATCTCGCGGATGGCCGGTTCCGAGCACGGATCGGCCCGGACGGTGGCCCAGCTGAAGGAGTTGGCCGCGGCGGCGGGACGCCCGGCCGTGGAGCGCACCACGGTATACGGCAGACGCTAGATCACAAATCGGGGTAAAATGGACGCGACGCGCCGTGGCGGCGTTACCTTTCGGTGGTTCTGAGAGATAGGGCTGGAACGGGACCACGAGGTGCTGCGGGGCTTCGGGGAAACGGGCCTATTTATCAGGTTCGGCTTGACGACGCACGTCTTACACGCGTGTAATTTCGGTGGGGTTGCGGGAGAGGCGGGACGCGAGTGGCGTCGCTCCCGCAAGAAACACGCCGCGTGCGTGGGGGGTCAGCGTCGGCTTCGCGGCCGGCGCGGAATTGGAGGCACGCCGATGGAAGCGCAGATTGAAGGGGTTGATCTGCTCGGGGACGCGCCCGAGTGGCAGGAGCGGGCGCTGTGCTCACAGACCGATCCGGAGGCGTTCTTCCCGGAGAAGGGCGGATCGACGCGCGAGGCGAAGCGGATCTGCGGCCGGTGCGACGTCAAGGCCGAGTGCCTGGAGTACGCGCTGGGACACGACGAGCGCTTCGGCATCTGGGGCGGCCTGTCCGAACGGGAACGACGCAAGCTCAAGCGCCGGGTGGCGTGACCGACTGCACCGCAGCGAAGCAAGGGCCAGGAGGGCACGCTAAAGGCAGCACCGCGTGACCGATTGACCGCTGGGTTCTCGTGGCCGCCGGGGGGCCGTGCTACGAGAGTTCGTCGGGATCCACCCCGAGCAGGTTGGCAACCTGCTCGATGATCACATCGTGAACGAGGTCGGCGAGGTCTTCGCGATCCATCGCCCGGAACTCCAGGGGCCGGCGGTACAGCACGATCCGCGGAGGCAGTTCCTGACGCCCCGGTCGGCCGGGCAACAGCCGGGCCAGCGGGACCTCGCCGTCCTCGAGCACGTCGGAGTCGTACACGTTCAGGTCCGGCGGCACGTCCTCGACGGCGAACTCGACGCCGGCCAGTTCCTTCGCGTACCGCCGCTCCAGGCTCTCCACCGTGTCCAGCACCAGGTCGTCGAAGATCTCCGCCTTGGTCCGGGCCAGCGGCACCGTGGCCGGCACCAGCCGCCCGCGCAGACCCCGCCCGTGCCGGTCGCGGCGAGCCGGGCGTCCCGGGCCGGCGGTGCGGGCGTTCCGGGTCTTCTCGGCGCCGGTCCGGCGGCGTTCGGGGCTGGTGGTCACGCCGTCAGCCTAGCCCGATCGGCGCGCGGAGCAGGTCCAGGCGGTGTCGGGCGCGTTTCGGTACCGGGAATTCGTCCCATCGGGGCGGCGTGTCGGCCCGCCATGGCCGAATCGTGATGCATGGTGGTGCGGCGTGTCGCGGGCGGCAAGCGCCCCACGCGGGGCGGCGGGGCGATAACGTGCCGCCGTGAGGTCCCCACGGCGCTGCTCCCGCAACGGCTGTCCCCGACAGGCGGTCGCCACCCTGACCTACGTCTACAACGACTCCACCGCCGTGGTCGGTCCGCTGGCCGCGTTCGCCGAACCTCACACGTACGACCTCTGCGAACCCCACGCCCGCAGCCTCACCGCACCCCGCGGCTGGGAACTGGTCCGGCACGACGGCGACTTCGCCCCGCCGCCGCCCACCACGGACGATCTGGTCGCCCTGGCCGACGCGGTCCGCGAGGCGGCCCGGCCGGCGCCGCCGCCCCGCCCGGACGAGCACGACCCGCTGCCCGGCCACCAGACCGGGCGTCGCGGCCACCTGCGCGTCATCCCGCCCTCGCACTGACCCCGCGCCCGCTCTGATCCCGCGCCCGCTCTGATCCCGCGCCCGCTCTGATCCCGCGCCCGCCGTGCAGGTCGGCCATGCCGGTCGGCCCTGGGGAGGACCGACGCGGACGGCCGTGGAGGACCGACGCGGACGGCCGGGGGCCATCAGGCCGCTGCCCGCCCCCGATGGCGTGTCGCGCATCAGCCTCATGGCCCCCGGCGTTGCGCGCCGGTAACCGACGCCGGGAATACTTGTCGGGTCGGCCCCGGACCGGTGCGGCCGGACCCGGGCATGGCACTGATGGGGGAGGAAAGTCGTTGATGCGTCCGCGGGCGACCGGGCCGGACCACCCGCCGTGATGCGACGCCCCGCCCTGTCGCCGGAGGCGGCCGCCGTGCTCCGCGCGCACCGCGTCTCCCGGCGTTCCGCCCTCGGCGTCGCCGGTCTGGCCGCTCTGGCCGGCTGCGGCATCCCCGGTTCCCGGCAGACCGAGGCGAGCTGCGTCAGCGTGGACACCTCGGCGGCCGACCGGTCGCTGGTGTTCGCGAACTGGCCCCAGTACATCGACGTCGACGACGACGGCCGGCCCACCCTGGCCGAGTTCGAACGGCGGACCGGCATCCGGGTGACGTACACCGAGGACATCAACGACAACGACCAGTTCTTCGGCAAGGTGCAGAACCAGCTCGCCGACTGCCGGCCCACCGGCCGGGACATCGTCGTGGTCACCGACTGGCTGGTCGGACGGCTGGTCGAACTCGGCTGGGTGCAACGGCTCGACCCGGCCGCCCTGCCGAACGTGACCGGCAACCTGCTGCCCAGCCTCCGCCGGCGCGCGGTGGACCCGCAGGGCGACCGGGCCGTGCCGTGGCAGGGCGGGCTGGCCGGGCTGGCGTACAACGGGCGGGTGACCGGCGAGGTGCGGACCGTCGACGAGTTGCTCACCCGGCCCGATCTGAAGGGACGGGTGACGCTGCTCAGCGAGCTGCGCGACACCATGGGGCTGCTGCTGCAGGCCCGCGGCCACGACCCGGGCGACTTCACCGAGCTGGAGTTCGACGACGCGCTCGGCACGCTGCGCCGGGCCGTGGAGTCGGGGCAGATCCGCCGGTTCACCGGCAACGACTACGCGCCGGAGCTGCAGCGCGGTGACATCGCGGCGTGCATCGGCTGGTCCGGTGACATCATCCAGCTGGCCGCGGAGAACCCGGAGATCCGTTTCGTGGCACCGGAATCCGGCGTCATCCTGTACTCCGACGACATGGTGGTGCCGAACCGGGCGGCACACCGCGCCAACGCCGAGCGGCTGATGAACTACTACTACGATCCGACCGTCGCGGCGCAGGTCGCGGCGTACGTGAACTACATCTGTCCGGTCGAGGGGGCGCAGGCGGCGATGGACAAGATCGATCCGGAACTGGCCCGGAACCCGCTGATCTTCCCGACTCCCGGCCTGCTGGCCCGGGCGGCCGAGTTCATGCCGCTCACCCAGCCGGAGAACCGCCTGTACAACGACCTGTTCCAGGTGGCGATCGGAGCCTGATGGCAGATCTGCGACTGCACGGCCTGACCAAGCGGTTCGGCGCCGTCACCGCCGTCGACGACCTCGACCTGACCGTACCCGCCGGATCGTTCTTCGCGCTGCTCGGCGCGTCCGGCTGCGGCAAGACGACCACCCTGCGGATGATCGCCGGCCTGGACCAGCCGACCGCGGGACGGGTGCTGCTCGGCGACGACGACATCACCGGGCTGCGGCCGTACCGGCGGCCGGTGAACACCGTCTTCCAGAGCTACGCGCTGTTCCCGCACCTGGACGTCGAGGAGAACGTGGCGTTCGGCCTGCGGCGGCGCCGGCAGCGCGATGTCGAGGCCCAGGTGGAGGCGATGCTCGCGCTGGTGCAGTTGGGCGGGTACGGCAAACGCCGGCCGGCGCAGCTCTCCGGCGGGCAGCAGCAACGGGTGGCGCTGGCCCGCGCGCTCATCAACAAGCCCCGGGTGCTGCTGCTGGACGAGCCGCTGGGCGCGCTCGACCTGACCCTGCGCCGCCGGATGCAGATCGAGCTGAAACGCATCCAGACCGAGGTCGGCATCACGTTCGTGCACGTCACGCACGACCAGGAGGAGGCCATGACGATGGCCGACACGGTCGCCGTGATGCACGCCGGGAGACTCGAGCAGACCGGCCCGCCGGCCGAGCTGTACGACCTGCCGGCCACCCCGTTCGTGGCGACGTTCCTGGGGCAGTCGAATCTGCTGGCCGGGGACGCCGCCGGCCGCACCGGCGACGACATCGCGGTGTCCGCGTACGGCGCGCGGTTCACCGTGCCCGCCGCCCGGTCCCGGGCCACCGGCGAGACGATCTTTCTGGGGGTACGCCCGGAGAAGCTGCACCTGGCCACCGCGGGCGACGACGTACCGCCTGCCCACCAGCACGTCACCGGCGTGGTCACCGACAGCTCCTACGTGGGGGTCAGCAGCCACTACCTGGTACGCACCGGCTGGGGCACCGAACTGGCCGTGTTCGCACCGAACACCGGCGCCGAACGCCAGGTCCCGCTGGGCGCCGAGGTGTGCGCGCACTGGCATCCGCGGCACG
Organism: Jidongwangia harbinensis; assembly: GCF_020216025.1. Classification (GTDB taxonomy): domain Bacteria; phylum Actinomycetota; class Actinomycetes; order Mycobacteriales; family Micromonosporaceae; genus Actinoplanes; species Actinoplanes harbinensis. The sequence continues at coordinate 77,386 of NZ_JAIWNC010000018.1, read as the reverse complement.
CGTTCCTGCTGAACCGGCCGCCGGGCGAGGGAGACCGCACCGCGCCGGCCGACGCGAACCTGGGCGTACCGGCGTGACCGGTAGCCGATCGCGCCCGGCGTACCTCCTGCTTCTGCCCGCGGGTCTGTGGTTGATCCTGTTCTTCGTCGTGCCGGCGGTGCAGCTCTTCGGCACCAGCCTGTACGACCCGGCCGGCTCGCTCACCGAGGGCTACCGGATGACGTGGGCGTTCGGCAACTATCCGGCGGCGCTCGCCGCGTACTGGCCGCAGTTGCTGCGCTCGCTCGGCTACGCCGCCGCGGCCACGGTGGCCTGCCTGGTGCTCGGCTTGCCGCTGGCGTACGCGATCGCGGTGAAGGCGGGCCGCTGGCGCAACGTGCTGCTGATCGCGGTGGTGGCGCCGTTCTTCACCAGTTTTCTGGTGCGCACGCTGGCGTGGCAGACCATCCTGTCGGACTCCGGGTTGCTGGTCGGGCTGCTGCGCGACGTGCACCTGCTGGGCCCGGACGGGCGGCTGCTGGCCACGCCGTTCGCGGTGGTCGCCGGCCTGACCTACAACTTCCTGCCGTTCATGGTGCTCCCGCTCTACGCCAGCCTGGAACGGCTGGACGGCCGCCTGCTGGAGGCGTCCGCCGACCTGTACGCCGGACCGGCCGCCACGTTCCGCCGGGTGACGCTGCCGCTGGCCGCCCCGGGCATCGTGGCCGGAACGCTGCTGACCTTCATCCCGGCGGCCGGCGACTACATCAACGCGCGGCTGCTCGGCACGCCCGGCACCGCCATGATCGGCAACGTGGTCGACTCGGCGTTCCTCATCCGCCTGGACTACCCGCAGGCGGCGGCGCTGTCGTTCGTCCTGATGGCGGCGGTCCTGCTGCTGGTCGTCGCGTACCTGCGCCGGGCCGGCGCCGCCGCCCTGGACCGGGTGGCGTGACCCGCGCCGGCCGCTGGATCGCCGACCACTGGGTGCTCGGCGCCGGACTGCTCGTGCTGGCGTACCTCCTGCTCCCGGTCGCGGTCGTGGCGGGCCTGTCGGTGAACCGCCCGTCCTCCCGGCTGTCCTACGACTTCCACGACTTCACCCTCGCCTGGTGGACCGACCCGTGCGGCGCCCCCGGCATGTGCGCGGCCCTGGTCCGCAGCGTGCAGATCGCCTTCGCCGCCACCGTGATCGCCACCGTGCTCGGCACGCTGATGGCGTTCGCGCTGACCACGTACCGGTTCCGCGGCCGCGCGGCGACCAGCATCCTGGTGTTCCTGCCGATGGCGACGCCCGAGGTGGTGATGGGTTCGTCGCTGCTGGCGCTGTTCGGCGCGGCGCGGGTGCCGCTGGGCCTCTGGACGGTCGTGATCGCGCACGTGCTGTTCTGCGTCTCGTTCGTGGTGGTGACGGTGCGCGCCCGGCTGTCCGGCCTGGACCCCCGTCTGCCGGAGGCGGCCGCCGACCTGTACGCCGGACCGTGGCAGACGTTCCACCGGGTCACGTTGCCGCTGGCGCTGCCGGGCATCCTGGCGGCGGCGTTGCTGGCGTTCTCGCTCAGTTTCGACGACTTCATCATCACGAACTTCACCGCGGGCACCACCACCACGTTCCCGATGTACGTCTGGGGCACCGCCCAGCGCGGCATCCCGCCCCAGGTCAACGTGGTCGCGACGGCGGCGTTCGGGGTGGCCGTCGCGCTGGTCGCGGTGACCACCTTCCGGCCCCGCCGCCGCTGACCGAGCTGGGACTATATCCACTTTGTACGGTCCCGTGCTTTCGTCTCGGCATGCGAAAGACATTGATGAGCCTCAGTATCGCCGGCGCCGTCCTGGCCGGCCCGGTGGCGTTCAGCACGCCCGCCACGGCCGCTCCCGAAGCGACTCGGACCGACCAGGCCACCTCGGCGCTGCGGGGTGTCTGGGCCAACCACAGCCGCTACTACACCATCCAGTCCTGCGTCTCGGTCGGCGAGTACGGCCGGTACCGCGGCACCTGGACGGCCTTCGACTGCCGCAACGACGGGCACCTGGACATGCCCTTCCTGCTGCGCGTGTACTACCCCTGACCGGGCCGCCGGTCGGCGAGCGCGGCCTGCTCGTGCTCGGTGAGCAGCCGGGACCGGATCAGGAAGCGCACGCCGTCCGGGGCCTCCAGCGAGAACCCGGCCCCGCGCCCCGGCACCACGTCGACCGTGAGGTGGGTGTGCTTCCACAGCTGGAACTGGGCGCCACTCATCCAGAACGTCACCGGCTCCGGCACGCCCTCGACCCGTAGCGACTCCAGCAGCACGTCGGAGGCTCCGGTGCGGAACTCGCCCTCCAGGTAACACATCGGTGAGCTGCCGTCGCAGCAGCCGCCGGACTGGTGGAACATCAGTGGACCGTGCCGCTCCCGCAGCGACCGCATCACCGCGGCCGCCGCGGGAGTCACGTCGACTCGAGTGGCCATGTCTAGAACAGGCCCGCGGCCTTGGGCGAGTACGAGATCAGCAGGTTCTTGGTCTGCTGGTAGTGGTCCAGCATCATCCGGTGGTTCTCCCGGCCGATGCCCGACTGCTTGTAGCCGCCGAACGCCGCGTGCGCCGGGTACAGGTGGTAGCAGTTGGTCCACACCCGGCCGGCCTTGATGCCGCGGCCGGCCCGGTACGCCTGGTTCATGTCCCGGGTCCACACGCCGGCGCCGAGGCCGTACAGCGTGTCGTTGGCGATCTTCAGCCCGTCGGCGAGGTCGGCGAACGACGTCACCGAGACCACCGGCCCGAAGATCTCCTCCTGGAAGATCCGCATGGAGTTCGAGCCCTCGAAGATGGTCGGCTGCACGTAGTATCCGCCGGCCAGGTCGCCGGGCAGGTCGGCCCGGGCGCCGCCGGTCAGCGCGCGGGCGCCTTCCTGCCGGCCGATGTCCAGGTAAGACAGGATCTTCTCCAGCTGGTCGTTGGACGCCTGCGCGCCGATCTGCGTGTCGGTGTCCAGCGGGTTGCCCTGCTTCAGGTTCTCCACCCGCTTCACCGCGGCGGACAGGAAGTCGGTGTAGTGGCCCTGCTGGATCAGCGCCCGGGACGGGCAGGTGCAGACCTCGCCCTGGTTCAGCGCGAACATCGCGAAGCCTTCGAGCGACTTGTCGAAGAATTCGTCGTCCGCGGAGCTGCAGTCGTCGAAGAACAGGTTGGGGCTCTTGCCGCCGAGTTCCAGGGTGACCGGGATGAGGTTCTCCGAGGCGTACTGCATGATCAGGCGCCCGGTGGTGGTCTCGCCGGTGAACGCGACCTTGGCGATCCGCGGCGAGGAGGCGAGCGGCTTGCCGGCCTCGACGCCGAAGCCGTTGACGATGTTCAGCACGCCGGGCGGCAGCAGGTCGGCGATCAGCGACAGCCAGTAGTGGATGGACGCCGGGGTCTGCTCGGCGGGCTTCAGCACGACGGCGTTGCCGGCCGCCAGCGCCGGCGCGAGCTTCCAGGTCGCCATGAGGATCGGGAAGTTCCACGGGATGATCAGCGCGACCACGCCGAGCGGCTCGTGGAAGTGGTACGCGACTGTGTCGTCGTCCAGCTCGCCGACCGTGCCCTCCTGGGCCCGCAGCGCGCCGGCGAAGTAGCGGAAGTGGTCGATCGCCAGCGGCAGGTCGGCGGCGAGCGTCTCGCGTACCGGCTTGCCGTTCTCCCACGCCTCGGCGACCGCCAGCTTCTCCAGGTTCTCCTCCATCCGGTCGGCGATCCGGTGCAGGATGACGGCGCGTTCGGCCACGGAGGTACGGCCCCAGGCGTCGGCCGCGCCGTGTGCCGCGTCCAGCGCCCGCTCGACGTCGTCGGCGGTGCCACGGGCGATCTCGCAGAACGGGCGGCCGTTCACCGGGCTGGGGTTCTCGAAGTACTGACCCTTCGCCGGCGGGACGTACTCGCCGCCGATCCAGTGGTCGTAGCGGGACTCGTAGGCGACGATCGCGCCGTCGGTTCCGGGCGGGGCGTACACGGTCATGGGGGGCCTCCGTACTGCAGCGGTGGAGGCCGACGCTAATTCCGGTGACGTTGCAACGACGTTGCAAGCCCGTACTCGCGGGCCAGGTCGGCGGCCCGGGCGAGGGCCAGCGGGCGGGCCGGGGAACGCGGCGGGAGGGCGTCCGCGTACCTCTCCCAGATCTCCAGGTCGTCGGCGCCCCACGGCGACCGTACCCAGGTCTGCAGCAGCGCCGGGTCGGCGCTGGCCCGCACCGCGGCCCGCAGCTGGCCGTCGATCAGCCGGCGCAGCCGGGCCACTCCGGGTGCGTCCGAACCGGGCAGCAGGGGTCCGGGGTACGCGGCCAGCGCCTCGCCCACCCGCCCGCGTTCCAGCAGCCGCGGCACGGTCCGGAAGTCCGCCTCCACCTCGGCCCGCAGCCGGTAGGGCCGGGAGTCCAGCAGGTCCGGGGACAGGATCCGCCGCAGCCGGGACAGTTCGGCGCGCACGGTCACCGGATTCAGCCCGTCCCCATAAAGGTCGACACCGAGTTGCTCCCCGGTACGCCCGTCCGGGTGCTCCAGGAGCAGGACCAGCAGTTCCGAGTGTCGCCGGCCGAGCCGGGTGCGCCGCCCGCCGACGGTCAGCACGGCCTCGTCGCGGCCCAGCGCGGCGACCGTGGCGACGTCCCGGCCGGCCGGGACCTCGAGGTGGCCGCTCAGGTACGCCTCGGCGGCCAGCGCGGTCGCCCGGACCAGGGCCAGGCTGTGCGGGTTCGCCAGGTGGTCGCCGCCGGTCACGTCGATGGCGCCGAGCAGCCGCCCGGTCACCGGGTGGTGGATCGGCGCCGCCGCGCAGGTCCACCGCTGCACCGGCCGGCTGAAGTGCTCGGTGGCGAAGATCTGCAGGGGGTGGTCGACGGCGAGCGCGGTGCCCGGCGCGTTCGTCCCGGCGTGCGCCTCGTCCCAGCGCGCACCGGGCACGAAGTTCATCGCCTCCGCCCCGCGCCGCATCGACGCGTGCCCCTCGACCCAGAGCAGCCGGCCGTCCGCGTCGCACACCGCCATCAGGTGTGCGCCGTCGTCGGCGAGGCCGCCCAGCAGGTCCCGGAAGATCGGCAGCACCCGGGCCAGCGGATGGGCCGCCCGGTACGCCTCCAGCGCGCCGTCGGCCAGGTCGATGGGCGCGGTGCTGTCCGGGCCGACCGCACCCGCGGACCGTTGCCAGGACTCGGCGACGACCGAGCGCACCGGCGGTGCCGGCCGGCCGTCCCGCGGACGGTCGCCGGTCACGAAGCGCTCATGGGCGCGCCCGATCTGCCGGATTCGTTCCGCCGGGTCGGTGCCGAGGTCGAGCGCGAGCCACGGGTTCGCCATACGCACCTCCCGTCCCACCCCATCGTGACCGGCATCACGTCCGGCGACAACCGGGGACGGGCCGGTGAACGCGGCGAGACGTGATTCGTTCGAGACGGTGGAGCCGTGTCGTTGCGTCTCGGACAGCCGCCGCGCTCCGTTAGTCTCCAGGCAGTTGGCACCGTGGCCTGAGGAGCGAGTTTTGTCTGACCTGTCGCAGATCGTCAAGGCGTACGACGTGCGCGGCGTCGTTCCCGACCAGTTCAACGAGTCGAGCGCGCGGGCCCTGGGCACGGCGTTCGTGGAGATGCTGCGGGAGTCCGGCGACGACGCCGACCGGATCGTCGTCGGCCACGACATGCGCGCCTCCGGCCCCGGCCTGGTCGCCGCGTTCACCGCGGGCGCGAACGCGGCCGGCACCGCCGTGGTGCACATCGGCCTGGCCTCCACCGACCAGCTCTACTACGCCTCCGGCGCGCTCGGCCTGCCCGGCGCGATGTTCACCGCCAGCCACAACCCGGCCAAGTACAACGGCATCAAGCTGTGCCGCGCCGGCGCCCGCCCGGTCGGTCAGGACAGCGGCCTGGCCGTGGTCCGCCAGCGCGCCGAGGAACTGCTCGACTCGATCGCCGCGGTCGCCGACGGGCCGGACCAGGTCGAGCACCGGGACCTGCTCACCGACTACGCGGCGCACCTGCGTTCCCTGGTCGACCTGTCCGGCATCCGCCCGCTGAAGGTGGTGGTCGACGCCGGCAACGGCATGGGCGGGCACACCGTCCCGGCGGTGCTGGGCGACCGCGCGCTGCCGGCCCTGCCGCTGGAGATCGTGCCGCTCTACTTCGAGCTGGACGGCACCTTCCCGAACCACGAGGCCAACCCGCTGGAGCCGGCGAACCTGGTGGACCTGCAGGCCGCGGTGCGCGCCCACGGCGCGGACATCGGGCTGGCGTTCGACGGCGACGCGGACCGCTGCTTCGTGGTGGACGAGAACGGCGACCCGGTGTCCCCGTCCGCCATCACCGCGCTGGTCGCCGCGCGGGAGCTGGCCAAGTTCCCGGGCGCCACGGTGATCCACAATGTGATCACCTCGGCCGCGGTGCCGGAGATCATCGCCGAGCGCGGCGGCAAGCCGGTGCGCAGCCGGGTCGGGCACTCGTTCATCAAGGCCGAGATGGCCCGTACCAATGCGGTCTTCGGCGGTGAGCACTCGGCGCACTACTACTTCCGCGACTTCTGGTACGCCGACACCGGCATGCTCGCCGCCATGCACGTGCTGGGCGCGCTGGGCGGCCAGGACCAGCCGCTGTCGGAGTTCGCGGCCGAGTACGAGCGGTACGCCGCGTCCGGTGAGATCAACTCCACGGTTGACGACGCGGCGGCGAAGGTGGCCGAGGTGCGCGCCGCGTTCCCGGCCGCGGAGTTCGACGACCTGGACGGCCTCACCGTGCACGTGGGCGAGGGCGCCTGGTTCAACCTGCGGGCGTCGAACACCGAACCGCTGCTGCGCCTGAACGTGGAGGCGCCGAAGCCGGACCGGATGGCGGCCCTCCGCGACGAGGTGCTCGCCATCGTCCGCGGTTAGGATCTGCTGGCCTTCCCGTTTCACCCCCCGACCCAAGGAGCCCCTCGGTGGCCCTCGACGCGCAACTGCTCGAGATTCTCGCGTGCCCGGACACGCACCACGCGCCGCTCGACTACGACGCCGACGCGCAGACGCTGACCTGCACCGAGTGCGGCCGGATCTTCGAGGTGCGGGACGACATCCCGGTTCTGCTGCTGGACGAGGCACGGACACCGGACAGCGGAAAGGCCTGACGATGGTGACCCCGATGGACGGTACGGCCGGGGTGAACGGCCATCGCGCCGCCGACGAGGCTCTGCTCGACGACGAGAAGGCGATGCTCGGCAACGACCCGGGCGGCATGCTGCGGGCCACCGCCTCGGCCGGCGCCCAGGTCCGCGAGTCGGCGGCGCTGGCCGTCGAGACCGATCTGAGCCTGCTCGAGGACGACGGCCGCCCCCGGGCGGTGGTGGTCGCCGGCATCGGCACGGCCGGCCTGACCGGCAGCATCCTCTCCACCGTGGCCGGCCCCCGCTGCCCGGTGCCGATCATCGGGCACCGCAGCGCCGGCGTGCCCGGCTGGGTGGGTGCCGCCGACGTGGTGATCGCGGTGTCGGCCAGCGGTCGCAGCCCGGAGGCCCTGGCCGCCGCGGACGCCGCCGCCCGGCGTGGCGCGCGGCTGGTCGCGATCGGCAACCCCGATTCCGAACTGCAGGCGGTCGCGGAGCGGGCGCGGGCGCCGTTCATCGGTGTGCCGCGGCGCGCCCCGGCCCGGGCCAGCATGTGGGGTCTCACCATCCCGGTGCTGCTCGCCGCGCGTGCACTGGGCCTGGTCAAGGTCAACGAGGCGGACCTGGCGGAGACCGCCAGCCGGCTCGACGCCGACGCCGAGCGGTGCCGGCCGGCCGCCGACTCGTTCGTCAACCCGGCGAAGTCGCTGGCCCTCGGGCTGGCCGGCTCGGTGCCGATCGTCTGGGGTTCGTCGCCGCTGGCCACCGTCGCCGCCCGCCGGTTCGCCGACACGCTCGCCGCCAACGCGCGTTACCCGGCCATGGCCGGTGCGCTGGGTGAAGCCAGCCGCGGCCGGGTCGGCCTGCTGGACGGCGTCTTCGGCGGCCTGGCCGAGTCGTCCCGCGACATCTTCGCCGACCCGGACACCGAGGAGGCCGGCGACTCCACCCGGCTGCGGCTGGTCGTGCTGCGCGACGGCGGCCTCAACCCCGAGGACGACGCCGACGAGCCGGTGGCCGTGGAGGAACGCCGCGCGGACGCGGTCCAGGCCATCGCCGAGCGGCGCGGCGTGCGCTGCGACGTTCTGGTGGCCGAGGGCGGCTCCGCGCTGGAGCGCCTGGCGTCCCTCACCGCGGTGCCCGACTTCGCGTCGCTCTATCTCGCGCTCGCGCACGGACTCGACCCGATGGCCGTGCCGGCGATCAGCGAGATGAAGGAGCTGAGCAACCTGCTGCCCGAGGGGCTTCAGTGAGTGCCAGCGGCGGCACCCGGGCGATCGTGGCGGCCCTCGGTGCCAACCTGGGCATCGCGGTCACCAAGTTCGTGGCGTGGCTGCTGACCGGGTCGTCGTCGATGCTGGCCGAGTCCATCCACTCGGTGGCGGACTCCGGCAACCAGGCGCTGCTGCTGCTCGGTGGCAAGCGGGCACAACGCAAGGCCACCCCGGAACACCCCTTCGGGTACGGCCGGGACCGCTACATCTACGCGTTCATCGTGGCGATCGTGCTGTTCAGCGTCGGCGGCCTGTTCGCGCTGTACGAGGCGTACCACAAGATCTCGCACCCGGAGCCGATCGACGAGTGGCAGTGGGTGCCGATCGTGGTGCTGGTGGTCGCGATCGGCCTGGAGACGTTCTCCTTCCGTACCGCGATCGTCGAGTCCAACCACGTCCGCGGCACCGTCTCCTGGGTCACCTTCGTCCGCCGCGCCAAGGCCCCCGAACTGCCCGTCGTACTGCTCGAGGACGCCGGCGCGCTGCTCGGCCTGATCTTCGCGCTGATCGGCGTGTCGCTGACCCTGGTCACCGGCGACGGCATCTGGGACGGCATCGGCACCGCGGCCATCGGTGTGCTGCTGGTGAGCATCGCGATCATCCTGGCCATCGAGACGAAGAGCCTGCTGCTCGGCGAGGGCGCCAACCCCGAGGACGTGGCGAAGATCGAACAGGCCATCGTGGCCGGCGACGGCGTCGAGCGGATCATCCACATGAAAACGCTGTACCTGGGCCCGGACGAGCTGCTGGTGGCGGCGAAGGTCGGGGTGCCGCGCTCGGAGACCGCCGAACAGCTCGCCACCCACATCAACGAGGCCGAGGCCCGGATCCGCGCCGCGGTGCCGGTGGCCCGGGTGATCTACATCGAGCCGGACATCTACCAGCCCGCCGAGGCGGCCCCGTGAGTGTCTATCCGCTCACCGGAGTGATCCGGCCGTACGCCTGGGGATCCCGGACGTCGCTGGCCCGGCTGCAGGGGCGTCCGGCGCCCACCGCGGAACCCGAGGCGGAACTGTGGCTGGGCGCCCACCCCGGCGACCCGTCCACGGTGCCCGGCCCGGCCGGCCCGGTCGCCCTGGACACGCTCATCGCGGACGACCCGAAGGGCCAGCTCGGCCCGGACCTGGCAGCGGAGTACGGCACCCGCCTGCCGTACCTGATGAAGGTGCTGGCCGCCGACGCCCCGCTGTCGTTGCAGGCTCACCCGGACGCCGAGTACGCCCGCACCGCCTACGCCGCCCAGCAGGCCGACCCGGACGCGCCGCGCAACTACACCGACGCCTACCACAAGCCGGAGATGCTGGTCGCGCTCACACCGTTCGCGGCACTCTGCGGGTTCCGGGCGCCGGAGGTCTCGGCCGCGGCCCTGGACGCCCTGGACGTGCCCCGGCTGGCCCCGGTGGTCGCGGCCCTCCGGGCCGGTACGACCGGCCTGCGCGACGCCGTCGAGCAGCTGCTGACCTGGCCGGAGGACGACCGCCCGGCGCTGCTCGACGAGGTGGTCCGGTCCGCCCGCCGGACCCCCGCCCCGGATCTGGCCCTGGCCGCCGACCTGGGCACGCGGTACCCCACCGACCCGGGCGTCCTGGTCGCGCTGCTGCTGAACCACGTCCAGCTGCAGCCCGGCGAGGCGATCTGGATGCCGGCCGGCAACCTGCACGCCTACCTGCAGGGCACCGGCGTGGAGATCATGGCGGCCAGCGACAACGTGCTGCGCGGCGGCCTCACCCCCAAGCGCGTCGACGTCGGCGAGTTGCTCCGGGTGCTGCGCTTCGAGGTCCTGCACGACCCGGTACTGCCGGCGACGGACCTGGCCCCCGGCGTCGTGACCTGGCAGGTGCCGGCACGCGAGTTCGTCCTGTACCGCATCCGCCTGGACGGCACCCGCCCGCCGGTCGTGGTGCCGGCCGCCGGCCCGCGCATCGTGCTGGGCGTCGAGGGCGAGGTCTTCGTGGGCGAGGCGCACGGCATTCCGGCCGGCGTCACGGCGGGCACGGCGGCGTTCGCACCGGCCGACGCGGGACCGGTCACGGTGGCCGGCGTCGGCGAGGTCTTCGTCGCGGCCGTCCCGATCGAGAACACCCCACCCCGCCCGTAGACGTCCGCGCCGCGGCCCGTCGCCTGTCGCCCGTCGCCTGCGGCCTGTCGCCTGTCGCCCGTCGCCTGCGGCCTGTCGCCTGCGGCCCGTCGCCCGTCGCCTCGCGCCCCTCGGGGGAGGGGCACTCGGCGCCGCTCGCCGGCGTGCCATGTGGGTGGCGTGCGCGTGCGGAGTTCCGGCGCGCTGGGTGCCCGTTTTCGCCACACGCCAGACGCGGACGTGGCGTCGTCCGTGCCGGAGGTCAACACGCGCGGTCTGACCCAGGTGTCTGCGTGGGGGTGTGGTGCGGTCCGTGCCGGAGGTCGACACGGGCGGTGTGGCTGGGCGTGTGTGTGGGGGTGTGGTGCGGTCCGTGCCGGAGGTCGACACGGGCGGTGTGGCTCGGGTGTCTGTGTGGGGGTGTGGTGCGGTCCGTGCCGGAGGTCGACACGCGCGGTCTGACCCAGGTGTCTGTGTGGGGCTGTGGTGCGGTCCGTGCCGGAGGTCGACACGCGCGGTCTGACCCAGGTGTCTGTGTGGGGGTGTGGTGCGGTCCGTGCCGGAGGTCGACAGGCGCGGTGTGGCTCGGGCGTGTGTGTGGGGGTGTGGTGCGGTCCGCGCCCGAGGTCGACACGGCGGGCACGGTGCGCCTGTCCGTGTGGCGGTGTGGGGCGCCGCCACCAGCGGCAACGCGCCGCCCGCCGGCACCCCCGCTTCCAACACAAAACAGCAAATATGCGGATTTGCTTGACACGGGCTTGTGCGGAGTGTGAAGCTACATGTACGCAGCGTCATTGGTGATCGGGGGGTCCCACGGACGCGCGCGGTACCAAACCGGGGGGATGAACGGGGCGGCTGGTCTATGACCTGCCGTCCCGTTCGCTATTCGGCGCGGGCCGGCCGGCAGACCGATCGAGCCCCGTCCGACGCCGGACGGGGCTCGATGCGTGTGCGGAGGCCCGCCGGTTGCCGCCACCGGATCTCCGCGAATCGGACTGTCGATCCCATTAGCCCACGTCGCTTGAGCTGCGGCAAGTGCATCTTGTGTCGTGCAAGTTGCAGTAGGTCACCGGCGTGCCGGTACGGTGTTCGCGTGGCGAGGCCGACATCGACGGCGCGGCAGGAGTTGGGTGACGAACTCCGCCGCCTCCGTGGCGACCGCAGAGGCGCCGCGGTGGCCCGGGCGCTGGGCTGGTCGGAGTCCAAGTTGAGCCGGATCGAGACCGCGCGCACCGGCATCAGTGACACCGATCTGGACCGTCTGCTGGCGGCGTACGCCGCTCGTCCGGAGGTCCGCACCCGCCTGCGCAACCTGGCCCGCCGGGGCCGCGTCCGGGTGTGGTGGACGCCGTACCGGTCGTCGGTGCCGGACCCGTACGACGAGTATCTGGCCCTGGAGGCCGAGGCCGAGGCGATGGGTGAGTGGGAGACCCAGATCGTGCCGGGCCTGCTGCAGACCGACGAGTACGCCCTCGCGGTGATCCAGGCCGGTGCGGGGGTCCGCGATCCGCAGACCGTGCAGCGGCGGCTGGCGCTGCGGATGGCGCGGCAGACGGTGCTGCTCCGGGAGCCGCCGCCGGAGTTGACCGTGGTGCTGGACGAGGCGGTGCTGCACCGCGAGGTGGGCGGGCCCGAGGTTCTGCGCCGGCAACTGCAGCGGCTGTCCGAGGCCAGTCTGCGGCCGAAGGTGGAGGTGCTGGTGCTGCCGTTCTCGGTGGGCGCGCACGCCGCGCTGCCGGAGTCGTTCATGATTCTGGAGTTCGCGCCGGGCAGCCGGGGGCCGGTGGTGCACAGCGAGAGCCTCACCGGCGGGCAGTTCCGCCTGAAGCGGGACGACGTCCAAATCTACCGGGAGGCGTACGACGACCTGCGCCGCCGCGCGTTGTCACCGGACGACAGTCGGGCGCTGATCGCCCGAACGGGTGATGCCCTCCGGTAAGTCCCACTCGTTTACCCGGTGGGTATCGACCTGTGGGAGGGACAACTTTGTCCGAGAATAATCTGATCTGGCGTAAGAGCACCCGCAGTGGTGCCGCCGGTCACTGTGTGGAGGTCGCGGAGACCCCGGCGACCGTGTTGGTCCGCGATTCGAAGGACGTCACCGGTCCGGTGCTGCGGTTCGCCGCGCCGGGTTGGGCGGACTTCGTGGCGGGCGTGCGAAATGGGGAGTTCGACCGCCCCTAACCTGCTTGTCCGTCGGGGCGGCCCCCAGGTGGGGCCGCCCTTTCGCATGTGTGACGCCAGAAGTACGGCGTCGACTTGACTGGCCGCGCAACCCCGCGTCTAAGGTATGCCGAGCCTTACTTAGGAATGCCTTAGCTAATGGAGTGCCATGCTCGCCACCTACCTCATCGGCCTGCGCGAGGGGTTGGAGGCCACGCTCGTGGTGAGCATCCTGGTCGCCTTCCTCGTGAAGTCCCGGCGTACCGACCGGCTGGTGCAGGTCTGGGCCGGCGTCGGGCTGGCCGTGGCGCTGTCCGTCTTCTTCGGCTGGCTGCTCAGCTACACCTCGACCACCCTGCTGCAGAAGTACCAGCACCGGGAGTTGTTCGAGGCGGTCGCCTCGATCGCCGCGGTCGTCTTCGTCACCTGGATGATCTTCTGGATGCGTAAGGCCGCCCGGTCCATCGCCGGTGAGCTGCGCGGCAAGCTGCAGGACGCGCTCGCGGTGGGCTCGGTCGCGGTGGCCGGCATGGCGTTCCTCGCGGTGGTCCGCGAGGGTCTGGAGACGTCGCTGATCTTCTACTCCGCGGTGCAGGGCGCGTCGGTCAACGGCGGCCCGCTGTACGCGCTGATCGGGGGCATCGCCACCGCCGTGGCGATCGGCTACCTGATGTACGCCACCGCGGTCCGGATCAACCTCTCGGTCTTCTTCGCCTGGACCGGGTCGCTGCTCATCCTGGTCGCCGCCGGCATCCTCAAGTACGGCGTGCACGACCTGCAGGAGGCGGGCGTGCTGCCGGGCCTCAACACGCTGGCGTACGACATCAGCGGCGTGCTGGACCCGAACGCCTGGTACACCGCCCTGCTCACCGGAATGTTCAACATCACTCCGACCGCGAGCGTGCTCGAGGTCGTCGCCTGGGCCGCGTACGGCATCCCGGTCCTGGCGATCTTCCTGCGCCCGACGCGCAAGGTCCGACCGGCGACGGCGCCGGCACCGGAGCCGGCCACCGAGTCCACCCCGGCGCCCGCGCCGCAGCCATAGGAGCACCGAACCGCATGCGTACCCCTCGAATCCTCGCGCTCACCGCGGTGAGCGTCCTCTCCGCCGGCCTCGCCGCCTGCGGTGGCGACGACACCGGCGCCGGCGCCGGCACGGACGGCCCGATCGCGGTCCAGGCGTCCGACACCAGCTGTGCGGTCGCCCGCAACTCCGCGGACGCCGGCACGAACGTCTTCGCGATCACCAACTCCGGCAGCAAGGTCACCGAGTTCTACGTGTACGCGCCGGGCGACCGGGTGATGGCCGAGGTGGAGAACATCGCGCCCGGGCTGTCCCGGGAGATGCACGTGGAACTGCCCGCCGGCACCTACGAGACGGCCTGCAAGCCCGGCATGATCGGCAAGGGCATCCGCAGCGCGTTCACCGTGTCCGGCTCGTCCGCGCCGCTCACCGACGACGCCAAGCTGGCCGACGCCACGGCGAGCTACCAGCGGTACGTGAAGAGCCAGACCGGCGCGCTGCTCACCAAGACCGAGGAGTTCGTGGCCGCGGTCAAGGCCAACGAGGTCGCCAAGGCCAAGGAGCTGTTCCCGATCAGCCGCACCTACTGGGAGCGGATCGAGCCGGTCGCGGAGATCTTCGGCGACCTGGACCCGAAGATCGACGGCCGCGAGGAGGTCGTCGAGGAGGGCATGCCGTTCACCGGCTTCCACCGCATCGAGAAGGACCTGTGGGGCAGCGGCGACGTCAGCAAGGACGGCCCGATCGCCGACCAGCTGCTCGCCGACGTCAAGGAGATCGTGGCCAAGGCGAACGCCGAGAAGCTCTCCCCGCTGCAGCTCGCCAACGGCGCGAAGGCCCTGCTGGACGAGGTCGCCACCGGCAAGATCACCGGCGAGGAGGACCGCTACTCGCACACCGACCTGTGGGACTTCAACGCCAACGTGGAGGGCTCCAAGGCGGCCGTCGCGTCGCTGCGCCCGGTCCTGGAGGAGCGGGACCCGGCGCTGGTCAAGACGCTCGACACGGAGTTCGCCAACGTCGACGCGGCGCTGGCCAAGCACCGCAAGGGTGACGGCTGGAAGTTGCACACCGAGCTGACCCAGGCCGACCTGAAGGCGCTCTCCGACGCGATCAACGCGCTCGCCGAGCCGATCAGCCGGGTCGCCGCCGTGGTGTCCAAGAAGTAGGAGCCATGTCCGAGACCTCTCTGTCCCGCCGGCGGGCCATCGCGCTCGCCGGCATCGGCGTGACCGGGATCGCCGGTGCGGCGGCCGTGGGCGGTGCCGTGGTCCGCGGCGCCGGTAAGGACGATCTGCAGGGCGACCTGGCCGCGGGCGCGGTGCCGTTCACCGGCGAGCACCAGGCCGGGATCGTCACGCCGGCGCAGGACCGGGTGCACTTCGTCGCGTTCGACGTGATCACCAAGGACCGGGACCGGCTCACCGGGATGCTGCGGGACTGGGCGGCCGCGGCCGCGCGGATGACGGCCGGGCGGGACGCCGGTGAGATCGGCGCGGTGGGCGGCGTACCCGAGGCTCCGCCGGACGACACCGGCGAGGCGATCGGGCTGCCGCCGTCCGGGCTGACCGTCACGGTGGGCTTCGGGCCGACGCTGTTCCGGGACGCGGCCGGCTCCGACCGGTTCGGGCTCGCGGCGCTGCGGCCGGCCGCGCTCGCCGACCTGCCCCGGTTCCCCGGCGACGCGCTCGACCCGGCCATCTCCGGCGGCGACCTGTGCGTGCAGGCGTGCGCCAACGACCCGCAGGTCGCCGTGCACGCGATCCGGAACCTGGCCCGGATCGGCATGGGCGTGGTCAGCGTCCGCTGGTCGCAGCTGGGCTTCGGGCGTACCTCGTCGACCACCCGCGACCAGGCCACGCCGCGCAACCTGTTCGGCTTCAAGGACGGCACCAAGAACCTCAAGGCCGAGGAGACCGACCGCCTCCGCGACCACCTCTGGGTGCAGCCGGGCGACGGGCCGGACTGGATGACCGGCGGGTCGTACCTGGTGTCCCGCAAGATCCGGATGCTGATCGAGACCTGGGACCGGTCGCCGCTGGCCGAGCAGGAGACGATCGTCGGCCGGCGCAAGGGCAGCGGCGCGCCGCTGGGCAAGCAGGACGAGTTCGACGAGCCGGACTTCGCGGCGGTGGGCGCGGACGGCGAGCCGCTGCTGGCCACCACGTCGCACGTGCGGCTGGCCCACCCCAGCCACAACAACGGCGCCCGGATGCTGCGCCGCGGCTACAACTTCGTGGACGGTTCGGACGGGCTGGGCCGGCTCAACGCCGGACTGTTCTTCCTCGCCTACCAGCGCGACCCGCGGACCGGGTTCGTGCCGGTGCAGCGCAGCCTGGCCCGCAGCGACGAGATGAACGAGTACCTGCGGCACGTGTCCAGCGGCCTGTTCGCCTGCCCGCCCGGCCTCAGCGGGCCGGACGATTACTGGGGAAAGGCCCTGTTCGCCCAGGCGCGCTGAGCATGATCGCCCCCGGGTCACGCAGCAGCGAGCCGGACAGTGCAATATTGGGTCGCATGAGAGCCCGGGTACTGGTGGTCGACGACGATCCGGCGCTGGCGGAGATGCTCGGCATCGTTCTGCGCAGCGAAGGTTTCCTGCCCTCCTTCGTGGCGGACGGCGAGCGCGCGCTCGCCGCGTTCCGGGAGAGCCGGCCGGACATCGTCCTGCTCGACCTGATGCTGCCGGGCATGAGCGGCATCGACGTGGCCCGCGCCATCCGCACCGAGTCGGGCATCCCGATCGTCATGCTGACCGCCAAGAGCGACACCGTCGACGTGGTGCTGGGCCTGGAGTCCGGCGCCGACGACTACGTGGTCAAGCCGTTCAAGCCCAAGGAACTCGTCGCGCGGATGCGGGCCCGGCTGCGGCGGGGCGAGGACGTGGCGCCGGAGATGCTGACCATCGGGCCGCCCGGCAACCAGATCACCATCGACGTGCCCGCGCACACCGTCTCCCGCGACGGCGACGAGGTGAAGCTGACCCCGCTGGAGTTCGACCTGCTGGTCGCGCTGGCCCGCAAGCCGCGCCAGGTGTTCACCCGCGAGGTGCTCCTGGAGCAGGTGTGGGGTTACCGGCACGCCGCGGACACCCGGCTGGTGAACGTCCACGTGCAGCGTCTGCGCGCCAAGATCGAACCAGATCCGGAGCGGCCGGAGATCATCCTGACGGTCCGCGGCGTCGGCTACAAGGCGGGCACCGGCTGATCGCCCGGCGGGCTGAGCCGCTACCGGCGCGGGACGGCGCCGGGACCCGAAAGCGCTAGTCTTGCCGCGAGATGCGCGCTCCCGCCTGGCTGCCCATGCCCGTCCGCCGCACCCTGAGGGTGGTGCGGCGCTACTGGCGTGTCGCGCTGCGGCGGGGCCGCCGTGCCGCCGAGCCGGCCCGCCGGGCCTGGCGCCGGTCGCTGCAACTGCGCGTCGTGGTGCTCACGCTGGTGGCATCCAGTCTGCTGGTCGCCGCGTTCGGCTGGTTCGTGGCGGACCGCAGCGCCAAGATCCTGCTGAGCCGTGCCCAGGACGAGGTGTACAGCCAGCTGCGCGGCAAGGTCGACTACGCGTACAAGCAGCTCACCGTGCACGTCCAGCCGCGTGACCCGAAGCTGCCGCTGACCCTCAGCGAGACCGTGAACTACCTGGCCGACGGCGACCCGGCGGAGAGCGGCGGCGCGGTGGTCGCGATGCGCGCCGAGCGCTACCCCGACCTCAAGCCGGTCACCTCCGCGAACGTCGACACCGCCGCACTGATCACGCCGGACCTGACCCGCGCGGTGGCCGACCAGCGGCGGGTGGCCCGGCAGATCCGCACCGTCGAGGTCGACGGCGTACAGACCAAATATCTGGTGTACGGCTCCCCGGTGCCCACCAGCTTCGGTCACGTCGAGCTGTACTACCTGGTGCCACTGACCACCGAGGACCGGGCCGCCAATCAGATCCGCACCACCGTGCTGGCCACCGGGCTGGCCCTGGTGATCCTGCTGGGCGTGGTCGCCGCGCTGGTCACCCGGCTGGTGGTGACCCCGGTACGGGTCGCCGCGCGCACCGCCCAGCGCCTCTCCGCGGGCCTGCTCGACCAGCGCATGAAGGTGGACGGCGAGGACGACCTGGCCCGGCTCGCCGCGTCCTTCAACCAGATGGCGGCGAACCTGCAGCGGCAGATCGTCCGGCTGGAGGAGATGTCCCGGCTGCAGCGGCGGTTCACCTCCGACGTGTCGCACGAGCTGCGCACCCCGCTGACCACGGTCCGGATGGCCGCTGATCTGATCTTCGCGGAGCGCGACGAGTTCGACCCGACCGTGGCCCGCAGCGCCGAGCTGCTGCAGGCCGAACTGGACCGGTTCGAGAGCCTGCTCACCGACCTGCTCGAGATCAGCCGCTTCGACGCCGGCTTCGCCGCCCTGGACGCCGAGCACGCCGACCTGGTGCCGATCGTGGAGCGGGTCGCGGACCGCCTGGCCGGCCTGGCCGAGCGGGTCGGCGTCGCGATCGAGCTGCGACTGCCGGACCAGCCGGTGATCGCCGAGGTGGACCCGCGCCGGGTCGAGCGGATCCTGCGCAACCTGGTCGGCAACGCGGTCGAGCACGGCGAGGCCCGGCCGGTCGAGGTCACCCTGGCCGCCGACGACGCGGCCGTGGCGGTCACCGTCCGGGACCACGGCGTGGGGCTCAAGGCGGGGGAGGAGCGGCTGGTGTTCAACCGGTTCTGGCGGGCCGACCCGTCCCGGGCGCGGCAGACCGGCGGCACCGGCCTCGGCCTGTCGATCAGCGTCGAGGACGCCCGGTTGCACGGCGGCTGGCTGGAGGCCTGGGGTACGCCCGGCGGCGGCGCCCAGTTCCGCCTGACCCTGCCGGTGCGGGCCGGTGACCGGCTGGTCGCCGCGCCCCTTCCGCTGATCCCGCGGGACCGCAGTGGCGCACCACCGGCGCTCACCGCCCGTCCGGAGCCGGCCGGCGAGGTCGTGGCCGACGCCGCCGAGGTGGCGCGGTGAGGCGGCGGGCGGTGCGGAGCTGGCTGATCGCCGCCGCGGCCACCGCACTGCTGGCCGGCGGGTGCGGCATACCGGACAACAGCGACGTGCTGGCGGTGGCGCCCGGCCCATCGATCGGCACCTCGCCGGGCGGCGACAACAGCCCCACCCGCAACAACCGCGAGGACACCACCGACCGGGCGCAATTTCTGAAGTTCTACCTGTCCGCGGCGGCCGGCGACCCGGACGGCGCGGTCGGCCGGGTCAAGCAGTTTCTGTCACCGGCGGCGGCCGAGACGTTCAAGGCCGCGGTGGACGTCCGGGTGATCCGCCTGGCCGAGGAACCGTTGATCAACCCGGGCAGCGATCAGATCAGCTTCAAGGCCCAGCAGGTCGGCGTGCTGGACGCGAACGGCATCCTGACCCCGTCCGGCGACGCCACGGTGACCAACTACACGATCACCGTGCAGAGCAGCGTGGGTGGCAGTCCCGGCCTGTTCGTCACCAAGCCGCCGCCCGGCCTGCTGATCAGCGACGAGGCGCTGACCCAGTTCTACCGGCCGCGCACCGTCTACTTCTGGAACACCGAGCACACGTCGCTCGTGCCCGACCTGCGGTACCTGCCGGCCAGCGTCCCGGCCACCCAGCAGCCCACCGAGATCATCCGCTGGCTGGCGAACGGCCCGTCGCCGCTGATCCGGGACGCGGTCGACACCCTGCCGCAGGGCACCACGGTGGTCGGCAACGTGCCGGCGGCCAGCAACGACAAGCTCCAGATCGCGCTCACCGGCCAGGCCGTGCCGCCGGAGGACCCGGCCGCGCTGGACCGGTTGCGGCGCCAGCTGATGTGGTCCCTGCGGCCCAACCTGCCCAAGGTGCTCGAGTTGACGGTCGGGCACAACGACCCGGTCGAGTACGACAGCAACGACTACCTGAGCAGCAACGCCGCGTACCGGCTGGCCGACGAGCCGGAACGGTTCGTGGTCTACCAGGGGCAGATCCGCCGGCTGGCCCGCTCCGCGTACGCCCAGGAGGCGGTGCCGCTGCTGCGTCCCGAGGCGAACCGCAACGTCCGGTCCGCCGCGTTCAGCAGCACCAACACGCGCACCTACGCGGCCGTCGTGGTGGCCGAGGGTTCCGGGACGTCGCTGCGGGTGGCCAGTGCCCGCACCGGCGAACTGGCCGACCTGCGCCGGGTGACGCTGCGCGGCCAGATCGGCCCCCCGGTGTGGGTGGTCACCCCGGACCAGCCGGAGGGCACCGGCACCGGCCTGGTCGTGGCCGGCAACCAGCTGTACAGCTTCACCACGAACGGCGGCGCGGCGCGGCGCCTGACCTGGCCGGAGGGCGGCGGGCGGATCACCGCGGTGGCGGTGGCCCCGGACGGGCACCGGGTGGCGGCGATCGTGGACGGCCGGCTCTACCTGGCCGCGCTGGTCACCGCGGGCGACGGCTGGGAGCTGGGCACCCCCCAGCTGCTGCGCACCCCGATGCGGACGCACACCGCGGTGGACTGGAGCAGCGAGGGCTGGCTCGCCATCGGCGGCATCCGGGAACAGAACAACCGGGTGGCGATCATGGACGTGTCGATCGACGGCGCGCAGCGCTCGGAACGGCTGAACGACCTCGGTTCGGTCACGGTGAGCTACCTGACGGCGTACCCGGCCGCCCCGGACAGCGCCCACTCCGACTCGGTGGTGTACGTGGCGAGCGGCGCGGCGTACGAGGCGCTCGTCGACCCGACCCCGATCGGCCCGGCCGACCTCGCGGATCCGGTCGCCGACCCGCCGGCCGGCGCGGCGCCGACCGCGCCGCTGTTCCTGCGGTGACCGCGCTGGCCGGTGCCCTGGCCGACCTGGTGCTGCCCGGTGCCTGCGCCGGGTGCGGGGCGGAGCGGGTGCCGCTGCGCTTCGCCGTCTGCGCCGACTGCGCGGCCGCCCTGGAGGCGCTCGTGCCGCACCCGACCGCGCCCGAGCCGCCGCCGGCCGGCCTGCCGCCGTGCACCGCGCTCGGGCCGTACGCCGGCCCGCTGCGCGGCGTGCTGCTGGGCTACAAGGAGAAGGGCCGGCACCGCCTGGCCGGGCCGCTCGGCGCGCTGCTGGCCGCCGCGGTGGCGACTGCGGCGACCCGGGCCGGCGGCGGCCCCGGCGTGCCGGTCGTGGTGGTGCCGGTGCCGTCCACCGCCCGGGCCGTCCGGGAGCGCCACGGTGACCACATGTCGCGACTCGGCCGGCACGCGGTGCGACGGCTGCGCCGGGCCGGTTGGCGGGCCCAGATCCGGCGGCCGCTCCGGGTCACCCCGCGACCCGACTCTGCGTCACTGGACCCGGCCGGCCGGGTAGCCGCCGCTGAGAGTTCGCTGCGAATCCGGCCCGCTCGAATCCGCGATCTGCGGCGCGATCCGACGATCAGGAGGACGCTGGTGGTAGTCGACGACATCGTCACCACCGGCGCCACGCTGGCCGCGGCGACGACCCGGCTCCGGGAGGCGAATGTGCAGGTGGCGGGTGCGGCGGTGCTGGCCGCCACGCGGTTGCGCAGGACGCCTCCGGGGGATTTGCGGTACTTGCCGCCGGGCGGTTCCGCAAGTGCCTTCCGTCATCCGATCGGTTCACCCAACGAGGGGTGACGGGCGGGCATCCGCACGTTAGCGTCAAGATGACGAGGGTAAGCCACATGCCTTGCCCGTACCGGAGCGCAGTCGTCACGAGCGATCGTCGCGCCGGAAAGGAGCCGTCAAGCCCGTTCGGTCACGCCTCCCGGGGTCGTTCGGTGACTCCCGGCGTACCGAGACCAGCACACCGCGTCGCAATCTGACGCCCGCGGCATCCGCCGCAGCGGCGTCTGCAGGACGAAACGTTGGGGGAGGTCACGAGTGGACATTGTCGTCAAGGGCCGCAACGTAGAGGTTCCCGATCACTATCGGGAACACGTCGCCGACAAGCTGAGCAAGGTCGAGCGCTACGACCAGAAGCTGATGAGAGCGGATGTGGAACTCTTCCACGAGCGCAACCCGCGGCAGTCCGACAAGTGCCAGCGCGTCGAGATCACGGTGATGACCAGAGGTCCCGTGGTACGCGCCGAGGCCTGCGCCAAGGATTTCTATTCCGCCCTGGACGCCGCCATCAACAAGCTCGACGGCCGGTTGCGCCGCGCCGCCGACCGCCGCCGGGTCCACCGGGGGCGCCACGCCCCCGTCTCGGTCGCCGCCGCCACTGCCGGCCTGCCGACCGACCTGCCGAGCCTCGAACCGGTCGCGGACTCCGCACCGGTGGCCACCGCACTCGCCGAGCACGACGACAGCCAGCCGTGGCGGATCGTGCGCGAGAAGGAGCATCCGTCCGACCCGATGACCGTCGACGACGCCCTCTTCCAGATGGAGCTCGTCGGCCACGACTTCTATCTCTTCCTGGACAAGGAGAGCGGCCGGCCCAGCGTGGTGTACCGCCGACGTGGCTACGACTACGGAATCCTGAGCCTGGAAGCCACGGCCTAGAGGCCGAGGCGGTCGACCACGTCCTCCGGGAGGAGGACGAACTGGACGTCGTCGTAGCGGGTGCCGTCGGGGCCGGGCAGGCGGGAGCGCAGGTACGCCTCGCGCCGGAAGCCGGCCTTCTCCAGCACCCGCTGGGAACCCAGGTTCGTCGGCAGCGCGCCGGCGATCAACCGCGCGATGGACGTCTCCGCGAACGCCCAGAGCGCGACCAGCTGCGCCGCCCTGGTGGGGAATCCGCGTCCCCGCCAGGCCGGCAGCATGCTGTAGCCGATCATGGCCTGGGCGGTCGGCGGTTCCTGGTAGAAGAGGCCGATCTCGCCGGCCGGGGTACCCGTGGCGGCATCCGTGATGACCAGGTCGGCGCGCTGACCGGCGAGCCAGTTCGCCGCCGCCCACCCGCACCGCCGGCGCATCTCGGCCGGGCTCGGCGGCACCGGCGGCACGGTCGTCGCCACCACGTCCGCCTCCCGGTGCAGGGCGGCGTAGAAGTCGAGGTCGGCCACGGTGAGCGGACGCAGCGTGATCACCCCGTCGGTGAGTTCGCCGCCCGGCAGGTCCGGCAGCGCTCGCGCCACCGGCCCCGGTGGGTCGGTCGCGAGCCGGGTAAACACCAGCAGGTCGTCACGGCCGCCGTCGGGGTTCGGCGCGGCGCCCCGGCGTACCCCCTCGCGTTGGAATCCGGCCGCCATCGCGGCCCGCTGGCCGAACGGGTCCTCACCGTGCGTGATGAGCTCCAGCCGGGCCAGGCCGGCCGCGAACGCGCGCCCGGCCAGGGCCCGCAACGCGGCCGTGCCGACCCCGCGGCCGCGGTCCGCCGGACGCACCCAGCAGCCGATCTCCGCCTGGCCTCGGGCCGGCACCACCCGGTCCAGGGCGACGCTGCCGAGCAGCCGGTCCGACTCCGGTTCGGCGATCACCAGCACGTCGCCGCCGCCGGCCCGGATCTGCGGCACCTCGGTCCGGACGAACCGGTCACCGAGTCCGGCCGCCAGCGCGTCGTGGTCGTCGGGGCGCAGGTCGCGCAGTCGCACCGCCGTCATGCCGTCATCTCCCTCGCCAGCATCGAGGCCACCCAGCAGTCGCGCCGGCGCCCGTCCTGCTCGTACCCGGATCGCAGCACACCCTCGACGGTGAAGCCGGCCTTCTCCGCGGTCCGCCGGGAGGCGTCGTTGCCGACCTCGGCCTGCCACTGGATCCGGGCCAGCCCGAGCTGGGTGACGCCCCACCGGGTCAGCGCCCGCAACGCGGCGGTGGCGTGACCGCGCCCGCGGGCCTCCGGCAGCATCGCGTAGCCCACCTCGCCGACCTCCGGGTCGTCGCCGATCCGCAGGTCCGCGATGCCGGTGAAGGCGTCGTCCGGTCCGGCCACCACGAACACCGCCTCCTCGCCCCGGGCCCACTGCCAGCGCACCGTGTCGACCAGGAAACGGTGGATGTCCGCGTCGGTGGCCTGTTCGGGTACGCCGTACCAACGAATGATCTCCGGGTCCCGGTATGCCGCGCGCAGCCCGGCCGTGTCCCGGGCGGCCGGCGGCCGCAGCGAGACCGGACCGGCGACCAGCGTCGGCGGGTCGCCGCCGAACACCGTGGCCTGCCGCCGGACCGCCGGGCCGACGTCGTGGCCGGGCCCGGTCAGATCCCCGGGTACGAGCGCCGCCAGCCATTCCTCCGGCTGCCCCGACGACGCCGGCCGCACCCCGATCATCCGGAACCCGAGCCGCAGCGCGGTGAGCCGGGCGGGGTGGTCGCCGACCACCGCGCACCAGTCGGCCCGGACCAGGCCGAGGCGCTCGAACGCCCAGCCCAGCAGCGCCCGGCCGGCGTGCGTGGCGACCACCGCGGAGCGGGCCCAGGGAGCGACCCAGTAGTCGAACGTGGCCGTGCCGCGGGACCGGTCGAGTGCGTTCAGGCAGGCGCCGCCGAGCAGGGTTCCGTCCCCGGCGTCGCACACCGCGAGCGAGACCGCGTCCGCACCGACCGGTTCCGGGTCCCGGCCGGCCCGCCGCACGTCCGCCACGTCCGCCGGCCGCCACGGTCGCAGCAGGAGGTCATCGGTGCGGATTTCCACCATTTGCACCCGGCCATCCTGCCCGGCCACGCCGACCGGCACCACCGGGTTGCCGAGTGGCCCGAAGATGCGCTGTCAGCGAACTCTCAGCCGTTTTTCGACTGTTTTGCGCGGTTAACAGGAGGCTCGGGTCACGGTCGTCCCCGAAGGGCGCCTACGATGGTTCGGCAGACTGTCTAGGGGAGCGCTGACCCGTGTCGATTTTGGAAAAGGTGCTACGCGCCGGCGAAGGTCGCCTGGTGCGTCGGCTCAAAGGGATCGCAGACGCGGTCACGTCGATCGAGAACGATTACGTCAATCTGACCGACGACGAGTTGCGCGAGCTCACCGAGCAGTACAAGGAGCGGTACGCCGACGGCGAGTCACTGGACTCGCTCCTGGTCGAGGCGTTCGCGACTGCTCGCGAGGGTGCCCGCCGGGTGCTCGGCCAGCGGGCCTACGACGTCCAGCTGATGGGCGGCGCCGCGCTGCACTTCGGCAACATCCCGGAGATGAAGACCGGTGAGGGCAAGACCCTGACCGGCGTGTTCCCGGCCTACCTCAACGCGTTGAGCGGCAAGGGCGTGCACATCATCACGGTGAACGACTACCTGGCCCAGCGCGACGCCGAGTGGGTCGGCCGGATCCACGAGTTCCTCGGGCTCACCGTCGGCGTGATTCTGCCGAACCGGCCGGCCGCCGAGCACCGCGCCGCCTACCTGTGCGACATCACCTACGGCACCAACAACGAGTTCGGCTTCGACTACCTGCGCGACAACATGGCGTGGTCGAAGGACGAGCTAGTGCAGCGCGGGCACAACTTCGCGATCGTCGACGAGGTCGACTCCATCCTGATCGACGAGGCGCGCACCCCGCTGATCATCTCCGGCCCGGCCGAGCACTCCGCCCGCTGGTACGGCGAGTTCGCCGCGCTGGTCGGCCGCCTGCAGAAGGGCAAGGACGGCGAGGGCGACTACGAGGTCGACGAGGCCAAGCGGACCGTCGCGATCACCGAGCGCGGCGTCTCCCGGGTGGAGGACCGCCTCGGCATCGACAACCTGTACGAGTCGGTGAACACGCCGCTGGTGGGCTACCTGAACAACGCCATCAAGGCCAAGGAGCTCTACAAGCGGGACAAGGACTACATCGTCAACGAGGGCGGCGAGGTCCTCATCGTCGACGAGTTCACCGGCCGCATCCTGCACGGCCGCCGCTACAACGAGGGCATGCACCAGGCCATCGAGGCCAAGGAGGGGGTGGAGGTCAAGCAGGAGAACCAGACCCTGGCGACCATCACCCTGCAGAACTACTTCCGGCTGTACGAGAAGCTCGGCGGCATGACCGGTACCGCGCAGACCGAGGCCGGCGAGTTCAACAAGGTCTACAGCGTCGGCGTGGTGAGCATCCCGACCCACCGCCCGATGATCCGCGTCGACCACCCGGACGTCATCTACAAGACCGAGAAGGCCAAGTTCAACGCGGTCATCGAGGACATCGCCGAGCGGCACGCCACCGGTCAGCCGGTCCTGGTCGGCACGGTGTCGGTGGAGAACTCCGAGATCCTCTCCACCCTGCTGCGCCGCCGCGGCATCCCGCACGCCGTGCTCAACGCGAAGTTCCACGCCCAGGAGGCGACGATCATCGCGCAGGCCGGCCGCAAGGGCGCGGTCACCGTGGCCACCAACATGGCCGGCCGCGGCACCGACATCCTGCTCGGCGGCAACCCCGAGTTCCTGGCCGCGGCCGAGCTGCATCAGCGCGGGCTCGACCCGGTGGAGGCCCCGGAGGAGTACGCGAAGGCGCTCGACGAGGTCATGCCGGCCGTCAAGGAGGCCTGCGAGACCGAGGCCGCCGAGGTGATCGCGGCCGGCGGGCTGTACGTGCTGGGCACCGAGCGGCACGACTCCCGCCGCATCGACAACCAGCTGCGCGGCCGCTCCGGCCGGCAGGGCGACCCGGGCGAGTCCCGGTTCTACCTGTCGCTGCAGGACGACCTCATGAAGCGGTTCCGGGCCGGCGCGGTCGAGGCCGTCATGGAGCGGTTCAACATCCCCGAGGACGTGCCCATCGAGTCCAAGATGGTGACGCGGCAGATCCGCAGCGCGCAGACCCAGATCGAGGGCCAGAACGCCGAGATCCGCAAGAACGTCCTCAAGTACGACGAGGTGCTCAACAAGCAGCGCCAGGTCATCTACGCCGAGCGCCGCCGCGTGCTCAACGGCGAGGACATGCACGACCAGGCCCAGCACATGATCGACGACGTGGTCGAAGACTACGTCCGCGCCGCCACCAGCGAGGGCTACGCCGAGGACTGGGACCTCGACCAGCTGTGGACCAACCTCCGCCGGCTGTACCCGGTCAGCATCACCGTCGAGGACGTCATCGAGGAGTCCGGCGGCGAGCGCAGCTCGATCGACCAGGACTTCCTCATCCAGCAGCTGAAAGAGGACGCGCGGGCGGCGTACCAGGCCCGCGAGGAAGAGCTGGGCGCCGAGGCGGTACGCGAACTCGAGCGCCAGGTTCTGCTCGCCGTGATCGACCGCAAGTGGCGCGAGCACCTGTACGAGATGGACTACCTGCAGGAAGGCATCAGCC
Organism: Jidongwangia harbinensis; assembly: GCF_020216025.1. GTDB lineage: Bacteria > Actinomycetota > Actinomycetes > Mycobacteriales > Micromonosporaceae > Actinoplanes > Actinoplanes harbinensis. Next base: position 50,682 of record NZ_JAIWNC010000018.1, on the reverse strand, counting down.
TGCGGGCGTACGCCCAGCGCGACCCGGTGGTCGAGTACCAGCGCGAGGGCTTCGACATGTTCAACCAGATGATGGAGGGCATCAAGGAGGAGGCCGCCGGCTTCCTGTTCAACCTGGAGGTCCAGGTCGAAGAGCAGCCCACCGTCACGGTCGACCCGACCAAGGCGGTCCCGCTGCCCACCTCGGCCCAGGCCGCCGGCGACGGCGCCGAATCGCACGTCGAGGTCCGCGCCAAGGGACTGGGCGGCGGCCGTCGCCCGCAGAACCTGCAGTACACCGCCCCCGCCATCGACGGCGAGGCCGGTGCCGGCGCCCCGGTCATCCAGCAGCAGCAGGCGCCTGCGCTCGGCATCGGCAACGGCAGCTCGCCGGTGCCCGCCAGCCCCGCGCACACCGGCGCCAACCGCAAGACCCCGACCAACCGCACCGCCCAGGCCGAGTCGGCCGGCCCGTCCCGGAACGCGCCGTGCTACTGCGGCTCGGGCAAGAAGTACAAGCGCTGCCACGGCGCCCCGGGCGCCGTCTGACCGCCCCGGTCCGCCGAACGGCCCGCACATCCGGCTCACGCCGCGCTGTGCGGGCCGTTTCCGTTCGGCGCGCGCAGGTTCCCCGGGCCGTCCTCCGCCGGGCGCGCGGCCCCGGGCGGGTGGGGTGCCGGGGTGCTCGGTGCTCGCCGCTGTGGATGAGCCCGGGACGTCCGCCGCCTATGTCGCTCAGTGGACGCCCCGGGGGCTTGTGGGTGCCGCTCGGGCCAGTAGATCAGAGAAGGTGCAGCGTTGTGGCGCACCAGCTTTGTTGGTGCAACTCCAGACGCAGTGCCATGGCCCAGGTGCGTTCCCCGGTCACCAGCAGCACCGCCGCCTCCACCGCACCCGGGCGCGGCTCGCACAGCCGCGCCTTGAGCACCGCCACCGGTCCCGCCTGCCGCCGATGCCGGTGCGGCCCTCGGACGGCGCGGCGCAACTCCGCGACCCGCTGGGAACCGGTCAATCCCTGCGCCACCACCCGCGCCGCCTCGGTGGGCAGCGCCAACCGGCGGAGGTGGGCGGCCGGCCGGTAGCCGTTCAGCACCTCGACACACATGCTGACGAAGCGCCGCACGGCCAGCCGCGCATCCCCGGAGGCGCCGGCCACCACCGGCGGTGCCGAGCCCTGGGCGGGACCCACGCACGCCAGACCGGCCGGCCCGGGACCGGTCAGTCCGGGACCGGTCGGCCCGGGACCGGCGGGGCCGGTTTTCCACCTCTGCCCGTCCATCCTCGGCGTTCCTGCCCCTCCGGGCGCCCGTGTGCCGGCCGGGCCGCCCGTGCCGGTGGGCTCGCCACGCGGCGGCGGGGCGGGCCATTCCAGTGCCAACTGATGGGGGGACGACCATGCCTGCGGATCCCGCTCGTCGTCGAAGGGCGGATCGCAGCGGGGCACCGGCCGGAGTCGGATCGCGGGCCGGGGCCCCTGGGGCGCCACTTCGACCGTCGACATATCGCACCACCGATCCCTGCGTTTGCCTTCGTTTGCTTGTGACAACGAGTCTGCAGACGGCACTCAGAGACGTCAATCCCCTGTGGACAACCTGGGGATAACCCGATCCGGCCATCCGCAGCGGTGGGCGGAACGACCGATGGCCGTCAGGGGAGGTGGCGGGGGCAGCGCCGCCGGTGACCTACTCGGGGTCCCGCTCGACCAGCGGATTCTGGCTGACCCATTCGGCCGTTTCGGCGTACTTCTGCTGGATGTAGGTCTCCAGTCGGGCGCGCTCGACGCGCCACTGACCGCGCCCACCGATCTTGATCGCGGGCAACTCCCCGCTGCGCACCATGTGGTAGACCTGCGAGTCCGAGACGTTCAGCTCCGCTGCCACTTCGGACAGCAGCATGAACCTGGCCTCCATGATCCGATCCTATATCCCTCGGTTTGCCTTCGACGGCCTGCGTTAGGGACCGGCGACGGCGCGACCGGTCAGTGGACTGGAGTAGACCACGCTGGTGGTCACCGAGCCCAGCCCGGAGATCCGGCCGGTCACCTCCTCGAGGTGGCGCATGGAGCGGGCCAGCACCTTCAGCACGAAGCAGTCCTCGCCGGTGACGTGGTGCGCCTCGACGATCTCGGGCGTGGTGTCCAGCAGCGCGTGGAACGGCCGGTAGTTGCCGGTGGGATAGCGCAGCCGGACGAACGCCATCACCTGCAGCCCGACGCGCTCCGGGTCGACCGTGGCGCGATAGCCGGCGATCACCCCGGCCTCCTCCAGGCGGCGTACCCGCTCGGCCACGGCGCTGGGCGACATGGCGACCACCCGGGCCAGGTCGGCGTAGCTGGCCCGGCCGTCGCGCTGCAGTTCCTCGAGCAGGCGCCAATCGGTACGGTCGACCGTGAGATCCGCTGCCATCCGCCCAATGTACCGGTGAATCCCCGGTGGTCGGGGCCAGGTGCCGTTGACATCCCCTGTGACCCGCCGCGCCGGGGACCTAGCGTTTCGGCATGACGATCTTCGACTCAGCGCGGGCCGTGGAGTTCTTCGCCGAACGGCTCGCCTTCCAGACCGACGCTGCCGACGTACGGGCCGCCATGGCCGGCGGGGACCCGGGGTTCGTGCTCGTCGACACCCGGAACACCGAGTCCTGGGACCACGGGCACATCCCGGGGGCGATCCACCTGCCGCACGCCGACATCGCCAAGCGGGCCCGGGACCTGATCGACCCGGCGGCGCCGGTGGTGGCGTACTGCTGGGGTCCCGGGTGCAACGGCGCCACCCGGGCGGCGCTGGCGTTCGCCCGGGAGGGGTACGCGGTGCGGGAGATGCTCGGCGGGATCGAGTACTGGATCCGGGAGGGCGGTCCGCTGCGTACCGCGGGCGGTGAGGTCCGTCGCCCGGCGGACCCGTTGACGTCGCCGGTGCATGGGCCGTCCTGCGGCTGCTGACCCGCCCCGGGCGGCGCTCACTGGTACACCACCGTCGTTATCGGCCGGTCATAGCAGCGTCGGTGTACCACTGGAGCGCTCCAGTGGTACACCACCGCCGGAAAGACACGGCACGGACACGACTGGGGGAATAGGCTTTCCGGCCGCCGCACCGGCGGTGTACTACGGGTGAGCCCAACCGCAGGAGGAAACGCGTGCCGATCACCGACCTGGTCCGGGTCTACATCCCGGCCACCGTGCCGATGCTGGCCGCTCTGCGCGTCGACGGCCGGCTCGGCACCGGCCCGACGGTGGCGCACGCGGTCACCCCGGCGCTGCGTGAGTGGTACGCCGAGGGCGACGAGGAAGAGCTGGAGTACGTGGCGTTCACCCGGGCCGCTCAGGCCGCGCTGCAGCTCCTCCGGCACGATCCGGCGGCCCCTCGCCGGCGGGTGGTGGTCTCGGCCGACGTGCCCTCCGGCGACCTGGTCCGGGAGGACGTCGAGCTGGGCTCCAGCACGGTGCGCCTGCCGCAGCCGGTGTCCCTGAAGGAGATCGCCTCCATCCACCTGGACGGTGCGGACGCGGCCGAGTCCGTCGCGGCGGCCGCCGAGGTGGTGGAGGAGGCGCTGGCGGGAGACCCGGACGCCCAGTTCACGGTGGACGGGGCGGAGGATCACGAGCTGGAGTGGTACGCGGTCTCGGAGCTGGACGGGCTCACCTAGCCGGCGGCTGCAGGGTGCGGCCGACCGCGATGATGGCGGTGACCGCGCCGACGAACAGGATGATCAGGCCGCCGTTGAGCCGGGAGCCGCTGAGCATCTGCTGCACCGTCAGTTCCAGCTCGCTGACCCGTCCGGCCAGGTCGACGACGCGGGCGCCGGCGGTGCGGGTGAGCAGCTCGGCGAGCACCAGGACCAGGCCGGGGGCGGCCCCGGCCAGGGCGTACATCGGCCAGGGCGGGGCGGTGCCGGCGTCGCGGCGGGAGGCCCGGCGCAGGGCGGTGTACGCCACCACGCCGGCGGCCACGCCACTCAGCACGGCCTGCAGGAGCGAGTACCAGTTCGCGGCGGACGACTGCGCGGCCTGGCTGTCGCCGCCGCCGAGCAGGTCCCGGGCCGGGTTCTGCACCACGGCCAGGCTGAGCACGAAGCCGACCGCGAACACCGCGATCGCCGCCCAGCAGCCCGCCGCCACCACCCGGGGCGCGCGCACGCCGGCCAGCGCGCCACCGATCGTCGCGGCGGCGGCCACGGTGCCGCCGAGGACCGCGTACACCCAGCCCTCGGTGTTGATCGTGATGACGGAGAGCGCGCCCAGCAGGCCGAGCGTCAGTCCCGCGCCGATGGCGACCGCGAAGCGGGCGGTGGGTCCCAGGGTGCGGCGGCGGCCGGCCAGCGCGAGTGCGGTGAGCGCGACGGCCGCGCCGGCGACCAGGCTGGCGGAGATCGCCCCGGGCAGGGCGTACGCGGCCGAGGTGACCTCCGACTCGGCGTCCACCCGGCCGGTGATGGTGGCCCGGGCCGACCAGAGCAGCGCGGCCATGTACAGCGTGCCGACGGCGGCGAGCACGATCCCGGTGGCCGGCGGCCGCTCCGCGGGCGCCTTCGGGACCACGGCTTCCTCCTGCGTACTCATGCGGCTCAGGGTACGCGCGGGGCCCTGAACGGTCGTTCGCCCCGTGCGAGGATGGTGATGATCCCAGGAGACGACGTCGAGGAGTGCGAGATGGACGCCCAGCTTTCCGTGCCGGAGCCGCGGAACGAGCCGGTACGCAGCTATCCGCCGGGCAGTGCCGAGCGGGCCGCGCTGCAGGCCCGGGTGGCGGCGCTGCGCGGTGACCGCCTCGACCTGACCATGACGATCGGCGGCGTCCAGTCGATGGGCGGCGGCGAGGCGATCGAGGTGGTCCAGCCGCACCGCCGGCGGGACGTGCTCGGCGTGACCGGCAACGCCACCCGGGAGGACGCGACCGCCGCGGTGCGGGCCGCGAAGCAGGCCGCGCCGATGTGGCGGTCGCTGCCGTTCAGTGAGCGCGCCGCGGTGTTCCTGCGCGCCGCCGAGCTGCTCGCCGGAGGCTGGCGGGACACGCTGAACGCGGCCACCATTCTGGGGCAGTCGAAGTCCTGCTACCAGGCGGAGATCGACGCGGCCTGCGAGCTGATCGACTTCCTGCGGTTCAACGTCGCGTACGGCGAGCAGGTCCTGCGCGAGCAGCCGCAGTCGTCCCCGGGCGTGTGGAACCGGTTCGACCACCGGCCGCTCGAGGGCTTCGTGTACGCGATCACCCCGTTCAACTTCACCGCGATCGCCGGCAACCTGCCCTCCGCGCCCGCGCTGATGGGCAACACCGTGGTCTGGAAGCCGTCGCCGACCCAGCAGTTCTCGGCGCACTTCACCATGCGGCTGTTCGAGGCGGCCGGTCTGCCGCCCGGAGTGATCAACATGGTGACCGGGGACGGGCTCGCGGTGTCCGAGGTGGCGCTCGCCGACCCGGACCTGGCCGGCATCCACTTCACCGGGTCCACCGCCACGTTCCGCCACCTGTGGCGTGAGGTGGGCGCGAACATCGACCGCTACCGGTCGTACCCCCGTCTGGTGGGGGAGACCGGCGGCAAGGACTTCGTGGTGGCGCACGCCAGCGCGGACGCCGACGTGCTGCACGCCGCGCTGATCCGCGGGGCCTACGAGTACCAGGGGCAGAAGTGCTCGGCGGCGTCCCGGGCGTATCTGCCGCGGAGCCTCTGGGAGGGTGGCCTGCGGGACCGGCTGGCGGCGTCGGTGGCCGCCATCCAGTACGGCGACGTGACCGACCTGTCCACGTTCGGCGGTGCGGTGATCGACGGCCGGGCGTTCGCGAAGCACGCCGCCGCGCTGGACCGGATCAAGAACAGCGCGTCGTGCACGGTGCTGGCCGGCGGTACGGCCGACGACTCGGAGGGCTGGTTCGTGGCGCCCACGCTGGTGGAGTCGACCGACCCGGCACATGAGATCTTCTCGACCGAGTACTTCGGTCCGATTCTGGGCGTGTACGTCTACGACGACGGCGACTTCGACGACGTGGTGGCCCAGGCGGACGCCGCCTCGCCGTACGCGCTGACCGGGTCCATCGTCGCCACCGACCGTGCGGTGATCGACCGGGTCTCGCACGCGATGCGCTTCACGGCCGGCAACTTCTATGTCAACGACAAGCCGACCGGCGCCGTGGTGGGCCAGCAGCCGTTCGGCGGGGCCCGCGGAAGTGGCACCAACGACAAGGCCGGTTCGGTGCTCAACCTGTTGCGCTGGGTGTCGCCGCGGACGATCAAGGAAACGTTCGACGCGCCGACGGACTGGCGATACCCCCACATGGGATGATCGTCCCGGTATGGGGCCGTTGCGAGTTTATGCGCGACGGCCCCGCCGTTTCCCGCCCGAGAGCCGTCCGTTTTGACGGCTTCCGCCCACGCATCGCCGTCTGGGCGTTTCAGCGTGCCAGTCTACCTCGCGAGACTGATCCAGATGGGTAAAACGCCCGGTCACGACCCTCGTGGTCGGACTGTCTGTGCGGGACAGTCGCATGTGGAGACGCAAATTGGACGGATCGGGCGAAATCCTGGACGCCGCGTCGACAAAGTGGCAGCTTAGAAGGCATGCCCGACTCTCAAATCAACCCAACAGCTGCCGCCCTCCTGGGCCTGCTTCACGAGGGCCCGATGACCGGCGGTCAGCTCATGGTGGCTGCCGAACGTCGCCTCGGGCCGTACTGGTCGATGACCCGGAGCCAGGTCTACCGCGAATTGCCCGTTCTCGCCGAGATGGGATACGTCCGCCTCGGCAAGCCCGGGCCACGGTCCAGCCAGCCCTACGCCATCACCGCGTCCGGCAAGCGCGCCTTCAGCCGGTGGCTCGCCGAGTCGCCCGGCCGGGACGCGCTCCGCAACCCGGTCGCCCTGCGGGTGGCCTTTGGCCAACAGCACTCCGGTAACCAGCTCAAGTCGCTCTACACCGGCGCCAACGAGTACCACTCGGAGGCCCTGGTGATGGCCCGCGAGCAGGCCAAGGAGGCCAAGAAGGCGGGCGACGCGTACGGCGCCGCCGCGCTCGAGTTCGCCGTCGCCTATCACAAGGCGGCTCTGAACTGGCTGAAGGTCGCGCCCGCGGAGTGACGAACCACTGCCGCCCGGCCGGGCGACCGGCCGGGCGGCGTAAACTCGAGAGTCGTGAGTGCAGCCGACTTTCCTGAACAGCTCAAAGCCCTCGACGCCACCCTGCGCAATATCGAGAACGTCCTCGATGTGGACAAGTTGCGCCGTGACCGGGCGGAGCTCGAGGAGCAGGCCTCCGCCCCCGACCTGTGGGACGACCAGGCGCGCGCCCAGGAGGTCAACTCCCGCCTCTCCTACCTCACCGGTGAGATCTCCCGCCTGGAGCGGCTCCGGTCCCGGATCGACGACGCCGAGCTGCTGCTCGAGATGGCCCAGGCGGAGGCGGACGAGGGGTCGATCACCGAGGTCGGTGAGGAGATCACCGCCCTGCAGAAGGCGGTCGAGGAGATGGAGGTCCGCACGCTCCTCTCCGGCGAGTACGACTCGCGGGAGGCCGTCGTGGCCATCCGGGCCGGCGCCGGGGGAGTGGACGCCGCCGACTTCGCCGAGATGCTGATGCGGATGTACCTGCGCTGGGCCGAGCGGCACGGCTACCCCACCGAGGTCTACGAGACCTCGTACGCGGAGGAGGCGGGCCTCAAGTCCGCCACGTTCGCGGTCAAGGTGCCGTACGCCTTCGGCACGCTGAGTGTCGAGTCCGGCACGCACCGTCTGGTCCGGATCAGCCCCTTCGACAACCAGGGCCGCCGGCAGACCAGCTTCGCCGGGGTCGAGGTGATGCCGGTGGTCGCGCAGACCGACCACATCGACATCCCGGAGAACGAGCTGCGGACCGACGTCTACCGTTCGTCGGGTCCAGGTGGACAGAGCGTGAACACCACGGACTCCGCTGTGCGCCTGACGCACATCCCGACAGGCATCGTCGTAACGTGCCAGAACGAGAAGTCCCAGCTGCAGAACAAGGCCTCGGCGATGCGGGTACTCCAGGCGCGGCTGCTCGAGCGCAAGCGCCAGGAGGAGGAGGCGAAGCTCGCCGGCCTCAAGCAGGACACCACCGGATCGTGGGGCGACCAGATGCGCTCGTACGTCCTGCACCCGTACCAGATGGTCAAGGACCTGCGCACTGAGCAGGAGACGGGCAATCCGTCGTCGGTCTTCGACGGGGCCATCGACGAGTTCATCGCGGCCGGCATCCGGTGGCGCAAGCAGAACCAGATGAGCAGCTGACCGAGGAGCCTGGGCGGTCGCCCGAAGGTACCGGCGCCACCGGAACGAACGTTCCGGTGGCGCCTGCGTGACGGTTCGATTCCGTACGGTAGGTGCAAATAGCGAGGACCGCCGGACTTGGCGTTTCCGTTACACCGCGTAGACTCTGCTCCCGTGATTCAGCTCGAGAACGTGACGAAGACGTATCCGAAGGCGTCTCGGCCGTCGTTGGACAATGTCAGCGTCGGTATCGAGAAGGGTGAGTTCGTCTTCTTCATCGGACCCTCCGGTTCCGGGAAGTCGACGATCATCAAGCTTCTGCTGCACGAGGTGTCCCCCTCGGCCGGCCGCGTGATGGTGAACGCCAAGGACGTGACGACCATGCGGTCGTGGAAGATCCCCCACTTCCGCCGGTCCATCGGCTGTGTGTTCCAGGACTTCCGCCTGCTGCCCAACCGCACCGCGTACGAGAACGTGGCCTTCGCCCTGGAGGTCATCGGCAAGACCAAGGCCGTTGCGCGGCGGGTCGTGCCGGAGGTGCTGGAGCTGGTCGGTCTCGGCGGCAAGGAACACCGCTACCCGCATGAGCTGTCCGGCGGTGAGCAGCAGCGCGTGGCGGTGGCCCGGGCGTTCGTGAACCGGCCGCTGATCCTGCTGGCCGACGAGCCGACCGGAAACCTCGACCCCGACACCTCCATCGAGATCATGCGACTGCTGGACCGGATCAACCGCACCGGCACCACCGTCGTGATGGTCACCCACGACTCCAACATCGTCAACCAGATGCGCCGCCGGGTCATCGAGATCGAAAGCGGACGGATCGTCCGTGACCAGGCTCGCGGTGTGTACGGATAGCTCCGGGCTTCGGATGCACTGTTCGGTAGAAGACGCGAGGTCCCGGAAGGAACTCCCCCGATGCGCGTGAAGTATGTCCTCAACGAGGTCCTGGTAGGCCTGTGGCGCAACGTCACGATGTCGATCGCCATGATCATCACCATGTCGGTCTCGCTCTTCGCGCTGGGTGCGAGCGTCCTGATGTACATGCAGGTCGACCAGATGAAGGACTTCTACTACGGGGAGATCCAGGTCTCGATCTTCCTGCGGGAAGACGTCACCGAAGCGCAGCGCAACGCGATCAACCAGGCGATCGACACCAACCCGCTGGTCAAGGACAAGACCTACGAGACGCGGGCCGAGGCGTTCAAGCGGTTCCAGGTCATGTGGCAGGACTCGCCCGACTTCATCAACTCGGTCGGCCCGGACAGCCTGCCCGAGTCGTTCCGGGTCAAGCTGAAGGACCCCGAGCAGTACAAGGCGTTCGCCGACCAGATCCAGGGCCAACAGGGCATCCAGGACATCGTCGACCAGCGCGAACTGCTCAACAAGGTGTTCGACATCTTCAACACCATCCAACTGGGGTCGCTGATCGGGGCGGTGTTCATGGCCGGCGCCGCGTTGCTGCTGGTCGGTAACACGATCCAGGTGGCCGCGTACAGCAAGCGCCGGGAAGTCGCGGTCATGAAACTGGTCGGCGCGTCGAACTGGTTCATCCAGGCGCCGTTCGTACTCGAGGCGGTGGTGGCCGGCCTGATCGGCTCCATCTTCGCCTTCATCGCGCTGTTCCTGATCAAGGTGGTGCTCCTCGACGGCCGCCTCCAGGCGCTGACGAACGTGCTGACCCCGATCCCGGACGGCAACGTGTGGCTGATGCTGCCGCTGCTGGCCGCGGCCGGCGCCGGCGTCAGCGCGATCACCGGCTGGATCACGCTGCGCTTCTACCTGCGCGTCTAGGCACTCCGAGCCCGGCCCGATGGCCGCATTCCCGTCCGGGATGCGGCTATTGGTCGTTTTGGGCCCTTAAGCGGCTTACCCGGGGTACGGTGCCGATGTGGGGTCCTGTCGACGACATCGCCGTGTCTCGCCCGCGTGGGCCGTGTGTCTCGGCCTGCTCTGCATCGCCGGTGTGGGACTGGTGGGGCCACGGCCCGTCGCCGCCGACCCGCGCGACGACGCCCGGAACGCGGGCCGGGCCGCCGACCGGGCCGCCGCCGTCCTCGAGGACGCCACCGCCGTCGCCCGCGCCGCCGCCCGCCGCCTGGAACTCGCCAACGCGGCGCTGCCCGCCGCCCAGCACCGGGTCGCCACCGCGAACGGGGTGGTCGTCGCCGCCCAGGCCGAGGCGAACACCGCGCGGCGCAAGGCGGACACCGCCCGTGCCCTGCACCAGCAGGTCGTGTCCCGGTACGAGCAGGCACACCGGCGGGTCGAGCAGGCCCGGGAGCGGGTCGGCCGGGTGGCCGCGGCCAGCTACATGGGCGCCGCCGACTTCGCCTCCCTGAACGTGCTGGTCAGCGCCACCGGGCCGCAGGACATCATGGACCGGATGGGCCTGGTCGAACAGGTCATGCAGAAGCGGCAGGAGAGCGTCGACGAGATGGCGGTGGCGCGCCGGGCCGCGCGTACCGAACAGGACCGGGCCGGGCTCACCAAGCGCAACGCCGAGGACGCCGAGCGGGAGGCCGCCCGGGCCCTGGCCAAGGCGCGGGCGGCGCAGGCCGCCGCGGTCCGGGCCCGCGCCGCCGTGGTACGCCTGACCGAGATGCGCCGCCAGGCGCTCGCCGTGGCGCAGTCGCAGCGCGCCGCCGTGCTGGCCCGCTACCGGGCGGTCCGCGCCGAGGAACTCCGGGTGGTGGCCGCGCTGCAGGCGTGGGAACGGGGCCAGGCGCGCGCCGGCAGCACCGCGGTACACCGCGGCGGCCGGCTCCTGATGCCGGTCCGCGGCTGGAAGAGCAGCAACTTCGGCCACCGCTTCGACCCGTACTACCGGGTCTGGCAGCTGCACGCCGGCATGGACATCGCCGCCGGTGGCGGCACCCCGATCCGGGCCGCCGCCGCCGGCCGGGTGATGCGGGCCGGGTGGAACGGCGGATACGGCAACTACACCTGCATCAGCCACGGCCGGCTGCAGGGGCGTGGTTTCTCCACCTGTTACGGCCACCAGTCCCGGATCGGCGTACGCACCGGCGAGTACGTCCGGCGCGGCGAGGTCATCGGCCGGGTCGGCACCACCGGCGCCTCCACCGGATACCACCTGCACTTCGAGACCCGGCTGAGCGGCGTACCGAAGAATCCGGCGAAATATCTGCCTTCCTGTCTCTGTTAGATTGAGCCGATCCCTCCGCATACCTCTTGGAGACCGGCATGCCGCGCGAACAGGGGCGCAAGGTCGTGGCCTCGAACCGCAAGGCGCGGCACGACTACGCCATTCTCGACACCTACGAGGCCGGCATGGCGCTGACCGGCACCGAGGTCAAATCACTGCGCGCCGGCCGGGCCTCGCTGGTCGACGCGTTCGGCCACGAGAACAACGGCGAGATCTTCCTGCACGGGATGCACATCCCTGAGTACACCCAGGGCACCTGGACCAACCACGAGCCGCGCCGGGTGCGCAAGCTGCTGCTCAAGCGCGACGAGATCCACAAGCTGCAGGGCAAGCTGCGCGACGACGGCGTCACCCTGGTGCCACTCTCGGTGTACTTCCACAACGGGTACGCGAAGGTCGAGCTGGGTCTCGCGAAGGGCAAGAAGAGCTACGACAAACGTCAGGACCTGGCGAATCGAGACGCTCAGCGGGAGATCACTCGGGCGTTGGGCCGACGCGGCAAGGGCATGACCTGAGTTAGGGTCCCGCTTCGTGATCCACGACAGCGGAGGAACGATGCCCGACCAGCAAGGCGCCACCTGGGCATCCCGTCCCCGTACCCTCCTCGCCGCGGTGCTCGCCGTGCTGCTCCTCGCCCTGGTCGTCCTGTGGTCCGTCACCCAGCGCCGCGACCTCGACCCACCTCTGATGATCACCCCGGCACTGGGTGCGACTCCGTCCCCGACGGCGGTGCCCCCGGCGCCGTCCGTCGTGCCGTCGTCCCGCCCGCCGTCGTCCCGCCCCGCCACCAGGAAGGTGTCCGCGTCGAAGTCGGCGCGCCCCGCCAAGACCCCGTCCCGGCGCCCGTCCGCCTCGCCCACCCCGAAGCCCGCCTTCACCGCCCGCTACCTGAGCGGCGGCGAGCGGCGCGGCCAGTTCCAGGCCGGCATCGTCATCGAGAACGAGGGTGACACCGCACGGAACTGGCAGGTCCGGGTGACCTACCACCCCGACGCCGAGGTACGCGTGGAGCGCACGTTCGGCGCCGACGCCAGCACCTCGGGCAGCACCGTCGTCTTCAGCGGCGGCCCGCTCGCCGCGGGCCGGAGCACGATGATCGGCTTCCGCGCGTCCACCGAAGGGGACGGCGAGATCCGTCCCACGTCCTGCCAGGTCGACGGCCGGGCCTGCGAAATCTCCTCCCGCTGAGCCCCGGCACCTCCTCCCGCTGAGCCCGGCATCTCCTTTCGTTGAGCCCGGCATCTCCTTTCGTTGAGCCCGGTGCCGAACTCGGAGGCGATACCGGAATGAAGTCGGGGCGGGGAGGCGTTAGGCTGGTGGGGCTGCCACTGGGGCAGCTGTCCAGGGGGTGACTGGTTTCGACTTCGTACGTGGAGACAGGGGAAGCGAGCCGAGGAAGCCGACGTCGTCTCGAGAATCGGTCGTCGGAAACTTATAAGCGCCAAGCAGGATAGCGCTGACTCTTACGCTCTCGCCGCCTGAGGCAAGTAGCGGAGTCTGTCGGTCTGGGAGTGCCTCCGGCCCAGTAACCGGCATCAGCTAGGAGGTTGGCCAATCGGACCCGGTCGCGGGGTCCGTGCGGCGAGATTAATCAGCGACTGGGCCCGTCACACCAACTTGCTCACGTGATTGGTGGGGCCGAGTAGAGGCATAGTGAGCTGCGCTCGGAGAAGCCCTGACAAAACAACGAAGGACCCGGGTTCGATTCCCGGCACCTCCACGAAGAGGGTTCTTACCCGAACCCGAAGCGGCACCGCTCGCCAGGGCGGTGCCGCTCTCGTTTCTGGCCTTGGCCGACCAGCGTAAGAGAGGGGTCGGCCAGCTCATCGGTGGCAACATGCGGGCCGTTCCCGTCGTCACCGAGGTACTGCGCGGAAGGCGGCTAATCGAGCACGCGGCGGGTCCTTGCACGCCTGCCGGTACAGCTCGTGGGTTGGAGAGCAGCGTTCAGTATTGGCCTCGGTTCGGTATTACTGAACAGAAGGTAGAACTGAACGGGTGGTCAGCCCGCTGCCTCGACGCCCAGTCCACGCTGCATCCCCTGCACCATCTGCCGGCGACGGTCGGGAGACTGCGGCCAACCAGGGACATTTCCGTCCGCAAGGTTCAAGTAAGTAGTGAGCACCTCCACTGCAAGATCATCGGTGGTACCGCCTCACGGCGGTACCGCCGATGTTTTTCGTTGTCCAAGCGGGCTGACTCAGCCTGCCTCGGTGGCCCAGCGGCGGTGCCAGGCGAAGAACTCCGCCGACGACGGCTTCGCTGCTGCGCATTGCCGCGCGTCGAGCACGGTCGCGAGTGCCAGCAGGTCAGCAGTGGAGTGCTTCGTAGGTCCATTGCTCACGCGGATCCGGCCGCCCGCGTCGACGAACACATATCCGTGCTCGAAGAGTTCGTCGCACCCGAACAAGCAAGCCGCGATGATGTTGGCCAGGTTGCGGCGTTCCTGCTCGTTGGCGTCAGCGCGGCGTTTGACGTGTGCCGCGCGGACGAATCGTCGCGGGAACAGCCGGCCGCAGAGTTCGCAGCGGATCTCGGCGGAGTCGCCGAACTTCATCCTGCGGAGCTTCCTCTGCTCCTTGCGTACCAGGACGCGAGCGAGCGCGTCCAAGCCGCCTTCGACACCCAGGATCTGATCAGACTCTCGGCCTGAGGCGCCCTGCTCCGCGGTCATCTCATCCTCCACGGAAAGGATGTCGACCGGGTCCGAAGGGATCGGCACGCCGCCGACGTTGGCCGAAGACCGCAACGCCTCCATTGCCGCGGCGCCGAGGTGGACGCCGGATACGTTCTCGGCACGATGGAGAACGTCGAGCCGGATCCGCTCGGGGTAGGTGTCGTCCGGCCAGACCGGCTCCTCCGACCGAAACAGTGGGGCCTTGACCTGCCCGAACACGACCTGGTGAAGGACGCCGGACGTCCACGTTCCTTTGGATACCCGGGAGTTCGGACCGCGATGGCCCAGAATGAGATAGTCACCGGGTTGGATCTCCCGGGCAATCTGCCGGGCTTCGGTGCGGTTGAACTCCTTGAGGCGATCGTTCAGCGCTTCGGACTTCCAGCCCCAGATGCCACCGGTGATGCCGATGTCGAGGTTGGTCCTGCCGCTCGCGGGAACGTAGACATAGAAGAATCGAATCATCAATACTCCCTGTAACTGGGTAGACACAGTGACGGGCGGTCAGTCGGGTGAGCCGCAAAGGCTGATGCCGACCAACTGTGGTCTCACCTAACCACATGCCTACGACATTCCGCTCGCCCAGCAGGACGGCCGGTCGCCAGTGACTGATCATTCCGGGCTCCGGCTCGTCGGCTGGCGCACCGGGTGATGGAGATCTGCGAGTGCCTGCCCGAAGCTGCTGCACGTCCTGCGCAGGGTTCAAGTAGGCCGACAGCATCTCCACGAGAGGGTTCTTACGTGAACCCCCAGCGGCACCGCCCAGCACGGCGGTGCCGCTTTCGTTGCCATTCCCTGTCCCGGTACGCCGGCGGGCGCGCGGATCATCCGCGAGGCGCTCGCTGCGGCGGAGCCCACCGCTGCCGGTAAAGCGTTCCTCCACGGTACGAGCCGGCGAGCATGCGGACAGCACCGTGCCCGGGGCGGCGGGTCGGCCGCCCCGGGCACGGTGTTCGGCCGAGTGATCAGACGTTCGACAGGAACGCGGCGAAGGTGCCCGCGACGAACAGCGTGTTGATCGGAATGCCCCACCAGCGCGCCGGCGGCACCAGGAACCACCAGGCCGCCATGGCGGCCGCGACGAGGGCGCCCGCCAGGAGGCCGAACCCGGCCGCGCCGAGCGCGGTGCCGCTGCCCCCGGCCGACGGGCGCAACTGCCACATCATGGCCACGTAGCTGCCGAAGGCAAGCAATGCGCCCAGGTATCCGAGGAGCAGGGCGGCCACCACCCGGACGACCAGTATGGTCGTCCGACGCGGCGAGTTCGGTCGGGACATGGTTGTCATTGCAGCACTCGGACGCGGTCCGATCCGACGAACGGGACACCGGTGCGCAGCGTTCCGGAGAGCGCCAGGCTGGTGTCGCCGCCGCGCAGGCCCAGCGATGTGGTGGACACGTGCACCAGCAGGTCGGCCCGGCCGTCGCCGTTGACGTCCTGGACCGCCGACTTGTCGATGGCGATGCCGGCCGGTCCGACGCGCACCGAAGACGGTTGCACCGCGGTGGCGTCGAAGCCGGCGGTGGACAGGATGGCCACCGGGGTGACGCCCTTGCTCTTGATGTTGACCGGGTTGTCGGCGGAGCCCGGCTTGACGTCCATGGTGGCGGCCACGGCGGTACGGGCGGCGTAGGTGCTGGTGCCGTCGTCGTCACGGACCGCGAGGGTCACCTTGAACTGCTGGCCGGCGGGCAGTGCCGTGCTGGCTCGCACGCCGTGCAGGACGCGCTCGGTGCCGTCGGCGAGCTGGACGTACCAGTCGTAGGACTGGATGGTGCCGTCCGCGTCGGCGGCCCTGGTCGCGTCGAGCATCAGGGCGCCGTTGGTGAAGGCGACGTCGAAGTCGGCGACCGGCGCCTTGTTGGGTGCCTCGAGCTGGGCCACGCTCAGCCGGGCCTCCTCACCCAGCGGGTCGACGTCGGCGCCGAACATGGTCGCCGTCCAGGTGCCCGGCTCCGGGTTCGGGATCGACAGCTGGTCCCAGGTGGGACCGTGCGAGCCGGAAGCGCCGCCGGGCCGCGCCGTACGGTCGTAGACCGTGCCGGACGGCGAGGTGAGCGTCAGCTGGATGTCACTGCCGGGCCACTCGATGCCGACCGCGAGGCGTTGCAGGGCCTGGCCGACTGCGATGCTGGTGGTGACCGAGGCGTTCGGCTTCACCATGAAGTGCGGGCGGCTGTCGTTGGTGAGTTCTTCGAGGATGGCCTTGGCGATCGCCTCGTGCCCCGGCGGCGTCGGGTGCACCGCGCCGTCGTCGGTGACTCCGTAGAACCAGCTGCCGTCGGTGCCGCAGAACTCGTGGTTCTGGAAGTACTCGTTGGGGTCGACGTACCGGAAGCCGTTGAGTTCAGCGTTGCGCTTGATGATCTTATTCAGCTCGACCGTCTTGTCGTGCATCCATGCCTGGTCCACCCGCTTGATGCCCTGGCAGCGGAAGGTGGTGTCGGCGCCGCCCTGCCGGAAGAACGTCGGGTAGCCGACCACGACCCGCTGGGCGTAGGGGGTCCGCCGGCGTGCTTCGCCGAAGACGGACGGGTACGGGTGGATCTTGGCGATGGCGGCGTCCCCGCCGTCGGCTCCGCCGTCGAGGCGTGCCATCGCGGCCGCCAACGGCTTGGTGACCTTGTCGTCGCCGTTGCAGGTGTTCCAGGGCAGCAGTTCCATGCCCAGGACGCACTCCTCGTAGATGTCCGCGAAGCCGGAGTCGTTGCCGCCGATGGTGAAGGTCAGCAGGCGCACGTCGTTGGTGTCGAGGTGATCGAGCTGGGGCTTTTCGCCCCACGCGCCGCCCTCGCGGGACTGGTAGAACTCCTCGGTGACCGCGCCCTGGCAGGCGTGGAAGTCGAGGTTCAGGCGCAGCTCCTGGGCGACGAGGTTGCTGTAGGCCTTGTCGGAGCGCTGGCAGTCGTTGACCCCGCCCCACGTGTCCGGGTGGGTGCCGCGGGCGTAGCCGCCCATGCCGTACCCGGACGAGTAGGAGTCGCCCAGCGCCACGTATCGGGTCAGCGGCGCGTAGCCGCCCCGGATGCGGAATACGTGTCGGCCGCGCTGCGCGCTGTCGGTGTTCGTCACGGACAGTCCGGTGCTGCTGCTGTCCAGAAAGGCGCCGGGCACGCCAGAGCCGGGCATTTCGAAGAAGGTGCCGGCCTCGCCGGAGCCGTTGGAGAAGCCGACCCGGGCGGAACTGCCGCCGAGGCCGTTGCTGCCGCCGCTGGCGTCGCCGGTCTCCCACCGGACCTGGTCGTAGTTGAAGACGATGTCCAGGTCGCCGCCGCTGCCGTGCTGCACGAGCAGCATCTGGAAGGTGTTCTGCTTGTCGCTGTGGTTGTTGTAGTAACCGACCGACTTCCAGCTCACGCAGAACGCCGGGCGGTTCTCGTACAGGGTGGTGCCCCAGCCGTAGCCGACGTAGCCGCCGCCCCCGCGGGTGTCCACGTCCGCGAAGAACGGGGCGATGATCGGGGCGCGGGTCCCGGCCAGCCCGAACGGCGTGTACGTGCTCAGCGGGGTGTCGAACGTGACGTTGCCGTTGTTGTTGACGTACAGCCGGTCGTACGTACTCCCGTAGAAGTTGACCTTGAACGGGAGCAGTACCGGGGCGGTGGAGCTGTCGTCGTTCGCGGCGAGCGGGTTCGCGATGCAGTCCGCCTCGTTGATGACGGCGCCGGACGGAGCGGCGACGGCCGGTAAGCCGATCAGGCCACCGGCCAGAACGGCGGCGGTCGAGAGAGTCGCCACAAGCTTGTGTCGCAAGTGTTCTCCTTGGCTGCTCGAGCACACCGGGCAGGGCGGCGGCAGCGAGAACACTAAGCGTGATGTTGAGGGGGATCACTCGGTCTGAGGGTGGCCCGGGATCGGCTGTTGGGAACGCGAAACTCCGCCGAATCGCCAGTTCTCGCCCCAATTGTCGGGCAACCCGTGCGCCGAGGAGAAGGTGTGACCGGGGGGACGACTGTGACTACTCAGCGTATGGAGGCTCGGACCTATCGTGCCTGATGGTGTGCGTCACACCAGGAACCCTCAGATGGCTGGCGGCGCCCCCGACGCGGTCGCGTGACGGCCGTTTCGGGTGGGTTGGGGGTTTTCCCGGATGTCCCGTCGAGACATCCACGGGAATGATTGGAACCTCGTAGCCTGGCCGACGGGAAGGCAGCCATGAGACTCACGCGCCCCACGCTCGGAACCGTCACTACGCTCGCCGCCCTGCTGCTCATCGCGGCATGCGGCTCGGACCCGGCCACCCCGGCAAGCGGCTCGGGCGGCCCACCCGCCGCGACGCCCAGCGACCACGGCACCCATACGGCGGCCTCCGCGGCACCGCCCGCGCCGCTGCGCCAGGGTGAGACCTTCGTCGATCTCGCGTTGCCGCGGCCGTACACCCCGGCGGCCCCGAACGGCGGCACCGACGAGTACCGGTGCTTCCTGGTCGATCCGAAGCTGACCGAGGCCGCGTACCTGACCGGCAGCAGCTTCCGGCCGCAGAACGCGGACATCGTGCACCACGCGATCTTCTACCGGTTGAGCCCGGAACAGGCCAAGGCGGCCAGCCAGGTCGACGCGCAGGCCAAGGGGGAGGGCTGGACCTGCTTCGGCGACACCGGGGTGCAGGGCGAAACCGCCTGGGTCGCGCAGTGGGCCCCGGGCACCGGTGAGACGCTGCTTCCGGACGGCTTCGGATTCACCATGCCGCCGGGCAGCAAGCTCGTCATGCAGGTGCATTACAACCTGCTGGCGGCCGACCCCGGCAAGCCCCCTTCCGACCGTTCCGGCATCCGGATGCGGCTGGCCAGCGGGACGGCCCCGCTGAAGGCGCTGCAGACCGAGCTGGTGGCGGCGCCGATCGAGTTGCCGTGCGAGCCGGGCGGCAGCGGGCCGCTCTGCGACCGGGACGCCGCCGTCGCCGACGTCGCGCAGCGGTTCGGGGCGCGGGCCGGTGAGGTGGTCCGCGGCCTCAACAAGATGTGCAACAAGGGTGCCGCGCCCGTCGCCGGCAACACCCAGCACTGCGACCGGCCGGTGCGCCAGGCGGGCACGATCCACCTCGCCGGCGGCCACATGCACCTGCTCGGTCGTTCGATCAAGGTCGAGGTCAATCCGGGTACGCCCGAAGCGCAGACCGTCATCGACGTACCGCAGTACAACTTCGACAACCAGGCGCTGGTACCGCCGCCCGCACCGATCACCGTCGACGAGGGCGACAACCTGCGGGTCACCTGCACCCACGACGCGACGCTGCGCAAGCAGTTGCCGCAGCTGAAGAAGCTCCCGTCGCGTTACGTGGTGTGGGGCGAGGGCACCAGCGACGAGATGTGCCTCGGCGTGCTGGTGTTCGCGCCCAAGGGCTGAGGGCGGCTACCTGCGGGGGACCGACAGGCGGTCAGAGCGCCGTCGGCCGTGGTGGCGGGGGCAGCCGGGGCCGCGGGTGCGGACGGCGGCACGTCGCCGCCCGCGCCGCCCGCCATTGACAGATATTTGCGCGAAGCCGTTCACCAGACGATTGCCAGATGGCAGCTTGCCCACATGGGACGGAAAAGTGGGCTTGTCCCTGCCACGAGGCCGGGGCACTTTCCGCGTCCCTGACGGTCCCTCCTCACCGGTTCCTGACAAAGCCGTAGCAGCCTCGTCGGGCATGACTGCAAACGAACGGCGTGATGGGGTCTCCCAGGAGCCCGCGCGACAACCGCGGAGGCAACGGCCCCGGTGGCGACCGCGGGCCGGGTTGGCGCTCGTCGCGATCGCGGCCTGCGCGGCGGTGGTCACGACGACGATGGTGGCCGGGGCGTCGACGGATCGCTCCGCCCGGACGTCGGCGGGTGCCGGGGTCGGCGTGCTCACCTATTCGCTGGGAGACAAGGCCTTCGGGATCAGAGACTTCCGAGAGGAAGGTAAGCCGCCGGCCCCGATTGAGCTGACCGGAGTCGTCCACTACCCGCTCAAGCTGACCGGCAAGCTGCCACTGGTCGTACTGCAGCACGGCCTGGCGGTCACCTGCCTGGACAAGTCTGCGCTGGAGAAGTCGAACCGCCTGCAGGCCGAGGCGGACGCGGCCACCGACCCGGCCGAGAAGGAGCGCCTGGAGGAGAAGTCATCCGCCGCGTACGACCCGATCGTGCAGTGGCCGTGCGCGCCGGGCGTGCCGGCGCTGGACAGCCATCGCGGCTACGACTACCTCGGCAGCGCCCTCGCGGCGAAGGGCTTCGTGGTGCTGTCGGTCAGCGTGAACGGGGTGAACGCCGGCCCGATGGGTGAGGCGGCGGACATGGCCCGCGCCGCGGTCGGCAACGAACACCTGCGGCTGTGGCGGGACCTGGTCGCCGGCACCGGCCCGCTCAAGAGCGTCCTGCGCGACGCGCGCACCGGCAAGGCTGTGGCCTCGCCCTTCCGGGGGCACATTGACCTGCAACGGGTCGGGTTGATGGGCCACTCACGGGGCGGTCGCGGAATGATGTGGCAGGTGGCGGACAAGCACGCCGGCGAGGTGCCGCGCGGTGTACGGATCCAGGCGGCGATGACGCTCGCCAGTCCGGAACCCGGGGCCGTCGACCCATACCGCCCGGACCCGGTTCTCGTGGCCGACTACCGCACGACTCGCATCCCGTTGCTGGTCTGGAACGGCAACTGCGACTACGGCGCTGGCGGCGAGTGGGACTGGCTGGTCGCCCCGAGCCGGGCACCGGTCCACCGAATGCTCGTGCACGGCGCCAACCACAACTTCTCCAACACGAACTGGTCGCCGAACAGCGGGCTGCTGTTCGCCGAGGATGACGCCGACGATGGCGGGCACCCGAAGCCGGGGCATTGCGTCGGCCGCCGGGTCGAACAGGTGGAGAAGCAGCTGACCGAGACCGAGCAGCGCCGGGTCCTGACCGGCTACCTGGACGCGTTCCTCAGCCGCTACCTCAAGGGCGACACCGGCCAGACGGCGGTGCTGGACGGCCGGCGGCACCCGTTCCGCAGATTCGCCACCGTCGACGTGAGCACCCTCGCCCCCGGCAAGCTTCCCCCGCCGCCTCCGCCCCTCGACGAGGAATCCGAGGACGGTCAGGGAGAGGAGGTTCCGCCGGGCAAGGAGGAGTGACGCCAGCACGAGGCCTCGCGGTGCGACCGCCGCTTCGAAGCGCGGTAGCACCGCGGCGCCTCTATTCGGGGACTACTGGTCATCCCGTCGGGGACGCAGATGATGCCCCGCAGATATCCGAACCGGCCCAAAATGGTCGAGCGGACAGCGGTGTTCCCGTTCGACGAACCGGTGGGCTGCGCCGGATCACGGTGGACATCGACGCCGACGGCCGCGCAGGTCGTTCACCGGGAGACGGGAAGCAGGTCGGCACCTGGAAGGACTCCCGGTTCGCCATGGGCCGGCCGGTGCTCGGGTGGTACCGCGGTACCACCCGCGGCGTCCGGTTGTCATGCCGCGGGATGACGATCCGGCTGGTGGCGGCTCCTAGCGTTCGTGGTGGTTGGGGCCGACAGCCCCGTGAATGACAGGAGGGGCGATGACCATGACACATCCGGTGACCGGGCGACGCAAGACCGGCGGGTCCGTACCTCGGAACCTCTGGCCGGCCGGTGCCGCCGCGGTCGCGGTCGCGGCCGCCGCGACCACCGTGATCGCGGTCGTCGGTCGCGCTCTCGGCGCACCCATCGCCATCGACGGCGAAGCCATTCCGCTCCTCGCGTTCCCGATGTTCACCGTGATCGCCGGTGTGGTCGGGATCGCGCTGGCCGTGGCTCTGGCCCACTGGACACGCCGGCCCCGGCGCACCTTCACGGTGACCACGGTCGTGTTGACCGTGCTGTCGCTGGTGCCGGATCTACTGGTGCAGGTCAGCTTCGGTTCGAGGATCGTGTTGATGCTGACGCATGTGGCCGCCGCAGCCATCGTCATACCGACGCTTTGCCGGCGCCTGCCGACGGGCTGACCGGACCACCGCGGGCGCCGCCTTGCTGGCGGAGCCGCGGTGCCAGCCACGCCGGTCATTGCTCCGGGGAGATCCGGCGTCTGGGCACGGGCTCCGGGGAAGGGCTGCCGGCGAGGCCGTGGTCGTAGGCGAAGATGACGGCCTGGACCCGGTCGCGGGCGCCGATCTTCGCGAGGATCCGGCCGACGTGCGTCTTGACCGTCGACTCGGACACGACTAGCTCCTCGGCGATCTCGCCGTTGGTCAGGCCGCGGGCGATGGCGAGGAGGATCTCGTGCTCCCGGTCGGTCAGCGTGCCGAGCCGCGGATCGGTGGGGCGTTCGGGTGCGGGGGCGCCGCCCAGATGCTGCGCGAACTCGTCGAGCAGCCGCCGGGTGAGGGCGGGAGCGATGACGGCGTCGCCGGCGGCGACCGCGCGGATGCCGGCCAGCAGTTCCTCCGGGTGGGCGTCCTTGAGCAGGAATCCGCTGGCGCCCGCGCGCAGCGCGGCGTGCACGTACTCGTCGAGGTCGAATGTGGTGAGCATGAGGATGTGTGAGCGGCCGCCGGCGTCCACGATCCGCCGGGTGGCCTCGATACCGTCCATGCCGGGCATCCGGACGTCCATCAGCACCACGTCGGGTTTGAGCTCCGCGGCCCGGCGCACCGCCTCGGCGCCGTTCCCGGCCTCTCCGACGACATGCGTGTCGGCGGTGCTGTCCAGCAGCATGCGGAAGCCCAGGCGTTGCAGCGGCCGGTCGTCCGCGATCAGAACGGTGATCATGCCGGGTTCCCTCCCGAGTGCGGCAGTGGTGTCAGATCGAGTTCCGCCCGGACTTGCCATCCGCCGTCGGAAGCAGGGTCGGCCGTAACGGTCCCGCCGTAGAGCGCGGCGCGTTCCCGCATCCCGATCAGTCCGTGGCCCTCATGGCTGGGGCGGGTGACCGCGCCGGGTGAACCACTGTCCCGGACCAGGATGCGTAGCTTGCTGCCGTCGACGCTCAAAGCGAGTTGCACCGTGGTGTGCGGGCCGGCGTGCTTGAGGGTGTTGGTGAGCGCTTCCTGCACGATGCGGTACGTCGCCAGCTGCACGCCCGGGTCCAGAGTGCTCAGGTCGCCGGTGCTGCGGTACTCGACAGCGGGTCCGGCGGCGCGGATGCGTTCGCACAGCAGGCTGATGTCCGCGATGCCGGGCTGGGGCTGCAGGCTCGGCTCGTCGGTCTGCTCGCGCAGCACGCCCAGCATGCGGCGGAGGTCGGCCAGCGATCGACGGCCGGTGTCGCCGATCAGGCCCAGCGCTTCCTTGCTGCGGTGCGGTGCGGTCTCCGCGGCATACGCGCCGCCGTCGGCGAGCGTCACGATGACCGACAGGCTGTGACCGATGATGTCGTGCATCTCTCGGGCGACCCGGCTGCGTTCGGCCGCAATGGCGAGCCGGCTGCGCTGGTCGCGCTCGATCTCCAGCCGGACGGCGCGGTCGCGCAGCACGGCAAGCTGGGCGCCGCGCACCCGTACTGCGAATCCCAGCGCCGCGGCGGCCGTGCCGGCGGTCGCGATGAAGAACGAGACGTCCCACACCGACGCCAGCGGCGCCAGCCGCACCGGGGCCACGACGAACACCGCCAGCAGTGGCGGGATCGCCCACCAGAGCCGTCGTATCCGGCCGTGCCGGACGACGCTGTACACGGCCACCAGGACCGCGGCGTCGGCGCGCAGGATGATGCCCGCCGAGAACTGCAGCAGGAAGACCGCGACGGTGGCGTACAACACCGGCAGCGGCGTACGGCGTCGCCACCACAGCGGCAGCACCAACGCCGCCTGCAGCAGTAGCACCTGCCGCACCGACAGGTGGGAGAAATCGAACGGTGTGTCCGGCGGACGTTCCTGGTGGCTCAGGTCGGCGCCGCTGAACAACCCGAACAACACCAGCACCAGAGCGGTGTCCCACGCCCACCGGTGGGCGGTGTCCCACTGCCGCAGCCGCCGCCCGGCCTGGAACAGCCGGGCGGCGACGGGATGCGAGATGAGCGCGACGGCGCCATCTTCGTGGCTCACAGCACGATCATCGGTCACCTTGGTTGCGGCTTGGCCCAGGTTACGCTGAACAGCCGCATGCGGCACCGGGGCCGGCCCCGTGCCGCGCCACCTGGCCCGCAGCATCAGGCGTCGGACCGTCTCAGCCGGTACGCGGCGCCGCCCAGAGCCAGCGCCGTCCAGCCGGTCAGTACCAGCAGACCGGCCCCGGCCGACAACATCCCGTCAGCCTGCGGCAACGCGAAGATCGCCTCCCCGGCGTTGCTGGGCAGGTACCGGGTGATGTCGTCCCGCCACGATTCCGGCAGCAGCGACATCAGGCCGGGCACCAGCATGAACGTGCCGACCAGCGCGGAGATGCCGCCCGCGGTGGAGCGCAGCAGCGCGCCCAGCGCGACGCCGGCCACGCCGACCAGGCCCAGATAGACGCCGGCGCCGAACAGGCTGCGCACCACACCGGTGTCCGAGATGCTCATTGCGATGGAACTGTCCGACAGCAGGCCACTGGCGATGAGGAACGCGGCGAACGCGCCCACCGTGCCGACCACGAACGCCAACCCCCCGTAGACGGCGGCCTTGGCCCACAGCACCGGCAGCCGGGTCGGTACGGCGGCCAGGGTCGACCGGATCAGGCCCGTCGTGTACTCGCCCGAGGCGGTCAGTACCCCGAGCACGCCCAGAGCGATCATGGCGAACGGCACGCCGAACAACGCCAGGGTCAGGGTGCTCGCCTCGGCCCACTCCGGATCCATCTCGGCCCCGGACTCGGTCATGCTGGTGTACTGCAGGGCCGCGATCGTGCCGAAGGCCAGCAGCACCAGCAGTCCCAGGCTGAGCGTGATCCAGGTCGAGCGCAGCGACCAGAGCTTGGCCCACTCGGAGTGGGCCACCCGTATGGCGGTGAGCTTGGTGCCCTGCTGGGTGTGGCGCGTACGCTCCTGCGGTTTCTCGGCGACGATGCTCATGCTGCGCTCCCGGTGCTGCTTGCGGCGTGGTACTCGACCGCGTCCCTGGTCAACTCCATGAAGGCCTCCTCGAGGGACACCGTCTTGGCGGTCAGTTCGAACAGGGCGATGCCGTGCTCGGCCGCCCGCAACCCGATCTCGCGCGCCGGCAGGCCGGTGACGCTCAGCTGTTGCGAGCCGGGCCAGCCCACCACGTTCACGCCGGGGCCGGCCAGGACGTTGCGGAGCCGGGCCGGATCCGTGCCGGCGACCAGCACGGTGTCGCCGCCCACCTGCCGAACCAGGTCCTGCACGGTGGTGTCGGCCAGCACCCGCCCCCGCCCGATCACGATCAGATGGTCGGCAACCAGAGCCATCTCGCTCATCAGATGCGAGGAGACGAACACGGTGCGGCCTTCGGCGGCCAGACCGGTCAGCAGGTTGCGGATCCAGAGCACGCCCTCCGGGTCGAGTCCGTTGACCGGCTCGTCCAGCATCACGGTCTGCGGGTCGCCCAGCAGCGCCGAGGCGATACCGAGGCGCTGGCCCATGCCCAGCGAGAAGGCGCCGGCCCGCTTACGCGCCACGGACTGCAGACCGGTCATCTCGATCACGTCGTCGACCCGGCTCCGGGAGATGCCGTGGGTGTGCGCGAGGGCCATCAGGTGTTGGAACGCGGACCGCCCGGGATGGATCGACCGGGCTTCCAGCAGCGCGCCGACCTCGTGCAGTGGCGCGGCGTGCCGGTCGTATCGGCGGCCATTCACCGTCACGGTCCCGGACGTCGGCGCGTCCAGCCCGACGATCATGCGCATGGTGGTGGACTTGCCCGCGCCGTTGGGCCCCAGAAAGCCCGTGACCGCGCCCGGCCGGACAGTGAAATCTACGGCGTCGACGGCGGTCTTGTCCCCGTATCGTTTCCTGAGCTGTCGAGCCTCGATCATGGTGCCTCCATCGCCGGATCTGTTGTCTGTCACCAGAACGCTAGGTCTGGGCGGGGAACGAACCGTCGTACTCCGGTCCGACGTTTCGACGACGCCGTGGTACCGCGGTACTAGTCGGCGCCACGGGCCGAACCTGGTGAGCGCGAGTCCCGGCCGGCTCATGAACGTATGTGAGCTGCACAGATGCATGCCGACGGGGTGTTCGGCCGGGTTCTTTCGTCCTTCCGGCCGAGCCTGCGTGATCTCACCGGAGAAGTGTCGAGGTCGAGCTGGAGCCGGTTCCCGACCGTGACGCCCGCCGGCCGTCGAGCCCCAACCTGCCCTTGACACTTTAACGGTGTTAAGGGACTCTGGGATGCAGTCAGTTGAACTTAGTTAAGGAGAGCTGATGCGCGCTGCTGTGGTCACCGCCCCTGAGTCACCGCCCGTCTGTGCCGACTTCCCGGATCCGGAGCCACCGCCCGGCCTGGAAGCGCTGCACCTGGTCGGTGCCGGTGTGCACAACGTCGTACGCGGGGTCGCCGCCGGCCGGCACTACCGCAGTACGAACGTCTATCCGTTGGTACCCGGCATCGACGCGGTCGCCCGCACCGGCGACGGGCGCCTGGTCTACACCGGCTTCGCCCAGGCGCCGTGGGGCACCATGGCCGAGCGGATGGCCACCCCGTTCGCGCTGGACCTGCCGGCCGGGGCCGATCCGCTGGCGATCGCCGCCGGTATCAACCCGGGCACGTCCGGCTGGGTGGCCCTGGCCGACCGGCGCGAGGAAGTGGGCGCTCTCGACACGGTGCTCGTGCTCGGGGCGACCGGCGTGTCGGGGAGCATGGCGGTGCAGTCGGCCTTCGCTCTCGGAGCCGAGCGGGTCGTCGCCGCCGGACGTGACCCCGAGGCGCTGGACCGGCTGCGGAGCCTGGGCGCCACCACCGTGTCGCTCGCGGACGCCACACCGGAGGCGTTGGCCGCGGCTCTGCGTACGGCTTTCGCCGGCACGCCGCCGACGTTGGTCCTCGACTATCTGTGGGGCTGGGTCGCCGTGGCTGCCTTCGCCGCGCTGGGCGGGACCGGCATGCATGACGACAACACCCCCGGCGTCGCCTATGTGCAGGTCGGTTCGCTGGCCGGGGACCATGCGGCGCTGCCCGCGGCGCTGTTGCGCAGTCGGCGGTTCCGGGTCACCGGCAGTGGCATCGGCGCGGTGACCAAGGAGCAGATGCTGGCCGTGATCCCCGCGGTCATGCTGCACCTCGCCGACGGCAGGTTGCACGCGCCGTACACCGCCTACCCGCTCAGTCGCGTCGGCGACGCGTGGGCGCACCGGGGACGTACCCGGGCCGTGGTGGTCCCGGACTGACCTGAACGTCATCGCTCTTCATCACCATCGGAGGTTCCGTTGAAAAGAACGACCGCAACCAAAGTGGGCGCTGCCGTCGCCCTGACCGCACTGCTCTGCTCCACCCTCGTGCCGACCGGCGCACAGGCTGCCGGCGAATCGACCCGGGGCACACCCGCCACCACCGTGGACAACGGGATTCCGGCGATGGTCGACCCCGACGCGGACCTGGGATCCAAGCCGCCCGGACCGGAGACGCGCTGGGCCGACTCCATCTACTTCACCAGCCAGGTAAAGGCCGGCGGCCACGACATCGGGCTACTGGTGCACACCATCAACGTCCCCAAGGGGTTCGGACGACTGGTGTCGTTCGCGGTCACCGACGTGACCACCGGCTGGTACAAGAACTACATGCTTGGCGTCGACCCGGAGGACTACCACTGGAGCACCACCGGCCTGGACATCTCGGCGCCCGGACTGAAGTGGACCGGGAACGCGGAGCGAATGTCGGTGTCGCTCACCGTGCCGTGGGGCTCCCTCGACGTCACGCTCACCTCGCGGGGACCGGTCCTGTACTACGGCGGCACGGGAGTGTTCCCCATCCTCGGCGACACCAACTACGAGTACGCCCTACCGGACATGCGGACGACCGGCACCCTGACCATCGACGGCAAGGCCCAGCGGGTGACCGGCCGGTCCTGGCTGGACCGCCAGTGGGGACCGACCCCGGACGACCCGAGCCTGCACTGGACCTGGATGAACCTCAACCTGCCCAACGGCGACGCCGTGGCCATCTGGGACACGCTCACCGACACAGGTGAGAATTCCTGGGCGACCGTCGTGCACCGCGACGGCTCCCACGAGGTCGTCGCGGTCGAACCGGTCGCCAAGCGTGCGAACCAGTTCTGGACGAGCCCCACCAGCGGCCAGAGGTACCCGACCCGCTGGCGGATCAAGATTCCCGCGCTCTCGGCCGACCTCACGGTCGACATCACCGGAACCGACAATCAGGAATTCGCCCAGGGCGACAACGGGCGCCTGGAGGCCACCGCCGCCTTCACCGGCACCTATCAGAACACCAAGGTCAGCGGAAGAAACTATGTCGAGATGATCGGCAACTGGAAGCCCTGACCCGGTCGGCGCTGGGCGCCATCCCCGCACCGGCAACGGGGGATGGCGCCCACGCTCCTTAGCGACGTTAAACTGTTCCCATGGCCAAGGGCATCACCCGGGACCGCATCGTGGCGGCGGCATTGGATCTGCTCGATGAGAAGGGCATCGACGCTGTAACGGTCCGGGCGCTCGCCGCACGCCTCGACGTGAAAGCGCCCGCGCTCTACTGGCACGTGCGCGACAAGCAGGAACTGCTCGACGAGATGAGCACCGTGGTGCACCGACGCGTCGCCCGCGCCCTGGCCCAGAGCCCTTCCGGCACCGATTGGCGCGCCGCCTCGGCGACCTTCGCCCGCGCCCTGCGGGCGGAGTACCTGCTGCATCGCGACGGCGCCCGCACCTTCAGCGGCGCCCGGATCACCGACCCCGAGGTGTTACGCACGCTGGAACCCTGGCTGGCCCGCTTGATCGCGGACGGGTTCGACCTCGCCGGTGCCACCGACGCGGTCGACCTGGTCACCGCGTTCGTGGTCGGCTTCGTCATCGAGGAGCAGGAACGCCGCCAGTCGGCCGAGGCCGACCAGACCCGGTACTCGCTCGCGGAGCGCGACGCCTGGCTCGGCGAAGACATGCCCCTGGTCAGGGAGGCCGGGTACGTCCGGGATGAAGGCGACCGGCGGTTCGAACGGCACCTCGCCCTTCTGCTCGACGGCCTCGCCGCCCAACTCGGCAAGTGACCGCGTCTGTCAGGCTCGCGCACCCCGGTGCTCGAAACAGCGCAACCTGCTGCCAGCCGGGGAGCTGGCATCGGCGATGCCATCACGCCGAAGACTCTGGCGGGTACGGCTCATCGATGCGGACTAGCTTGCTCTGATACGCAATCACGACGAGCTGTGCACGGTCGCGTGCGCCGAGTTTGGTCATCGTTCGCGTTACGTGTGACTTAACCGTCAGCCGCGACAAGTGAAGCCGACCGGCGATTTCCTCGTTGGACAGGCCGCAGGCAACTAGCGACAAGACCTCCCTCTCCCGATTGGTGAGCTGCGTCAGGCTGGGCGCGACAGGCAGCGAAGCGGCCATTGGCTGGTTCAGAAAGTGGCTGATCAGCCCCTTTGTCGCGCTGGGAGACAACAGCGCTTCGCCCGTCGCCACCACCCGGATCGCGTTGGCTAGTTCGGCCGGTTCCACATGCTTGCCGAGGAAGCCGCTAGCGCCAGCTCGCAGCGCAAGGATTACGTTCTCATCGTCCTCGAACGTCGTCAGGACCAGCACTCGGACGGCGGCCAGATCCTCGGCTTGTGCCATCAACCGGGTGGCCTCCAGTCCATCCATGTCGGGCATGCGCAGGTCCATGAGGACGACGTCGGCGCGCAGCGTACGGGCAAGGGCAACCGCCTCGATACCATTGCTAGCTTCTCCGACGACCTCGATGTCGGGTTCCGGATCCACGAACATACGGAATCCTGCCCGGACCAGGGTCTGGTCGTCGACGAGCAACAATCTAATGGTCATGACGCCGGCGCGGACAGTTCGGCTCGGACCGAAAATGCGTTCCCTTCAGCGTGGCCGACCGCGAATCTTCCGCCGTTCGCGGCCACCCGTTCGCCCATGCCGAGAATGCCGTAACCAAAACTCTGCCCGGAATAGCCTTGGCCAACCTTGTTGATAATGTCGACGGTGACCCCGGCGCTGGTGTAGGTGATGGTCAGGTGAGCCTTCCCGTCACCGTACTTCCAAGCGTTCGTAAGACCCTCTTGTATGATTCGATAGGCCACCAGATCTGCCATGGCCGGCAGCTTCCGGGGAACTCCAATCTGTTGGCGCTCGACACACAGGCCCGTCGCCGTAAAGTCGCAGATGAGCCGATGGAGGCTGGCAAGTCCCCGGGCCGGTTCAATCGTGAGTGCATCCTGATCGGGCTCTTGGCGCAAGAGGCCGATGACGGATGCCATCTCCTTGAGCACATCGTCCGCCAGCTGGCTGATGTGTTCCAGAGCCGGGGTGACCTGCTCCGGACGGTGGTCCACGATGCGCCTCGCCCCGGCCGCCAGCACCTTGACCGCCGCAATGTGGTGTGCGACGACGTCGTGAATGTCCCGCGCGATTCGTACCCGTTCCTGCGCGACACGGTGCCGCGCCTCTTCATCGCGGGACTGTTCGGTCTGCCGCGCCCGGTGCTCCACCTCGGCAACGTAGGCGAGGCGACTGCGAGTCGCATCACCGATCGCGGCGCCGACGCCGATCGCGGCAATGGTGCTGAGCCTGTGCCCGTTCAAGGGGTCCCAGAGGAGCGTGCCGATGGTCAAGAAAGCGGCGACGCCACCCGCGGTGAGCCAAGCGGTTTGTCGCTCGGTACGGGTCGCAAACGTGTATATCAGCAGGACGATCGCCGCCGTCAGGACCGGATCCTGACGATGCGCGATGGCGGTAAGCGCAGTCGCCGCGGCGACGCTGACGAGCATGGCCGCGACGGTGAACCGGCGGCGCGCGGCGACGGCGATCACCGCGAAGACGAACGCGACAAGGTCGGCGGTCGTCGTGGGGAGGTGTCTCTCCGGCGAGGACTCGATCAGCGCCAACGCAGTCGCCGTCAAGGCCAGAGCCGTAGCCAGAAACGTGTCTCCGAGGACCGGGTACTTCCGAATCGCGTCGGAGATTCCGGGTAGCACCCGCTTCGGCGTCATGGCGGCGATGGTAGGCGGGCGTCGTGCGCACCCGCATCGTCCTTCTGCGGTACTCCGTACCCCTGCCTACACCCGGGGGAGGAGCTTGGTTTGCCACCAACGGGAGGATGCTCACCAATGGCCCCCGCCCACACCATTTATCCCTATGAGGAACATGGTGGAACTCAGAACCGGTCCGGCCGTCGCCGTCGTCGTGGGCGCCCTGCTGGCGACGGTCTCGGCCTGTGGTAACAGCGATTCCGGCATCACGGAGCCGGCGGCACCCTCGCACAGCCACGCGTCATCGGATGCGCCAGCTCTGCCGCTACGGCCTGGCGAGCGGTTCGTCGAGTTGACCGTGGCGAAGTCCTACACGCCGACTCCGCCGAACGGCGGCACGGACGAGTATCGATGTATGGTGCTGGATCCGAAGGCCGCTGGTCAGGAATACTTGACCGGCATCCAGTTCCAAGCCCAGAACGAGCCGATCGCGCATCATGCCATCACCTATGTGGTCGACCCGAAGGAAGCCGCCGCCGCCCGCACGAAGGACGCCGCGGATCCGGGCGAGGGCTACACCTGTTTCGGCAATGATGGCCTGAGTTCCTCAACGTGGGTGGATACCTGGACGCCCGGCGCCAAGGAGACTCTTTTCGATGGTGACGTCGGATATCGCATGGAACCCGGCAGTTTGGTGATTCTGCAGGTCCACTACAACCTTCTCACCACCAACGGCAAGGCCGCCGAATCCGACCAGTCCCAGGTCCGGTTGCGTGTCACCAAGGGGACTGCTACCACAATTGCGCTGGACACACTGCCGATGAACGGGCCGATCGAACTGCCGTGCGCCGAGAACGAATCCGGCCCGCTATGTGAACGCGCCGCCTCGTTCGCCGACGTCAAGAAGCGCTTCGGTGAGCAGGAAGGTGGCAAGGCGGACGAGCTACTCCGGGAATGCGGGCACACCGCTCCCAAGCCGGGCAACACCCAGACCTGCACCATTCAGGTTCCGGAACCGATCACCATCCACGCT
Organism: Jidongwangia harbinensis; assembly: GCF_020216025.1. Lineage (GTDB taxonomy): Bacteria > Actinomycetota > Actinomycetes > Mycobacteriales > Micromonosporaceae > Actinoplanes > Actinoplanes harbinensis. The sequence goes on along the minus strand of NZ_JAIWNC010000018.1, from coordinate 18,693 downwards.
ACGCGCGGGCACATGCACATGCTGGGCAAGTCGATCAAGGTGGAGCTCAACCCGGGAACGCCCGAGCAGCAGACCCTTCTCGACGTTCCGACCTTCAACTTCGACGACCAAGCGCTGCACCTGCTGCCAGCCCCTGTCGACCTTAAGAAGGGAGACACACTCAAGCTCACCTGCACCCACGACGCCACCCTTCGCCGAAAACTGCCGCAGCTCAAGAACACTCCACCGCGATACGTTATCTGGGGCGACGGAACAACCGATGAAATGTGCACCGGCCTGCTCACCGTTTCGGCGTCATGAGAGACCTCGCACTGTGGCCCCTGCGTTTCTTCCTCGGCTTCACCTTCCTGTATGCCGGCCTCTCCAAAATATTCGACAGAGTCTATCTGGATCCGTCATCACCGCTCGGCGTCAAGCAGCAGATGCTGACGGCCGCCGAGACCTCGCCGATCGGAGCCGTCGTTCGACTGAGCGCCGAATACTCGACGTTCACAGGGCTGGCGATTGCCTTCGGTGAGGTTGCCATCGGAGCGGCCGTCCTGGTCGGGTTTTGGACCCGCGTCGCGGCAATCGGTGGTGCCCTTCTGGCACTCAGCTTCTTCCTCACAATAAGCTGGAACGTCAGCCCCTACTATCTCGGTGCAGACATATTCGTCGCCTTCGCCTGGACGCCACTGGCGATCGTCGGGGATCACGGTAGATTTTCGATAGCGAACCGCCTGCGCACCGCCGTGCGTAGGCGGTGGCCCGAGGGAAACGCCGAACGGCGAACAATGATTATCGGCGGCTCCATTGCGACGACGCTCGCCGCGGCCGGCGTCAGCGTGGGCAGTGCAGTCGCACTCGGCCGGAGGGGTGGCAGAAGGGCTAACAACGCGGCTGTTACCGGGTTGGCAATCGTGCCAGTCGCCGAACTGTCCGTCGGTGAGTCCTTGAAGTTCACAACTTCCGACGGCGGCATGGCCTATCTGCTGCATCCCGCACCCGACTCCTACCTCGCCTTCAGAGCTGCCTGCACACATCAGGGGTGCCCCGTCAGCGTGGAGGACAACGGATTCCGCTGTCCCTGCCACGGCGGTAAGTTCGACCGCAACGGCCAAGTGACCGGCGGGCCACCACCGGCACCGCTGGCCAGAATCCCGGTTCGAATCGTCGACGGCGTGGTCACCACCGCTTAACCTGGCGTCGTGAGTCGTTAACCTTGCGCCTTCACTGAGGCTGACGGGTGGCGGACCGCGGAACGCGAAAGGTGCAGAGCAGAGTACCGGCACGCGTCCGAAGGTTGTCGTCAGCGGTGGGGCCCGGGGTGTGGTCGGTCATGCCGGTCCCGCCTGCTCACCGATCTTGCTGACAAGACCGAACTGGCCTGGCTGCAGGTGCAGGAGACGCGCCGCTCGTTGCCCGCCACCAGGTCCTCGCGCGGGCGCTGCCGGGGTTCGTGCTGGACATCGACGCGACGATCGTGCTCGCACATTCGGAGAAGGAATCGGCCACCGCCCCGTCTGGAACGGAGGCTAGTAGGACCCGGCGTCCTGGAAGTGGGACCACGCGCCGCACGGGGTGTCGTACCGGCCCTCGATGTAGCCGAGACCCCACTTGATCTGGGTCGCCGGGTTGCTCCGCCAGTCGGAGCCGACGGAGCTCATCTTGCTGCCCGGGTAGGCCTGCGGAATGCCGTAGGCGCCGGAGTTGGGGTTCTCGGCGCGGTGGTTCCAGCCGCTCTCGTGCTTCCAGAGCTTGTCCAGGCAGGGGAACTGGTCGATCTTGAAGCCGGCCTCCAGCATCAGCGCGCATCCGATCTCGCGGTTGCCGCTGTACTCGTCGCACGAGTCGGGGATCGGTCCGGTGAACTCGACCGTACCGCCGTTCTGTTCGGCCTTCTTCTTCTCCTCGGCCGCCTTCTTCTTCGCGATCACCCGGGTCTCGATCTTCTTGGCCTTGGCGGCGGCGGTCCTGGCCTCGACCGCGGCCCGCTCGGCGGCGACGCCCTCGGCCTCGCGCTGCCAGGCGCGGGCGGCCGCGTGCGCGTTGTGCCGCTCCTTCAGCAGCTGGATGTCGTCGACCTCGACGTGCCCGGCGTTCCGCGACACCCCGTGCTGCCGGACGTCCCGGTCCTGGCCGAGGTACACGCCGCTGACCAGGCCGGCGAGCAGCAGGCCGACCGACGCGACGCGCCATCCGATCCGGATCGGGAGCCGGTTCACGGAGTGTCCCTTCGTCGGGCCGACGAGCGGCCGGGTGGGCCAGGCCGGGCGCCTGCGCGAATACCATGGCGCAACGCGACGCCGATGCGGAACTATGCCACGCCGAGGGGCGAATCCTCATCCGAGGCGGTGCGGGCGGGAATGCCGATGCGGTGGGAATGCCCGGAAGTACGGAGAAAGTCGTGCCGATCGGGCCGGTCCAGGGCGGCGGGTCAGGGGAGCGTGATCGGCAGCTTGATCCCGTCGAGGACACCCGCGCACGGGCACGACCGCGTCGCCGGTAGCGCCGCCACCGCGTCCAGCAGGATCCCGCGGAGGCGGGCGGTGTTCTCCCCGAAGACCCGGAAGACCTCCTCCTGGGTGACGCCGTGGTCGCCCTCCACGCCCGCGTCCAGATCCGTGACCAGCGCGATCGCGGTGTAGCAGAGTGCCAGCTCCCGGGCCAGCGCGGCCTCCGGGTGTCCGGTCATGTTGACGATCGACCCGCCGATCGCGGTGAACCACCGCGACTCCGCCCGGGTGGAGAACCGGGGCCCCTCCACCACCACCATCGTCCCGCCGTCCACCGCACCCACCTGCTCGGCGGCGGCCAGCACGGTGCGCCGCCCGTCCGGGCAGTACGGGTCCGCGAACGACACGTGCACCGCGCCCGAGTCGTAGTAGGTCTGCGCGCGCCCGCTCGTCCGGTCGATCAACTGATCCGGCACCACGAACGTGCCCGGACCCAGCTCCGGCCGCAGCCCACCGACCGCGCACGGCGCGACGATCTGGCGTACCCCGATCGAACGCAGTGCCCAGAGATTGGCCCGGTACGGAATCTTGTGCGGCGGGAACCGGTGATCGCGCCCGTGCCGGGGCAGGAACGCGACGCGGCGGCCACCCACCTCGGCCACCGTGATCGGATCCGACGGAGGGCCGTAGGGCGTGGACACCTCGATCTCGGTGGCACCCTCCAGAAGGGCGTAGAGGCCGGAGCCGCCGATGACACCGATGTCCGCCGCTGACGGTGGATGGTTCATGCGCAGACCTTATCCGCGGCCGGAGACGCAAGCTAATGTGCCAAGCATGGCGTTGCTCGCACGTGGTACGCAGGCGTCTGACACACCCGCACGAAACGCGGGTGAGCTTCCCGGCGGGCACCCCCCGTGGGGTTGCCGTGCATAGCGAGGAGCAACGGGTTGGAGGTCGGCCGATGGAGTCGATGACCGGTCAGTTGCTGGTCGCGACCCCGACGCTCAAAGACCCCAACTTCGACCGTACGGTGGTCCTCCTCGTCGCGCACGAGACCGGCGGCGCGCTCGGCGTGGTGCTCAACCGGGCGACCGAGGTCCCGGTCGCCGACGTGCTCGGCGCCTGGGGCGAACTGGCCGGTGACCCGGCGGTGCTGTTCGAGGGCGGCCCGGTGCAGCCCGAGTCGGCGATCTGCCTCGCCCGGACCCGCCCCCAGGTGAAGACCAGGGTGAGCGGCTTCCACCAGGTGGCCGGCGCGCTCGGCACGGTCGACCTCTCCGCCGACCCGGAGCGGCTCCGGGGCAGCGTGGCCGGCATCCGGGTCTTCGCCGGCTACTCCGGCTGGTCTCCCGGACAGCTCGAGGAGGAGATCTCGTCCGGCTCCTGGTTCGTCTTCGACGCCCTGCCCGGCGACCCGTTCGTGTCCCGGCCGGACGACCTGTGGGCCATGGTGCTGCGCCGCCAGGGCGACATCCTGGCGGCGGTGGCGCACTTCCCGCCGGACGTGTCGCTGAACTGAGGGGCCTGCGTACGGTGGTCCGGGATGGTGTGTACTATTCCGTGAGTGCCCGGGAGACCGGGGACGGCATGGGGCTGTGGCGCAGCTGGTAGCGCACCACACTGGCAGTGTGGGGGTCAGGGGTTCGAGTCCCCTCAGCTCCACGATATGGCGTTCGCGTAGAATGCCTATTTCGTGTTGCTCGCGATACGTCACTCGAGCTGGGAAAACTTGAGGCAGGGTGGTTGCACCCTGCCTCAGGCCGAACGGGCTCTTGATCCCTGGATCCTGTGCCACCCAGGCCATCTCGGTCGGCGCTTGTTGGGGTGACCGGCGACTATGGCGGGTCCCACCAAGTGGGGCTACTCGTCGTTGCTGATCAGGCGCGTGCCGAGATCACCGATGCGCAAAGACGCCCCTCGCCGTCGATTCCCCATGGTTTCAGTGCGCCGCAGCCGCCGTGCTGGAGAGTTCAACGTCGACGGCGATCAGTTCCTCGTCGCTGGGCCGCTCGCCGGCTGCTCGGGTCGACAGTTTGGTCCAGTCCTGCTCGCGGCCAGGCAGGTCGACCCAGTCCCGGCCATTGGTGTAGTCGATCAACAGGATGTACCCGGCGGGGCTGACCGCGGCGATCGTCGCGCGCTGCGGCCTGCCAAGGGTTGAACGTCTTTGCTACCTCCGGCTATCGCTGACGCCCCAGGCCAGGTAGACCTCCGCGCACTACCCGCAGACGGATCTCGGCAACGTCGCCGGCTCGCCGGCGACCCGCGGGCGTCCTACGAGAGGGCGCCTGGCGTTCGGCCAGAACGGCGGCACGAATCGTGCTGCATCGCGGCACGAGGAATTGCGGATGGCCGCCGGAACCAGATCTGTGCGGTCGGCGAGAAGCGGCGTCCGCACATCGCCCGTAGGCGCAGGCCCGGATACGGTTGGTGCACGACGGGGCGACCTGGGATTTCTGTCAGGATGACCCATCCTGTGGTGTGCCAGGGATTCGCGGAGGTCTTGGCGATGGTTGGCCGCCGAGGCGGGTCGATCGGCGGGCTCGGGTTGCGTTCGCGTGTCCGAGTGCGTGCCACTGACCGGCGTTCGACACGGGCTGTCTTGCGTGACGGCGTGCGTTGACGCGGTAGTCGGGAAGCCGGTGCGTTCATCGGCGCCATCCCGATCCGAGCGAGGGCGGTGAACCGAGCCGAACATCGCGCGCAGGGGAAGCCGGCTTGTTCCCGAGGTGCGGGCTGCTTTGCGGCCGGCAGCTGCCGGCCGCACAACGTCCACACCGGACGGCTCGGGTCGGTACGGTGTCGACTACGACCATCACCAGCGTCCGGCAGCGAGATCCACTCACTACTCGTGGTCTCCATTCGCTGACACTATGTGTCGATCTGAGGTCTGGCTACGCCCGAGGATCGGGCATCGCCTTAGCGCAAGTGTCAGAACGGCGGCGGGCAGCAGGATCGATGCGGCGAATTCGCCGACGAGGTACTCCTCGAACCGTCCCTCGTCGCCGTCAGAACGCGGACGCGATCATCGACCTTAGCTGGGGCAGTACAGACGGCGAACCTGCAGCTCGATGCGAGCAGGTCGGCCACCGATCGCGGTGTCGGCCAGACGGCGCGTATATCTCCTGTGGATCCAGACCTCTCCCTGCTGCCACCAATGCAGGCAGACGCCTTCTCGGCGAGCGGCGGGCGCGAACGACTACTACAGGACCGGCCGTGTCGACCGAGGTGACCATGACGGTGGCCAGATGGGGAAGCAGTTCAGAGAGTTCAACATTACATATCGACAGGATCGCCCGGAGGCCGCGTTTGTCGCAATTCCCCGTTCAAGTGATCTCCTGCCACGAAGATCTTGCCAGAGCCATCGGAACCCGTACGCCGACACGTGTTGCCCGTGCCGCCGGCGACCTCGCTGGCGAGGCCGAAGCGCTCACCAACCTCGGCTTCCTGGCATGGCGCCGTCGGGAGGCACTCAGACGCCGAGAAACGGCACCAGCGCGCATTTAAGTTACTCCGCGCGGTCGGTGATCGACGGTACCTGGTTCGGCCAACCGGCCTGAGCGCCGTATTAACGGTCGTCTCAGGTTCGCTCAGTACGAAGTAAGCATTAGATAAGCCATGTAACCCGTATGTACGGGGGCCGTTGATGGCAGTCAACGCAGAGCCGTCCGGGGAAGCGCGGCCGGTCGCTTGGCAGCCCTGTTCGGCGCCTGGCCGGCTCTCGGTCGGTCGCCCGGTCCATGATCAAGGAGGCGCTCCGTGTTCGACCAGGTGAACGGCCTGCCGGTGCACGCTCTCGTGCTGCATGCCGCCGTCGTGTTAGTGCCGCTGCTGGCGTTCGGTGCCTTCGTATACGCCCTGGTCGGACGGTGGCGCGCCAAGATCGGTTGGGCGGTTCTGCTACTGGCCGTGATAGCGCCGATCAGCGCGCTGGTCACCGTGCTGTCCGGCAACAAACTGCATGAGCGGCTGCTCGAGCAGGGACTCAAGGGGCGCGGCGCGGAGATCATCAACGACCACATGGGCTTCGGCACGAGTACGTTCTGGTTCTCGCTGGCCCTGGGCGTGGTAACGCTGGTCCTAGTCCTGACCACTCAGCGCCGGCCCGGTTCGCTGCCGCGGGTGGCCGACCTGGGGCTGGCCGTGGTGATGGTGGCGCTGGCCGCGGTCACCGGCTATTACGTTTACCGGACTGGCGACTCGGGCGCCACGGCGGTCTGGGGCCAGTACTAGCTCGATCTCAACTCATGCGTCGTGGCCTCGGGGTCGTTGATCGCTTTGGTTTGTTTGTGGCGGTGGCGGGCAGGTCCGCGGCGCCGCTGTGCGGGCGGCGGTCGTTGTACTGGTCGACGTACTCCAGGGTGGCGATCTCGACCTGGTCGCAGGTCTTCCACGGTCCTCGTCAATTGATCAGTTCGGTCTTGAACAGCCCGATGTGAACTCTGCCAGAGCACTGTCGTAGGCGTCCGCGACGGTGCCGACCGCCGCGTCGACGCCGGCTGCGGCGAGGCGTTCGGTGAAGGCGATGGACGTATATTGCGCTACCGGCGTCGTGATGGTGGATCAGCCCGCTCAGATCGGTGGCGCCGTGTCGGCCCGGCCAGATCGCCATCTCGAGGGCGTCCAGCACGAGGGCGGTCTTCATGCCGGTCGGGGCGCGCCAGCCGAGGATGCGGCGGGAGTACACGTCGATGACGAACGCGACGTAGACATCCCGGACCAGGTCGGCACGTAGGTGAAATCAGCGACCCACAATCGATTCGGCCGGTCGGCGTTGAACCGGCGCTGGACCAGGTCCGCCGGCCGGGTGGCGTGTTGGTCGGCGATGGTGGTCCGGCGGGTGCGGCCGGGCACGACACCGCGCAGGCCAACCTCGCGCATGAGCCGTTCGACGGGTGCACCGGGGCACCTCGATGCCTTCACGGTTGAGCGCTGGCCACACTTTGCGAGCGCCGTAGACGCCGTAGTTGGCTGCGTGGACCCGGCGGATCTGCTCGCTCAGCCAGGCGTCGCGGCGGGCCCTGGCCGATGGCAGCCACCGGCAGACGGCGCGGTAGGTGCTGGACGCGATCGGCCACCCGAACTGCGTGAGTGCGTTCTCGCGGCGCAGCCGCTTCAACTCCGCGGACTCATCAGTGCTGGCTCCGGCCCACTGCCCGCGGTCAACCTCGGCCTCGCGGACCCATTTCCGTAGCGTCTCCGCGGTACCGACGCCGAGTTTTGGGCCACCGCGGTGATCGCGGCCCAGCCGGACTCGTAGTTCGCGGTTCAGTTGATGAGGGATCGAGTCACGGTGGGGGGAACCGGGCGATTGAGCATCCGGCAGGTGAGAGCGGTGTCGGCGGCGGATACGACCTGGGCGTAGCGGGTTTGGCCTCCGGGTGTCGCGGTGATGCCGGGTGTGGCGGTGATATCGGCGACGGCGGTGCGTTTGCCGTCCTCGGTGGCGGTGGCTCTGGTCTGATGGCCTCTGGTGGTGCCGGCGTGGGCCCAGACGATGCCGCACGCCGTGTCGAGGCGGAACAGGCCGAGGCCGTAGCCGCCCTGAACGCCGACTTCGTCCGGGAGTGGGACTGTGGTCTTCATCTGTGTCAGCGCCGCCGGTGAGAACAACCTGCCTTGCAGCACCCCGGACAGGAAGCGGGACACATCGTCAGGGGTGGAGATGATTGCGCCGCCGGCTCCGGCCCAACCGCCTAGCGGCCGGTCGGACACGTCTACGTAGGTGGGAGTGGGATCGCCGAACGAGACGGAATAGCCGTGGGCGTACCCGGGGCCGGTACTTCTGGCGTTCGGGTCGGGGTAGTAGGTACGCGTGAGGCCGAGAGGGACGGCGATGTGCCGGCGAACGAGGTCAGGCATGGTCCTGCCGGTCACCTCCCGCAGCAGCATGCCGAGCAGGACGTAGTTGGTGTTGGAGTAGCTCCAGCCTTGCCCGGGTGGGAACTCGGGCCCATGGGCGAAGGCAATGTCGAGTAGTTCCCGCTCGGTGGCAACGTGATATGGGTCTTGTTCCATCCGGACGAAGTAGCCGGGATCAGCGACGTACTGGAACAGGCCGCTGGTGTGGTTGAGCAGCATCCGCACCGTGATCTCGCCGCCGCCGGGCACGACGCCTGGCAGGTAACGATCGATGGGAGCGTCGAGGTCGACTCGGCCGCGGTCGACCTGTTGCAGCACGAGCGTTGCGGTGAATGCCTTCGTGACGCTGCCGATCTCGAATTGATCGCGGCCGGTCATCGGTCGTCCGGTGGCCCGGTCCGCCACCCCCGCGGCGGTGACGGCAATCCGTCGGCCGTCGTCGACTCGTGCGGCATATCCGGGCACCCCGCTGTCCAGCACCTGCCTGGCGACGTCGCGCATGGTGGAATCAGGGGACGGCCCGGCCGCGGGTGCGGGGGGCGTACCCGCGCCGACAAGTGTGGCAACGACGGTCAGCGCGAGGGCAGCACGTCCGAAGCCGGGGAGAGTCGCCGCCTTCGCGGCGCGGGGCGTGAGAACAGCAGGCATGGCATCCATTCCTTCGCGGCAAGGGTGGGTGGTGGTGGGCACCGAGATCGCCACTTCCGGTGACGTCCGGCCTCCCTCGTGGACACCCAGTCGATCTGGACTGAGTTCTACGGACTGTTGGTCGTCGCTTCCGGGCGGAATGGTTCCGATCGCTCTACGCCGACCTGAGTCGTGGTCGCACCGGCGCCGCCGAGGGCGCGCGGCGATGTCCTGCCCGGCACACGTCTCAGCCGCACGCTGCCATCGGGCGTCACGGACGGGGTTGGCTCGGCGGCGTCGGGAAGAGCGACGATCCCGCTGGCGGCGCCTGGAGCCCGGCCGGCAAGCACTGCTCGCTCTGGCTCACCGGCGTAACGGTGACACCTGACCCGCCTGGCCGCCGGGTTCGCGGTCGGTGCTCCGCGGCCCGGTCAGCGTGCTGCCGCCCCACGTCACCGCCCGTCCGACCGCCACGACGCCGCACGGGTGTGAGTTCAGTGCGGACGTATGGGAGCTCAGCTCGTTGACCTCAGGGATCCCACACAGGTTCGACGCTTCGTCAGGACTTGCGGGGGGAGACCCTCATGATGCCCGCGCACATCTCGTCGCTGGTGCCGTCGCCCCACACCACGTAGCGCGGCGGCAGCTTCTTCAGCTGCGGCAGCTGTTTGCGCAGCCCCGCGTCGTGCGTGCAGGTCACCCGCAGCGTGTCGCCGGGGCCGACCTCCACCGGCGACGGCAGCTTCTGTAGCCGCTGGTTGTCGAAGTCAAACTGCGGCACGTCCAGCAGGACCTCGGCCCTCGGCGTGCCCGGGTTGAGTTCGACCTTGATGGATCGCCCAAGCCAGTGCATGTGCCCGAAACCGGCGAACACCGTCATCGGTTCCTCCACCTCGTGGTCGCAGGTCTGGGTGTTACCGGGCTTCGGTGCGCTCTGGCCGCACTCCTCCACCTGACGATCCGCGGTTTCGCCGGTCTCCGCCCCGAACCGCTTCGTCACGTCGGCGATCGAGGCCGCCCGGTCGCAGAGCGGGCCCGACTCGTCGGCGGCGCAGGGCAGCTCCGTCGGCGCGTCGAGCGGGTATGTGTCGAGTTCCCGGGTCTGCGGCGTGCCGTCGGTCAGCCGCAGCCGCAACGCGGAGCGGTCCGGCCCGGCCGGCTTGCCGTCGGTCGTCAACAGGTTGTAGTGCATCTGGAAGATGATCAGGGTGCCCGGCTCCAGCTTGAAACCGGCGTCCTGGTCGAGCAGCGCCTCCGTGGCACCCGGCGCCCAGGTGTCCACCCACATCGCGCCCGGTTCGCCGTCGCCCTCCACGTCGGCGCCCTCCACGCCGGTTCCACCGAAACACTGCCAGCCGGGGCCGGGGACCTTCGCGTCCTGCTCGCGCACCAGGGCAGCTTTGCCCGGCCGCACCGCGTACACGAGGGCGTGGTGCGCGATGTCGAGGTTCTCCGGCATGACCTGGGTCCCGGTCAGGAACGCCGCCTTGGTCAGGCCCGGATCGATCACCTGGCACCGGTACTCGTCCGTGCCGCTACCATCCGGCGGAGCGGGCGTGTATGCCTCGGCCATCTTCAGGTCGAGAAACCGCTCACCGGCGCGCAGCGGCAGCGGTGGACCCACCGACGCGCCCGCGTGCGCGCCGTGCGAGACACCCGCGGGGGGCGCGGCGGGCGCCGCACTGTTGTCGGCATCCGACCCGCAGGCGGCGACAGCGAACGCCGTCACCAGCGCCATGGTGGCCGCCCCGAATTTCCATACTTTCCCAGACGGCCGTGCATTGACTGTCATCAACAGCTCCTCATGCGAGTTGCATCGCTTAACTGATGCATACTTCGTACCGAGCGAACCTTAGGCGACCGTTAATGCGGCGCTCAGACCCTGGTAAATAAGGGTTTCAGGTGTGGTGGCGGCGGGCTAGCCGGCGGGGGCATCATGATGATCATGGCCCCATTTGAACCGTCGCAGCGTGATGCTGCGGAGCCGTCGTAATCGCGGTGCGTCGGCACCGGTGATCCAGGAGAACGTCCGCTCGACCGCCCACCTGCCGGACGCAGGATCCGTTCGGTGGCCCACCGGCTACGGATGACCGACTGAGGGGATGCCGATGACCGTTACCGCCGCCATCGCTGCGTTGCGGCACGACTCGCATGCCGTTCGGCGTGACCTTTTCGCCGTGTGTCGGATTCGGCGTGAGACTTCGTGGTGCGGGCGGCGGCCGGTGCGGGTGGGTGTTCAGATCGGCGTGCATAGCCCATCGATCAGATCGAACAACGCGTCCGGCCGAGCAGTGAAACAGTCGCACACCTCGCCACGGAACCGGCGCAGTTCACCCTGGCCAGGCCACCCGGCCTGCGCGACACTACGAACAACGGCCACCTGAACCTCCCGAAAAGATTCGCCCCTCCTCAGAGTGGTCAGGTGGCCGTTCCATGCCAGTCCCTCCATGGAGCGACTGAACCCAACTCAGACGCTAAACGCGAAGCTTAGGTGATTGGTCAGAATCGTGGCCCGAGCCGACGGGTTGTGGCCAGCAAGGCCACCAAATGCACTGGTCATGGTGTCGCCTGTGACTGTCGCCTTGGCGCTTATCCCGATCGCGAAGGGCTGAGCCGGGCGGTGTAGGTGAGCTCGTTGCCGACGACGCGCGTCCGTCGTGGATGGGAACGCCGTCGTGGGTGTTGTGGCCGCCTCGCCGCCGGGGGCGACGGTCAGCAGGAGCGAGCGACCCGATGTAAATCGCTGGGTCAGCGTTCCAGGTTCTCCAGCACGCGGGCGAGCAGCGCCGTGAGCGTTTCCACCTCCTCCTCACTGAGTCCCGCGACGGCCCGGCGCTCGAGGTCCGTCAGCCGGTTCCTGCCCTCGCCGATCCGGGGGTCGTCGGGGTCAGTAAGGACGATCGTGCGGCTGCGCGCGTCCGTGGGGTGCGGCTGGTAAACGATCAGCCCGTCGCGTTCCATGCGCGCGAGTAACTGGGCCATGGAAGACTGTTCGATGCCGGTCGCCTCGGCCAGCGCCTTCTGGGTCATCCCGGTGCGCCTCTTCAGCAGCGCGAACACCGGGATCTGGGCGAACCGCAACCCCAGAGGCGTGAGTGCCGCATCGCCGTGCCGGGCCAGTGCACGGGCTACCCGATTCATCGACTGGGACAGGCTCGGCGACGCCTTGGGCGTACGTGAAGTCATGTTCCTGACTTTACATTGCATCCTATGCTTGTTACGGTTGCATCGGATCCTATTTAGTTGGACGGCAATCGAAGGGTGACCGATATGAACAACACTGCCCAGGTGGTCATCGCCGGCGCCGGCCCGGTCGGCCTGATGCTCGCCACCGAACTGCGGCTCGGCGGCGTCGAGGTGCTCGTCGTGGAGCGCCGGCCGGCCGGCACGGTCGGTGAGTCACGCGGCCCCGGTATCAACGCGCGCAGCATGGAGGTCCTCGCCCAACGGGGCCTGGCCGACACGTTCCGCGCCGTGGGCAAGCCGCTGTCCGGCGTCATGTTCTCCGGCATCCTGCTCGACCCGCAGAGCATCGACCCGGACTGGCCGGACGCCTTGATCCTGCCTCAGCACCAGACTGAGCGGATCCTCGCCGAGCGCGCCGTCGAACTCGGCACGCGGATCCAGTGGTCCACCGAGGTGACCGGCATCAAGCAGGACCGGGACGGCGTCGAGGTGCAGCTGCTCTCGGCGGGCCGACCCGAACAGATCCACACGGCCTACCTGATCGGCTGCGACGGCGGACGCAGCACCGTCCGTAAGAGCAGCGGCATCGACTTCCCCGGCCTGCCCGGCGAGACCTGGTGGGTGGTCGGTGACCTTGACCTCGCCTGTCCGCCGGACCAGGGGTTCGGCTACAACGACCGGGTCGGCTTCTACCAGATCTCGCGCGCCGAGCCGGAGTGGATCCGGCTGTCGGTGATGCGCCAGACACCGCCGCAGGACCCCGACCAGCCGACCACCCTCGACGAGATCCGCGAGGCGATGATCTATGCCTTCGGCACCGACTACGGCCTGCGGGGGGCGCGCTGGATGTCGCGCTGGTCCGACGGCTACCGCCACGCCGCCACGTACCGGGACAACCGGGTCTTCCTCGCCGGCGACGCCGCCCACATCCACACCCCCGTCGGCGGCCAGGGCCTGAACCTCGGCATCCAGGACGCGGTGAACCTCGGCTGGAAGCTGGCCGCCGTCCTGCGCGGCGACGCACCCGACAGCCTGCTCGACACCTACCACGACGAACGGCACCCGGCCGGCGCCGACGCCCTCAAGTGGTCGATGGCGCAGACCGAAGTCCTCAAGCCCGGCCGCCGCCGCGAAGCCGTCCGGGAGATCTTCAGCGACCTGTTCGCGGCACCGGAGGCCACCCTGCAACTCGCCGGTGGGCTCAGCGGCCTGGCGCTGCGCTACCCGCTCGGCGAGTACCACCCCCTGCTCGGGCGACGCATGCCCGATCTGGCCCTCACCGGCGGCACCGACGTCTTCGCCCTGCTGCACGACGCGCGTCCGGTCCTGATCGATCTTGGCGTCGACGGCATCGCCGACACCCTCGCCCCCTGGGCCGGCCGGATCAAGCACGTGACCGCCGAGTACGCGCCCGACGAACGCGGCGGCCTCTGGCACGTCCCCGTCTTCGGCGACATCCCACCCTTCGAAGCCGCCCTCGTGCGCCCCGACGGCTACGTCGCCTGGGTCAAGCCGACCGCGACCCCCTTCAAGCCCACGACGCTGACCGACGCGCTGACCCGGTGGGTCGCCACCGTCGACCAGATCCCCGGCTCCAACCCCACCGAGGAAGGCACCACTGACATGAACACCATCGTCGGCACCTGGACCATGACCTTCACCACCGGCAGCGGCGAACGCACCGCGCCCCTGATCCTGACCACCGACGGGTCCGCGGTCACCGGCACCTACGACGGCACCCCGATCCAGGACGGCCGCATCGACAACGGCGAACTCACCTACACCGCCCACCTCACCTCGCCCTTCAAAATGAAGATCACGTGCACGGCCACGGTGGAGAACAACACCATGTCCGGCAAAGCGAAAGCGGCGATGATGACGATCCCCTTCACCGCCACCCGCACGGCGTAAGCACCACCGACCGGCCATCACCTTGCCCGACACCTCCGACACCGAGGCGGAAGAGGACCGGGTGCACCCCACCGAGGCCATCGGCGTTACTCGTCAGATACGCAGCGACAGACGGCTACTCACGTCCAGCTTCACCTGCCCGTACGGGCGACATGCGTCCAAAACACCGGGGTCAAGCCGCGCCGGTCGGCGTCGGTGAGCTGATCGCACCGTTCCTGCCCCGGTCGGCGACCTCCGGCCAGGCCAGCTCCGGCAGGCCGGTGTCGAGCGCGGCGAGCTCGTCGCGCATCTTGCCGCCAAGCTGGTCGATGAACGTGGTCGGGTCGCGGGACCACGCGCCGGCCGGCTTTGCCGGCGTCCTTGTAGACCAGGGTGGTCCAGTCGCCGAGCACGCCCTTGTGGCTGGGTACGGCCTCGCCGGCCGGGTAACAGGTGAGCCGGGCGACGATGTGACGGCGCTGGCCACAGTCGTCCGGCCGAGCAGAAGTCCCGTGCTGGCCGGTCCGAACCGCAAGGCCGGCTCTTCGGAGAAGTCACTTCCCGGACCGCCGAGTTCCAGCTAGAAGACTGGGCTTCGCACCGCGCCCGGGTATGGGGCGATGGTCCGGCCTCGGGGCTCAGCGCACGGTGATGACCACCTTGCCCGTGGTGTGTCCGGTCTCGCCCAGGGCGTGCGCCCGGGCGCCTTCGGCGAGGGGGAAGGTGCTGGAGACGTGCGCGCGGAGCATTCCCCGGTCAGCGAGCCGGGCGATGGCGCGGATTCCGGCCTGGTCGTGCTCGACAAGCATGATGACGGCGCGGACCTGCGCCCTCTCCGCGGCGGCCGGGGTGTCTTCGGCGCCCGGCACCAGGGACACCAGGATCCCACCGGGACGGAGCACACGCACCGAACGGGTCGCGGTGTCCCCGCCGAGGGGGTCGAGGACGACGTCGTACCGCTGTTCGGTGTCGGTGAAGTCCTCCGTGCGGTAGTCGATGCAGGCATCCGCACCGATCTCGCGCAGGAAGTCATGTTTGGCGGCACTCGCGGTCCCGGTGACGTGCGCGCCGCGCTCCTTGGCGATCTGCACCGCGAGATGGCCGACACCGCCGGCCGCGGCGTGGATCAGCACCCGTTGCCCCGCCCGCAGGTCCGCAGTGTCGACAAGAGCCTGCCAGGCGGTGAGCGCGGCCAGCGGCAGAGCGGCCGCCTGGACGTGGTCGATACCGGCGGGCTTGGCCGCGAAGGCGCGGGTGGGACCGGTCACGTACTCCGCATGGGAACCGGCGCCGTGGGGGTAAGGCAGCATGCCGAAGACCTCGTCACCGGGGCGGAACAGGGTGACGCCGATGCCGGTCTCGACCACGGTGCCGGAGACGTCCCACCCCAGGGTCATCGGCGGTGGCGGCAGGAAGATGGGGTGGGCGCGGTGTTTGAAGTCCGTCGGATTCAGCCCGGCCGCGTGCACGGCGACCAGGATCTCGCCCGGGCCGGGCGCAGGCCGCGCAAGCTCGGTCAGCCGCAGGACCTCGGGGCCGCCGAGGACGGTCTGGTGCAGGGCGAGCATCACCGGGCTGCCCGTGGAGCCGGGGTGTTCAGCGCTGTCTGTCGACGTCATGTCCTCATCGGACGCCCCGACCCGGGGTGATGGCAAGAAGGCCGTCTTTCGATTGTTCTTGCCATGCCCCGGCACCCGTGACGCGCAGGTGCGCAGAGATCGTGTCAAGGCTGTCTGGGCGGACCATCCGATCGATACGACGACCCGTGTGATCACCACGGTGCACACCCTCATCTACGCCCACGACGTCGAAGCGGCGGGAAGGGGCCGTCGGCTCCACCGATCAGCGGTTCGACGTCTCGCTGATGTGTGACGACCTCGACGCGACCATGGCCGAGTTGCCGGCGAAGGGCGCCGAGATGGCGCTCTACCAGCCGAAATACGATCCGCCGGCGACATCGCTGTAGCACGGCGGGCCGAACGGAATGCCTTGCCGACACTGCGTCCCGGCGCTCTTTCCGGCCACGGCGGCAGCAGGCATATGGTTCGCAGGTCAGTACCGCGCCTGGTGCTCCAGATCGCCGAAGTCCGTGAGGAAACCGGCGATGTCGTCGTCGGCGGTGTAGCCGGCCCAGGTCAGACCGTCCGTCGGCACCAAGCCGGACGGCGACGAGGTTGGCGCCGCTCGCCGGCCGGCCCTGGACGGCGTACCAGATCAGGATTCTGCCGTCGGCGATGGCCCGATCCGGCAAGATCTACTGGCAACGTCAGATGTCGGAATGCCACCCCTCGCGGGCATCACAGCGGCGACGGCTCTAATCCTGGCCTCAGGTTGATCGGCGAGAATGAGCGGCAAAAGCATCGACTGGAGGGGGGCGGGCCGGCGTGCGGATCATGATCGCGGATGACGAGGCGGCCATCCGTGAGTCGCTGGAGCGGGTGCTCCAGGTCGAGGGGTACGACACCAGCACCGTCGCCAACGGTCTCGCCGTGCTCGACGGGGTCAGTGGGGCCGGCGGTGACACGTTGGATCTGCTGATCCTCGACGTGATGATGCCCCGCCTCGGCGGGCTGGAGACCTGCCGGCGGTTGCGGGCGGCGGGCCGGGATCTGCCGGTGCTCATGCTGACCGCCCGGGATCAGGTCTCCGACCGGGTCGCCGGGCTGGACGCGGGCGCCGACGACTATCTGCCCAAGCCGTTCGCCACGGAGGAACTGCTGGCCCGGGTACGGGCGCTGCTGCGCCGGCGCACGCCGATCGACGGAGAGTCGCAGATCCTGTCGTACGCCGACGTCCGCCTCGATCCTGACCGTTTCGAGGCGTGGCGGGGCGAGCGGCCGCTGTACCTGACCCGGACCGAGTTCTCCCTACTGCAGGTTCTCGTGCGTAACGCGACGCGGGTCCTGACCCGCGACGCGCTGTTCGAGGCGATCTGGGGCTTCGACATGAGCACCACCGCCAACAACCTCCAGGTGTACGTGAGCTACCTGCGCCGCAAGATGGAGGCCGAGGGTGAGCCACGATTGATCTACACACTGCGCGGCCTGGGATACACGTTGCGGGAGACTCCTCCGTGAGCGGGCCCGCCCGCCGGGAAACGCGCTGGCCGTTCCGATGGTGGCGGCGGCAGTCCCTGCGGACCCGGCTGACGGTGATCGCGGCGACGGCCATCGCGGTCAGCGTGTTCCTGGCCTTCCAGGTGGCCAGCGACCTGATGGAGCGGAAGCTGCGGGACACCGCCGAGGATCAGTTGCGCGCCGACTCCCGCGTCCTGGCGACGAGCGCGGAGCGCGCCGGTCTGGCGCAGGTCCAGCTGTCGCCGTATCCGGGATCCGGTCGGCTGGTGCGGGTCATCCTGCCCGACGGCTCGACCCGGACGCCGGCCGGCCAACCCGCGCTGCCCCCGCTCAGCGAGGACGCCGGGCGCGTGGCGCAGGGCCTGTCGACCGACCTGCTGGAGTCGACCGACTGGAACGACGGCTACCGCATCTACACACTGCGGGCGGGCGACGGCGCGGTCCAGGTGGCCGACCTCGCCGACGACAGCCCGATCAACCAGTTCGGGTTTGGCATGCTGCTGATCGGGCTGCTCTGCGTGGTCGGCGGCGCCCTTGTCGGGCGGACCGTGGCGCGGGCCGCGCTGGCACCGATCGACCGGCTGACCGCCGCCGCGGTACGGGTCGCGCACACCCAGGATCTCGACGCCGACATCCCGGACGAGGGTGGTGGGGAGATCCGGCGGCTGATCCAGTCGATCAACGACATGCTCGCCGCGCTCCGGGACTCCCGTCGGGCCCAGCGGCTGCTCGCCGAGGATGCCGCCCACGAGTTGAAGACCCCGCTCACCAGCCTGCGCCTCAACGTCGAGCTGCTGATCCGGCTCGATCGGCGGGGCACCCTGGACAGCGCACTGCCGGCGGAGAGCCGGACCCGGCTGCTCAACGATCTCGGCGCCCAGGCGGCCGAGTTGAGCACCCTTGCCGCCGAGTTGACCGACCTGGCGCGCGGTGACGTCAGCAACGAGAGCACCGAGCTGCTCGACCTCGCCGACGTGGTGGTGGCCGCCACGACCCGGGCGCGTTCCCGGGTGCCCGACATCGAGATCGCGCTCGACGTCACGTCCGTGTGGGTGAGCGGGCGTCCGGCGGCGCTCCAGCGGGCGGTGCTCAACCTCATCGACAACGCCGGCAAGTGGTCCCCCGCGGACCAGCCGGTCCAGATCCGGCTCCGTGCCGAGGGCGCGTCGGCGGTGCTCGAGGTCGACGACGCCGGGCCGGGCATCGACGCCGCCGACGTACCGCGGGTGTTCGACCGGTTCTACCGTGCGGACAGCGCCCGGGCGTTGCCGGGATCCGGCCTGGGGCTGTCGATCGTGCAGCGGGTCGTCGATGCCCACGGCGGCCGGGCCGCCGTCGCCCGGTCCATGCGCGGTGGCGCGCTGCTTCGGGTCGACCTCCCGGCCGCGGCCCCGCCGGCCCCGGTCGCGCGGCTCACCGCCGGGGAGGACACCGCGGTGCGCTGACTCGTCCCGGCCGCCCCGGCGGCGCGGCTCACCCGCCGCGGAGCGGTGGGGGGTATGAAGAGGTCCGGGACGGGCGTGGGGCCCGTCCCGGATGTTGTTCGTGTCGTTGGGTGGTCAGTGTTGTAGGGCGAGTTCCTCGTCGGCGGTGTGTTGGTGTTTGGGTGGTTGGGT